>DATICF010000064.1:0-22284 GCA_035456965.1 Nocardioidaceae bacterium
GGGAACCTGCCGACGGCGCCGGCCCTGATGGGCAACACCGTGCTCTGGAAGCCCTCGCCCACCCAGCAGGTGGCCGCGCACCACACCATGCGTCTCCTCGAGGAAGCCGGCCTGCCGCCGGGTGTGATCAACCTCCTCCCCGGGGACGGCCTCGACGTCTCCTCGGTCGCCCTCGGCCACCCCGACCTGGCCGGCATCCACTTCACCGGGTCGACCCCGACCTTCCAGCACCTGTGGCGCACGGTGGGGGAGAACATCACCACCTACCGCTCCTACCCGCGGATCGTGGGCGAGACCGGAGGCAAGGACTTCGTCGTCGCCCACCCCTCGGCCGACGTCGACGTGCTCCGGGTGGCCATGGTGCGCGGCGCGTTCGAGTTCCAGGGGCAGAAGTGCTCGGCGGCCTCCCGGGCCTACGTGCCCCGGTCGCTGTGGGACCGCATGCGCGACGACCTGGTCGCCGAGATCGAGGGCATCGCCGTCGGCGACGTCACCGACCTGTCGAACTTCATGGGTGCGGTGATCGACGACCGCGCCTTCGCCAAGCACAAGTCGGCCATCACCCGCGCCAAGCGGTCCAAGACTCTCGACGTCGTCGCAGGCGGTCAGGTCGACGACTCCAAGGGCTACTTCGTGCGGCCGACGGTCGTGGAGGGCAGTGACCCGACGGACCAGATGTTCTCGACGGAGTACTTCGGGCCGATCCTCGCCGTGCACGTGTACGAGGACGGGGACTTCGAGGCCGCCGTCGCCCAGATGGAGTCCTTCGCGTCGTACGCCCTCACCGGGTCGATCATCGCCCAGGACCGCCGCGCGATCGCCTGGGCGGCTGAAGCGCTCCGCTTCGCGGCCGGCAACTTCTACATCAACGACAAGCCGACCGGCGCGGTCGTGGGCCAGCAGCCGTTCGGCGGCGCCCGGGCATCCGGCACCAACGACAAGGCCGGAGCCCCGTCGAACCTCCAGCGCTGGACCTCCCCGCGCTCGATCAAGGAGACCTTCGACCCGCCGAAGGACTATCGCTACCCCCACATGGGGTGAGAGACGACGAGGCCCCGTCCGGATCGGACGGGGCCTCGCTTCGGCCATGTTTTCGCCCGGGTGACGGGCGACTTCAACATTGGTCGACAATGGAGCGATGGGTTTTCTCGTTCCGCAGCATCTCGGGGATCTGCACGCATACGAGACTGCGCTTCTCGCGCTGCTGGCCTTCGGGCCTTTCGTCGTCCTCGCTGTCGTGGTGGTGATGCTGCGTCGTCGCGACGCGGCGCCTCAGGGCGAGGGGACATCCTCTGCCGCGACCGGGGGGACCGATGCGGCGACAGAGCCCACGGCTGACCGGGGCAGCGAGCCGCATGAGCGCCGGCTCTAGCGATCGGCCAGCCAGGCCTTGCCGGTGCGCTGCTCGGCATCGAGCGCGTGCTCGAAGAGCTCGATGATGAGCTTCTCGATCTTCGCTCCGACGATCGGGATGCTCACCTTGAGCTCGCCCGAGACAGTCTCCACCGTGCCGTCGCCGTCCGGCCGCAACGTGACCGTGCCCTTCATGTGACCGGGCTTGCCGGGGATGGTGACGTCGAGCTTCGCGTCGGTGGGGCTCGTCCAGTCCTCGCGCTGAGCGATGTGGATCGAGTCACCGACGAACTTCTTGGCGAACGACGGGATGCCCTCCGAGGGGCGGTGCTGGTCGACGCTCACGCTCATGGTCTCGTCGGTGCCGTCGATCTCGACGGTGCACCCCGTGACGTGCTGGGCCTCGCACACCTGCTCGCGGAACGCCCGCTCACCGAGCATGGCGAAGACCTCCGCCGGGCTCGCGTCGTACCTCAGTGTCTTCTCGAACTTCATGGCGCACAATCATGACGTATGGCACCACCCGTGACTACGCTCCGCCGTGTGACTTCGAACCCGCACCCGGATGCCCGGCACCACGACCAGGATCCCGACCACACCGAGGATGCGAGCCCCGAATGGGCGGGGGAGTGGGGAGGCACCGACATCGCCTTCGGCGAGCACGGCGCCAAGCTCACCTACGGCAGCTACCTCGCCCTCGAGCAGCTGCTGGGCGCGCAGCGCTTCGAGTCCGACCCGCCCGCACACGACGAGCTGCTCTTCATCACCATCCACCAGGTGTACGAGCTCTGGTTCCAGCAGCTGCTCCACGAGGCGACGGCGGCGCGCGACGCGATGCTCGGCCGCGAGGACGGATCTGCGGGAGATGCGACCGGGCCCAGCCGGCTCTGGTGGGCCCAGCACCTGCTCCAGCGGATGCACGTGATCGAGCGCGTCCTGGTCAACCAGGTCGACGTGCTCGAGACCATGACGCCGCAGGACTTCCTGAAGTTCCGGCAGGCACTTGCACCGGCTAGCGGCTTCCAGTCCGTGCAGTACCGCGAGCTCGAGTTCCTCTCCGGCGCCAAGGACGCATCCTTCGTCGAGCGGTTCAAGGGGCTGACCGACGCCGAGAAGGACCGCCTTCGCCGACGCCTCGAGGAGCCGTCGCTGTGGGACGCCTTCATCCACGTCCTGAGGGAGCGCGGCCTGCCGGCGGACAGCGACGACGAGGTCGCCGAGTCGGTACGACGGGCCGCCCACGACCGCGCCTCCTACTCCGACGTGTGGGCGCTGGCCGAGGCGCTGCTGCAGCACGACGAGCTCGCCGCCGCGTGGAGGGCGCGTCATGTGGTGATGGTGGAGCGAATGATCGGCACCAAGACGGGCACCGGTGGGTCGTCCGGGGCGGCGTACCTTCGCTCGCGTCTCCCACTGCAGTACTACCCGGTGCTGTGGGAGCTGCGGTCGCAGCTGTGAGCCCGCTCCGGGACCATCCATAGTGTCTCGGTGACGAGACACGCGACAACGACCCCGTTGTTGTCGGCCACCCCCGCAAAGCATAGGTTGGAGACGTCGGCACAACGGCGTGCCGACCGGGAACGACAAAGGTTGATGCCTCGTGCGTACGACGCTGGATGACAGCAAGGATGAGCTCATCGCCAAGGCGGCGGAGCTGAGCTCACGGAGCAAGGGTTCGGGAGGACCTCCCGGCACCAGCGTCCAGCAGTTCCTGAAGTCCTACTACCGCCATGTGGCGCCCGAGGACATCGTCGACCGCTCCGAGGTCGACCTCTACGGCGCTGCGATGAGCCAGTACCGCCTCGCGACGAGCCGCCCTCAGGGCACCGCCAACATCCGGGTCTTCACGCCGTCGGTCTCCGAGCACGGCTGGTCCTGCAACGGCCACACGGTCGTCGAGGTCGTCACCGACGACATGCCCTTCCTCGTCGACTCCGTGACGATGGAGCTCAACGAGGAGCACCGCTCGGTCCACATGGTCGTGCACCCTCAGCTGCTCGTGCGCCGCGACGTGGCCGGGGAGCTCAAGGAGATCCACACCTCCGAGGGCCAGGACGGACTTGGCCGCGACATGCCTCACGACGTCTTCCGCGAGTCGTGGATGCACATCGAGATCGACCGCGAGACCGACCCGGAGGACCTCGAGGCGATCGAGCAGTCCCTCGCGAAGGTGCTCCGCGACGTCCGGGAGGCGGTCGAGGACTGGGAGCGGATGAACGCCCAGGCCCGGCAGGTCGTCGAGGACCTCGAGAAGAACCCTCCACCGCTCGACGAGCAGGAGGTCGCCGAGGGCAAGGCACTCCTCGAGTGGCTCGCCGACGACCACTTCACCTTCCTCGGCTACCGCGAGTACCAGCTCGCGACCATCGACGGCGAGGACTACCTCCGGGCGGTCCCCGGCACGGGCTACGGCATCCTGCGCACCGACCAGGACATGTCGGCCACCTACGGCAAGCTGCCGCCGCTGGTTTCCGCCAAGGCCCGGGACAAGACCCTGCTCGTGCTGGCCAAGGCCAACTCCAAGGCGACGGTGCACCGGCCCGCTCACCTCGACTACGTCGGCGTCAAGACCTTCGACGAGTCCGGTGAGGTGGTGGGGGAGCAGCGCTTCCTGGGCTTGTTCTCCTCGGCTGCCTACACCGAGTCCCTGACCCGGATCCCGGTCCTGCGCCGCAAGGCGCGCCAGGTCATCGACCATGCCGGCTTCGACCCGCTGAGCCACACCGGCAAGGCGTTGATGGACATCCTCGAGACCTACCCGCGCGACGAGCTCTTCCAGACGCCGATCGAGGAGCTGGTCCCGATCGCGGAGGCAGTGCTGCACACGCGCGACCGCCGCCAGCTGAGGTTGTTCATCCGTCGTGACGTCTACGGCCGCTTCCTGTCGTGCCTGGTCTACCTCCCGCGCGACCGCTACACGACCGGCGTCCGCGAGAAGATCTCCTCGATCCTCAAGACCCACCTCGGTGGGGAGTCCATCGAGTACACCGCCCGCGTCAGCGAGTCGATGCTCGCGCGACTTCACTTCGTCGTGCGGCCGCCCAAGGGTGAGCTGGTCGGCGACTACGACCAGGCCGACCTCGAGCGGCGGCTGGCCGAGGCGGCTCGCTCCTGGCGCGACGACTTCGTGGCGGCGGTGCACAGCGAGTACGGCGAGGAGGAGGGCGCCCGACTGGGCCGGATGTACGCCGACACCTTCCCCGAGGCCTACAAGGAGGACTACGCGCCCCGCACCGGTGCGGTCGACCTCGGTCGCCTCGAGGCCCTGGAGGGCGAGGAAGGCCTGTCGCTGTCGTTCTACGAGCGTCTGGACGCCGCCCCGGGAGAGGCCCGGCTCAAGGTCTTCCGGGTCGGTCCTCCGCTCTCGCTGAGCCAGGTCCTGCCTGCGATGTCCGCCATGGGTGTCGAGGTCGTCGACGAGCGCCCGTACGAGCTCGAGGGGCTTCCGCGCCAGTCCTACATCTACGACTTCGGGCTGCGCTACGGCCAGACGCTTCCCGCCGGAGCACGCGAGCTGTTCCAGGACACGGTGAACGCGGTCTGGGAGGGCCGCAACGAGAGCGACGGCTTCAACGCCCTCGTTCTTGCCGCCGGCCTCACCTGGCGCCAGGTCGTGGTGCTGCGCGCCTACGCGAAGTACATGCGCCAGGGCAGCACGCCTTTCGCCCAGGACTCCATCGAGGACGCGCTTCGCAGCAACGTCGACATCACGAGGCTCCTCGTCCGGCTGTTCGAGACGCGGTTCGACCCGGGGCGCAACGGCAACCTCGACGCCGCGAGCGAGAGCCGCACCGCGTCGTTGGAGGAGATCGAGGAGCGGATCACCCAGTCGCTCGACGACGTGGCCAGCCTCGACCACGACCGCATCCTGCGCTCGTACCTCTCGATCGTGCAGGCGACCCTGCGCACGAACTACTTCCAGACCGGTGAGGACGGCAGCCCGAAGAGCTACCTGTCCCTCAAGCTCGAGCCCAGCTCGATCCCGGACCTGCCCGAGCCGCGGCCGAAGTTCGAGATCTTCGTCTACTCGCCACGGGTCGAAGGCGTCCACCTGCGCTTCGGTGCCGTCGCACGAGGCGGGCTTCGCTGGTCGGACCGCCGCGACGACTTCCGCACCGAGATCCTCGGTCTGGTCAAGGCCCAGATGGTGAAGAACGCGGTGATCGTGCCCGTGGGGGCCAAGGGCGGCTTCTACTGCAAGCAGCTTCCCGACCCGGCCGACCGTGACGCCTGGCTCGCCGAGGGTGTGGCCTGCTACCGGACGTTCATCTCCGGGCTGCTCGACATCACCGACAACCTGGTCGGCGGCGAGACGGTTCCGCCCGCGAAGGTCGTGCGCCACGACGCCGACGACTCCTACCTCGTCGTCGCAGCCGACAAGGGCACGGCGTCGTTCTCCGACATCGCCAACGAGATCTCGGCCGACTACGGCTTCTGGCTCGGCGACGCGTTCGCCTCCGGCGGCTCGGCCGGCTACGACCACAAGGCGATGGGCATCACCGCCCGCGGCGCCTGGGTCTCGGTGCGCAGACACTTCCGCGAGATGGGCATCGACTGCCAGACCGAGGACTTCACCGCAGTGGGCGTCGGCGACATGTCCGGTGACGTCTTCGGCAACGGCATGCTGCTCTCGGAGCACACCAAGCTCGTGGCCGCTTTCGACCACCGCGACATCTTCCTCGATCCCGACCCGGACCCGGCTACGTCCTTCGCCGAGCGGCGCAGGCTCTTCGAGCTGCCGCGCTCGTCCTGGAAGGACTACGACAGCTCGCTGATCAGCAAGGGCGGCGGCGTCTACTCCCGTCATCTGAAGTCGATCCAGGTCACTCCCGAGGTACGTCGAGCGCTCGGCATCGAGGACAAGGTCACCTCGATGACCCCGCACGAGATGATGCGCGCGATCCTCCTGGCGGACGTCGACCTGCTGTGGAACGGCGGCATCGGCACCTACGTGAAGGCATCGACCGAGACCAACGCGGACGCCGGGGACAAGGCCAACGACTCGATCAGGGTGGACGGCTCCGAGCTGCGCTGCCGGTGCGTGGGCGAGGGCGGCAACCTCGGGCTCACCCAGCCCGGGCGCATCGAGTACGCCCGCAACGGCGGCCGGATCAACACCGACTTCATCGACAACTCCGCCGGCGTCGACACCTCCGACCACGAGGTCAACATCAAGATCCTCCTCGACCGGGTGGTCGCGGAGGGCGATCTCACGGGCAAGCAGCGCAACGAGCTGCTGGTCTCCATGACCGACGAGGTCGCCGACCTCGTGCTGGACGACAACTACGAGCAGAACCTCGCCCTGGCCAGTGCCGACGCCAACGCGCCGGGGCTGCTCCACGTCCACGAGGACTGGATGCGACGCCTCGAGCGGCAGGGGCTGCTCAACCGCGAGCTGGAGTTCCTGCCCTCGCGCAAGCGGGTCTCCCAGCTCCTCGACCGCGGCGAGGGCTTGACCGCTCCCGAGCTCTCGGTGCTGCTGGCCTACACCAAGATCGTGCTCGCTGACGAGCTGCTCGAGAGCGACCTGCCCGACGACCCGTTCCTGCGCGGCGACCTGTTCCGGTACTTCCCGAGCAAGATGCACCAGGCCTACCGCCAGCAGATGGCCGAGCATCCGCTGCGGCGCCAGATCATCGTGACCCAGATCGTCAACGCGCTGGTGAACGGCGCGGGCATGACCTACTTCCACCGGTTGTCCGGGGAGACCGGGGCCACCCCGGCGGAGATCACCCGCGCGAACTTCGTGGCGCGGGAGATCTTCGGGTCCGAGGCACTGCTCGATGAGATCGCGTCGTACGACAACAAGATCGACGCCTCGGTCCAGACGCGTATGCGCCTGGAGGTGCGGACCCTGGTCGAGCGGGCGTCGCGGTGGTTGGTGACGAACCGGCGCGCGCCGATGGACTCCGAAGCGACGGTGGACTTCTTCGCGGTCATCGTGCAGCGGGCCATGTCGGAGCTGCCCGAGCTGCTCACCGGTCAGGAGCAGGAGGCCTACGAGGAGCGGAACCAGAAGCTCGTCGCGTCCTCGGTGCCTGAGGACCTGGCTCGCCGGATCGCTGCTCTCCATCCGGCGTACGGCATCCTCGGGGTGGTCGACACCGCCAAGCGTGACGACCTCGACCCCCTCGACGTCGCGCGTGTGCACTTCACGCTCGGTGAGGCGCTGGGCCTGCCGGCCCTGGCGACGCAGATCCTGGCCCTGCCCCGCAAGGATCGCTGGCAGACCATGGCGCGAGCGGCGCTGCGTGACGAGCTGCACTCCGTGCACGCCCAGCTGACCGCCCAGGTGCTGGCCGAGACCGAGGCGCGGGAGTCTGCGGCCGCCCGGGTGGCCGAGTGGGAGTCGCAGGAAGACGTCGCGGTCATGCGTGCCGTCGCTACGCTCGGGGAGATCTGCAGCGACGACAAGGCCGACCTCGCTCGGCTGTCGGTCGGGCTCCGCGTGGTGCGATCGCTCCTCGCGACCCCCTAGCCCCGGGTCAGCTGCCGAACTCCCGGGCGAGCCAGGCAGCGCCGACGATGCCGGCCTGGTTGCGTAGCTTGGCCGGCACGATCGGCGTGCGCAGGTCGAGCAACGGCAGGAACTTGTCGGAGGCCTTGCTGATGCCGCCGCCCACCACGAACAGGTCAGGCCAGAAGAGGCTCTCCACGTGCGAGTAGTAGCGCTGGAGGCGTGCGGCCCACGCCTTGTAGGAGAGGCCCTCGCGCTCCTTGGCCGACTGCGCCGCGCGCTGCTCGGCGTCGTAGCCGTCGATCTCGAGGTGGCCGAGCTCGCTGTTGGGCATCAGCTTGCCGTCGAGGAGGAACGCCGAGCCGATGCCGGTGCCGAGGGTGGTGAGGATGACCAGCCCGGGTACGTCGCGGGCGACACCGTACTTCGCCTCGGCCACACCGGCCGCGTCGGCGTCGTTCACCACATGCACCGGGCGGCCGAGCCGCGCTGTGAACAGGGCATCGACGTCGGTGTCGACCCAGGACGGGTCGATGTTGGCCGCCGATCGGGCCACCCCGTGCTGACAGACAGCCGGGATCGCGATGCCGATCGGGCTCTCGCCGTGTGCGCCGGTGAACTTCTCGGCGATCTGCTCCACGACGTCGGCGACCGACTCGGGCGTGGCGGGCTTGGGAGTCTTGATCTTCACACGCTCGGCGACCAGCTCCCCTGTCGCGAGGTCGACCGGTGCGCCCTTGACCCCCGTGCCGCCGATGTCGATGCCCAGGACTGGCCCGGACCCGCTTGCCTCACCCATCTGTTTGCCTCCTCGGGCACAACCCTAGACACTCACGAACATGACCTCTCACGGCCGCACCGATCTCGAGTCCTTCGTCTTGGACCATCTCGACGAGGACGCGCTTGTCGACGACCTCGCCGAGCTCGTCAGGCTACCCAGCGTCGCGGGCAGCGAGGCCGAGGTCGAGGTGCAGGAGCTGTGCGCCGAGCTGCTGCGCAGCGAGGCCGCAGCGGTCGACCAGTGGGAGATCGATCTCGCCGAGCTGCAGGAGGACCCTTGGTTCCCCGGTTCGGAGGCGCACCGGGACAGGGCGATCGGTGTGGTTGGCGCGACCTCCGGCGACGGGGTGCCTGCGCTGGTGCTGCAGGGGCACCTCGACGTGGTGCCGCCGGGGGACCCCGAGACCTGGGGCGGTGCGGACCCGTTCTCCGCCGTGATCCGCGACGGCGCCCTGCACGGCCGCGGATCGTGTGACATGAAGGCCGGTGTGGCCGCGAACCTCGCCGTCGTGCGGACGTTGCGTGCGGCCGGTGTCCACCTCGAGCGACCGCTCGCCGTGCACTGCGTGGTCGGCGAGGAGGACGGCGGGCTGGGGGCGTTCGCGACGCTGCGTCGTGGTCACCGCGCTGAGGCGGCGGTCATCACCGAACCGACCGGCGCCCGCATCGTGACCGCCACCGCGGGGGCGCTGACCTTCCGGATCGAGGTCGGAGGGCGCTCTGCCCACGGCAGCATGCGCCGCGAGGGCGTGAGTGCCTTCGAGGCGTTCCTTCCGATCTACGAGGCGCTCAGCAACCTCGAGCAGGAGCGGAACAAGGAGCCCGACCCGCTGTTCGGCAGCGACCTTCCCTATGCGCTGTCGGTCGGTGTGGTCAGTGCGGGGGACTGGGCCAGCAACGTGCCCGACAAGCTGGTCGCCGAGGGGCGGCTCGGCGTGCAGCTCGACGAGGACCCGAGGCAGGCCCGGATTGCCCTCGAGGACGCCGTTGCCGCGGTGAGCGCGAACGACCCTTGGCTGAGGGCGAACCGGCCGCTCGTCACCTGGCCCGGAGGACAGTTCGCGAGCGGCCGCACCGACTCCGACCACCCCCTCGTGGATGAGGTCGTCTCCGCGGTGCAGGACACCGGCGGGCCCACCCCCGAGCTCGGCGCAGAGGTCTACGGCAGCGACCTTCGGCTCTACGCCGGCATCGGCGGCATCCCGACCCTGCACTACGGGCCGGGCGACATCCGGGTGGCCCACGGACCCCAGGAGCACGTGAACCTCGAGGAGCTGGCCCAGGTGACCCGCGCGCTCGTCGTACTCGCGCTCCGGCGTTGCGGCGTGCGGGACTGAGGCACTCGGCCGGAGGCTCAGACCAGGGCTGGCTCCTGGTCGCCGCTGCCAGGCTCGGGTGAGCTGTCCTCGGCGGTGAGCGGCTGGGCGATGCTCTCGAGCGAACGCTGTTCGGCCTTGACGCCGAGGAAGATCTCGAGGATGCCGCCCACGATCATCAACGTGGCGCCGATGAAGTAGCCGATCGCGATCTGGGTGATGTCCTTGTCCGCTGAGGCGTTCTCGATGAGTGCACCGAAGAGCAGCGGCCCGCTGATGCCTCCCGCTGCGGTGCCGACGGCGTAGAAGAACGCGATGCACATCGCCCGGGTCTCCATGGGGAAGACCTCGCTGGCGGTGAGGTACGCCGCGCTCGCGCCCGCTGAGGCGAAGAAGAAGATCACCGCGCCCATCATCGTGAGGGTGACCGCACTCAGGTCACCGAGGATGAAGCCGGTCACCGCGAGCAGCATGCCGGAGAGGATGTAGGTGCCGGCGATCATCCGGACCCTGCCGAGGGTGTCGAACAGCGGGCTGAGCAGCAACGCGCCGAGGAAGTTGCTCGCCGCGAAGATCGCGAGGTACCAGCCCGTCTGCTTCACGTCGAGGAAGGTGCCCAGGGTGTCGCCGTAGGTGAAGAAGAAGGCGTTGTAGAGGAACGCCTGGCCGATGAAGAGCGCCAGGCACAAGATCGTGCGCCTTGGGTAGAGCGTGAAGACCGTTCTGGCGATCAGACCCATGCCGATCGACCGGCGCTGGCGGATGGTGATCGTGTCCCGCGGGCTGGGCAGGTCGCCGCCGACCTCTTCGCGCACTGCGTCCTCGATGCCGGAGACGATGCGCTCGCTCTCCTCCTCGCGACCGTGGATGAACAGCCACCGCGGGCTCTCCGGGACGTTGCGACGCACGATCAGGATGCCGACGGCGAGGATCGCACCGAGCGCGAAGGCGGCCCGCCAACCCCACTCGGGGTCGACCATCGTCGGGTCGAGCAGCGGGATGGTCAGCAGGGAGCCACCGGCCGCGCCGACCCAGAACGACCCGTTGATCGCCACGTCGACGCGCCCGCGGTACTTCGCCGGGATCAGCTCGTCGATGGCGGAGTTGATCGCGGCGTACTCACCGCCGATTCCGGCGCCGGTGAGGAAGCGGCAGAAGAAGTACCACATCGGGTTCATGGAGAACGCCGTGAGCACCGTCGCCACGGTGTAGACGGCGAGGGTGATCAGGAAGAGCTTCTTGCGGCCGAGCCGATCGGTCAGCTGGCCGAAGAACAGCGCGCCCAGGCAAGCACCCGCGACGTAGACCGCACCCGCGAGGCCGACGTCGAAGCTGCTCAGCCCGAGCCCGGTCTTCTCCTCCTGCAGCGCCGCGGACATCGAGCCGACGATCGTCACCTCGAGGCCGTCGAGAATCCAGACCGTCCCGAGCCCGATCACCACAAGCCAGTGCCATCGCGCCCACGGCAGCCTGTCGAGCCTGGCCGGGATGTCCGTGGTGATCCGGCCGGTCTCCACTCCTGTCGACATGTTTCCTCCTCGTCGTCGACGCGGCGGTCTTCGTCCCCTTTGACGAATATGAGCAACATCACCGCATCGCCCGATACCCCCCAAGCGTTCCCTTCATGCGGGCACCGGTCGGGGCCGTCGGCCGCCGCGGCTACGGTGTGCCCATGACCGACGACCTGCTCTTCGCGGGAGTGGAGCGACTCGCCGAGGCCACCCGGTCCGGCGAGGTCTCCGCCCGTGAGCTCACCGAGGCCTGCCTGGCCCGCATCGACGCCACCAACGGCAGGCTCAACGCCTTCACCAACGTCATGCGCGACAAGGCACTCGCCGAGGCGGATGCCCGCGACAAGGCCCGGGCGGATGGTCGCGGGCTCGGTCCCCTCCACGGCGTGCCGGTCGCGATCAAGGAGGAGCTCGACGTCGAGGGTGAGGTCACCACCTTCGGCGGGCGGTCCAACGTCACCCCGGCGCCTCGCGACGCCGAGGTCGTGCGCCGGCTGCGGCACGCGGGTGCTGTCGTCGTCGGCAAGACCGCCATGCCGGAGTTCGGCCAGTGGCCTTTCACCGAGTCGGTCGCCTACGGCATGACGCGCAACCCCTGGGACACCGACCGGTCCACCGGCGGATCGAGCGGCGGCACGGCAGCCGCGGTAGCCTCCGGGATGGTGCCTGTCGGCATGGGCGGGGACGGCGGGGGCTCGATCCGGATCCCGTCGATGTGCTGCGGCCTCTACGGTCTCAAGCCGCAGCGGGGCCGGGTCAGCAGCGACCCGAACCCCCACCTGTGGTGGGCGCTGGGCACGACCGGTCCGCTGGCCCGCTCGGTCATGGACAGCGCGATCGTCTACGACGTCATCCGCGGTGCGCTGCCGGGTGATCGGTTCCGGGCGGGGGAGCCGAGCTCGTCGTTCGTCGACGCGGCGCGCGCCACCTTCGAGCCGCTCCGGATCGCCTGGTCCACCAAGCCCGCGACCCTGGGCGTGAAGCCCGACCCGGAGAACGTCGCCGCGGTCAAGGCGACCGCCGAGCTGCTGTCCTCGATCGGGCACAAGGTCGTCGAGGTCGACCCCGGCTACCCCGACACGACAGCGGCCTTCGTGCCCCAGTTCTTCGGCGGCGT
The DNA here is from genome assembly GCA_035456965.1 of Nocardioidaceae bacterium. Lineage (GTDB taxonomy): Bacteria > Actinomycetota > Actinomycetes > Propionibacteriales > Nocardioidaceae > Nocardioides_C. The sequence goes on from DATICF010000064.1 coordinate 12,535, forward strand.
GGCTGCCGAGGCGGACATCGTCGAGCACCCGGAGCGGTTGGAGCGCCGGACGCGCGAAACGCTGCGCCTCGGCCGCTGGGTGCGGCCGGCGGTCGTCGAGTGGGCGATGAGGCAGGGCGAGAAGGTCGCTGCCAAGGCGAACCGGGTCTTCGACCGCTACGACCTCCTGCTCACCCCGGTGATCGCGCAACGGCCCCCGGAGGTCGGCGTCCTGGACGGGGTCGGGACGATCGGCGCCACCCTCCGGTCGATGCCGATGATCGCCTACACGGCGCTGTGGAACGTCACGGGCAACCCCGCGGCCTCCGTGCCCGCAGGCTTCGGCAGCGACGGCCTGCCGCTCGGCGTACAGCTCGTCGGGCGGCCCGGCGACGAGCCGACCGTCCTCACGGTCTCCGCCCAGCTCGAGCAGGCCCGCCCGTGGGCCGACGCCAGGCCGGTGGTCGCGTGAGCGGCCTGCTGCTGACCACCCCCAAGGCGTGGGCGCGTCGCGTGGCCGGGCTGCTGCCCGGGGCGACGCCGACGAGCCCGCTGGTCGGGAGGACGGTGATGATCACCGGTGCCTCGTCCGGAATCGGGGAGGCCACGGCGAGAGCGGTCGCGGCGCGGGGCGCCACGGTGCTTCTGGTCGCGCGCCGCAAGGACGAGCTCACCCGGGTGCGCCAGGAGATCGAGGCGGCCGGGGGTGCGGCGTACGCCTACCCCTGCGACCTCACCGACGGTCCCGCCGTCGAACGGATGATCGGCACCGTCCTGCGCGAGCACGGCGGCGTGGACATGCTGGTCAACAACGCAGGCCGGTCCATCCGCCGATCGCTCGCACTCTCGTACGACCGCCTCCACGACGTCGAGCGCACCATGTCCATCAACTACGTCGCGCCCGTGCGGCTCATCCTCGGGCTGCTGCCACAGATGGTGGAGCGCGGCGACGGACACGTGGTCAACATCCTCACCTGGGGCGTCCAGATCAAGGCCCCCAAGTTCGCCGCCTACATCGCCTCCAAGGCCGCGCTCGACACGTTCAGCCGGATCGCGGGACGCGAGACGTACGGCGACGGGGTGACCTTCACCAACGTCCGGATGTCGCTGGTACGCACCGACATGATCGGGCCGACCGACATCTACCGCCGCACTCCCGCCATGACCCCAGAGCGGGCGGCGGAAAAGGTGGTGCGCGCCCTCGAGGACAGGCCGCTGACCGTGAACACCCTCGCGGGGTCCGTCGCCGAGGTGCTCAACCTGGTGGTGCCCCGGCTGTCCGACGCGGTGAGCCATGCCGCCGCGAAACGGTTCCCCGACTCGCCGGCGGCGGCCCGGCACGCGGCCGAGTCACAGGACCGCGCCACCGGCTGACCGCGCTCTGCGGCACCGGCGGGTCACCGGGGGAGGAACCCCCTGATCAGCTGGCCCGCTTGGCCGCGGTCTTCTTGGCCGCGCCCTTCTTGGAGGCCGACTTCTTCGCGGGAGCCTTCTTCGCCGTGCGCTTGGAGGCAGCCTTCTTGGTCGGCTTCTTCTCGGCCTCCGGCTCCTCGGCGGGCTCCTCTGCCTCCGTCGTCTCACCCCTCGAGGTCTTTGCTGCGTCGACGCTGCGCTGGAGGGCCGCGAGCAGGTCCACGACCTCGCCCTTCTTGGGCTCCTCCTTCTCGACGTGCTTGACCTCGCCGCCCTCGAGCTTGGCCTTCACGAGCGCCTCGACCGCGTTGGCGTAGTCGTCCTCGTACTCTTCTGGCTCGTAGTCGCCGGCCAGGGTGTCGACGAGCATCCGGGCCATCTTCAGCTCCTGCGGCTTCGCCGCCTCCTCGGTGGCTCCCAGCGTCGCGAAGTCGGGCTTGCGGATCTCGTCGGGCCACAACATCGTCTGCAGCACGAGCACGTCGTCGCGCACGCGCAGCACCGCGGTGCTCATCCGGTTGCGCAGCGACACGGTGACGACCGCCATCCGGTCGGCCTCGCGGATCGCCTCGCGCAGCAGCGCGTAGGGCTTGGCGGCGGCCTTGTCCGGCTCGAGGTAGTAGGACCGGTCCAGCATCATCGGGTCGATCTGCTCGCTCGGCACGAACCGGTCGACCGAGATCTCCCGGCTGCTGCTCGAGGGCAGCTCGGCGAGGTCGCCGTCGTCGAGGATCACCATCTGGCCGTCGTCGGTCTCGTAGCCCTTGGCGATGTCGGCGTACTCCACCTCCTCGCCGTCGATGCTGCAGACCCGCTTGTACTTGATCCGGCCGCCGTCCTTGGCGTGCACCTGACGGAACGAGATGTCGTGGCTCTCGGTCGCGGAGTAGAGCTTGACCGGCACACTGACCAGGCCGAAAGACACGGCGCCCTTCCAGATCGCACGCACAGGCGGCTCCCCTCATCCCAGACGGCGGAGGCGCAGGTGCGTCCCCCGTAGGCCAGCATGTACCTCTCCGCGGATGCTGGCTAGTGAAACGCGAGTACCCACCCACGCGCCCTTCGATTCCCCGGACTCGGCGCACAGGACCTCTTCCGAGTCGCACCTGACCGCGGGTGCGTGCGTCAGGATGGGGTCATGCGTCCGATGCTGGCCACCAAGGGCACCTCGGTCCCGGTCGGGGCAGGCTGGGTCCACGAGGTGAAGTGGGACGGCATGCGCGTGATCGCTGAGGTCCGCGACGGCGTGCTGCGGCTTTGGTCCCGCAACGAGAACGACGTGACCGTGAGCTTCCCCGAGCTCCACGACGTCGGCGTGCTCGCGGCCCACGACGTGCTCCTCGACGGCGAGGTCGTGGCGATGGCCGACGGGATCCCGACGTTCGCCGCGCTCGCCGACCGCATGCACGTCTCCAGCGCGGGGCGGGCCCGGGCGCTGGCCCGGTCCAACCCGGTGACGCTGCTCGTCTTCGACGTGCTCGCCCTCGACGGGCGCGACCTCAGGGGTGAGCCGTGGGAGGTACGTCGGGGTGCTCTGCAATCCTTGGACATCGGCAGCGCCCACTGGCAGGTCCCCCCGGTGTACGACGACGGGGCGATGCTGAAGGAGGCCACGGAGCAGCAGGGCCTCGAGGGCATCGTCAGCAAGAAGCGCTCGTCGACGTACCAGGAGGGGCGGCGGAGCAAGGACTGGCTGAAGTTCCCGCACCGGGCAACCCTGTCCTACGTGGTCGGTGGGTGGCGTCACGAGACCGACAGCGAGTCGCGGCTCGGGGCGGTGCTCGTCGGGGCACCGGGGCCTGAAGGGCTCAGCTACCGCGGACGGGTCGGCAGCGGCATCACCGGGAAGGCGGCGCAGCGGCTCCTCGAGGTGCTCGAGCCGCTGCAGACGGACTCTTCGCCGTTCTGCGACGAGGTTCCCCGCGTCGATGCGCTGGGTACCGTCTGGGTGCGCCCGGAGGTGGTCGTCGAGGTCGCCGCGCTCGGTCTGACGAACGGCGGCCGGCTGCGGCAGCCGAGCTACCAGGGCGTGCGGTTCGACCTGGCACCGGCCGACCTGGGGGAGTGAGCGTGGCCAAGACCGAGGAGCAGGTGGCCGTCGAGGTCGAGGGGCGCGTGCTGAAGCTGAGCAACCTCGACAAGGTGCTCTACCCGGCCACCGGCACGACCAAGGGCGAGGTGCTCCACTACTACGCCCAGGTAGCCCCGGTGATGCTGCCGCACCTCGCCGACCGGGCCGTGACTCGGATCCGCTGGCCCAACGGCACGGCCGAGGGGCAGTTCTTCGAGAAGAACCTCCCGCAGGGGGCCCCGAGCTGGCTGCGCTCGGTCTCGGTGCCCTCGACCGGCTCGCGTGGCGGCGGCGACCGCATCGACTACCCGATCATCGACGACCTGGCCGGCCTGACCTACATGGCCAACCTCGCCGCTCTCGAGGTTCACGTGCACCAGTGGAAGGTCGGCCGCAACAACCAGCCGAAGAACCCCGACCGCCTGGTGATCGACCTCGACCCCGGCTCGCCGGCGGGTCTCCACGAGTGCGCACAGGTGGCGCTGCTGGTCCGCGACCGGCTCGCAGAGCTGGACCTCCCGACCGCGCCGGTCACCAGCGGGAGCAAGGGCCTGCACCTGTACGCCTCGCTGCCGGGCAAGCTGAGCTCCGACGAGGTCCGCGACCTGGCCAAGAAGGTCGCGCAGGAGCTCACCAAGTCACACCCGGACCTGGTTCTGTGGCAGATGACCAAGGCAAAGCGGGGCGGCAAGGTCTTCCTCGACTGGAGCCAGAACACCGGCTCGAAGACCACGATCAGCCCGTACTCCCTGCGAGGGACCGAGGCGCCGTACGTCGCCGCGCCGCGCTCGTGGCAGGAGGTCGAGGAGGGGGCTGCCGAGGGAGGGACGCTGCTGCAGCTTCGCATGGACGAGGTGCTCGACCGGGTCGCGGAGATGGGCGACGTCTTTGGGGAACTGCTGCACCAGACCTGAGCGGGTGCTCGTGATGGAGGCCGCTGAAACGGACATTCCCGCCGTTCCCGAGAGACGGCGGGAGCTGTCAGGGTCCGTCGACCAACCTGACGTCTACCCGTTCGGGCCGTAGGTCATGCCCCGCTCGGGCAATGGGATGCGAATCACAGGCCACTTCGACCTCCACCGCCACATGCGTCCCAACTGTCCACAGATCGGTGAAATCGGGCTTTCCCGGCAGCGGGGTCCTGGGTGAGACTCCACCCGGACCAGAGCCGGGCGACGTGGTGGAGCGAGATGAGCCTGACACTTGCCGAGACCTACGGCGACATCGTCGAGGACCTCGACGGGCAGCTGCGCGAGGCTGTGCGACGCGAAGGGATCGACCCGCAGCGCGACACCCATGCGGTGCGTGCGATCGCCGCGCGTCTCGTCGCCGAGCACGACCAGCGCAGCCTGACCGGGGCCGTCGTGCCCATCGCCGACCCGGAGGCCGTGGTCGAGGAGCTGGTCGCCCGGGTCGCCGGATTCGGGCCGCTCCAGCGCTACCTCGACGACCCCGAGGTCGAGGAGATCTGGGTCAACGACCCGAGCCGGGTCTTCGTCGCCCGCGCCGGACGCCACGAGCTGACCCGCACGATCTTGACGCGCGCACAGGTGGACGAACTCGTCGAGCGAATGCTGAAGTCCTCCGGACGTCGCATCGACCTCTCGCAGCCCTTCGTCGATGCCATGCTCCCCGACGGGCACCGCCTTCACGTGGTGCTCGAGGGCATCTCACGAGGCTTCAGCGCGATCAACATCCGCAAGTTCGTCGTCCGTGCCTCCAAGCTGCAAGACCTCGTGGCGCTGGGCAGCATGACCGACCAGGCGGCGCGGTTCCTCGATGCCTCCGTGCGGGCTGGACTTAACGTCGTCGTGGCCGGAGGAACGCAGTGCGGCAAGACGACGTTTCTGAACTGCCTCGCTGCCAGCATCCCTGGCGAGGACCGGGTGATCTCAGCGGAGGAGGTCTTCGAGCTCCGGTTCAACCATCCCGACTGGGTCGCGCTCCAGACCCGGCAGAGCGGACTCGAGGGCACCGGCGAGGTCCGGCTGAGGGACCTGGTCAAGGAGAGCCTTCGCATGCGTCCCTCGCGCATCATCGTCGGCGAGGTTCGCGCCGAGGAGTGTCTCGACCTTCTCCTCGCGCTGAACGCAGGGCTGCCCGGGATGGCGTCGCTCCACGCGAACAGTGCCCGCGAGGCCTTGGTGAAGATGTGCACCCTGCCACTGCTGGCGGGCGAGAACATCGGCGCCAGGTTCGTCGTACCCACCGTCGCCTCGTCGGTGGACCTGGTCGTCCACCTCGGCATGGACGCACGCGGGGTCCGCCGGGTGAACGAGATCGTCGCGGTTCCGGGTCGGGCTGAGGCGGACACGATCGAGACCGAGGCGATCTTCCGCCGCGACGGCGACCGTCTCATCCGAGCCACCGGGATGCCGCCACGGCTCGAGCGTTTCGAGCGGCTCTCGATCGACATCCACGCCCTGTTGAACGGCGCGGGGTGAGTCGTGGGGGTTGTTCTCGGGCTCGGTGCGGGTGTCGGGCTGCTGCTCGTCTACTGGTCGATCGTCTCGCCGCGCCGGGACCGGGCCGTCAGGGCACCGTCCGGTCTCAACCTGCTGCTGCGCAGGGCGGGCGTGACCGGCACCTCGGCAGGCGGAGTCCTCGCCCTCTGCGCCGGCGCGGGCTTCGCAGCGGGCCTCATGCTGCAGGTGATCTCCAGGACCTGGTCCGTCAGCGCCGCCTTCGCGCTGCTCGCGGCGTATCTTCCCATCGCCGTGCTCAATGGTCGTGCTCGCCGCCGGCAGGGCGAGCTCGCCGAAGTCTGGCCCGAAGCGGTCGACAACCTGGCCTCGGCAGTGAGAGCAGGCATGTCGCTCCCTGAGGCGCTTGCACAGCTCGCGGTTCGGGGTCCGGAGCCGCTCCGGCCGGCGTTCGCCGACTTCGCCGTGGACTACCAGGTGACGGGTCGCTTCGGTGAGTCCCTGGATCGGTTGAAGGAGCGGCTGCACGACCCGGTGGGCGATCGCGTTGTGGAGGGACTGCGCATCGCCCGGGAGGTCGGTGGCGGCGAGCTCGGGCGCCTGCTACGAAGTCTCTCGGTCTACCTTCGTGACGACGCCCGGACCCGCTCCGAGCTGGAGTCGCGCCAGGCATGGGCAGTCAACGGCGCCAGGCTTGCCGTTGCAGCTCCCTGGATGGTGCTGCTCATGCTGTCCTTCCAGCGCGAGGTGATCACCCGCTATGCCTCGTCAGCCGGCGTGGTCGTCCTCGTAGCGGGTGGGGTGTGCTGCCTGGTCGCCTACCGCCTCATGGTGCGAATCGGCAGGCTGCCGCAGGAGAGGCGGATCCTGTCGTGAGCATGACCGCCTGGGGTGCCGTGCTGGGCGCGTTGATCGGGGTGAGCCTGCTTCTGGTGCTCGAGCGTGCACGTGCCGCACGACGTCCGCGGCTCGAGCTGCGGGTCCTGCCCTACATCCGTGACCTCCCCATGGGTTCCCGCCGACGCCCTGAACCCCACAGCGACCGGCCACGCTCCGCCTTCACCGAGGTCTTCGGCCCGGCGATTTCCTCCCTCGCCCGCCGGCTCGACCGCGTGCTCGGAGGTACGTCGTCGATTCGACGTCGATTGGAGCGAGCGAACCTCCCGCTGAGCGTCCATGACTTCCGGGTCGAGCAGGTCGTGTGGGGGTTGGTGTGCTTCGGAGTCACCGCGGCCGGGTCGGTACTCGTGGCCCTGCGCACGCCTGGGCGCGCCGTCCCCCTGCTGGTCCTGTGCGGAATCGCCTTCGTGTTCGGCGCGCTGTGGCGCGAGAACCGGCTCACCGCCCAGGTCAAGGCGCGGGAGCAGCGGATGCTGGCCGAGTTCCCGACGGTCGCGGAGCTTCTCGCCCTCGCCGTCGCGGCGGGCGAGGGGCCCGTGTCGGCCATGGACCGGGTGGTGACGCGAGCGCACGGCGAGCTGTCAAGGGAGCTGGCCGGTGTGCTCGCGGAGGTCCGCACCGGCACCCAGGTCACAACATCCCTTGACGCCCTCGCCGCCCGGACCGGACTGCCGGTCGTGGCTCGCTTCGCAGAGGCCATGGCCGTAGCCCTGGAGCGGGGAACGCCGTTGACAGAGGTCATGCACGCGCAGGCGGCGGATGTTCGCGAGGCCGGCCGGCGCGCGCTGATCGAGTCGGGGGCTCGGCGAGAAGTTCTGATGATGGTGCCGGTGGTCTTCCTGGTCCTGCCGGTGACCGTGCTGTTCGCATTCTGGCCAGGTGTCGTCGGTCTGCGGCTCGTCACGCCGTGAGCCGTTCGAGAAAAGGGAAGCAGGGAAGACAGGATGCTCGAGCTGTTCAAGATCTGGTGGGTGAGCGCCTTGGCGCAGACCGCCACCCGCCGCGACGAGCGCGGTGACGTCCCGGGATGGGTGCTCATCACCGTGATGACGGCCGGACTGGTGACCGCTCTCTGGGCGGTCGCGGGCGATGCGCTCAGCCAGATGCTCTCGGATGCCCTGCGGTCGGTGTCGGGCTGACCGTGCGGGGCAGACGTACGCGCCCCGAGGCGGGATCGGCGGTGGTCGACTTCGTGCTGGTGCTCGTCGTCCTCGTGCCGCTGTTCCTCGGCATCCTGCAGGTCGCCCTTGTGCTGCACGTGCGCAACACGTTGACCTCGGCGGCATCAGAGGGAGCGAGGTACGCCGCGACGGTTGACCGGCCCCTCGAGGCCGGGGCGGAGCGGACCCGCACGCAGATCAGCGGAGCGCTGGCGGCCCGTTTCGCGCAGGATGTCACGACGTCCCAGGGGGTGCTCGACGGCGTCGCGGTCGTGCGCGTCGACGTGGTCGCCGAGGTGCCGCCCCTCGGACTGTGGGGGCCGGGGGTGCAGCTCGCGGTCTCAGGGCATGCGATCGAAGAGAGCCTCCCATGAGGAGGTGCGACGAGCGGGGGAGCGCGCTGGTGGAGTTCACCTGGCTGGCGCTCCTGCTCATGGTGCCGTTGCTCTACATCGTCCTCACGATCTTCGAGGTGCAGCGGGCGGCGTTCGGCGTGAGCACGGCCGCGCGAGCAGCAGGAAGGGCCTACACCCAGGCGCCGAGCGAGGCCGCGGCGATGGAGCATGCGGGTGCGGCGTCGTCGTTGGCGTTGCGAGACCAGGACCTCGAAGCCACAGGGCGTTCGCTCCATGTGGCGTGCGTCCCCGACCCCGCGAACTGCCTTGCCCCAGGATCGGTGGTCACGGTGTCAGTCGGCTACGACGTCGCCCTTCCGATTCTCCCGGCCGCGCTCGGGGGCCAGCGGCCCAGCATCCGCGTCGAGGCCGAGCACGCCGTCCCCTACGGCACCTTCCGGGAGGATCTTCCGTGACCAAGCGACCTGTGCGGCTCGTGGTAGACGGAGGCCGACCCACCCGGTCTGGTCGGCCGATGAACGAGTGTCGGATCGCGCTGACCGGACGGCGGGGTTCGCGGCTCGGGGAGGAGCGCGGTCAGACGGCGGTGCTGATCATCGGCTTCGCACTCGTCATTGCCATGGCGGTCGTGGTCGTTGTCGACGCCTCAGCAGCGTTCCTGCGGCGCCAGGCATTGAACTCCCTGGCCGACGGGGCAGCCCTGTCAGCAGCCGACGGCCTTCAAGGCGAGCAGGTCTACGCAGGCGGCCTCGACGACCGCGCCTCCGTTGATCCGCGAGCGGCGCGGGCACTGGTGCAGACCTACCTCTCCTCGGTGGGCGCGGGTCGGCGCTACCCCGGACTGAGCCACTCGGTCACCACGGACGCGGAGCGCGTCGTCGTACGCGTCGCTGCTCCGCTCGACCTCCCACTGCCGCTGCCCGGTGTCGATCGGACGGCCCGCGTGGGGGCCACGGCGGCCGCCGTCATAGCCATCAGCCCCTGACCCGGACATCCCCGTGGCCGAGATTTTGTAGTGCGAAAGAACTATGGACCAGTGAAATGTTTGGACCAGTACAAACCGGGACAGGATGCCCCGTGTGCGGCCGTACCGGTCTTGATGAGCGGTGGTGGGCGTGCTTGAGTGAAAACCGTGGTCAAGCAAACGCCACGAACAGATCAATCCAGAAGTAGGTAGTAAGCAATGACCGCTTCGCCTGAGCTTGAACAGCACGTACTGGAAGGATCGCCGGCCCCGGCTGACCAGGTCACCGAGGCCGATCGCAGCCAGGTCACGGCCCGTCTTCTGGGCCAGATCGCGGAGACCACCGATGAGGTGGAGAAGAAGCGGCTGCGGGATGAGATCGTCGTTTTGAACATGGGGGTGGCGCGGGCGATCGCGGCCCGGTATCGGGATCGGGGGATCTCGCGCGAGGACCTGTTGCAGGCGGCCTATGTGGGGCTGGTGA
>DATICF010000065.1:0-145116 GCA_035456965.1 Nocardioidaceae bacterium
TAGGAGGCTTGCTGGTGATCCCTGGCCACAGGGGGTCACCGGGACAATTCTGTGGCTGAGTCTGTCGGCAACGTGTCTGTGCGAGTGCCGGGACTGAGAAGACGACATCGCAGACTGCACCCGGAGAAGCCCTGGAGCAGCGCCGAAGGACGCGGGTTCGATTCCCGCCAGCTCCACAAACAAAGGGGGGTCTTCGCAAAAATGGCTAGGATCCTTCGCAGAATCACCGGGCTCGGCGGCCGCTACCGCCGGGCACGAGCCCTCTTGAACCAGAGCCGCACCGACGCAGTCGGTGCGGCTCTGCTGCGCCATGAAACAGGGAGACGCAGCCGCTCAATCGTTCCACGCGGGTGAGATGAGCCGCCGGCTCAGCCTGGCTCCGACCTGGCGCGCCCGGCGCTTGGCGTCTGGGACCGAGAGCACCTTGCGGGGAGTCATCCACCCCTGGGACGGCTTGTGGAGAGCCCACCCGTCCCCGAGAGTCACAGCTGCGTGCAGCGCCAGGCCATCGCGGTCCCGCCACACCAGAACCGTGCCCGGTCGGGCATCGTCTCCTCCCGGCCGAGTGGCGTCGTGCAGCCACTCCTCGAAGGGCTCCCGCTGCATCCAGGTCTCGGCTGCGTCATCGACGCCCGCCGCGCCCATCACCGTTCCGAAACAGTTCGGCCCACTGCAGTCGGCGTACGTGCCGGCTAGTCCCTGCGCCCCGGGCAGTATCGCCCTGGCCCGTTCCCACGTCGACGGTGAGACCTGTACGTGCCGACTGGCAAGCAGGTCATCTGCGACAAACCGGAGCAGCGGGCCGTCGCCGCACTCCCGCAGGGTGTCTGGCCACCACACGAACCGGTGCCCGTCACCGGACTGCCGCAGCGCCGGACGCCAAGCCGACGGCACGCTACGCAGCGAGGGCACGAGCCGACGGCCGCTCGCGACCTGGTGACGCACCAAGGAGGCGCGCACGCCTGGAGGTAGCGCGTCGAACGCCGGTCGGTCCAGCCCGACCACACGCTCCCGGATCTCTTCGCCGTACAGGAGGAAGGAGTCCTGCAGCTCGAGTGGCAGGTGCCCCGGAACGCCGGCTCCCACGACCCGGCGGAGATCCGTGTCAACGTGGAACGGCTGCACCTCCGGTGCGAACCATGAGCGCCAGCGCTCGACGGTGCGCGCTGAGACGTCGATGCCGAGGACATGGGAGGAATCTGAGTGCACTCGACGCACTGTGCCACGTGCTCAGACCGACACATCGGTCCCTTCGGAGTTCGGTGACCGGCGAGTTTCGGCGCTTTGCCGCCCGCGAACGCGGCCTGCGTCGTCTCGGAGCGGGTGCTGATGCAAAGGGCGAAGGGTGCACGGGCGGTACCGCCTCAGCAGAATCACCCGGCTGACCTGCACCGTCATCAATCCGCGAAGAGCCCACAAAGGGGTCTTCGCAGAACAAGCGGAACGGTGGACATTTCGGGGGAGTCCGGGGCGAGGCGGCGTCCGAGGCTTCCCGGCCCCGAGGGCCGGTGGCATGGTCGTGGCATGGCCGATCCCAGGGACACGGCGGTGAGCCCTGAGCGGCAGACCCCGTGGACCACCACCCAGAAGGTGACGGTCCTGGCGACGGGGCTGGGCGTCTTCATGATCTTCCTGGACGCCCTCATCGTGAATGTGGCACTGCCCGACATCCAGGCTCACTTCGGTGTGGGTGAGGCAGGCCTGCAGTGGGTCGTGGCCGGCTACAGCCTCGGCATGGCGGTGCTGATGATGGCGAGTGCCACGCTGTCGGACCGGTACGGCCGCCGGCGCGTCTACGTGTCCGGCGTTGTGGTCTTCGGCATCTGCTCGGTGGCCTCCGGACTGGCCTCCGGGCTGGGGGTCATGATCTTCGCCCGCGGCGTCCAGGGCATGGCTGCCGCCGCCCTCAACGTCGCCTCGCTGGCGCTGGTGTCGGCGGCCTTTCCCAACTCCCGGTCACGGGTGCACGCCATCGGTGTCTGGACGGCGGTGGGCATCGTCGGCCTGGCGCTCGGTCCCACCATCGGCGGCGCGTTGACGGAGTTCGTCAGCTGGCGTGCGGTCTTCCTCGTGAACGTGCCGGTGGTGGTGATCGCGATGCTGCTGACCCTGAGGTACGTCGAGGAGTCCCGTGACGAGACCCATCTGAGCCTGGACATGCCGGGGCAGGTGCTGTTCGCGTTGGCCGTGGGTGCTGTCACCTACGCCATCATCGACGGCCAGGACCTGGGCTGGCTCTCGCCATGGATTCTCGGGCTGTTCACCGTGACCGTCCTGGGGGTCGCGGCGTTCGTCGTTCGGGAGCTACACACGCCCGCGCCCCTGATGGACGTGCGCCTGTTCGCGGAACGCACCTACCGGCTTGCGATCCTCACCGTCTTCTCCTGCTTGTTCTGCGTCTACGGGATGCTGCTCGTCGTCACGCAGTACTACCAGAACGTTCGTGACTACACCCCTCTGGTCGCCGGGTTGCTCGTGCTGCCGTTCTCGGTGGTCCAGGTCTTCCTCTCCCCGCGCGTCGGCCGGATCGCCGCGCAGATCGGAAGCCGGAAGCCGGTCCTCCTCGGACAGGTGCTGCTGATCGTCGGTCTGGCGTCGATCCTCGTGGGGATGTCCTGGCACGTGGCTGTGGTGGCGGTCGGCATCGGGGTGGCCGGCACCGGGGTCTGTCTGATCATGACGCCCGCGACGGGCGTGGCGATGTCGTCGGTGCCGCAGGAGCGCTCGGGCATGGCATCGGGCATCCTGAGCACTCAGCGGGCCCTCGGCTCGGCCGCTGGGTACGCCGTCCTGGGCGCGGTGCTCGCGGTCTGGCTAGGCGCCACCCTGGAGAGCGACCTCGAGTCTGCCTTGCCGCAGTCTGAGGAGCGGTCAGCCGTCACGGAGCGGATCATCGACGACGCCAACCCGGAGGCCTACGTGTCCGCGATCGGCCCGGGGAAGCCGATCCGTCGCTCGGACCCATCGCAGGAGGCGGCGATCCGGAGCGTCGCCGACGACGACTTCGTGCAGGGGATCCAGGTCGGGCTGGGGCTGGCGGTGGCTATGTCGCTGGCGATCCTCATCGCGCTGCTGCGCGGATTTCACGAAGGATCGCCACCGGGGCGGCGCCGGACAGGCACAGCCTGAGCGTTGTACCGGGCTACCGCCTGATCCGAGCTCAAAGACCGTGCTCGGCCAGGATCTTGTCGAGGGAGAGTGCCTCTCCGCGCGAAGTTGCTGCGGCGAACACGTCGGGATCGAGCCGGGGGCGCACCAGCTGGTCACGTAGCAGGGCGTGGTGGACGAAGCTTGCGGTGTCGCGCAGCAGCGACCCACCTGCGGCCGCGAGCAGCTCGGCTGCCTGCTCCCAGTCATCGTGGCAGGCGGCGGCGTACCCGAGCGCCAGAACGCAGTCGGCCTCGGCGCTTCGCCCCTCTGCCTCGGCACGGCGACGCGCACGCCGCAGATGAGGGAGGTACTCCTTCCCCTCGACCATGAGCGTGAGTGCGCCCCAGTACATGGTCAGCCAGTTCTCGCGCAGCTCGCTGGCCATCAGGTCGGCCAGCTGGGTGTCCATGAGCTGGCGCAGGCGCTGCTCGTCGCGCTCCACGAGTGCGACGAGGCTGGCTGCCCAGAGGCTGATGTAGCGGTCGTAGCCGCCGTCCGGCGCTGCTTCGATGAGCTCCCGGATCTCTTCCTCGCTGCCGTCGGTGCGGCCGAGCATGCGCAGCGCGACGACGCGGAACGCCCGGGCCAGCCGCTCGAGCCCCCACTCCTCCGCCGCCTTTGCCCGGTCGCGCGAGGTCATCAGAAGCTGCAGCGCCTCGGAAGGAGCGATGAGGTGGACCAGCGCGTCGTAGATCGCCGCGATCACTTCCGCACCCGGCTCGTCCAGGTCGACGCTGAGGGCCGCTGCCTCCCTCGTGGCCTCCCGCATCATGCGCGGGTCGCCCGATCCGAGTCCGACGTCGGCGGCGAGGATCAGTGTCCACACACGATCACGCGGCATGAGATCCCGGCCCTTGAGCGCCATCGTCCACCGACGTCCCTCGGCGTACGACACGGCGTTGCGCCACAACGAGCTGACTGTGAGAGCGATGTCGACCGCCGCGGTGAGGTCGTCGCAGTCCAGGCTCGCCTCGAAGGCCAGTCGCACGTTGTCCAGATCGTCGCGGCTGCGAGCGGCGATCGAGGCCGACAGCCAGGTACGCACCCGGGGCGTCGCGGCGGCTCGCCCCGCAACGTGCCTGCGGAGCAGCTCGGTGACCTCCGGGCGAAGCCCGGACTCCTCGAGCCGGGTCGCAGCGAAGAGCCTGATCGTCTCCAAGAGTCGATAGCGCCGCTGGCCGGCGTCGTGGACGACGAGGCTCTTGGCAACGAGGTCGCCGACCAGGTTGGTCGCCCGGGCGGCGTCGGGTGCCACCGCCTGCAGTGCCGCGAGGTCGAAGGAGGAAGGGAAGACGCCGAGGCGGTCGAAGAGCGCGCGGGCCTCGTCGGAGAGCAGCCGGTAGCTCCACTCGATGGTGGCTGTCAGTGCCGAGTGTCGCTGCCCTGCCTTGGGTCTTCCGCCGACAAGCAGGTTGAGGCGGTCGTCGAGACGGTCGACCAGGTCTTCCAGGCTCAGGTGTCGAAGCTGGGCGGCGGCCAGCTCTATCGCGAGGGGCAGCCCGTCGAGGCGCTCGCACAGGTCGACCACCCTGGGGTCGTCGGCGGTCGCGACATCTGGTCCGGCCGCGGCGACTGCCCGCTCGACGAAGAGGGCGGAGGAGTTCGCTCCGAGCGATCCGAGCCGGTGTGTTGCCTCACCGTCGACCTGGAGGGGCTCTCGGCTGGTCACGAGAACCCGTGCCTCCGACCCTGCGTCGAGCACAGCGTCGACGAGCGCGGCACTCGCGTCGAGGAGGTGCTCGCAGTTGTCGAGGACCAGCAGTACGGGGCGCGAAGCCAGGTTGGTGGCCAGCGTGGCCGCTTGTACGGCGCCCTCGCCCTGCACCCCTGCGGCCTCGGCGACGACACGGGTCACGCCCCTCTCGTCGCGTACGGGAGCCAGCTCGGCCAGGATCACCTCGGTCTCGGAGGCATTGTCGGGCTCGGCCTGGAGTCGACGCGCGACCTCGAGGGCAAGTGTCGACTTTCCCGCCCCACCCGGGCCGGTGATCGTGACCACGCGATGTCGATCCAGCAGTACGGCAATCTGCGCGAGGTCGGTGTCCCGACCGATCAGGCGGCCGCGCGGCGCGGGAAGTCGCGAGCGAGGACGCGGGCGAGTGGAGGGCGCGGCCCGCTGCTCCGGGATCGGCGGCTCGACCGGTTCCGCGGGTCCCACCCGCGCGGAGGGCTCAACCGGCTCGACGGGGGGCACCAGCTCGGCCGGCTCGACCGCGAGCGACTCGGCCTTCCTGCGAAGCGCCACGGCACTGGGGCTCGGCTCGACTCCCAGCTCCCGGCGGAACAGCTCGTCCATCCGGTCCAGCGAACGCAACGCCACGTGCCGTCGACCCTGTCGAAGCTGGTCGCGCACCAGTGACAGCTGCGCCTCCTCGTCCAGGGGGTCGGCAGCGACGAGCTCGTCGTACCTGCCGGCCGTTCGCAGCAGGTCGAGGTAGCGCACCTGGAGCCGGGACCGGGGCTCCTCGGTCCACGGCTCGTACAGGTCGTCGGGCAGCAGGGGGCCGGTGAAGATCGCGACCGCCTCGCCTGCTTTCTCCGGTCCGCCGTCGGAGCGCGCCTCATCGGCTGCACGGTCGAACTGCGTCACGTCGACGGTGACGTCGTCGGTCGGGAAGAGCGAGACCGAACCTCCGGCCAGGACCACCCCGTCCCGGGAACCGAGCGCAGTGCGGGCATGGTGGGCGGCGACATGCAGCCGCGGCGCTGCCTCCTCGAGCATCAGATCCGGCCAGAGCGCATCGATGACCTGTTCCCGACGGAGGCGGCGATCCGGCTGGAGCGCGAGCAGCTTCACGAGGTTGGCCGCGGCTCGACGGCGCCAGGCCTGATCCGGGATACGGCGGCCGTCCAGGGTCACGGCGAAACCCCCGAGCAGACGGATGTGGACGCGCATCTCCACCCCCAGGACGCCGAGCCTCGAATCTAGCACCGGCCACGTGCCCGGGGGAGTGGCTCAGGCGGCCCCGACGGGCACGAGGCACGAGCTTCGGTGCCGTGTCGCACCATCCGGGCAGCCCTCGATTCCGCGCCCGGCTACCGCGTGGACTAGTCCGCTTGCGCGGGCTTATCACTCGATGTGCGGATGTCGCGGGCCGTGGACGGAGTGCTGTCCTGATAATGGAGAAGGGAGATCGCCATGAGGGATGCCCAGCTCGAGCACGAGCGGAAGCTCCTGAGAGAGGCGTTCACAGCGGGGTGGCAGGCGGCGCTCGGCGTGAAGATCCGCGATCCGCGCGTGCTGGCCGTCGTCGACTCCTGCTTCGAGCTCTGGCTCCAAGAAGCCGTCGACGAGGCCGACGTTCTCGGGTTGGTGTTCCGGGGCCGATACGACCTGCCCAACCCGGACTCGCACACCGCTGCCCGGATGGGGGGACCAGCGCCCGAGATCCCGAGCCAGGGCGGACACAGGGGATTGTCCAGCGGCCGCAACCGCGCAGGCTGACCGCACGCCCGAGCACGGAACCGCCCGGACCGCTGGTGCTGGTCCGGGCGGTTCGGGCTGTGCGCCCAGGGTCGGTCAGTAGCCGGCCTGGAGCCGCCGCAGGGGGCAGGACTCGACGAACTTCCAGCAGACGCCGGCGGCGGCACCCAGCCCGGCGACCGAGGCGACGATGGGCACCGCGAGGCCCTCGGGGGCCTGCTGCGCGAGCACGAACCCGCCCATGACGAGGACGAACCAGCCGAAGCCCTTGCGCAGCGCTGCCTCCGGGATGCGCCCCGCGACACGACCGCCCACCACGCTGCCGACGACGGCCGCGACGGTCACGGCGATCACCAGTCTCCAGTCGAGGTGGACCGAGCTGAGGTACCCGGCGAGCCCGCCGAGGGACTTCATCGCGATCACCAGCAGCGACGTACCCACGGCCACCGACATGGGCAGCCCGCCCAGCAGGGCGAGTGCGGGCACCACGAGGAAGCCACCGCCTGCGCCGACGAGACCTGTCACCAGGCCCACGACGAGGCCGTCCAGCAGCACCCGGAAGACAGGCAGCTCCCGATGAGCCTTGGACTCGTCGACCTTGCGGCCGCGGATCATCGCTATCGAGGTCGCGACCATCATGACTGCGAACGCCACGAGCAGCAGCTCACCCGGCAGGTGACCGCCGAGGAGGCCGCCGAGGAAGGCCCCGATCAGGCCGGCCGTGCCGAAGAGGAGACCGGTCCGCCAGCGCACTCGGCCTCCACGTGCGTGGCTGATCGCACCCGCCGCAGAGGTCACGCCGACCACGAACAGCGAGGCCGCGATGGCCTCCTTGGGCTCCATCCCGGCGACGTACACCAGGATCGGAACCGTCAGGATCGACCCTCCGCCGCCGAGCACGCCGAGGGAGACCCCGACGAGCAGCGACAGCGCGAGGACGATCGCGGACGTGACGGAGAGATCCATCAGGCTGCCTCTGCCAGGGCCTTGACGACCCGGTCCATGTCGCAGGACGCGCCCTTCTTGTTCCAGGGCATCTTTGCCAGGAGCAGGCCCATGGCGCAGGTGTTGGACAACGCGGCGAAGGTGAGGCCGCCACCGACGAAGCCCGCCACCCACTTCAGCTCGGGAACGATCGTGCTGCCGAGGATGCTCGAGAGCACCAGGCCGCCCGCGACGAGCCGCACCTGCCTCTCGAGCTCCCAGGTCTGCTTGCCTCGGTTCACAGGGGCGCCGGCGCTCTCCCAGGCAACCATGCCGCCTTCGAGGACACGCAGGCCGGGAAGACCGACCTCGGCCAGGGCCTTCTCGGCCTGCGCGGCACGGGCACCGGAGCGGCAGACCAGGACGACGTCCTCGTCGAGGTGGCGGCGAAGCTCGTCGCGGTGCTCGCGCAGGCTGTCGAGCGGCACGTTGTAAGAGCCTGGAATGTGCGACGTCTCGAACTCCGCCGGGGTCCGCACGTCGAGGACGCGGGGTGCGCCCTCGGCGTTCAAGCGCTCCTGCAGGGTGAGCGGGTCGAGCCGGGGGGACTCAGTGGGCGTGCTGGTCATGGACGGGTGTCTCTCCTTGGTCGATGTGTCGTCGTCAGTCGGGTGCCCTCCGACAGGTGCGCCGGAGGGCACTTCTCTACATCTGGGTCAGGCCACGATCGGTAGGCCGGCGGGCGCGGCACTCTCCTCGAACGAGTCGTCGACGGCCACCACGTCGTAGCCGCGTGCGTCGAGGATCGAGGCCACCACGCTCGCGCGGTACCCGCCTGCGCAGTGGATCCACAGCTTCTTGCGCGGGATGTCGTCGACGTGGGCGAGCACGTTGTGGATCGGCACGTTGACGGCGCCGTCGATGTGCCGCTCGTCGAACTCCTGGGCGCGACGGACGTCGAGGACGACGAGGTCGTCGCGGGCGTCGAGCGCTGCCCTGAGGTCCTTGAACGTGGCGACGGGGAAGCTCCCGAGCTTCTCGTCGCCGGCCCACTCCTCGGGTTTGCCAGTGGCCATCGCGGCCGGGCCGAGGCCGATGCGGACCATCTCGCGCTGGGCCTCGGCGACCTGCTCGGGCGTCTCGCCGAGAAGGGTCACCGTGGCGTCGTACGGCATGATCCAGCCGAGGTAGGTGATGAACTGGCCGTCGAGCCCGAAGTTCACGCTGCCCATGAGGTGACCGGCCGCGTACGCCTCCCGCGTGCGCAGGTCGACCACCCACTCGCCCGCCTCGATGCGGCGGCGCAGCTCGGTCGCGTCGGCCGGAGTCGGCTCGGACAGGTCCGGCGCTTGGGGGCCGGCGGAGTTCGCGGGGCCCATGCGCGCGTAGTACGCGGGCCATTCGTCGAGGCCGGCGAGGAGCTTCTCGACGTACTCCTCCTCGTCCTGGGTCAGCGCAGGGTTGGCCAGCTTCTCCCGGCCGATGGTGCTGGAGAGCGCCTCGCTCTGGGTGGCCGAGCAGAAGCTGCCGAAGCCGTGGGTCGGGTAGACCTCTGTCTCGTCGGGGAGCTCCTCGGCCAGACGGTTGGCCGAGCGCCACTGGGCGCGGACGAGGGTCTGGGTGTGGTCGGGACCGAGCAGGTCCGGGCGGCCGGTGGAGCCGTAGAGGAGCGAGCCGCCGGTGAAGACCGCGACCGGCTCGTCGTCGGCGGAGAGGGCGTAGGACAGGTGAGTGTGGGTGTGGCCCGGGGTGTGGACGACCCGGACACGCATCCGGTCGCCGACCTCGACCAGGTCGCCGTCGCGGACACCGACGCGCTCGAACGAGACGGGGTCGTCGGCGTTGACGTGGTAGGCCGCGCCGACCTCCTGGGCGAGCGCGAGGCCGCCGGTGACGTAGTCGTTGTGGATGTGGGTCTCGAAGACGTGCGTGATGCGCACGCCGGCGGCCTCCGTGACCGCCAGGACCCGGTCGTAGTCACGCTGCGGGTCCACGACCAGGGCGACCTTGTCGTCGTGGGCGACGTAGGTCCGGTCGCCCAGCCCGGGGGTGTCGATCGGGATCACGGTGATCATGCGAACTGCCTCCTGAGGAAACTTCGACTGATACCTAGGGGGGTATCCGTGCGCTTACGGTAACAGTCAATGACGCATACCCTCCTGGGTATTCCCGCAGGACGCAAATCCAACCATGGAGTGACCGTCGTCACGCTCGTGACACTAGGGTCGGCAGCGTGGACAACTGCCTCTTCTGCCGGATCGTCGACGGCGAGGTGCCCGCCCGGATCGTCCTCGAGACGGCCGAGCACGTGGCCTTCCTCGACCACCGGCCGGTCATCAAGGGGCACGTCCTGCTCGTGCCTCGCCGGCACATCGCGACCCTGCCCGACCTGCCGGCCGACCTGCGCGACCCGTTCCTCGCCGCCGGGCAGCGACTTGCGGCGGCGATGGTCTCCGCCCTCGGCGCCCAGGGGTCGTTCGTGGCGATCAACAACACCGTCAGCCAGAGCGTGCCGCACCTGCACCTGCACGTGGTGCCACGCACGAAGGGCGACGGACTGCGCGGGTTCTTCTGGCCCCGGCACAAGTACGCCTCCGAGCAGGAGATGGGGGAGTACGCCGACCGTCTGGCCGCTGCACTCACCGCAGCGCCGGCGGAGTCCGACCCCGTCGGCGGCGACCCTGTCTGAGCTGACCGGTGCGGTCGGCAGGGGCTCGCACCGACATGGCTACAGTGAGCGCACTTCCAGGTCTCACAGTCCGCGCCGCGCATGGCGCACAGGAGGAGCTCGCATGAGTCGTTACGCCGGTCGTGTCGCAGTAGTCACCGGATCCGCTCGCGGCATCGGCGCCGCCACCGCCAAGCGCTTCGCCGAGGAGGGCGCGGCCGTCGCAGTGCTCGACCTCGACCAGGAGGCCGCCGCCGCGACCGCCAAGGGTCTCGGGGCGCAGAAGTCGGTCGGGCTGGCCTGCGACGTGGCCGACTCGGCTTCGGTCGAGGCCGCGGTAGCCGCAGTCGTCGACGAGCTCGGCAAGATCGACGTGCTGGTCAACAACGCGGGGGTCACTCGCGACAACCTGCTGTTCAAGATGACCGAGGACGACTGGGACACGGTCATGAACGTCCACCTGCGTGGCTCGTTCCTGATGAGCCGCGAGGTCCAGAAGGTCATGGTCCAGCACAAGTACGGCAAGATCCTCAACCTCTCGAGCGTCTCGGCGCTCGGCAACCGCGGCCAGGCCAACTACTCGGCCGCCAAGATGGGCCTCCAGGGCTTCACTCGGACGCTCGCCCTCGAGCTCGGCCCGTTCGGCATCAACGTCAACGCGATCGCGCCCGGCTTCATCGTGACCGACATGACCGACGCGACTGCTCGGCGCGTCGGTGCGGAGCCGGAGGAGTACCGAAAGGCTGCCGCGGAGCGCAACCCGGTGCGCCGCGTCGGCTACCCGGAGGACATTGCCGCGACGGCTGCCTTCCTGTGCAGCGACGAGGCCTCCTACATCACCGGACAGACCGTCTACGTGGACGGCGGTGCCAAGATCTAGGTCCCCATCTAGGCCGGTCCGATCAGGTCTTCACAAGCGTTTCGCCTGATATGTCCCTTTTATGAAATGTGATCCGGGCCGCAAATTCCCAGCTTCTTGAGCGTGAAAACGTCTCGCGGATGTGATCCGCGAGACGTTTTTGGTTTCTTCGGTTTGGAAATACCGAGTTAAGCCTGTCTATCCTGTTCGGGTTTGCTCGAGCGGGTCATCGCAACGGGGAGGTTGCGTTGGCCGGATCGCCGGGCAGCACAACTGCATAGCCAGACCGGGGAACGCCGAGTCCTGCCCGCCCGAGTCCGGCCCTTGTCCCGCAACCGATTCCGTAGGGCAGGAGTGGGGGACCCACATCGTCACGCGTCCGAATTTCGCGACGCTCGGGGTGAAGCCGCCGTATGCGGTGGCAGAGCACCTTTCAGCTCTAACCCGACAGCTCACCTCACAGGCGTGGAAAGGAAACTCTTCATGTCTGCGATCGCTCGCATGCGTAGTTTTGCTGCGCTCACTCTGATGCTCGCCGGAGTTCTCGTGGCCTCCATGGTCTCCTTCACCCCGTCCGCCGAGGCGGCGACCCGTGGCAAGCGGATCGCCAAGGCGGTCGAGATCGTCCGCAACCAGAAGGGCGACCCGTACAACTACGGCTCCGCCGGGCCGAACCGTTTCGACTGCTCGGGTCTGATCTACTTCGCCTACCGCAAGGCGGGCATGACCAACGTTCCGCGTACGTCGGACCAGCAGGCCCGGTTCGCAGACCGGATCAAGCGCAGGAACATGCGTCCCGGCGACCTGATGTTCTTCCACGACGGTGGCGACATCTACCACGTCGCGGTGTTTACCGGCTGGAAGAACGGCAAGCGCTGGATGGTGCACGCGCCCTCGACCGGCAAGAGGGTCCACCGCGCCACGCCGTGGACGAACAGCTGGTATCCCGGCACCCTTCGCTGACACGTCCATAATCGGTCGACGGGGGGCCGCTCCATACCTGGTGAGCGGCTCTGCGTCACACTTACGTCATGGTTGGAATGCCCTTGCGCCAAAAGACTCGAATCGGCCTCATCGGACGCCGACGCTCCCTTTCCCTGGCATCGCTGGTCCTGACCGGATCTGTGGTCCTCGCAGCGTGCGGGGGCGACGACCCTGCCCCTGAGGCCGAGGACGCGCCCGACGCACAGAGCACCGCGGCGGGCTCCACCCTCTCGGGCCAGTGGCCGCTGACCGGTCTTCCGGCCGAGGGTGAAGCGCCCCAGTACCCCGCCACGGTGGTCAAGATCGACAACACGGGTGCCAGCAACCCCCAGATCGGGCTCGGCAAGGCCGACCTCGTCGCCGAGGAGCTCGTCGAGGGCGGTTCGACCCGCCTCGCGGTCTTCTACTACTCACAGGTGCCTGACCGTGTCGGTCCCGTGCGATCGATGCGCGCCACCGACATCGGGATCATCAAGCCCGCCGACGCGGTCCTCGTGGCCAGCGGCGGAGCGCCGTCGACCGTCCGCAGGGTCAAGGCGGCGGGGATCAAGGTGATCTCCGAGGGCGGCCAGGGCTACCAGCGCGACGCTGGCCGGACCGCGCCGTACAACCTCTTCATGGATCTGCCCGCGCTCGCGCGCACGCTGAAGTCCCCGGCGCCGCCGGAGAGCTACTTCTCCTGGGGTGAGGAGGGTGACTTCCCCGGCGGCCAGAAGGCACGACGGATCGCGGCGACGTTCTCCGGTGGCCACACCACGAACTGGCAGTTCCGCAAGGGGGAGTACGTCAACCTCAACTCCGAGGCTGCGGCCGGTGACGAGTTCCGCCCGAAGACGGTGCTCGTCCTGCGTGTCAAGGTCGGCGACGCGGGATACAAGGACCCGGCCGGGAACCCTGTGCCCGAGACCAAGTTCACCGGCAATGGCCAGGCGATGGTCTTCCACAACGGCTCGCTGGTGCGTGCCACGTGGACGAAGAAGGGACTCGAGGCGCCCGTCACCCTGAGCACCAAGGCCGGGGAGCTGAAGCTGCCTCCGGGCAAGGTGTGGATGGAGCTCGTGCCGACCAACGGCGGGAACGTGACGTTCAAGAAGTGAGATCGCCGGCCGGGATCAACCCGGCCGATGAAAGCGCCAAGAGGAGGGCGCCGGCTCAGCCGGCGTCCTCCTCTGCTGTGTTCGACCCCTCCTGCGCGAGATCCTCGGGACGTGGGAGCTGGCCACCCGACTCGGCCTGCTGGCGAAGCCCCGCGAGGATGAACGCGATCGCGGCCTCGACCTCGTCGCTGGCGCGCCGGGTGTCCTGGGCGGACGAGACCGCCGCCCCAGCCGCCGACATCGCGCCGAAGAAGACCCGACTGAACGTCTCGACCATGCTGGGCTCGAGGTCGTATGACTTCAGCACCGAGGAGACGATCTCCTGGACGATGCCGAAGGTCGAGCGCTCCTCCTGCTCGCGGTAGCGCTCGTAGCCGAGCACGACCGGGCCCTCCTGGATCACGACCCGGCTGTAGGCCGGCTGCTGCACGATCTCGAGGAACTCGCGAAGGCCGAGTGTGGCCTTCTCCCAAGGGTCCTTCGTGGTCCGGATCGCCTTGCCGATCGACTCGCTCGCGTCGGCCTCGACCTTCTCGAAGACCGCCTCGAAGAGCGCCTGCTTGCCGCTGAAGTGGTGGTAGAGGGCGCCCTTGGTCACGCGAGCGCCGGCCACGATGGCGTCGAGGCTGGTCCCGGCGTACCCCTGCACGGTGAAGAGCTCGGTGGCTACGTCCACCAGGGCGCGCTTGGTCGAAGCGGAGTACTGCTGACGACGTGACGCGCCAGGGACCTTGCGCAGGACTTTCGAGGTCATCCTCCGAGCATATGTCCGCAGCTCCCCAGGGCGTGCATGTGAA
Organism: Nocardioidaceae bacterium; assembly: GCA_035456965.1. Lineage (GTDB taxonomy): Bacteria > Actinomycetota > Actinomycetes > Propionibacteriales > Nocardioidaceae > Nocardioides_C. Next base: position 13,904 of record DATICF010000065.1, read on the forward strand.
CGCGCTGCAGGGGATGTGGCGCCCGTGTGGGCGAGGTCACCGGTACCGGTCGGGACAAATGGGTTTAGACGTTGGCGAACCGGGGGTATGTGCCATACCGTTGGTACGTACCAACGGTATGAGAAAGGATGACCCCATGACCTGGGACGCTTTCCACCGCCGCGGAGAGGTACTCCGAAACGTTCTCGAGCACGCCGAGACCTACCGCGACGGAGAGCTTCCGATGGAGCTGCCCGGTGTGGCGGAGACCTTCGGTGACGAGCTGACCCTGCTCGGCGCTCTCCAGCTTCGCTGGCACACCCGGCTGGCCGGGACCATCGAGCGCGAGCTCATGGGTCAGCCGATGGACCTCGAGGCCTCTGTCATGACCGCGTGGCGCAAGACCGCCACCGACCTGGCGGGCCTGCGAGCAATCCTCGACGGCTACACGGCCGCGCCGCTCTCCGGCGAGATGGCGCAGATGCTGGACAAGGCCCACCGCAAGGACTGGACGCTGATGGCCGCCATGTCGGGCAAGGCAAGCCCTGCCGACAAGGCAGCCCCCCGCGTGGGTCGAGCGATCGAGCAGAAGGCGCGTGAGGCCTACCGCCCGCGTCCGTCTGGCTCGAACCTGCCCGGCCGTCGTCGCGCTGAAGCGCCGACTCGCCAGTCGCTGATGAAGCGCGTCAAGGCGCACCTCGTCGCCTGACCCAGCCGACACCGACCGAGGGGGCAACCCCCCTCCCTGAGCAGCCCCGGCTGCGACGCCGCCCCGCGGACCTCCCTCCGCGACTCCCTCCCCAAGCGTCGCGGCCGGGGTTCATGTCTGTCGGACATGACAACATGAGACCGTGGCTTCTACACCGAGCATCTCCTACTCGATCACCGTCCGCCTCGAGCTGCCCGCCGGAGGTGCGGCGACCAGCGAGCTGACCGCCGCCGTGGAACGCTCCGGCGGCCTGGTCACCGCCCTGGACGTGACCGCCTCAGGGCACGACCGGCTCCAGATCGACGTCACGTGCGCAGCCTCCGACACGGCGCACGCCGACGAGATCGTCGAAGCGCTCAAGGGGCTCGAGGGCGTCACGGTGCACAAGGTCTCCGACCGGACCTTCTTGATGCACCTCGGCGGCACGATCGAGATGGATTCCAAGCACCCGATCCGCAATCGTGACGACCTCTCGATGGTCTACACCCCGGGCGTCGCGCGCGTGTGCGAGGCGATTGTGGAGAACCCCGAGGACGCCCGCCGCCTCACCGTCAAGCGCAACTCCGTGGCGGTCGTCACCGACGGCTCCGCGGTGCTCGGCCTGGGCAACATCGGCCCCGCGGCCGCACTGCCCGTCATGGAGGGCAAGTCGGCGCTGTTCAAGAGGTTCGGCGGCATCGACGCATGGCCGCTGTGCCTCGACACGCAGGACACCGACCAGATCGTCGAGATCGTGCGAGCCATCGCCCCGGGTTTCGCCGGCATCAACCTCGAGGACATCTCCGCACCCCGCTGCTTCGAGGTCGAGGCGCGTCTGCGCGAGCTCCTCGACATCCCGGTCTTCCACGACGACCAGCACGGCACCGCGATCGTCGTCCTCGCAGCGCTGACGAACGCCCTCCGAGTGGTCGGCAAGAAGATGGCCGACGTGCGCGTGGTGATGTCCGGTGCGGGCGCCGCCGGGACCGCGATCCTGCGCGTGCTGCTCGAGGCGGGCGTCACCGACGTGGTTGTCGCTGACGTCGAGGGCGTCATCCACCGTGACCGGCCCGGTCTGCACGAGTCGCTGCACTGGCTCGCCGAGGCCACCAACAAGGCGCATCTGACGGGGACCCTGCGCGACGCGATCCGCGAGGCGGACGTCTTCATCGGAGTGTCCGCGCCGAACATCCTCACCGGTGACGACATCGAGACCATGGCCGAGGGCTCGATCGTCTTCGCGCTCGCCAACCCCGTCCCGGAGGTGGATCCTGCCGACGCCCGCCGGCACGCCGCCGTCGTGGCCACGGGCCGCTCGGACTACCCCAACCAGATCAACAACGTGCTGGCCTTTCCCGGTGTCTTCAGGGGACTGCTCGACGCGACCGCCCGAGGCATCGACAACTCCCTGCTCGTCGCGGCCGCCGAGGCGATCGCGGGAGCGGTGACCGACGACGAGCTCAACGCCAACTACATCATCCCGAGCGTGTTCCACCCCGAGGTGCACAAGTCCGTGGCCGGGGCGGTGCGCCATGCCGCGGAGCAGGCGGCAGAGGGGGTCGCGCCGTCCCCGACTCGGGAGTGGCGCGATGGCTGAGACCGGCCAGGCCGTCTTGCGTGCCGGTCAGCTCCTCATCGCGACCCCGCTGCTGGTCGACCCCAACTTCGAGCGCACGGTCGTGCTCGTGCTCGACCACGACGACACGGGCAGCCTCGGGGTGGTGCTCAACCGTCCTTCTCCGGTGCCCGTCGGCGATGTCCTTCAGGACTGGCAGGCTCTCGTGGCCGAGCCGGGCGTCCTCTTCCACGGGGGGCCGGTGGCGACCGACTCGGCGCTCGCGGTGGCGTCGATACCCAACGGTCAGGCCCCCGAGAGCGACCCGGTCGGCTTCCGCCGGCTCTTCGGCGAGACCGGGATCATCGACCTCGACACACCCACGGAGCTTCTCGACCACGCGATCTCCCGGATGCGGATCTTCGCGGGGTACGCCGGTTGGGGCGTCGGGCAGCTCGAGGCCGAGGTCGAGGAGGGGTCGTGGTACGTCGTGCCCGCCGAGGGCGGGGACGTGTTCGGGGCGAGCCCCGACGGCCTCTGGTCTCGCGTCCTCCGGCGGCAACCGGGGGAGCTGGCGTGGGTCTCGACCAGGCCGGCGGACCCGACCCTGAACTGACCCGGGTTGGGGCAGAGGTCGTTAGACTGGTTCGCTGTGAGTACCCAGATGAGCCCCGGCGCCCAGACCGTCGAGCAGCAGCAGACGGTCCCGACCGACTCGGGGGACCATGAGCGGTTCTCCCACTACGTCCCCAAGGACAAGCTGACCGAGGCGATGGTGATGGGCACGCCCGTCGTCGCCCTGTGCGGCAAGGTCTGGGTGCCCAGCCGTGACCCCGAGAAGTACCCGGTCTGCCCGGAGTGCAAGGAGGCCTGGGAGGAGCTGCGCGACGACGACAGCGAGGAGTGACCTCCCGCCGTCCCGCACCGTCTTCCTCTTCCTGCTCGCACCTATCTCGGAAGGACGATTCGTGGCTGCCGCGAACCGCCCAGACAACCTTGCCTCCAACGGCTCCGCTGAGGCCATCCCCGCTCCACTGCCGGACCTGCCCCCGGCCTATCCGGCTCGGGCCGCCTGGGGCACCGCGACCAAGCTCCGCGCCTGGCAGCAGGCTGCGATCGAGCAGTACTTCACGACCAACCCCCGCGACTTCCTCGCCGTCGCGACCCCCGGCGCCGGTAAGACGACGTTCGCGCTGACCGTCGCGGCCGAGCTGCTCTCGCGCCGCGTGGTGGAGCGCGTGACCGTGGTGGCCCCGACCGAGCACCTCAAGACCCAGTGGGCCGAGGCCGCCGCCCGCGTGGGCATCCCCATCGACCCGTCGTACTCCGGGAAGAAGGGGCCGACGAGCAAGGACTTCGTCGGCGTCGCGGTGACCTACGCCGGTGTCGCGACCAACCCGCTCGCGCACCGCATCCGCGTCGAGAGGTTCAAGACGCTGGTCATCCTCGACGAGGTGCACCACGCTGGCGATGCGCTGTCCTGGGGCGACGCGGTCCGCGAGGCGTTCGAGCCGGCCGCGCGACGCCTGGCGCTGACGGGTACTCCCTTTCGCTCCGACATCAACCCGATCCCGTTCGTCACCTACGCGCCCGACACCGACGGGGTGGCCAAGAGCGTCGCGGACTACACCTACGGCTACGCCCACGCGCTCGCTGACCACGTCGTCCGCCCGGTGCTCTTCATGGCCTACAGCGGCGAGATGCAGTGGCGCACCCGCGCCGGCGACGAGGTGGCCGCGCGGCTCGGTGAGCCGCTCACCAAGGACATGACCGCGCAGGCCCTGCGCACCGCGCTCGACCCGAAGGGCGCGTGGATGCCGTCGGTGCTCCAAGCGGCGGACCGTCGGCTCTCGGAGGTACGTCGACACGTGCCCGACGCGGGCGCACTTGTCATCGCCTCCGACCAGGACTCCGCCCGTGCCTACGCCGCCCTGCTGAAGGAGATCACGGGGACCCGCCCGGTGGTGGTGCTCTCCGACGAGAAGGAGGCCTCGAAGCGGATCGCTGCGTTCTCCGAGAGCGACGATCGGTGGATGGTGGCCGTCCGCATGGTGTCCGAAGGGGTCGACGTACCCCGCCTGGCCGTGGGGGTCTACGCGACCACCGTCTCGACGCCGCTGTTCTTCGCCCAGGCCGTGGGCCGCTTCGTGCGTGCCCGCAAGCGCGGCGAGACCGCGTCGGTGTTCTTGCCCTCGGTGCCGAACCTGCTCGGGTTCGCCTCCGAGATGGAGGTGCAGCGCGACCACGTGCTGCAGCGCAAGGTCAACGACGAGGGCGACATCTTCGCCGCCGAGGAGGACCTGCTCAACCAGGCCCAGGCCTCGGAGGCTGCGAGCGCCGAGGAGCTCGGCACGTTCGAGGCGATGGGCTCCGACGCCCGGTTCGACCGCGTCCTCTACGACGGCGGCGAGTTCGGCCACTCCGGGGAGGTGCACGTCGGGTCGGAGGAGGAGATGGACTTCCTCGGCATCCCCGGCCTGCTCGAGCCTGACCAGGTGCGCGAGCTGCTTCACCAGAGGCAGAGCGAGCGGGCGAAGCAGCAGCGGTCGACCTCGTCGACGCCGGAGGACATCACCCGCGACGTCTCTACGCACGAGCACCTTGCTGTGCTCCGCCGCGAGCTCAACGGCCTTGTCGCCGCCTGGAACCACCGCACCGGTCAGCCCCATGGCGTGACCCACGCGGCGCTCCGCCGTGAGTGCGGGGGCCCTGCGGCTGCCGTGGCCACCGCTGACCAGCTGAGCAAGCGGATCGACCGGATTCGCGACTGGGCGGCCCGCAAGACCTCGTGAGCCCGCGGTCCCACCCGGGGCGCTCGGCGGGGACTTACCAATTACCAGGGTATGCAGGCAATTGCGCGCTTCCCATGGCGAACTTCCCATGGGAAGCGACAGATTGCCCCGGGAAGTGCGCCGTGACAGGCAAGCCCGCGTGTACTACGTCGAGCGCGGCTACGCTGCACGCATGCCCGCCGAGACCTCGCAGACGCTCGACCGTGGACTCCGGGTCCTGAGCGTGCTAGCGAGCAACCCCAACGGGCTCACCGTCACCGAGCTCGCCGCCACCGTCGGGGTGAACCGGACCGTGGTGTACCGCCTCGTCACGACCCTTGAGCAGCACGGCCTGGCACGGCGTGATGCCACCGGCCGGCTCCACATCGGCCTCGGCGTCCTTGCGCTCGCTCGGGGACTCCAGCCTGTTCTCCGCGAGATGGCCAACCCTGTGCTGCGAGCGCTGGCCGAAGACCTCGGTGCCACGGCGCACCTGACGCTGGCCGATGGCGCGGAGGCGCTCGCCATCGCGGTCGTCGAACCGAGCTGGACCGACTTCCACGTCGCCTACCGGGTGGGAGCCAGGCACCCCCTGAGCCAGGGGGCCGCGGGCCGGGCGATTCTGCTGGGGCGCGAGATCGCAGGCGGGGGAGAGGTCTCCGAGCAGTTCGTGAAGACGGCCGGGGAGCTCCAGCCGGGTGCGCGGGGACTCGCGGCGCCGGTCCTGGGTGTGGAGGGTCTCGAGGCGTCGGTGGGGATCGTGACACTCGGCGAGCTCGACGTCGCCGCGGCCGGGCCTCGCGTGGCCTCCGCTGCCGCGGAGGTTGCTCAGCGCCTCTCGTGAGTCCCCGCGCTCAGAGCCCGGTCAGAGGCGTCGACTCCTTGCTGTAGTCGCGTTCGACGGTGGCCACGCGCAGCCGGTAGTCGTCGTACCAGAGCTCACGCCCACGCCGCTGGGCGACCAGGTGGGCGGCGACCTGCTTCCACGCCCGAGCCGCCTCGTCGTCCTGCCAGTACGACACCGTGATGCCGACACGGTCCCTGGCCGTCTCGATGCCGAGGAAGCCCGGCTGCCGTCGCGCAAGGTCTTCCATCGCCTCGGCCATGGCCGTGTAGCCGTTGTCACCGTCGGTGCGGGTGGTCGTGAAGATCACCGCGACGTACGGCGGTTCGGGGGTGTCTGCGAAGGGCAGGTCTGACATGGGCCAAGGATGGCAGAGCAGGCCCAGCCTTCAGCCGGACTGGACTGCTTCGTCCAGGAGGGGGAGCACCCGGTGCTTGATCTGCTCGGCGAGGGCGATCACGGTGGTCGACCGGACGATCCCGGGGTTGGACAGCACCGCGTCGATCACCCGCTGAAGGTCGGCGTTGGAGCGCGCCACCACGCGGGCCCACATGTCGCCGGCCCCGGTGATGGTGTGCGCCTCGAGCACCTCGGGGATCGCCGCGAGGTGCTGGGCGATCGCCTCGTGCCCGGCGCCCTGGCGGATCTCGAGCGTCAGGAACGCCGTCACCGGATAGCCGATCGCCTCGGCGTCGAGCACCGGACCCCACCCCGAGATCACACCCGCCCGGCCGAGCTTGTCGAGGCGTGCCTGCACCGTGCCGCGCGCGACGCCGAGGCGACGTGAGGCCTCGAGGACACCGATCCTGGGGTGCTCGGAGAACAGACGGAGCAATGTGGCGTCCAGATCGTCCATCCGGGCCCCTTCCGATGAGCAGGTTGCACACTCTTTCGACGTACTCTTGCACATAATGCACGCACCAAGCATGCTGCGGGGCATGACTGCCACCGACTCCAACGCCCTGACCCCGGACGAGCTCAAAGCCGACCTCACCCTCGAGCAGCTCAAGCAGCTGGTCGGACTGGTGGAGTACGACGCAAGCACCGACCCGTTCCCGGTGACCGCGATGGACTCGGTCGGCTTCGTCGTGGGCAACGCGACCCAGACGGCGACCTTCTACCAGCTCGCGCTCGGGATGGACCTCGAGGCCTACCGAGGCCCGGAGACCGGGTGCCGCGACTCGAAGAGCTACGTCCTGCGCTCCGGCTCTGCCCGGTTCGTGTTCACCGGTGGCGTGACCCCGGACAGCCCGGTGCTCGACCACCACCGCAAGCACGGCGACGGGGTGGTCGACCTGGCGCTCGAGGTGCCCGACGTCGACCGGTGCGTCGAGCACGCCCGCGCCCAGGGCGCGACGATCCTCGATGAGCCGCACGACGTCACTGACGAGCACGGCACGGTCCGGATGGCTGCGATCGCGACCTACGGCGAGACCCGGCACACCCTCATCGACCGATCGAAGTACGACGGCCCCTACCTCCCCGGCTATGTCGCCAGGGAGACGCGGGTCAGCCGCGCCGAGGGTCACCCCCGGCGACTGTTCCAGGCGATCGACCACTGCGTGGGCAACGTCGAGCTCGGCCGCATGGACGAGTGGGTCGAGTTCTACAACAAGGTCCTCGGCTTCACGAACATGGCCGAGTTCATCGGCGACGACATCGCCACCGACTACTCCGCCCTCATGTCGAAGGTGGTGGCGAGCGGCAACCACCGGGTGAAGTTCCCGCTCAACGAGCCCGCGATCGCGAAGAAGAAGTCGCAGATCGACGAGTACCTCGAGTTCTACGACGGCGCCGGGTGCCAGCACATCGCGCTCGCCACGAACGACATCCTTCGGACCGTCGACATCCTGCGCGACAACGGCATCGAGTTCCTCGACACGCCTGACTCCTACTACGACGACCCCGAGCTGCGCGAGCGGATCGGCAAGGTCCGCGTGCCCATCGAGGAGCTTAAGAAGCGCCGGATCCTCGTCGACCGTGACGAGGACGGGTACCTCCTGCAGATCTTCACCAAGCCGATGGGTGACCGTCCGACGGTCTTCTACGAGTTCATCGAGCGTCACGGCTCGCTCGGCTTCGGCAAGGGCAACTTCAAGGCGCTCTTCGAGGCGATCGAGCGCGAGCAGGAGGCTCGCGGCAACCTCTGACCCCGCTGGGAGCAATTACCAAGGTATGCAGGCAATCTGTCTCTTCCCATGGTGATATCACCATGGGAAGAGACAATTCCTCTGCATCACCTGGTAATTGGTAACCTCAGGGCGCGTGCGGGTTTCAGCCGTAGAGCGCCGCGAAGTTCGCCAGGACCCGGGGTGGGTGGGTCACCTTCGTCCCGTTCAAGCGCGCGATCAGCGGCTCCATCTCCTCGGGCGGGAAGTAGCCGTAGTGCTGGTACACCCGCACCCGGGTGATGATCCCCGCGCGGTCGAGCTCGGGGTGGAACTGTGTGGCATACAGGTTCTGCTTGACCCGGAACATCTGCACCGGGCAGAGCGGTGAGGCCGCGAGCAGGGTCGCCGTGGGCGGCAGGACGCTGCAGGCCTCCTTGTGCCCGACGTAGGCGACGAACACCGGGGGCATCCCCGCGAGCACGGGATCGGTCTTGCCCTCCTCGGTCAGCGCGATCGCGGTCGCGCCGATCGGTTCGGGGTACCGCCGGTCGACCACGCCGCCCTGGTGTACGCCGAGCGTCCCGACGCCGTAGCAGGCGCCCATGAACGGGAAGTCACGGGCGACCACCTCGTCGAGCAGGGCGCTGACCTCCCGCTCGACACGCAGCTGCACGGACGACTTGATCGCCACGGGGTCGCTGGAGTTGAACGGCCCGCCGCCGAGGAAGATGCCGGCGTAGTCGTCGAGCTCGATGCGGGGGAGAGGGCCCTGCTCCATGCGGACGCGCACGAGCCGTCGTGGTGGCAGTCCGGTGTCACGCAGAAAGGCGGCGTACTCGTCGTCCGCAGCGATGTCCTCGGCACGCGAGGACAGCAGCAGGAACGGCTTCACGCGACGATCGTAGGCCCGCGCTCAGAGAACCTTGGACAAGAAGTCCTGGGTCCGCGGGTGCTGCGGGTTGGACAGCACTTCGGTCGGGTCGCCCTCCTCGACGATCACACCACCGTCCATGAACACCAGCTTGTCGCCGACCTCGCGAGCGAACCCCATCTCGTGGGTCACGACCATCATGGTCATACCCTCCTGGGCGAGGTCCTTCATGACGCCGAGCACGTCGCCGACGAGCTCAGGGTCCAGAGCGCTGGTGGGCTCGTCGAAGAGCATCATGTCGGGCTCCATCGACAGCGCCCTGGCGATCGCGACGCGCTGCTGCTGGCCACCCGACAGGTGCGCGGGGTAGGCGCTGATCTTGTCGCCGAGCCCGACCTTCTCGAGGTTCTTCCTCGCGATCTCGGCGGCCTCGTCCTTGCTGCGCTTGCGCACCCGGCGCTGGGCCAGCGTCAGGTTGCCGAGTACGTCGAGGTGCGGGAAGAGGTTGAACTGCTGGAAGACCATGCCGATCCGCGACCGCACGTCGTCGAGGTCGGTCTCGGGGTCGGTGATGTCGATGCCCTCGACGATGATCTTGCCGGAGTTCGGCTCCTCGAGCCTGTTGACGCAACGCAGCAGTGTCGACTTCCCCGAGCCGGAGGGGCCGATGACGCACACGACCTCGCCGGCGTTCACGTTGAAGTCGATGCCCTTGAGGACCTCGTTGTCACCGAAGTACTTGTGCAATTGCTGCACGTCGATTGCAACGGCCACGCTGTCACCTTGCCTTCATGGTTCTGCGCTCGAGGTGGGCGATGAGCCGCGTGAGCGGCAGAGTGATGATCAGGTAGAAGACCGAGACTGCGAGCAGCGGTGAGGAGTCCTGGTTCGTCGTGACGGCATCACGAGCGAACGTGGTGAGTTCCCGTTCGTCTGCCGCGACCCCGAGCACGAAGAGCAGCGAGGTGTCCTTGATCAGGATCACGAACTCGTTGGTGAGGGGCGGAATGATGATCCGGAATGCCTGCGGCAGCACCACGGACACCGTGGTCCACGACGAGCTCATGCCCAGTGAACGCGCGGCCTCTGCCTGGCCCTTCGGCACCGCCTGGATGCCGGCGCGGATGGTCTCGGCCATGTAGGCGGCCGAGACCACGATGAGGGCGATGATGCCAGCGCCGATGGTTCCGCCCGGGGGGCGCCAGTTGAAGGCGATCGGCACCGCGAAGCCGAACCCGATGATCACGACGAGGGCCGGAAGCCCACGGAAGAACTCGATGTAAGACGTGGCGATCCAGCGGTAGGGACCGATCGGTGAGAGCTTCATCAGCGCCAGGAAGAGGGCGATGACGAGGCCCCCGGCGAAGGAGAGGATCGTGTAGACGACGGTGTTCTTCGCCGCGACGGTGATGATCTCGGGCCACAGGGTCTCGAGCACGTCGACGTCGAAGAAGTTCTCCCTGATCGCCGGCCAGTCCGCCAGGAGGACCACGAGGCCGAGAGCAACCACGAGGATGGCGTAGAGAATACCGCGGTTGACCTTTGTCCGCGTGGAGCGCTTCATGGGTACCCCGCTTCCCTCGGCGAACGCGCTCAGTCGACCTTGAAGTACCTGTCGTAGATCTCCTGGTACTTGCCCGAGTCACGCAGCATCTGCAGTTGCTCGTTGACCGCATCGAGCAGGGCCTCTGAACCCTCCTCGCGGACCGCGAAGCCGTAGGACTCGTCGGTCTCGTACTCCTCCACGATCTTGAACTCGCCGTCCTCGGTGTGGTTGATGTTCACCGGCAGGTCCTGGAGCAGGGCGTCGACTTGGCCCGCTTGTATCGCGGGGTACATCTCGCCGTCGCTGGGGAAGCTGATGATCTGGGCGTCCGGCGCGTTCTCCTCGGTGTAGGTCTTGCCGGTCGTGCCCTGCTGGACGCCGACCTTCTTGCCGGCCAGGTCGTCTATCGACTCGATGTCGGAGTCGTTCGGGACGAGGAGTGACTGCTTCGAGTCGTAGTACGGCTCGGTGAAGTCGATGTTCTCCTCGCGCTCATCGGTGATGGTCATCGCGCTGGCGACGATGTCGCACTGGTTGGAGTTGAGCGACAGACCGCTCTGCAGACCGTCGAACGAGGAGTCCTGGACGGCCAGCTCGAGGTCGAGCCCCGCGGCGATCTCCTTCATCAGGTCCATGTCGAACCCGGTGTAGTCGCCGCCGCTCTCCATCTCGAACGGTGGGTAGGGGATGTCCGAGCACACCGTCAGGGTGCCGGACTCGATGGTGCCGAGCTCACCATTGCCGCCGTCGCCCCCACCGCCGCAGCCGGCGAGCACGGACGCAAGGAGAAAAGCGCCAGAAGCGAACACGGTCTTGAGGGCTCGAGTCTTCATAGTTCGCAGGGTAGCCCCAAAGCGAGGGTCTTCTCGACTATCGGACATTTGGGTCCGCTGACGCTCACAGCCGGCGAGCCCGCCGCTGAAGGCTGAGACGGGGTACAGGGTCGGTAGAAATGCTCGGAAAAGTGCGCAACAACACTGTCCTTCGAACGCGACTCGTTGCATCCTGGGTAGCACGAACACGGCGGTACACGGGTAGGCGTCGTTCGAGGGGGAGCACGAGAGTTGTCTACTACATCCTGTGTAGATCAGCACATGGTCGAGGAGTTCGAACACCAGGCGGTCTTCTACCGCGGCAGCCAGGGGCTTGTCGACGCGGTCGTACCTTTCGTGCGCGAGGGCGTTCGCCGCGGAGAGTCGGTGCTCGTCGCCCTTCTGCCTGAGCGCCTCGCTTCTGTCGAGGCGGCCTTGGGTGCCGAGGCCATGCGCGTCGACTTCGTGGACATGGGCGAGCTCGGCGCGAACCCGGCGTGCATCATCCCGGAGTGGCGGCGGTTCGTCGAGGGCGCCGGCGGCACAGGCATGCGCGGAGTGGGGGAACCTGTGTGGTCGGGGCGACGTGAGGTCGAGACGGTCGAGGCGGTGTTCCACGAGGCGCTGCTCAACGACGCGTTCCACGGTGAGCCGGCCTGGCAGCTCATGTGTCCATACGACGTCGAGTCGTTGCCGACCACTGTCATCGAGCAGGCCGTGCGCTGTCACCCGATCGCGCACGGGTCCGGGGTGGACGCCGGCTATGCCGGAGCGGGTCTGGGAAGCGCACTCTTCGCCAGCGGCCTTCCGTCCGCTCCCGACGACGCCGACGCCTTCGAGTTCGGGCCGGAGGACCTCAAGGGCCTGCGCCGGGTCGTGGAGCGGCTCGCGGGCCTCGCCGGGCTGAGGCAGGCTGCCGCCGAGGACCTCGTGCTCGCTGCGCACGAGCTCGCCACGAACAGCGTGGTCCACGGTGGAGGCGCCGGCGTTCTGAGCGCCTGGTCCGACCCGGACGCATTCGTCGTCGAGGTGCGTGACGCAGGCGTCATCGAGGACCCACTGGTGGGCCGTGACCTGCTTCAGGGGCTAGCCGAGAACGGCCGCGGCATCTGGATGGCCAACCAGCTGTGTGACCTCGTGCAGGTCAGGTCCGGTCCGACGGGGACCGTAGTACGCCTCTACGACTGGCTCTAGTCCGCCGGGAGGATCGTCCCGGTCACCTCACCGAGCGCGATCCGGCCGCCGCGTGCACCCGGGGCGCTCGCGCGGATGGTGACCTCGTCACCGTCCTCGAGGAAGGTCCGCTTCTCGCCGGCCACGGCGAACGGCTCCTTGCCGCCCCACGACAGCTCCAGGAACGATCCCCGCTGCTCGCGCTCGGGGCCGCTCACCGTGCCGGAGGCGAACAGGTCGCCGACCCGCAGCGAGGCGCCATTGACGGTCATGTGGGCGAGCATCTGCGCTGGTGACCAGTACATCGTGGAGTACGGCGGCCGGGCGACCGTCTCACCGTTGAGCAGAACCTCCATCTCGATGTCGAAGCCGGCGCCAGGACCGACCCGGAGGTAGTCGAGCGGCTCGGGGTCCTGCCCCGGCAGGTCGACTCGCGCAGCCTCGAGTGCCGCGAGTGGGGTGACCCAGCCGCTGACCGAGGTGGCGAAGGACTTGCCGAGGAAGGGGCCGAGGGGGACGTACTCCCATGCCTGGATGTCGCGGGCCGACCAGTCGTTGAGGGGTATCACCCCGAAGACGTGCTCGGCGAAGCGGTCGACCGGGACCTGCGTGCCCATCTGGCTCGGTGACCCGACGAGGAAGCCGAGCTCGGCCTCGATGTCGAGACGCTGCGAGGGCCCGAACGTCGGAGTGTCCTCGCTCGGGGGCTTGCGCTGGCCCATCGGTCGACGGACCGGGGTTCCCGAGACGACGACCGTGCCGGCCCGCCCGTGGTAGCCCACGGGGAGGTGGCGCCAGTTGGGGAGGAGGGCCTCCGCATCGGGCCGGAAGATCCGCCCGACGTTGGTGGCGTGGTCGAGCGAGCAGTAGAAGTCGACGTAGTCGGCGACGACCGCCGGCAGATGCATGGTCACCTCGGACACCGGCACCAGCAGAGGCTCGACCAGGTCACGCCGGGCGGGGTCGGTGAGCACGGAGACCACCCACGAGCGGACGGAGTCCCAGGTGGGCCGGCCCATGCTCATGAGGGGGTTCAAATCGGGCGCTTCGAAGAGGTGGGCGACCTCCAGCATGTCGCCGGCCGCCACAGGAGCCAGATCGAGGACGAAGTCGCCGACACGAACCCCGACCCGGGGCGGCTCGCCGTCGTGGGAGAAGACGCCGTAGGGCAGGTTGTCGACGTCGTAGAGGGAACCGCTGGCGCCCTCCACCCAGGTGTCGGGGGTGTGCTCGGTGCTGGCCGGCTCTGTCGTCATGCGCGCTCCAGGGGCAGGTCGGGGAGTAGGTCGAGGTCGATCAGGTCCTCGAGTGGCTCGAGCACACTGCACGAGCCGAAAGAGGTGAACCAGCGTCGGGCCGAGGCGAGGCCGTCGGGGCCAGCGGCGTCCAACGTCTCGCGCAGCCCTTCGCGGTCCTTGGCCTCGAGCAGGTGTACGACGTCCGGGCCGGCCGCGCCGTCGAGGGAGGCCCTTGTCGCGGCGAGGACGTTGAGGAACCCGTGGTGTTCGAAGCCGGTCTCCTCGTCGCGGTGGCGCAAGGCGTTGTGGAGCCCGGCGGTGCACTTGAAGCGCAGCTCGCGGTCGAGGGCCGCGTCGATGCAGGAGGCCAGCTCCGGCGAGGTCGGGAAGGCGTCGGGCGTGACGCCGCCCGTGCGGAACTTCAGGCGAAGGTCGAGGGCGGCCACCTCGTCGAGCGCGGCCAGCCAGGACATGCCCGGCTCCGGGCCGTTGACGCGCGGAGGCTCGACGTAGACGGGGATGTCGTCGTCGAGGTCGCCGGAGACGCGGAGCTGGTCGATCACCGTGGTGACGCGGCGGGCGTTGCGAGGCAGGTCCTCCTCGTCGCGAAGGCCGAGCTCCACCGAGGCCAGCTCGAGCTCCTCGGCGCGCGCGGACCAGCGCACAGCGGGCTCGATCGCGCCGGCGCCGCCGGTGACCACGACCGAGACGGCGAGCGGGCCCCCGCCGTCGGTGCGCACGGCCTCGATGAGGTCGGGGAGGGCCACGTCGCTGACGACGAAGGGTCCGAGCAGGTCGGAGTAGGCGGAGGAACGGTGGGCGCGATGGGCCCGGAGCGCCTCCGTGAGGGGCGCGTTCCCGGGCGGGAAGATCGCTGCGTCGTCCACCAGGGCAGTGAAGGCGGCTGGGATGGTTGACACGTCGCCGACCCTAACGCATCGTTGCTGTGATCGGACAAGCGTGTTCGATTAACGAACATCGCGCCGCGTGCGCATGAGCCACGGAGAACGACGACATGGCCTACTACCGTCAGGTGGGCACGATCCCCGCGAAGCGGCACACCCAGTTCCGCACCGACAGTGGCGGACTGCACTACGAGGAGCTCATGGGCGAGGAAGGCTTCTCGTCGGACTCGTCGTTGCTCTACCACCGTGGCGTTCCGTCGGCGATCGTCGACAGCCAGCCCTGGGAGCTCCCCGACCTCACCACCGCGGCCAACCACCCGCTCAAGCCTCGCCACCTCAAGCTGCACGGGCTCTTCGACGTCGAGGCGTCGGCGAAGGTCGACCCGGTGCAGGGGCGGCGTCTGGTGCTCGGCAACGGCGACGTACGCATCTCCTACGTCGTGGCAGGCAGCCCGTCGCCGTACTACCGCAACGCCACCGGCGACGAGTGCGTGTACGTCGAGTCCGGCGACGGTGTGGTCGAGACCGTCTTCGGTGAGCTGACCTACCGCACCGGTGACTACGTCGTGATCCCCCGTGCGACGACGCACCGCTGGATCCCCGCCTCGACCGGGGACGGAGTGAGCCGCCTCTATGCCATCGAGGCGAGCAGCCACATCACGCCGCCCAAGCGCTACCTCTCACGCTACGGGCAGTTCCTCGAGCACGCCCCTTACTGCGAGCGTGACCTCCACGGCCCGGACGAGCCGCTCGTCGTCGAGGGGGAGGACGTCGAGGTCCTCGTCAAGCACCGGGGCTCCTCGCCGAGCGGGATCGTCGGCACCCGGATGACCTACGCGACACATCCCTTCGACGTGGTCGGCTGGGACGGCTGCCTCTACCCCTACACGTTCAACGTCGAGGACTTCGAGCCGATCACCGGGAGGGTGCACCAGCCGCCGCCGGTGCACCAGGTCTTCGAGGGCCACAACTTCGTGGTCTGCAACTTCGTGCCGCGCAAGGTCGACTACCACCCGCTGTCCGTGCCGGTGCCCTACTACCACTCCAACGTCGACAGCGACGAGGTCATGTTCTACGTCGGGGGCGACTACGAGGCTCGCAAGGGCTCCGGGATCAACATCGGCTCGATCTCGCTGCACCCGGGCGGCTACGCGCACGGTCCCCAGCCGTCGGCGATCGAGGCCTCGCTGGGCGCGGAGTACTTCGACGAGCTCGCGGTCATGGTCGACACCTTCCGCCCCCTCGACCTCGGGGAGGCCGGCGTCGCTGCGGAGGACCCGGCGTACGCCTGGACCTGGGCCGGGCGCGGACCCGATGCCTCCGGGGATGACGGCGGGCCGGCCGTGTACTCCAACAGCTGAGCCGCGTCTCGGGCAGGATGGCAGCGTGTCGACGTACATCGCGTTCCTCCGGGCGGTCAACCTCGGGAAGAATCGCAAGCTGCCCATGGCCGACGCGCGAGCCTGGCTCTCCGAGGCGGGCCTGGGGGACGTCGAGACCTACATCCAGACCGGCAACCTCCGCTTCACCACGCCGCTCCGCTCGCGGTCGAAGGTGGAACGGCTTGTCGAGGACGTGCTCGGCGAACGCTGCGGCTTCGACGTGCCCGCGATGGCGTTCACGGCAGGCGAGCTGCAGCAGGTGTACGCCGATGCCGCGGCGCTCGCTCCGCCGATCGAGGACGTCGCGCGGCAGTACGTCACGTTCCTCAAGGAGGCGCCGAGCGCCGAGGTCGCCGCGCCGATCGACGGGTGGGACCACGACGGCGAGGCGGCCCGCGTCGTCGGTCGGGCCGTGCACTGGTGGCTGTCGAAGGCCAGCCAGGACGCCCGGATCAGCAACGCCCGCATCGAGAAGGCCCTCGGACTCATCGGCACGACCCGGGACCTGAAGGTCGTCACCACGCTCGCTGATCGGTGGGGATGCTAGAGCGTCGCGGCGTCCGTCGCGGGTTCCGGCGCCGCGGTCGGGTGTTCGACCCACTCGAGGTTGCGCACCGAGCGTGACAGCAGGGTGGCCAGGGCGATCACCGCGTAGGCGACCCCCGCGGTCACGAGCACGACGCGGATGCCGAAGGCTGCCCCGAGGAGCCCGAAAGTGAGCTGGCCGACCGGCATCGCCAGGAACGACCCGAGGGCGTCGTAGGACGACACGCGGGAGAGCACCCTCTCGTCGACGTGCTCGTGCAGCGCGGTGTTCCAGCCGATCCCGAACAGCTCCACCCCGACGCCGGCGGCGAAGGCCATCACGATCAGGGGAACGACCCGGGGCTCGACGCCCAGCGTGATGATCGGTGCGGCCAGCGTGGCAACTCCCAGCATGCCGACGCGGAGCGGGAACCGGAAGCGAGTGCGCATCATCAGGAGGGTGGCGAGCAGGATTCCCAACGCCTCCGCGGACAGTACGTACCCCCAGCCCGCCTCGCCGATGGTCCCCTTCGCCAGGGCAGGGCCGAGCGTGAACCAAGCGCCTGCGTGGATCGCGTTGAGGACGCCGAACGTCACGACCACCACCCACAGCCAGGTGTGCGCCACGAACGCCGACCAGCCTTCGCGCAGCTCGCGCAGCATGTTGGGCGAAGGCTGGTCCTCGGCGACCGGGCGGGTGGGCACTCGGACCCGGGTCAGGCACAGGGCCGCGACCAGCCACGTCGAGGCATCGATCGCCAGCGCCCACCCGGGGCCGACGGTGACGACGAGGATGCCCGCCAGCGTGGGGCCGAGGATCGCGAGTCCGGCGCGGGAGAACGACAGGAGCGCGTTGGCCTGCTGCAGGTGGGTGCGCGGCACCACGAGAGGGACAAGGCCGTTCATCGCCGGGAAGCTGAACGCCAGGACCGCGCCGTTGAGGGCCCCGAGGCACATCAACATCCACAGCTCTGCGGTGCCCGTGATCACCAGGGCAGCGATCGCTCCCTGCGTGATCGCCGAGAGCGTGTGGGAGAGCTGCATCACCACCGATCGGGAGAACCGGTCGGAGATCACGCCGCCGACGAGCAGGAAGACGACGAGGGGGATGCTCTGTGCGGCCAGCACCTTTCCTAGCGCGCTGGGCGAGTCGTCGATCTCGAGCACCGCGAAGGCGAGGGCGACGGGGACCATCATCGTGCCGACCAGGGAGATCACCCTGCCGGTGAAGTACCAGGCGAACCGCTGATCGCGCAGCGGGCTGAGCGAGTCGTTGAGCCTCATCGGTCCTCGTCCCCCTTGCTTCCTGTCGTTGCTTGCTGGTCGGCCATCTCGAAGACGGCGGCGGTGAGGTTCATCTGGACCGTGCCCGGGGTCCGCGGCGGCCGTGCCTCGGCGTGGATCAGCCTCGAGGCCCGGGTGACCAGGTCGCGGACCTCGTCGCGGACCTCGACCGGGACCCACATCTCCGCGTCGGTGATGAGGGTCGAGGTGCCTGGCTTGCGGAGCCGGGCGCGACGGACGAGCTCGGCTCCGACGGTGCGTAGGTACTGCTCGCGAGCCTCGGGGTCGGACTTCACCGGCTCCTCGCCCTGCTCCCACGGGTGGCGGTACTTCTTCGCCACGCCGCCGCGGATGTGTTCCTCGCCCGCTTCGACGACTTCGCCGGCCTTGGCCAGCACGCGCAGGTGATAGGAGGCGTTCGCGTGGGAGATTCCGAGCTCGCGGGCGACCTCGGCCGCGCTCAGCTCGGCGCCGGTGAGCAGCGAGAGCATCCGCAGCCGGACAGGGTGAGCGGTCGCCCGCAGGGCGGCGGTCGAGACCGGGTCACGGCCGGATGTCCTGTCCACAGCAACCTCCAAAGACTTGTTTGGGAGTGTGGCGCATGTCGGGCCGACTGTCAAACAGTTGTTGGGGGGTTCGCTGCCGAACTCCACGCCCTCACCACCACCGGCAGGGGGCCGACCCGGAGGCGCTCGATGTCGCCGTCTGAGTGACGGACGGTTCCCGGGGTCCCAAAATCGTCCGTGGCTCACATGGTGCGGCGGCCGTCGCCGCTAGGTTGCTGGCATGACCGAGGGGATGCGCGTCGAGGTCGACGCCGGAGCGTTGTGGGTCACCTTCGAGCGGCCTGAGCGCCTCAACGCGCTCACCGCGGAGATGGCCGACGCTCTGGCCGCTGAGGTCGAGGACGTTGCCGCGCGGGACGAGGTGCGTGCCGTCATCCTGCGTGGCGACGGCGGAGCGTTCTGCGCGGGCGCGGACGTGAGCGGTGCCGACGTCCACGAACAGCTCGACGTGAGAGCGCTCGACCAGGCCAATCGCATCATCCGCGCGATCACGGGGTCGCCGAAGCCCTGTCTCGCGGCCGTGAACGGCGTCGCTGCCGGGGTGGGGTGCTCGATCGCTCTCGCCTGTGACCTGGTGGTGGCTGCGGAGTCGGCGAGCTTCCTGCTCGCCTTCGCGCGGATCGGGCTGATGCCCGACGGAGGAGCGACGGCCACCCTGGCCGCCTCGGTCGGGCGGGCACGGGCGATGCGGATGGCGCTGCTGGGCGAGGCGATGCCCGCGCAGGAGGCGTACGACGCGGGTCTGGTCAGCCACCTGGCAACCGGCGACGACTTCGACGAGTTGGTCGCAAAGCTCGTGCGGCGGCTCGTCGCAGGGCCGCCGCTGGCGCACGCCGCCACCAAGAAAGCGGTCAACGGGGCCACCCTCGACCGTCTGGAGGAGGCGCTCGAGCGCGAGCGAAGCGGCCAGAGCGTGCTCCTGCGCACGGCCGATGCCGCCGAGGGGATGCGGGCGTTCTCGGAGAAGCGCCGGCCGGTGTTCCGCGGCGAGTGAGGCGCGAAGGTCAGCGGCGACCCGCGTCGGGGTGCATCGCGAGGAACAGGGACCACGGCTCGGCGCCCGAGGCGTGGGGGCGGCTCGCGAACTCGTCGAACAGCTGCTGCAGCCGTCGCCTGAGCTCCTCGACCTCCTCCGCGGTCAGCCGCAGCCCCAGCCGGGTGGTCTCGATGTCGTCAAGGGGGACCTGGCCGGCCTCGCCGAGGAAGGCGTCGAGCACGGCCCTGCCGGCGCCTGCGGCCTCCAGCGTCCAGGACTTGCCCGTTGCGCGGTAGGGGACCTCTCGCGACCCCCGCGTCCCTCGGCGTACCGGCTCTGCGTGCAGAAAGCCCGTGTCCACGAGTGTGCGGACGTGGTGCAGCACGGTGGCCGGGTTCTTGTCGAGCCGCTCGGCGATCTCCTTGTTCGTCAGCGCCTCGTCGAGGGTGAGGCGGAGGATCTGCAGCCGCAGGCCCGAGGCGAGGGCCCGCGCCTCGGCGTCGGTGGCCGGGCGTCGCGCCGGCCTCTCCTCGGGGAGTCCCATGGCGGCAGCCTAACCGGCCCGAGGTCTCGACACGGGCAAAGTGATTGACAAAACCCAATCAGTCGGTGACGCTTTCGCGTGTGACCACGTCCGGGACCGCAACCGCGCCGCCGCAGCAAAGCCTCGTCCACCACCACGACTTCCGTCGGCTCTGGGCCGGCGACGCGGTCAGTGCCCTGGGCGTGCAGCTCGTCGGCCTGGCGCTGCCGATCATGGCGGTACGCCTGCTCGGCGCCGACGAGTTCCAGATGGGGTTGCTCGGCACCTTCGAGTTCCTGGCGTTCCTGGTGGTCGGGCTGCCCGCCGGTGCATGGGTGGACCGCTGGCGCAAGAAGCGGGTGATCATGGTCGGCGACCTGGTCCGTGCGGCGTTCCTGCTCAGCCTTCCGGCCGCGTGGATGCTCGACTCGCTGACGATGACACAGGTGTACGTCGTCGCGCTGGTCGTGGGCACGGCGACGGTGTTCTTCGACGTAGCCCACCAGAGCTACCTCCCCGAGATCGTCCCGGCCACCCAGATCGGGGAGGGCAACGCCAAGCTCATGGCGATGCAGCAGACCGCGAGCATCGCCGGCCCTGCTCTCGGTGCCACGCTCATCCGCCTCGTCGGAGCACCTTTCACGATCGCCGCCACTGCGGTCTCCATGGCCGCCTCGGTGCTGTTCGTCTGGCGCATCCGACATGCCGAGGAGGCCCCTGCCGTCGAGGACCGGCGACCGCTGCGCACCGAGATCTGGGAGGGCCTGTCGTTCGTCCTCCATCAGACTCTGTTGCGGCGGATCGTGACGTGCACCGCCCTCAGCAACTTCTTCGCCTCCATCGCGTCGGTGCTGCTCGTGCTGTTCGTGATCCGCGACCTCGGGCTGAACGAGGCCACCCTCGGCCTGGTCCTCTCGGTCGGCGCCGTCGGCGGTCTGGTCGGCGCGCTCACCGTCACGCGAATCTCGAAGGTCCTGGGGGAGGGGCGGACGATCCCAGCGATGGCGCTCCTGACCGCGCCCTTCGCTGCGCTGACCCCGCTCGCGACGCAGCTTCCCCCGGTGCCCGCGCTCGCGATCGGCTCCTTCGGGGTCGCCTACGGCGCGGTCGGCTACAACGTGATCCAGGTCAGCTTCCGCCAGCGACTGTGCCCGCGGCACCTGCTGGGCCGGATGAACGCCTCCATCCGCTTCATCGTGTGGGGGCTCATGCCGATCGGCGCCTTCATCGGCGGCGTGCTGGGTGAGACGATCGGCGTCGTACCCACGCTCTGGCTGGCAGCGGGCGGCTTCCTCCTCGCGGGGCTCACGGTCCTGTTCTCGCCGCTGAGCCGCATGCGGGACCTTCCCCGTGAGCTCGACGTGCTCAGCGACACGACGACGGGCTGAGCCGGACAAAACCATCCGCTGGGGGTGAGGCGCCGACTCGCACGTCGCAGGACGCTTGATGTCGGGGAGTTCAGTTCCCCCTGCACATGAGAGGTCCCTGCGATGTCCCAGTCATTCGAGCTCCGCCGCACCGGATGGGACGTAGTCCTCGGTGCACTCCTCGCCATCGGCGGCCTGGTGATCCTCGGTCACGCCGTCATCGCCACGACGGTGTCCGTGCTGTTCCTCGGCTGGACACTCCTGATCGTCGGGCTGATCGGCCTGGTGGCCTCGTTCTTCCGCATCGGGAAGGGCGGGTTCTGGTCGGCAGCCCTCAGCGGCGCTGTCCTGGCGGCGCTGGGTCTGATCGTGGTGAACAACAAGGAGGCGACAGCGGTCACCTTGACGCTGATCGCCGGAACCTTGTTCCTGGTCAGTGGCATCGTCCGGTTGATGGCTGCCGCTCAGGACTCGGAGTACCGCGTACCCCTGGTCTTCGGCGGCGTGATCTCCGCGATCCTCGGGCTGATCGTGCTGTTCAACCTGTTCGACGCGTCCTACGTGCTGCTGGGTGTCCTGATCGGCGTCCAGGCACTCGTGGACGGCATCACGATCATGCTGATCGGCCGCTGGCACGTGGCCACCACCGGAGCGGTGGGCGGGGCCGCCACGCCCTGACCCTGATCGGGGGAGTGCTCGCCGGTCGGCGTCAGGAGATCGTGGCGCCGGCCGCGCGCATCTCCTCGATCGCGCTCTTCGTGCTCGCCTCCGCGACGCCCGCGACGAGGTGGCTCAGCAGACGAACGTCGAAACCTTCTCGCACCGCATCGAGGGTGGTCTGCAGGACGCAGTAGTCGGTTGCGATGCCGCACACGTCGACGTCGGTGATGTCGTGCTTGCGCAGCCACTCGGCCAGCGAGTCCCCGTCGCTCGTGCGACCCTCGAACCCGGAGTACGCCGCGGTGTACTCGCCCTTGAGGAAGATCGCATCGAAGGGCTGCGGGTCGAGGTTGGGGTGGAAGGCTTCACCGTCGGTGCCGACCACGCAGTGCCGGGGCCAGCTGTCGACGAAGTCGGGGTCCTTGGAGAAGTGGTGGCCCGGGTCGATGTGGTGGTCACGCGTCGCCACCGCGACCGCGTAGTCGGGTGCCTTAGGGTCCTTCGCAGTCCAGTGGTGCAGCAGGTCGCCGATCCGGTAGGCCACCTCGGCGCCGCCTTGCACGGGCAGGCTGCCGCCCTCGCAGAAGTCGTTCTGGACATCGACCACGATCAGTGCGCGCTTCATGGCACCACGCTAACCGAGCACGGGGACCCGGTCAGCGGTCAGAAGGACCTGGAATGTCGGGTTCGCCGGGAGTCTGGTCACCCGCCGACATGGAGGGTGGGGATCACAGGCTCCCCGCGCGAGAGCATCCGTGCGGGAAGCGGCAGCTCCTCGCGCACCCGCAGATGGCGCTCGCGGGCGGCCTCCAGGTCTTCGCGACCCACCACCTCGCCGCCGCGGACCAGCGGCACCATCAGCTCGCGGTCGTCGCCGTCGTCGGTCGGCCGCCTGCCGACACCGACCACCTCGGCCTCGGCAACCCCTCGCGCGTCGCGCCGGCGCAGGGCGTACTTGCGCCCGCCGATGGACACCTTGCCCTTGCTCCTCTTCGCCACCGAGACGATCTCGCCGCGGCTGTCCTCGCGAGCGACGAGCTTGTAGACGAATCCGCAGGTCGGATGGCCGCTCCCGGTCACCAGCGAGGTGCCGACGCCGTACCCGTCGACCGGGTCCGCCGCCAGTGCCGCGATCGAGTGCTCGTCGAGGTCTGAGGTCACGATGATCCGCGTGTGGGTGGCACCGAGCGAGTCGAGCTGCTCGCGGACCTGCTGGGCGAGCATGCCGAGGTCGCCCGAGTCGATGCGCACCGCCCCGAGGTCGGGCCCCGCGATCTCGACGGCCGCGTTGACCGCCTCGGTGATGTCGAAGGTGTCGATGAGGAGGCTGGTGCCCTTGCCGAGCGAGTCCACCTGGGCCGTGAACGCGTCCCGCTCCGTGTCGTGCAGCAGAGTGAAGCTGTGGGCGCTCGTGCCGGCTGTGGGTACGCCGTACCGCTGCCGGGCCGCGAGGTTCGAGGTGGCCGAGAAGCCCGCGATGTACGCCGCCCTCGCTGCCGCGACCGCTGCCTGCTCGTGGGTGCGCCGCGACCCCATCTCGATGCACGGCCGGTCATGGGACGCCCAGGTCATCCGCGAGGCTGCGGAGGCGATCGCGGAGTCGTGGTTGAGGATCGAGAGCAGCAGGGTCTCGAGGACGACCGCCTCGGCGAAGCTCGACTCGACGACCATCAGGGGGGAGTAGGGAAAGTAGACCTCTCCCTCGGGGTAGCCCCAGATGTCGCCGCTGAAGCGGTAGCTCGCGAGCCACTCCAGGGTGGGCTCGTCGACGATGCGGTGGGTGTGCAGGACCTCGAGGGTCTCGGAGTCGAAGCGGAACCTCTCGAACGCGTCGAGCGCCCGGCCGACACCGGCCACGACGCCGTACCGTCGACCCTCCGGGAGTCGGCGGGGGAACAGCTCGAAGACCGACCGGCGGTGGGCGGTGCCCGCGCGCAGGGCAGCCTGCACCATCGTCAACTCGTAGTGGTCGGTCAGGAGCGCCGTCGATGCAGTCGTCACCCGCCAAGCCTAGGATGTGACTCGTGTCTGCACCCATGCCCGTCGAGACCGAGCAACCGGAGGCGGACGAGGTAGTCCAGCCGGCCCGCCCCTGGGTGACGATCGTGTGGAACGACCCGGTGAACCTCATGTCCTACGTCACCTACGTCTTCCAGACCTACTTCGGCTACCCGCGCAAGAAGGCGGAGAAGCTGATGTTCGAGGTGCACAACGAGGGCAAGTCGATGGTGTCCACGGGGTCGCGTGAAGAGATGGAGCGCGACGTCCAGGCGATGCACGAGTACGGCCTCTGGGCGACGATGGAGAAGGCGGACTCATGACCGATCCGCGGGAAGGGGGCCTGCCGTGAGCGGGTTCATGCAACGCGGCGACGGAGCGATGGCGACGTTCTCCGGCTTCGAGGCCGACCTGCTGCGCTCCTTGGCCTCCCAGCTCGTCGAGCTCCTGCGCAACGAGGCTGCCGTCCCCTCGAGCGCGACTGACCCGCTCGAGGCGCTGCTGGACTTCACGGGCCCGACCACCGAGCCGGAGGACCCGGTCCTGGCGCGGCTCTTCCCGACGGCCTACCCCGACGACGAGGAGTCGGCCGGGGAGTTCCGCCGCTTCACCGAGGGCAGCCTGCGCGACGGGAAGGCCCGCAACGCCTCGCTGATCATCGACCAGCTCGAGGAGGCGGGGCTGCCGCACGAGCTGGAGGAGGACGGGCTGTGGATCGACGTCGAGCTCGACGGCTACCAGGCCAGTGCGTGGATGCGCTCCTTCACCGACATCCGCCTCGCGCTCGCCACCCGCCTCGGTGTCGAGGAGGGCGACGAGGACTTCTGGCAGAGCCTGCCCGACGACGACCCCCGCACCCACGTCCACGACATCTACGAATGGGTGGGGTACCTCCAGGAGACGCTGGTCGCATCGCTCTCGAAGGGCCACTGACCTGACAGGTCTCACGATCCGGACGCACGCCGGACAGGGTGGGCGGTCCGGGCGCCGCGGATACCCTCGTGAGGTGCTGAAGATCGACCGAGCCATCTACGACGCCATCGTGGCGCACGCCAAGAAGGACCACCCGGACGAGGCGTGCGGCATGGTCGCCGGACCCGCCGGCTCGGACACGCCGACCCGGTTCATCCCCATGGTGAACGCCGCGGGATCGCCGACGTTCTACGAGTTCGACCCGGCCGAGACGCTCGCGCTCTACAAGGAGATGGACAAGCGCGACGAGGAGCCGGTCGTGGTCTACCACTCCCACACCGCCACGGAGGCCTACCCGTCACGCACCGACATCGGCCTGGCCTCCGAGCCGTTCGCGCACTATGTGCTCGTCTCCACACGCGAGCACGGGAATAGCGAGGGGCCGGTGGAGTTTAGGTCGTACAGGATCGTTGACGGCGAGGTCACCGAGGAAGAAGTCTCGGTGGTGGACGCGCCGGAGGCGTGATGACAGCGACCAGCGAGAGCACGAGCCCCAGAGCCGACGAAGAAGTTCAAGGAGCCTGACCTGATGGCCATCGACGTACGTATCCCGACGATCCTGCGCACCTACACCGGCGGCGAGAAGGCCGTGAAGGGTGAGGGCGCCACGCTCGCCGACCTCATCGACAACCTCGAGACGAACCACCCCGGCATCAAGGAGCGCCTCATCGACGGCTCGGAGCTGCGCCGGTTCGTCAACGTCTACGTCAACGACGAGGACGTCCGGTTCACCGGCGGCCTCGAGACCAAGCTGGACGCGGGCGACGAGGTCGTCGTGCTCCCGGCAGTGGCCGGCGGCTCGGGCGTCGCGCAGGTGGCGCAGGGCTAGATGCTCTTCAACTCCCTCCTCGAGTCGGTGGGAGGCACACCTCTGGTGGGCCTGCCCCGGCTCTCGCCGACGCCCGACGTCAGGCTGTGGGCCAAGCTCGAGGACCGCAACCCGACCGGCTCCATCAAGGACCGGGCTGCGTTGAAGATGTTCGAGCAGGCGGAGAAGGACGGCACGCTGACCCCGGGCTGCACGATCCTCGAGCCGACCTCGGGCAACACCGGCATCTCGCTGGCGATGGTCGCGAAGCTGCGCGGATACCGGATGGTGTGCGTGATGCCGGAGAACACCTCGGAGGAGCGCCGGCAGCTGCTGCGCATGTGGGGCGCCGAGATCGTCTCCTCGCCGGCGGCCGGCGGCTCCAACGAGGCGGTGCGGGTCGCCAAGATCATGGCCGCCGAGAACCCCGACTGGGTGATGCTCTACCAGTACGGCAACCCGGCCAACGCCCTCGCGCACTACGAGGGCACCGGCCCCGAGATCCTCGACGACCTGCCCTCGGTGACCCACTTCGTCGCCGGTCTCGGCACCACCGG
Organism: Nocardioidaceae bacterium; assembly: GCA_035456965.1. Taxonomy (GTDB): domain Bacteria; phylum Actinomycetota; class Actinomycetes; order Propionibacteriales; family Nocardioidaceae; genus Nocardioides_C. Next base: position 40,015 of record DATICF010000065.1, read on the forward strand.
CACACTCATGGGGACCGGACGGTTCTTCAAGGAGCGCGCCCCGCACGTGCGCATCGTGGCCGCGGAGCCCCGCTACGGCGAGCTCGTCTACGGCCTGCGCAACATGGACGAGGGCTTCGTTCCCGAGCTCTACGACCCCTCGCTGATCGACTCCCGGTTCTCCGTGGGTCCCCGTGACGCGGTTCGTCGGGTGCGCGAGCTGCTCGAGCAGGAGGGCATCTTCGCCGGGATCTCCACGGGCGCGATCCTCCACGCCGCCCTCGCCCAGGCCCGCAAGTCCATCAAGGCCGGCGAGCGTGCCGACATCGTCTTCGTCGTCTGCGACGGCGGCTGGAAGTACCTCTCCACCGGCTCCTACGAGGGCACCTTGGATGAGGCCGAGGAGCGCCTCGACGGACAGCTCTGGGCCTGAGGGGCGAGGCGGACGACATGGTCTACAGACTCCTCAAGATCGTGCTCGCCTCGCTGTTCCGGGTCGTCTACCGGCCCACGGTCACCGGCCTGGAGAACATCCCGCGGCGCGGTCCGGTGATCCTTGCAAGCAACCACCTGTCCTTCGTGGACAGCATGGTGATCCCGATGGTCGTGCCCAGGCGGGTGGCCTTCCTCGCCAAGAGCGACTACTTCACCGGCACCGGCATCAAGGGCGCGTTGAGCCGGCTGTGGTTCAGCGGCCTCGGCATGATCCCGGTCGACCGAGACGACACCCGGGCGGCGCAGGCCTCCCTGGATGCCGCCCTGGCGGTGCTCGCGGACGGGGGCGCCTTCGGGATCTACCCGGAGGGGACCCGGTCGCGTGACGGTCTGTTGTACCGCGGACGGACGGGCGTCGCGTGGCTCGCCATGACCTCGGGAGCGCCCGTCGTACCCGTGGCACTGGTCGGCACGGAGAAGCTGCAGCCGGTCGGGTCACGCCTGCCGCGGCTGGCCAAGGTCTCGGTCCACTTCGGTGCGCCGATCGAGGCCGACGGACGCTTCGACGGCCTCCCGGTCGGCCGGGCCCGCCGGCTGCTGACCGACGAGGTCATGACGACCATCCAGGCGATGTCGGGGCAGGAGACCGCCGGCCGCTACAACGAGCGCGCACCTCTGTCCGAGTAAGCCCGAGTGAGGTCCCGGCCGCGGTCCCGGCTGAGCCGCGGGACCAGGTGCGGCTCAGCCGGAGTCCTCGCCTCCGCCGGGGACGGGGTGGGCGGTCATGCACGGGATGAACACCTCGGTGCGCGGGTTCTGGACCTCGGGGCCGTCGAGGTAGCACTCCCACGGCTCGTCGGTCGCGACACAGCCCTCGTCGACGAGCCACGCGAACGCCGCCTCGTACGCCGCCCCGACGTCGCCGTAGGCGCCCACGTGCATGGTGCGGGCTACCCGGCCGCCTGGCAGCTCGGAGGGCTCCACCCGGCCCTCGGGCTTGACCATGTCGGAGGAGGGGAAGCCGACCTCGACGTCGAACCCGTCCTCCGTCGGGCGGTACCTCCCGAACGGGCCCCCGGTCGGGTGCAGGCCCTGCTCGTCGAGGACGGAGATGACCTCGCCGAAGGCAGGGCCGAGGAACTCGGCGATGCCCTCTTTCGTGACGTGCCCTCGGACGACCCCGGTGTGCTGGGCCTGGAGATCCACGAACTGCATCTCGTACCTCATGTGGCCAGTGTGCGTCGCCCGGCGGCCTGGCACATGAGGCCAAGGTCCCAGTCCGGGACGACATACCACCGGAACGTGATGACCATCGCAGCGTGACCTGGGTCGCTACAGCGGGCGGGCGGCGCTTCTCGCCATTAGCCTTGTCCGAGTGGCGGACGCACCAATCGGGATCTTCGACTCAGGCTTCGGTGGACTCACCGTGGCCCGTGCAGTGATCGACCAGCTTCCTCACGAGCCGATCCTCTACCTCGGCGACACCGCCCGTCAGCCCTACGGCCCCAAGCCGATCGGCGAGGTCCGGGAGTACGCCCTCGAGTGTCTCGACCATCTCGTCGACGAGGGGGTCAAGGCCCTCGTCATCGCGTGCAACTCCGCGAGCGCGGCCGTGCTCCGCGACGCCAGGCAGCGCTACCCGGTGCCTGTGGTCGAGGTGATCCACCCGGCCACCCGACGGGCCGTCGCCGCCAGCCGCACCGGCAAGATCGGGGTGATCTGCACCCGGGCCACCGCTGAGTCGATGGCCTACGAGGACGCGTTCACCGCCGCCCCGCACGTCGCCCTGCACACGCAGCCCTGCCCGCGCTTCGTGGAGTTCGTCGAGGCCGGCGTCACCAGCGGGCCGGAGCTGCTGAAGGTCGCCCACGAGTACCTCGACCCGTTGATCTCCGACGGCATCGACACCCTGGTGCTCGGCTGCACGCACTACCCGCTGCTCACCGGTGTCGTCTCCTACGTCATGGGCGACACGGTCACGCTGGTCTCCAGCGCGGAGGAGACCGCCAAGGACGTCTACAAGCTGCTCGTGCGGCACGGCCTGGAGCGCGACCCGTCGCTCGGCCAGCCTGAGCACCGCTTCCTCACCACCGGCAGCCCCGACGAGTTCGCCCGGATCGGCGGCCGTTTCCTCGGACCGGAGCTGCAGTCGGCGAGCCAGCTCGCTCAGCAGACGGCGTGGACAAGGTCACCGGCCAGGGCGGAGGAACCGGCATGAGACTCACCGTCATCGGCTGCTCCGGCTCCTACCCCGGCCCCGAGTCGCCGGCCAGCAGCTATCTTGTGGAGGCCCACGACGGCGACCGCACCTGGCGGATCCTGCTCGACCTCGGTAGCGGGGCGCTCGGGCGGCTCCAGGAGTTCGCCGACCCGCTGTCGATCGACGCGGTGTTCGTCAGCCACCTGCACCCCGACCACTTCTTCGACATCAGCGGCTACTACGTGCTCCGGAAGTACAACCCGTCCGGTACGCCGCCCCGCATCCCCGTCTACGGCCCGAGCGGCATCGCCAGACGCACGGCCCAGGCCTACGGCCTCTCGGAGAACCCGGGCATGACCGAGGAGTTCGACTTCGTCGAGTACGACGGCCGGACCGCGGTCGACGTGGGGCCGCTGACCGTCGAGGTGAGGCGGGTGCTGCACCCGATCGACACCTACGCCATGCGGGTCAGCAGCAGCGGCCGCTCGCTCGTCTACAGCGGCGACACCGCCCCCTGCGACGCCCTCGTCGACCTCGCCCGCGACACCGACCTGCTCATCGCGGAGGCCAGCTTCCGCGAAGGCGAGGACAATCCGCCCGACCTCCACATGACCGGCAAGGAGGCCGCCGAGACCGCGGTACGAGCCGGTGCGGGTCGGCTCGTCCTCACGCACATCCCGCCGTGGTACGACCCGAAGGCAGCACTCGAGGAGGCCCGTCCGGTGTTCGAGGGCCCCCTCGAGCTCGCCCGCTGCGGGGCGACGTACGACCTGTGAGGCGGGAAGCGCCTCGGGGTCGGCTCAGGCCGCCGCTTGCTTCGCCCGACGCTCGGCCTCGGAGATCGCCCAGGCCGCGTTGACCAGGCCGATGTGGCTGAACGCCTGCGGGAAGTTGCCGAGCAGCTCGCCGGTCTCGGGGTCGACCTCCTCGGCGAGCAGGCCGACGTCGTTGACGAAGCCGGCGGCTCGCTCGAAGACCGCCCGGGCGCGGTCGACCTGTCCGGACATCGCCAGAGCCTGCGCCAGCCAGAAGGTGCACAGCAGGAACGTGCCTTCCTCGCCGGCCAGACCGTCCACGCCCTCCTCGGTGCGGTAGCGATAGACCAGACCGCGGTCATCGGTGAGCCGCTCCTCGATCGCGTCGATGGTGGCGAGCACGCGCGGGTCGGTGGCTGGGAGGAAGCCGACGATCGGCAGCATCAGGTTGGAGGCGTCGAGCGCGTCGGTCCCGAAGTGCTGCGTGAACGCACCGGCTGAGTCGCTCCAGCCGTCCTTGACGATGGTCTCGAAGATCTCGTCGCGGGTGCGCTTCCAGTCCTCGACGCGGGACCGGTCGCCGATCACGTCGGCGAGCGCGATGGCGCGGTCGAGGGCGACCCAGCACATGACCTTGGAGTAGAGGAAGTGCTGCGGGTCGCCGCGAACCTCCCAGATCCCCTGGTCGGGCTCACGCCAGCGGACAGCAGCGGCGTCGGCCAGGGCGACGAGGAAGCGGCGCGTGTCGGTGTCGAGGGTCGTCAGCTGGTCGGAGAGGCGGTGCGCGGCGCCGAGCAGCTCGCCGTAGACGTCGACCTGCTGCTGGTTCCAGGCGCCGTTGCCCGCTCGGACCGGGCTGCTGCCACGCCACCCTTCGAGGTGGTCGAGGGTGCGCTCGGTGAGGTCGTGCTCACCGCCGATCCCGAACATGATCTGCAGGGCGCTCTCAGGGCCCACACCCGAGGCTGCGGCCGTGGCCATGAAGGAGAAGAAGTCGGACGCCTCGTCCGGGCAGGCCGCCACCCACAGCGCCTCCATCGTGAGGCTTGCGTCGCGCACCCAGGAGAAGCGGTAGTCCCAGTTGCGCTCGCCGCCGACGCCCTCGGGCAGCGAGGTGGTGGCAGCGGCGACGACCGCCCCGCTGGGCTGGTAGGTCAGGGACTGCAGGATCCGGCCGCTCGTGTGCACGAGGTCGCGCCACGGCCCGTCGTAGGTCTGGTGCAGCTGCGACCACGAGCGCCACGCGTGGAGGGTGCGTTCGGTCATCTCGGCGAGCTCGGACTCGGTGTGGACCCGTGCAGGGATCTCGCTCAGGGTCGAGCGGTGGAGTGCGAAGCGGAGCGTCTCGCCGGCGCGCATCCGGACCCGTCCGGTGCCGGTGCCGGCCTCGAGGTCGAGCGGGGTCGGCGTGGTCAGGACGAGCCACTCCGCTCCGCCGCGGGCGGTCACGCCGCCGGGGACCTCGGAGAGCAGGGGCACGACGAGTCCGTACTCCGGCCGGGGGGCGTAGGAGACCTCCATCTCCACCTCGCCCGCGGTGCAGTGCAGGCTGCGCAGGAGCACGTGGGGGGCGTTCTTGCCGATCGAGTGCCCCTCGTTGTCGGGACCCATCGCGAGCGCGTCGGTCAGGACGACCGAGCCGTCGTCGGTCTGGAAGGTCGTCTCGAGCACCAGAGTCTCGTCGACGTACCGGCGCGAGGTGGTGAAGGTGCCGGTGGGCCTGATGGACCAGTGCCCGGCGTTCTCGTCGAGCAGCCGACCCATGATCGAGGGGCTGTCGAAACGCGGGAAGGTCAGCCACTCGACGGATCCGTCCTTGGTCACCAGAGCGCTGGAGTGGCGGTCGGACAGGAGGGCGTGGTCGGCGATCGGGGTGGTGCTCATGGGTTCCTCACAACAGGATGTTCAGGGCGGTGTTGGGTGGGCAGCCGCCGGCCAGGAGGCCGATGGCGGTGTGCAGGTCGACCTGCTTGCTGGTGGCCAGCGTCATGGCGACGTCGGAGGGGCAGTCCGCGGCGCGGAGCCGCTCGAACCGCCAGAGCTCGATGTGGGTGTCGGCGACGGCTGCTGCGATGGTCTTGGCCTTCATGGTGTCCTCCTTCTGGGTGGTGGGTCCTCGAGGAACAGTCACCGTGGGCCGGCCCTTCGTTACAGCGCTCTGGCGGTTCGTAGGCCTCTTTCCGCGGCGTCAACGGTGGTCGAGCAGCTCGTAGGCCACAGAGGTGCTGCTCTCGTAGACGAGGTGGTGGAACAGGTCGATCGCGACCTCCTCGCGTCCCCACTGCGTCGGGGGCGGGGTGACCCCCAGGGCGGGCAGCATCACCAGGGCGCCGCCCCACATCGCGGCCAGGTGCGTGGCCGAGGCAAGGCTCGGCGCGAGCCCGAGGCTGCCGAGGACGGCACGGGCCACGCCCCAGCCGGTCCCGTAGCCCCAGTGGACCGCGTTGCTGAAGCGCTCCTGGTTGCGCTCGGAGGAGAACTCCTCGATGCCGAGCACCTTCTGGGCCGCGCGTGCCGGCGCGGTCGAGGCCGGGCGGCCGCGCAGCTTCGCCTCCAACGTGCTCGAGGCGGTCATGGCTGCTGTCCCCACGACGCCGGCAACGATGCCGCGTCCGAGGACGGCGACCAGCCCGTGCCTCTTGTGTCGAGTGGTGCTCATGCCTTCGCTCCCGCGGCCTGGGGCGTCGTTGCGCCGAGACGGTCCAGGAGGTGGTCGCCGACGCGCATCGCGTTGGCCATCGCCGTGAGAGCCGGGTTCACCGCGCTGCTCGAGGGGAAGAAGCTGGTGTCGACGACGTAGAGGTTGTCCAGGTCGTGCGCCTTACAGTTCACGTCGAGCGCCGAGCTGGTCGGGTCGTCCCCGAAACGCACCGTCCCGCACTGGTGGGCCACGCCCGCGATCGGGATCCGCTCGTCGCGGGTCACGGTGTTGGGGATGAGCCGCTCACGGCAACCGAGATGCGGCAGCAGCTTCTCGAGCTTGTTCACCAGGCGACGGTGCCCCTCGGTGTTGCGGTCGGTGTAGCTGAGCCGGATCCGGCCACCGCGGTCGACGGTCACCCGGTTCTCCGGCTGCGGGAGGTCCTCGGTGGTCAGCCAGAAGTCGATCGCGTGCTTCGCGACGTAGTCGAGTATCGGGCGGGGTGTCCCCTTGGGAGCTCCGGCCTTCAGCATCTGGCCGTCGGTCTTGCCGAGCATCTGGATGTGGCCGAGCGGGAAGTCGAAGTCGTCCGCTCCCCAGTAGAAGTCGTTCAATCCGAGCGTCTTCTGGAAACGCGTGGGGTTGGGCTCGCGAGAGAGCGCGATCATGGCCGAGTTGAGGTGGGCCATGTAGTGGCGGCCGACGACGCCGGAGGAGTTCGCCAGGCCCTCGGGGTGCTTGTCGGAGGCCGAGCGCAGCAGCAGGGCGGCGGAGTTCACCGCGCCGCAGGAAACGACGACGATGTCGCCGCTGTAGGTCTCTCGTGCGCCGTCGCGCTCGACGACGACGCGGTTGACGCTGCGGCCGGTCGTGTCTGTCTCGAGCCGCTCGACCTTCGCCCGGCGGACCAGGGTCACGTTGGGGTGGAGCAGCGCCGGCCGGACCGCGACGACGTGGGCATCGGCCTTCGCGTCGACCAGGCACGGGAAGCCGTCGAGCCTCGAGCAGCGGACGCAGCGGCTGTTCTCCTTGTCGGCCTCGTCGAGCATCACGCCGACGGGGAGCGGGAACGGTTGGTGGCCGGCCCGCCGCAGGTCGTCGGAGAGACGCTGGATGCGAGGCTCGTGGCTGACGGGCGGGTGGGGGTAGGGGTCGTCCGAGGGTGGCTCGGTCGGGTCGGAGCCGCGGTGGCCGTGCACGTGGTAAAGCCGCTCGGCCTCGGTGTAGTACGGCGCGAAGTCGGTGTAGGACAGGGGCCAGGCGGGGGAGATGCCCCCGTGGTGCCGGACCTCGCCGAAGTCGCGCTCGCGGAGGCGGAAGAGGATCGCGCCGTACACCTTGGTGTTGCCGCCGACCCAGTCGTGCGCGCCGGGGTGGAACGGCTTCCCGAACTTGTCGTACCACTCCTCGGGGGCCTTGTAGCGACCCTTGACGAAGACCTCGCGGCTGTCCCAGTTCTCGGGCTCGCGGGGAAGGTAGTCGCCGCGCTCGAGCAGAAGGATCTGCTTGCCGGACGCCGCGAGGCGGTGGGCGAGCGTGCCGCCGCCCGCGCCGGTGCCGATGATGACGATGTCGTAGTGGTTGTTCATCGTGGTCTCCTCAGACCAGGGCGATGGGTGAGGTCCAGGCGCCGGTGGCGCCCCGGAGCTTCGGGTGAGTGAGGACGAGCGCGAACGTGCGCACGCCTTCTGCGGCCAGGGCGGACGTGTCGAGGTTCTCGACGACGAACACACCGTGGCGGACGTTGAGGAACTGGGGTACCTCGAACGGACGGTCGGGGTTCTCCGCGGGCACGGGGCCGTAGCTCCACGTGTCGCAACCGGTGAGCCCGATCCCGCGCTCGGCGAGCCAGCGCGCGACCTCCATCCCGGGGCCGGGCTCACCGCCGAGGTACTCGTCGGCGCTCGACCAGTGCCGCCCCCAACCGGTGTGGAAGAGGACCGCGTCGCCGGGCTCGGGCTCGGCGCCGTCGAGGGCGCGCTTGACGTCCTCGAGGGTGATCACGTCGCCGCGGTCGAGGCTCTCCACCCCACGGGCCGCTGGTACGTCGACCAGCCAGCCCGTGGTGACGATCTGCGGAGCCGTCTCGGCGCCGAGGCGGTTGGTGCCCCACGACTCGGCGAGGTCGGCCACGGTCCAGCCGTTGTAGCCTCGATCACCGATCTGGAGGTGGTTGAGCATGTCCAGGTGCGTGCCGAGCTGGGTCGTGGACGAGACGATCTCGATCACCCAGTTGACCTGGTTCTCGCCGAGCCCGCCTCCCTCCCGGGCATTGGTGTGGTGGGCGGTGCTGAGAAGCGACTGCCGGAAGTAGCGTCCGGGGAATACAGGCACCGTCTCGTCGAGCACGCGGCCGAGGTCGAACATCCGGCCGCGGCTCACGCGAGACAACGCGGCGAGCCGCTTCTCTTCGGTGATGTGGTTCAGCATGCCGTGCTGGTCGTCGGCGCCGAAGGGCGATGGCCACCAGGCCTGGTCGATGTCGCTCATTCGGACGACCACGGCTCTCGGAAGTCGGCGTAGAGCGTCAGCCCACCGTCGACGTACACGGTCTGGCCGGTGATGTAGGCCGCGTCGTCGCTGGCCAGGAAGCAGGCGACCCCTGCCATCTCGTCTGCGGTGCCCGGCCGGGGCATCGGGATGTGCGAGGTGACCTGGTGGGCCTTCTCCGGGTCGTCGATCCAGGCGCGGTTGATCGGCGTCACCGTCGCACCGGGGCCGATGCCGTTGACCCGGACGTCACGGCCGGCGTACTCGAGCGCGAGCGTGGTGGTGAGGTTGGCCATCCCGCCCTTGCTCACGGAGTAGCCGAGGTAACCGGGCTTGGGGATTCGCTGGTGGACGCTCGAGACGTTGATGACCACGCCCTGCTTGCCCTGCTCGATGAACTTCCGGATGGCCTCGCGGGCGCACAGGAACGAGCCGCGCAGGTTGACGGCCAGGACCCGGTCGAAGTCCGCCGCCGAGAGCTCCTCCGACGGCCGGGAGATCTGGATGCCGGCGTTGTTGACGAGGATGTCGATGCCGCCGAGCTGGCGGACCGTGTCCTCGACCATGGCGACTACGTCCGCCTCGTTCGAGACGTCGCCGCGCACCAGCACGTCGCGCACGCCCTCCTCCTTGACCCTCCGGACGCAGGCGTGCACCTGGTCCTCGGTCTCGGCGGCCTCCTCGGGCTGCTTCAGGTAGTTGATGGCCACGTTCGCGCCGTACTCGGCGAAACGCACCGCCATCGCCTGGCCGATCCCGGACGTGCCGCCGGTGACCAGGACGTTCTTGCCGCGAAGTCCTCGCATGTCTGTCTCCTCGCTGTGGGACTGGTGGGCGGGCTGCCGGGGTGGGCAGCCCGGTGGGGGTGTGTGTGCGACGGGGCTGGGGTGCAGTCCTGTGGGGGACCGCGGGCGTTACACGGGCAGGCCGGTCTTGTGGGCAGCGGTCCAGGCCTCACGGGCCTGCTCGGTAGTGGGGTCGAAGTCGGGCTTGATCCGCCGGTGCAGGTCGCGCAGGTCGGCCCAGAGGTCCTCGGGCGAGGGCCGTCCCCAGAACCAGTAGCCGGTGTAGACCTTGTCGATCACCAGGCCGGGTGCCAGCACGAGCGTGTGCGGGACGGTGGCGGCGTGGTGGCTGTCGGTGTACTCGTGGATCTCCAGCCGCCGCTGGACCTCCAGGTCGGCGTCGGCGAGGAACGGCCAGTAGGCGCCGGTGGAGATGCGCATCTTGCTGACGTCGTGGAGCGTGTTGGGCAGCACGCTGACCAGCTCGGTGAATGCCACGGCGCACCAGGCGTGGAAGCGGACCATCTCGCGCAGGTGCTGACGCTCGCGAGGGCAGTGCTCCCCGCGTCCGAGCAGCAGCACCATCGCGTTGTCTCCCTGGAGGTCGGACAGCTTGTGCTTGGTGCCGCTGTCGTCGGGAAGCTCGAAGTCGGGCAGGATCGCGCCCGGGGTGAGGCCCTTGCTCATGGTGGTTTCTCCTGTGAATGGATGGGTGGAGGCGGTCAGGGGCGGATGCCGGGGACCGCGGTACGGATGCGGTAGACGCTGGTCATAGCGGTGACGTACAGGGTCCGGCTGTCCTCGTCCCCCCAGGCGAGGTTGTGCGGTGCCTCGGGGAGGTGCAGCGTCCCGAGGTGGTCGCCGTCGGGGGAGAGGACCCAGATGCCGCCGGGCCCGCAGACGTAGAGGTTCCCGGCCTCGTCGACCTTGAGGCCGTCGATCGCGTCCTCGCCCGCGGCATCGGTCATGTCGAAGAGCACGTCTGTGCCGACGACCTGGAGGGACGTGTCGAGCTCGTAGCGCATCACGACCTTGTGGTCGGGATCCCAGTCGCCGACGTAGAGGAACCGCTCGTCGGGTGAGAGGGCGATCCCGTTCGGCCCGGCGAGGGCGTCGGTGACCAGGCTGATCGTGCCGTCCTTGACCCGGAAGACCCCGCTGAAGTCGAGCTCGCGCTTGGGGTCGTCGGGTCCGTCGGGGAGGCCGAAGGGCGGGTCGGTGAAGAAGAGAGTCCCGTCAGCGGCGTACACGAGGTCGTTGGGGCTGTTGAGCCGACGCCCGTGGAACCGGTCGGCCAGGACCGTGGTGTTGCCGCGCCGCTCGACGCGCATCACCTGGCGGTTCCCGTGCTGGCACAGGGTGAGCCGTTCCTCAGGATCGAAGGTCAGCCCGTTCGAGCCCGGCTGGTGGTAGTGGCCGATGTCGGCGCCGGTGTAGCCGCTCTTCGCGCGGAAGACCGTGACCGAGCCAGGCTCGCTCCAGCGGTAGACCGTGTTGGCGTTCGGGTCGCTGAACAGCAGCGCGCCGTCCGGGCTCCACACCGGCCCCTCGGTGAACGAGAACCCGGTGGCCACCTGCTCCAGCGGGGTGCCAGGGGCGATGAGGTCGTCGATCCGGGGGTCGGTCCGCTCGATCTCGTGCTCCACCGGCCTGCCGCTTCTCGCCCGGTCCGGATGGAAGAAGTCCAGCGTTGCGGTGCGGAACCAGATGTAGTTCGCGGGTGACGCGGAGATCGGGCCGTTGATGCCGAACACGGCGATCTGGAACCGCTGGCCGGGGCGGGCGTCGCGAGTGAGCACCACCCGGTTCGGCGCGTTGAAGCCGGCGACGACATGGCCCCCGCTGGCGCCGAGGGCGATCGGCAGCCGCCCGTCGACCCAGACCTCGGCGTAGTCGTCGACGACGACCTCGAAGACCACGGTGGCCCCGGTCGGGTCGTGGTCGCCGATCCGCTCGGGGACGGTGACCGTGGTGCGGTACCAGCCGAAGCAGACCTTGCCGGTGGACAGGCGGCGCCGGGTCTCGGCGGGAGTCAGCCGCTGCCAGCCCGAGTCGTCGACGTCGATCCCTTCGGCGTGCGGTGTGACGTCGTAGGTCCGGTTGGGTGCTCCACTCGGGCCCAGGTCGTCGCCGACGGCCATGAAGTCGACCTCGCGGACCTCTGCCTCGTGGTAGCGCCACACCCCGCCGACCAGGGCGGCGCCCTCCTCGGTCTGGAGGTCGACCACCGCGTCCGGACGGTGGGGCAGCACGTGCGGCGGCCCGGGGAGGATGGTGGGAGCCGAGGACATGTCAGGCCTCCACCTTCGCGACGAGGTACAGGAACGGGTCGGAGACCTCGACGAACTGGTGGGGTACGCCGGAGGGCACCACGAGCACGTCGCCCGGCGAGATCTCGTGGGCGGTGCCGCCTTCGGTCGAGGCAGCCCGGAGCTCTCCCGGCCCGACTTCGCGAACCTGGTGCATCTCGCCGCCGGTGACGACCGTCGCCCGGCCCTCGACGACGTGCATCACGTCGGTGACGCCCTCGTGGAACTCCACCTCGCCGGGTGCGCTCCGGCGGCCCGCGTCGACCTTGTAGGCGGGGTTGTCGAGCAGCAGGCCGCCGGTCGCGAACTGCTGGTGCACCTCGCCGGCGGAGAAGTGGCGTGCGTCGGCGGCGGCCGCGGCGGCAGTGGCGATCTCCGCCAGCTCCTGGTCCTCGTCGGCCGAGGAGGCCCCGCTCACGCCGACCGCACCGATCACGTGACCGTCCTGGGTGATCGGCATGCCTCCCTGCAGGGGGACGGCACCCGCGAGGTGCAGCGCGGAGGGACGGCCACTGGCTGCCTGCTTCTCGAAGTCGCGGCTCGGCCGGCGGAACATCGCGGCTGTGCGGGCCTTGTCCATGGACACCCCCACGCTGGCCACCTGGGCCTCGTCCGGGCGCCACAGGAACACCGGCTCACCTCCGGCGTCGACGACCGCCACGACGGGGGCGACGCCCCTGGCTGTGGCGACGGCACCGACAGCAGCTGCGGCCCTGCGGGCGACAGCGTAGGAGAGGGCTGGAACCTCGACGGTGGAGAAGGTGGTCATCGCCCCTGCGACGGAGCAGGCCTCGTCCTCGTCGGGAGTCTCCCCGCTGGTTCCGATCGCGCCGACCACCTCGCCGTCGACGCGAATCGGGATGCCACCGGTGAGGGCGGCCGCGCCGTGCAGCGCCAGTGCGCCGAGGCGACCGCTGCTGACCTGGTCCTCGATCTCCCGGCTGGGCCGGACGAAGATCGCGGCGGTGCGGGCCTTGTCGAGCGCCACCTGGTCGCTGGCGATCTGGGCGCCTTCGGTGCGTCGAAGGTGGAGCAGGTGACCCCACGGGTCGACCACGGCGATGACGACCCGGTGCCCCTCGGCCCGGGCGAGCTGCTCGGCGGCCTCGGCGACGGCGGTCGCGCCGGCCGCGTCGAGGATCCTGCGTGTGTGTGTTGCGGTCATGCTGTCTCTCCTCACGTTCCTTGGGTCGCGAGCACCGCGGCCCAGATGTCGGTGTCGGTGGTGATGAACAGGACGTTGTGTCCGGGGCCCCCGAAGCAGAAGTTGACGGCGCCCGGGACGGCGATCTCGCCGATCAGGTCGCCTGCGGGGTCGAAGACCTGGACCCCTGTGAACGACGAGGCGTAGACCCGGCCGCGGACGTCGACCTTGATCCCGTCGGGGAAGCCGGGGGTGGTCACCTCGAACAGGCGGGGCGCGGAGAGGTGTCTCCCGTCGAGCACGTCGAAGGCGACGACGTGGTGGGGGAGTCCGACGTGGTAGCTGCCCGGCTCCTGGTTCGCGCCGCTGTCGGTGACGTAAAGGATGGACTCGTCCGGGGAGAAGGCCAGCCCGTTGGGCTTCACGAACGAGTCGGCGACCACCGCGATCGAGCGCGTCACCGGGTCGTAGCGATAGACGTGGTCGCCGACGACCGGCTCCGGGCGGAAGCCCTGAAGATGCCCGTACGACGGGTCGGTGAACCAGATGGAGCCGTCGCGGGCGACGACCACGTCGTTGGGGGAGTTCAGGCGCAGGCCGCGCCATCCGTCCACCACCGTCTCCGCCTGGCCGGTTTCACGGGCGACCAGGCTGATCCGGGCATGGTCCACCAGGGAGCCCTGCTCGCACACGACGAGCCGGCCTTCCCGGTCCAGCGCCATGCCGTTGGCGGCGTTGGAGTCCGCCCGCAGCGTCGTGACGGCGTCGGCGCCGACCGGGAACGACTCGCCGTCGAGGGCAAGCCGCTTGATGGCGACCTGCGGTTCGCCCACCGGCGGCAGCCCGGGGCGGGGCAGCGTGGTGAAGTACAACGCGTCCTCGTCGGCGGCGTAGACCGGCCCCTCGTGGGCGTCGACCGCGGTGACGTGAGCCAGGCGAGGGTGCTCGCCGAGCACGTCCAGGAAGGCCGGGTCGTGGACCGTGAACGCTGAGGCGCCGGTCTCGGTGGAGGTGGTCCGAGTCATCGTGCGGTCTCCCTGCTGGTGTCGGAGGCAGGTGCGGCGCCCGGCTGCTCGGCGTCGGCGGTGTCCTCGGGGACTCGGGTCGCCTCACCGGTGCCGCGCAGGAGGACCAGCGCGGCCGGTGGGAAGATCAGCACCGACAGCAGGCCTGCGCTCACCAGGGCGGCGGCGTTCACGGGGGTGAGCTCGCCGAGCTCCACACCGATCTGGGTCGCGGCCACGATGAACGGCAGCGACGTCGCCTGCAGGAGGGCAGCCGCGACCGCGGGACGCCGGCCGATCATGGGCACGTAGAGAACGGCCGGGATCCCGCGGACGACGAGCAGAGCCAGGAGGAACAGCGGCACCCGTGCGAGCGCGGCGGGCTCCTCGAGCAGTCCCGACAGGTCCAGGCGGAGCCCGCTGGTGACGAAGAAGACCGGGACGACGAAGCCGTAGCCGATCGCCTCGAGCTTCGTGCGCAGGCGCGGGTGGCTCGCGGAGTCCTTGTCGACCGCGCCGATCACGGCTCCGGCCACGAAGGCGCCGAGGATGCTCTCGAGGCCGAAGAGCTCTGCCAGGACGACGAAGGCGACCAGCAGCAGAACGGCGAACCGCACGCGGATCTCTGCGGTCGTGTCCTGCAGGCGCAGGAGCACGTCGCCCAGGCGCATGGACATCCCGGCACGCATCACCACCACCGCGGTCAGCACCACGAGGGCGCCGAAGGCGAGGGCGAGGGTCACCCGCGACCCGGTGCCGCCCGACGACATCGAGAACAGGAATGACAGCAGCAGCACCGCACCGAAGTCGGCGACCGTGGATCCCGCGATCGTGGTCTGACCGACCTCGGTGTCGATCTGACCGGCGTCCTTGAGGACGGGGACGACCAGGCCGAGTCCGGTCGCGGTGAGCGCGGTGGCCACGATCAACGGGCTGGTCACCCAGCCGCCCGCGGCGAAGCCGGCAGCCGCGCCGAGCGCCAGCGCGACGGTCACCCCGAAGCCGAGCAGAGCCGCGGTGAGCAGCCGACCGCGCAAGCGGTGCAGGTCGATCTCGAGGCCGGCGAGGAACAGCACGAACGCCAGGCCCAGGATGGCCAGGATCGACACGGGCAGGTCGACCTCGACCCATCCGAGCACGGACGGGCCGACGATCACGCCGGCGACGATCTCCAGCACGATCGCGGGCACCCGGAGCCTCGGGGCGAACCCCAGGAGCAGCGGTGCGAGTGCCGCGATCGCGGAGACGACGAGAAGGTTGTGGAACGAGACGTCAGGCATGGTGATCCCTCAGATTCCGTAGGTCTCGAGCAGCCGCAGCCAGATCTCGCTCACCGTGGGGAACGAGGGCACCGCGTGCCACAGGGTTGTGAGGGGGACCTCTCCGACGACCGCAACCGTGGCGGAGTGGAGAAGCTCCTGGACGTCGGGACCGGTGAAGGTCGCACCGACGATGACCCCGCGGGGCTCGTCGACCACGATCTTGGCCGTCCCGTTGATGTCGTGGCCCTGGACGTAGGAGCCCGCTACTGCGCCGAGGTCGTAGGTCGCGGTCCTGACGGTGATGCCGCGGTCACGGGCCTCTGCCTCGGTGAGCCCCACCGCGGAGACCTGCGGGTCGGTGAAGGTGACTCGAGGCACGGCGCTCGTGCTGGCCCGGTCGGAGATGTCCCGGCCGAGGATCACGTCGGCGGCGATGCGAGCCTGGTACTTCCCCATGTGGGTGAGGAGCGCCCGACCGTTGCAGTCGCCCACGGCGTAGAGCCAGTCGCCGTCCACCTCACTCGCGCGGAGGGTGTCGTCGACGTCGACGTACCGACCGGGTTTGAGGCCGACGGAGTCGAGGCCGAGGTCGCCGGTGGCGGGTCGTCGTCCGACGGCGGCGAGGAGCTCGTCGCCCTCCAGGGTGCGGCCGTCCTCGAGCGTCGCGACAACCGGGCCGTCGACGCCATGGCGGCGCACCGCGGTCATGCGCGCGCCCGTCACGACGGTGATGCCGTCGGCCTCGACGCCGGCCCGCACCTCGTCGCCGGCGAAGGGCTCCTCACGGGCCAGGAGACGTTCCTGGCCCTCGAGGATCGTCACCTCGTCGCTCCCGAGGCGCTTGAAGGCCTGCGCCAGCTCTACCCCGACGGCGCCGCCACCCAGGACGAGCAGGCGACGGGGGATCTCCTTGGCCGAGGTGGCCGAGCGGTTGTCCCACGGCGGGAGTTCGCGCAGTCCCTCGATCGGCGGCAGGAACGGTCGGGTCCCGACAGCCAGGACGACCGCGCGGGACGCGCGCAGCCTCCGGGGGCCGTCGGAGGTCTCCACCTCTACCTCCCGCTCGGCGGCGAGCCTGCCCCGTCCGCGGACCAGGGTGATGCCCTTCTCGTCGAGCCAGGGGAGGGCGCCGGAGTCGTCCCAGCCGCCGGTCATCTCGTCACGCCAGGCCAGTGCGGCTGGTACGTCGAGCCGGCCGGTGACCGCGGCCGAGGCACCCGGGACCCGGCGCGCGGCGGCGATGGCGTCACCGGGCCGGATCAGGGTCTTGCTGGGGACGCATCCCCAGAACGAGCACTCGCCGCCCACGAGCTCGTGCTCGACGAGGGCGACCCGTAGGCCGCCGTCGGCGCATCGGCCGGCGACGTTCTCCCCGGCGGGGCCGCCGCCCACGACGATGACGTCGAAGTGGTCCATGTCTGCCTCCTTGGCAGGTGGTGTGTCGGTGAAGGGGACTGGGCCTAGCGGCCCGGGTCGAGCTCTGCCGCGCCGAAGGAGACGCTGAACCGCTCGCACCAGATCGAGACGCTGGTGAGCTCGTCCAGGTCCAAGTCGGCGGGCAGGGGGTAGTTCTGGTCGCCGAGGTTGCCGCGCAGGGCCCCTAGGTCCACGTAGGTGCCGTCGTCGAAGACGAACCAGCCGGACGGTCCGGCCAGCACCTCGGCGTCGGTGATCCACACCCTCAGCGCAGGTCCGTTTGAGGTCTCGAGGTCGTCGATGCGCAGGAACCGTTCGCCGTCGGGGAGCCGCAGCACGCGGACGGTCCCGGAGGTCTCGTGCTCGTGGCTGACGAAGCGACCCGAGGCGAGCACCTCCGGGGCGCCGACCGCACGGTCGACGCCGGTGCCGAGCCCGGGCAGCGGGTCGTGGACCACGTCGTCGACGAACAGCTTCCACGGCTGGAGCAGGGAGGCTCCGATACCGGCCAGCACGAGGCCGACCACGATGGCGGGGACCAGGAATGCCGGGCGGAGCAGGCGGCGACGAGCCGGGGCCTCGGTCCGACCGCGGTCCACGACCTCCGCGATCCCGTTCTGGGTGTCGGTCATGCGGGTGCTGTCCCGCGCCGGCGTCAGGCGTTACAACGTCTGGACCACCGGTCGGGGCTCAGGTGGGTGCGGGGCCGTCGCTCGCGTGGGCCTCAGTGGCCGCCGCGCGGTCTCGCTGGTGTCAGCCGGTGGTGACGAGCAGGTGGGAGGCGAGCCAGTCGGCCTGGAGGTGGCGTTCGGCCGCGGCGGCGTCGTGGGGCGATCTCCCGTCAGCGGCGACACCGGCGGCCTTCGCCGCTACGAATGCGGTCGTCGCGGTGCCCGCTGCCCAACGCGTCTGCGTGCGTGCGGCGTCGGTGAACTTCGCGGCGTCCAGTGCGTAGCCCACCAGGGGACTCACCCCGTCAGAGGCCTCCAGGATCCGACCCGCGACGGACTGGATCTCGTCGGTCGTGTCGCACGAGGCCAGCCGTGCCGCGTCCGGAAGACGCCCGTCTGCCCGGAGCGCCTCGACGGCGAGACCGCGGACCCGCGCCACGCAGTCCTCGCTGAAGGCGGTCGCGGCGTCCTGCGCCCACGCGTCCACCCGGGCGAGCAGGCGCGCCCGACGCGTCAGGACGAAGCTCTCGTGCAGGACCACCTCGCCCTCCACCTCGACGGTGTAGAGCTCCTCGCACAACCAGAGAGGCAGGTCCTCGGGCCGAAGCAGGTGAAGGCCGCTGCGACAGGGCTCGAGCCGGGTCGCGGCCGTCCAGGCGCCCGCGTTTCCGATGCCATCGGGCGAAGGCCACGTGCGGCCGCTGAAGGGGCCGACGGCGCCACGGGTGAGGAACTTGTACCAGGTCATGAGGGCGATCGCTCCTGGAACATCTGCAGCACCTTGTCCATCACCGGCTCGGGGACGTCCTCCTCCTTGAGGCGGCCGGTGAGCCCGATCGACGTACGCATCTGGGCAACGTAGTTCGTGCAGCCCTCGCAGGTGAGCAGGTGCTGCTCCAGGGCAGCCCGCTGCTCGGCCGGCAGCGCACCCTCGAGGTAGTCCGTCAGCACGCTCACCACCTCGCGGCACTGCACGTCATCGGGGTTCACACCTTCACCCCCAGCCGCTCGACGTACTCCGCAACCGCGGCCCGCACCTTCGCGCGGCCTCGGTGGAGCAGGACCCGCTGGTTGGCCTCGCTCAGGTCGAGCATGTCACAGACCTCGCTGGCGGGCAGGTCCTGACCGTCTCGGAGGGCGACGACCAGACGCTGGGCCGGCGGCAGCGCATCCACGGCCCGCTGGATGACGCGGCCCAGCTCCTCGGAGAGGAGCTGCTCCTCGGGAAGCTCCCAGACCGCGACCGGTTGGGCCCAGTGGCCGGACCACCGGTGCGTGTCGGCGAAGAAGGTCTCGGGTGGGAAGTCGGGCTCGTCGGCGTCCTGCAGTGTCACCAACGAGGAGAAGGGGGTAGTACGTCGTTCACGCGCTCCGCGGGTTTTTGCCTTGTTCGTCAGGATCCGGAAGATCCACGTCTTGAGTGAGGAACGGCCCTCGAAGCGGTCGAGCTGCTCGATCACGGCCAACCACGTGTCCTGCGTGACCTCCTCGGCCACCGCTCGCGACGACACGTAGCCGTTCGCAACCCGCACCATCGTCGGATGCAGGCGACTCACCAGCTCGGCGAAGGTGGCCTGGTCTCCATGCCGCAGCAGTGTGAGCTCGTCGACGGAGGGGTTCGGCGAGGAGTCGGGGGAGCGCGGCGCGGGAATACCGCGGGGTGGCGAGGGTCTCCCCTCGAACTCGTCTCGGCCGCCCATGCGACCAAGGAACGCCGGGCCCGAACCGGTGTCAAGGCACGAACGGGCCAGCCCTGGCGACCCTCCCGTCCCTCATCGGCACATCTCAGACGCGACCGGACTGGTTGGCGGGAGTCGACGGGCCGGCGGTCCAGACGGCTTCCCGGGTGAGCACGGCTCGGGCCCTCGACCCCGACGCGACGGGCCGTCTGCGTCCCGGAACCGCCTGGATAGGGTCGGCTCCATGACACGACCCGACGGACGCGAGAACGACGAGCTTCGACCCATCAAGATCACCCGCAACTGGCTCGACCACGCCGCCGGCTCGGTGCTGGTGGAGTTCGGCAGGACCAGAGTGCTGTGCGCGGCGTCCGCTTCGATCGGCGTACCCCGCTGGCGCAAGGACTCCGGCCTCGGCTGGGTCACCGCGGAGTACGCCATGCTTCCCTCGGCCACCCACACCCGCTCCGAGCGCGAGTCGGTCAAGGGCCGTATCGGCGGCCGCACCCACGAGATCTCCCGGCTCATCGGCCGGTCGCTGCGCGCCGTGATCGACTACAAGGCGCTCGGCGAGAACACGATCGTGCTCGACTGCGACGTGCTCCAGGCAGACGGCGGCACCCGCACGGCAGCCATCACCGGCGCGTACGTCGCACTCGCGGACGCCTGCGCGCACCTGAAGGAGAAGGGGGCGTTGAAGGGGGAGCCGCTCACCGGGTCGGTGTCCGCGGTCTCCGTCGGGATCGTCGACGGCGACATCCGTCTCGACCTGCCCTACGAGGAGGACGTACGCGCCGAGACGGACATGAACGTCGTGATGACCGGCGACGGGCTCTTCGTCGAGGTGCAGGGGACCGCCGAGGGCGAGCCGTTCGACCGCCGGCACCTCGACGGGCTGTTGTCGATCGCGGAGAAGGGCTGCGCGGACCTGACCCGGATCCAGCAGGAGGCGCTTCGTGGCTGAGGGCAGTCCCGCGGCGGAGGACTCGGGAGGGCGACCGCAGGTCTTCCTCGCCTCGCGCAACGCCAAGAAGCTCGCCGAGATGCAGCGGATCCTCGAGCCGTTCGTGCCGCACATCGAGGTGCTCGGTCTCGACGACGTCGAGCACTACGACGAGCCTGCGGAGACCGAGTCGACCTTCGAGGGGAACGCCCTGATCAAGGCGCGAGCGGCTGTCGCCGCGACCGGACTTCCCTCGCTGGCCGACGACAGCGGACTGTGCGTCGACGCCCTCAACGGCATGCCGGGCGTGCTCTCCGCACGCTGGAGCGGGCTGGCCAAGGACGGGAAGGCCGACGTCGACCTCGCCAACAACGAGCTGTTGCTCGCGCAGATCGGCGACGTGCCCGACGAGCGCCGCGGTGCTCGTTTCAGGTGCGCCGTCGCCTTCGCTCATCCCGACGGCGCCGGCGGAGTCGTCGAGCACGTCGAGCACGGCGAGATGCCCGGTCGGATCATCCGCGAGATGCGGGGGAGCGGCGGTTTCGGCTACGACGTGCTCTTCGTGGCCGACGGTCATGGCGTGACCTCGGCCGAGCTGCCCGCGGACGAGAAGGACGCCATCTCCCACCGTGGACAGGCCCTACGCCGGATCGCCCCTGTCGTCGCCGACGCGTTGAAGGGCTGAGCGTCTCGCAGCCACCACCGCAGCGATGAGTTCGGCCCGGATCCGGGGTCCACACTTGTGACAGCGGATCAGGCGATCGACGGCGCGGCCCCTGCGCCATCGTCTCGGCGAAGGGAGACGGGCATGGACGAGACGTTCACCGCCGCGCTCGAGAAGAGCCCGGCCAAGGGTGGTTGGACCTACGTGGTGTGGCCCGAGTCGGCTGCCTACTTCGGCACGCGCGGGCTGGTGAAGGTGCGCGGGACCATCGACGGGCAGCCGTTCCGGAGCTCGTTCATGGCGATGGGCGACGGGACGCACAAGCTGCCGGTGAAGGCGGACGTCCGCAAGGTGATCGGCAAGGAGGCCGGTGCCACGGTGGAGATCCGCCTGCTCGAGCGACTCGAGGAGTAGAGGCGCCGCACGCGCCCCCGAGCGGGCTCGCCCGGGCAGACCCCGGGCCGGCCCCGGCCCCTCAGTCCACGCCCTGGGAGACGATCCCCTGGAAGCGCTCGTGCACCGCCTCATCGCCGGTGCGCAGCAACGCCCTTGACGTGGGGCGGCCCCACAGCCAGCAGTCGAGGTCGGCCGCCGTGCCCTCGATGGTCGCTGCGGTGTCCTCGCCGGTGTCCTCGTCGGCCACGACGATGTCGTCCTCGCCGGAGTAGACCTTGCCGTCGGGGTCGGTGCCGCTGAACGTGCCCAGCGTGACGTGCCACGAGCGACCCGTGTCCGTCGCGCGCACGCGGAGGGTGACTCCCGGCTCGGGGTCGATCCGGCCCCACGGCGGGCACCCCCCGAACATGATCCGCAGGGCCTCGTCGACGCCGTCGCTGGCGAGCTCGGCGTCCATCGGGGCGCGCTGAACGTCAGCGGTGAGCTCGGCGTCGATGCGGTGGATCAGCGCTTCGTGGGCCTGGCGACGACGGATGAAGCCCGCGGTCTGGTCGCTCGAGGACCAGGTCCAGCGATGCTCCGCGGGGTCGGTGTCCGCCAGCGCGGCCTGGAGCTCCTCGGTGGCCTCGTCGAAGAAGGCCAGCAACGCCGCCCGGTCGGCGGGGCGGTCGGGATGCTCGATGCTCTCGGGGTCGGTGACCTGGTCGCGCACGATCGTGCCCCAGAACCACTGCACCTCCGCGAGATGCCACAGCAGGTCGTCGCTCTGCCAGTCGGGGCAGGAGGGCACCGGCCCGTCGGTCGGTGCGTCGCGCAGGACAGCCGCGAACCGAGCCGAGTCGTCGCGAAGGTGGGCGAGGTAGTCGAGCGTCATGGGAGCAGCCAACCATGGGGCCGGGGACACAGTCACCTCTTTCACCTGCTGCGGATCCACGAGGCGTCAGGTGGAAGTGAAGCGGGCGGGACCCGCGGCTCTGCTCAGCTGCGGTGTCCCGCCCCAGGCTGCTTCAGTCAGACGGTGACGACGATCTTGCCGCGCACGTGACCGCTCTCGGAACGTCGGTGCGCCTTGGCGATCTGCTCCAAGGGATAGGTCTCGGTGACGTCAGGTCGGACCTTGTTCGCCTCGATCAGCTCGGTGAGCGCGTCGAGGGTGCCCATGTCGGGCCGCACGAAGACATACTTGCCGCCGTCGCGCAGGACGGTGGCGGCATCGACGACAGACACGATGCGACTCGCGTCCTTGACCTGCTTCGGCGCGTCCTCGAGGGCGGCTCCGCCCACGAAGTCGAGCACCACGTCCAGGGGCTCGTCCAGCTGCTCGCTGACCGGGCCTGCGCTGTGGTCGAGCACCGTCGTTGCACCGAGCCCCTTGACGTGCTCGTGGTTGCGCGGGCTCGCGGTGGCGATCACCTCGGCGCCCAGGGCCGTCGCGATCTGGACGGCGAAGTGGCCGACGCCACCGGACGCGGCGTGCACGAGCACTCGCTCACCGGCCTTGACCTGCCCGGCCTCGACAATCGACTGGTAGGCGGTCATCGCAGCAAGCGGCACAGCTGCAGCCTCCTCGAAGGAGAGGCTCTGTGGCTTGCGCGTGATGAGCCGCTCTGGGGCGGAGACCAGCTCCGCCGCCGTACCGAACTTCACATCGTCGCGGCGGACGTAGCCGTAGACCTCGTCGCCGACCTCCACGCCGGTGGTCACCGCCGGGCCGACAGCCTCGACGACGCCGGCGACGTCCCAGCCCGGGATGATCGGGAGGTGATGGGGGAGAGCACCCTGGAGGTAGCCCTCACGAATCTTCCAATCGACCGGGTTGACGCTCGTGGCCTTGACCCGGACGAGCACGGTGTCGGGGCCGACCGGAGGGTTGTCCACCTCGCGAACCTCGAGCACGTCTGCACTACCGAACCTGTCGTAAACCGCTGCGCGCACGCTGCGCTCCCTTTCTCGTTGAATGTTGTACTAGAAGAAGAAGGGTTCCCAGGTGTCGGGTGTTCCAGTCCTCGGGGAGGGATGTGTCACGTTCGGTCAGGCGCCGGGGTAGATCCTGAAGCCCGCCATCGTCTTGTGCTCGAAAGTCTCGTAGAACTCCTCGGCCTCGTCGGTGATGAGGTCCATCCGCTTCGTGCCGGTGGCCTGGAACGTCGCGACGGTGAGCAGCCGGGCGATACCGCGGCGGCGGTGGTCGGGGTGGACGGCGACGAAGCTGAGGTGTGACTGGAGCACGCCGTCGCCGAGCGCCTGCGCGAAGCCGACCACCTCGCCGTCGACGAGTGCGGTGTAGGCGGATGAGCCCGGCGCCGTGCAGACCCGGAGTACGACGTCGGAGTCCGTGAGCGAGGGCCACTGGACCGCCGTGCAGAGGCGGGCGATGCCTGCTGCGTGCTCAGGCTCGAAGGGCACGATCTCCACGGAGCTCATGTCGGCAGACCTTACGGGGCTTGGCGGCCGCGACCTGCCGTCACGTCGACCCCAGAGGGGGTACTCGCGTGGCTCCGAGGCCGAGCAGGGTAGCGACGCGGCTTTGTCTTTCCACGGTGCCAGAGGGGGGACTTGAACCCCCACGCCCGAAGGCACGGGTACCTAAAACCCGCGTGTATACCTGTTCCACCACTCTGGCTGCGCGGCAAAGTCTAGGGCCTGAAGTCGTCTCCGGCCTCCCGGGCCACTGACTGCCCTCGGTTGCTCGCGACCAACAGGGGCCACCAGAGACCTAGCTGGCGAGGCCGAGCTCTCGGCGCAGCTTGGCGACGTGGCCGGTGGCCTTGACGTTGTACTGCGCGACCTCGATCTTGCCGCCCTCGTCGACGACGAACGTGGAGCGGATGACGCCCTGCACGACCTTGCCGTACATCTTCTTCTCGCCGAAAGCGGCCCACTCGGTCATGACGGTCTTGTCCTGGTCCGAGAGCAGCGTGAGGGTCAGGGAGTCGCGCTCGCGGAACTTCGCCAGCTTCTCGGGCTTGTCGGGGGAGATGCCGAGCACCTCGTAGCCGGCCGCCTTGAGGGAGTCGAGGGAGTCGGTGAAGTCGCAGGCCTGCTTGGTGCAACCCGGGGTCATCGCGGCGGGGTAGAAGTACACGATCACCTTGCGCCCGCGAAGGTCGGCGAGGCTGACCGTCGATCCGTCGTCGGTCGGCAGGGTGAAGTCGGGGGCGGCGTCTCCGGGGGAGAGGCGGTTCTCGCTCATCAATGCTCCTCGTGGTGCACCCATCGGCGCGGCGACGGGCGGGCGGCTTATTGCAAATGATTTGCAATAACGTACAGTCGTCACGTGGCGTCGTGGTCCGTCCGGCGCACCGGACAGCCATCGGCGACTCCCAACGTATTGCCCAGACCTAGCAGAGCCAGCACCCGCCCCGACCCGCGGCGGACCGGCATGAAGGACAGCGCATGCACGTGCCCGACGGATTCCTCGACGCGACGACCTCGGTGGCCACGGGCGTGGTCGCCGCGGCCGCCGTCGGGGTCGCTCTGCGCAAGGCCCGCACGGAGCTCGACGACCGCACCGCACCGATGGCCGGGCTGGTCGCGACGTTCGTCTTCGCGGCACAGATGGTGAACTTCCCGGTGGGCCTCGGCACGAGCGGCCATCTGCTCGGGGGAGCGCTCGCTGCCGTGCTCGTCGGACCTTGGACGGGGCTGCTCGCGGTGAGCGTGGTCCTCATCGTCCAGGCACTCCTGCTCGCCGACGGCGGGATCACCGCGCTCGGCACGAACATCACCCTCCTTGCCGTGGCCGGAGTCGTCGTGGGCTGGTTCGTCTTCCGAGGCCTCCAGAAGCTGCTGCCCAAGCGCATCGGGCTCGTCCCCGTCCTCGCCGCGATCGGCGCGCTCGTCTCGGTCCCTGTCGCAGCGCTCGTCTTCGTGGGTCTGTACGCCGTCGGCGGCACCGCTCCTGTGCCACTCGCCGGTCTGACCACCGCCATGCTCGGCTGGCACAGCCTGATCGGGATAGGCGAGGCGGTCATCACCGGCCTCGTGATCGCCAGCGTCATCGCCGTCCGCCCAGACCTCGTGTACGGCGCCCGGCCGGCGCTGCGCGAGCGTGAGCTCGAGATCCGCACCGTCGAGGCCTCCACCGAGAAGGAGGCAGCGGCGTGAGGATCCGCACCGTCCTGGTCGTCGGGATCCTCGCCGCCCTACTCGTCGCAGGAGGAGTGAGCTACTACGCCTCCTCCCACCCCGACGGCCTCGAGTACGTCGCCGAACAGGTCGGCTTCAGCGACGCCGCGAAGGACCCGGCCACGGCCGACTCGCCGCTGGCTGACTACCAGGTCAAGGGTGTCGAGAACGATGCCCTCTCCGGCGCGCTCGCCGGGGTGGCCGGTTCCCTCATCGTCCTGGCTCTCGTCACCGGCCTCGCCTACGTCGTACGACGCCGGGGGTCGACTGACCGAGCGGAGGCGAACGCCCGGCCCCGGGCGGACGAGCACCCCGTGGACGAGCAGTCCCCGGCCGACTGGGTGGACGCCGACGAGCACCCTACGGACGAGCACCCCCGAAAAGGCGGCTGACATGGGCGCCGGACACGGCCACAAGCTGCACTACCACGGCCACTCGCCGATCCACCGCCTGCCGCCCCAGGTGAAGGTCGCGGCGCTCCTCGGCCTCATGCTGACCGTCGTGGCCACGCCGCGGGAGTGGTTCCCGGTGTTCGGCGTCTACTTCGCGATCGTCCTCGGCGTGATCGCGGTGTCCCGGGTGCCGTTCTCCTACATCGGCAAGCGCATGGTGATCGAGGTCCCCTTTGTGCTGTTCGCTGTGCTGATGCCGTTCGTCGCGACGGGTCCACGGGTCGAGGTGCTCGGAGTGGGGCTCTCCGAAGCCGGCCTGCTCGCCGCCTGGGGGCTGTTGGCGAAGGGGACGCTGGGTGTGACGGCGAGCCTCACGCTCGCGGCAACCACGGAGCCGCGCGACCTGCTGGCCGGGCTCGAGCGGCTGCGGATGCCGCACCAGCTCGTGGCGATCATCGGGTTCATGATCCGCTATCTCGACGTGGTCACCGACGAGATGCGCAGGATGCGGATCGCTCGCGAGTCCAGAGGGTTCAGTGGGCGCGGCCTGCATGCCTGGCCGGTGTACGCGAGGACTGCGGGTGCTCTGTTCATCCGTTCCTACGAGCGCGGTGAGCGAGTGCACCTCGCGATGCTCTCGCGTGGCTACACCGGAGCCACCCCGACGACCTCGCGACCGCACACCCATCCCGCCACCCCCGGAAGGGCCTCATGAGCACTCCCGTCCTCGACGTCCGAGGCCTCGCGTACGCCTACCCCGACGGTCATCAGGCGCTCTTCGGCGTGGACCTGCACGTCCACCGGGGCGAGCGGGTCGCCCTCCTGGGACCCAACGGGGCCGGCAAGACGACGCTGGTGCTGCACCTCAACGGCATCCTCACCGCAGGGGCCGGCTCTGTCGCGGTCTCCGGGCTGCCGGTGGCGAGGGAGAACCTCCAGGAGATCCGGCGTCGCGTGGGCGTGGTCTTCCAGGATCCGGACGACCAGCTGTTCATGCCGACCGTGCGCGACGACGTGGCCTTCGGCCCAACGAACCTCGGCGTGCGCGGCACCGCCCTCGAGCAGCGGGTGATGGAGGCTCTCGACCAGGTCGGCATGGCCGACTTCGCCGACCGCCCGCCCCACCACCTCAGCTTCGGCCAGCGCCGTCGGGTGGCAGTGGCCACGGTGCTGGCGATGGAGCCGGAGATCCTCGTGCTCGACGAGCCCTCCTCGAACCTCGACCCGGCCTCCCGGCGCGAGCTCGCCGAGATCCTCAGGAGACTCGACGTGACGGTGCTGATGGTCACCCACGACCTGCCGTACGCCTTCGAGCTGTGCCCGCGGTCCGTCGTACTCTCCGACGGGCTGATCGTCGCCGACGGGTCGACCTACGACGTCCTGACCGACGAGGCGCTGATGGCAAAACATCGCCTCGAACTGCCGTTCGGCTTCGATCCCAGGGCGAATGTTGACCGGACTGCCGGGTAACGTTCGACTCACGTTGCCCGCTCAGGCGGGAACGCGCCCTGAAGTCCGACGGAGGAGACTGACGTGAGCCAAGCCGCCAAGCCGGCTGACACTCGTGCACCCGACACGATCGAGCACGAGATCGAGGCGACCAGAGACCGTCTCGCAGACACGATCGACCAGCTCCTCTACCGAACCAGCCCCAAGACCATCGCCAAGCGTGAGGCCGCGAGCTTCAAGGCCTTCTTCGTGGACCCGGTGACCGGCCCCCGCACCGACAACATCCTCAAGGTCGCTGCCGGGGTCGGCGGGTTCGTCGGACTCATGCTGATCGTCAGGAAGGTCGCCAAGTAACACCGTGGCACAGGAGAAGCTCCCGATCCGGATGCTGCACGACCGGGTCCTGGTCGAGATCGACAAGGAAGCGGGGGAGCGTCGCTCGAGCGGCGGCATCGTGATCCCGGCGACCGCGGCCCTCGGCGCGCGCCGACTGTCGTGGTGCCGCGTGGTCGCGATCGGTGCCCACGTGCGCACCGTGGAGGTCGGTGACCGGGTCCTCTTCGACCCCGAGGACAAGTCTGAGGTCGAGGTGCAGGGATCGACCTACATCGTCGTGCGCGAGCGCGACATCCACGCCGTCGCAGCGGAGCGACTCGGGGACACGCAGACCGGCCTGTACCTCTGACCCCGTCGGGCCTCAACGCAGGCCCTCCCACAGGCCTCGTTCCCAGGCCCGGGGATCCTCCACCACCTGCGACGTGGTGTCGAAGCGCATCGTGAGCCGACGGGTCAGGTCGTACGCCGGCCACCCGGGGTCACCCGAGCGGGCGAACGACACCCAGGCGGCGTGCATCGTGTCCGCGAGCTCCTGCGGCGGGTGTTCCCCGAGAAGAGGCCCGAACAGCCGGGCGCCGGTGCTCACGGTGTCGAAGACGAAGGGCACCTCGAGCGCATGGACCGCACCGAGACCTGGGGCTGCCCAGGCGAACTCGTACATGTAGGTCGTGCCGCCTGCTCTGGCGTGAGCGTCCGCCAGGCGGAGTGCCGGGACGCGCACCCACCAGTCGGTCTGCACGGACGCCAGCAGGTCGCCGGGACTCGCCTCGGGGTAGCGCGCCCGGTACGCAGGGAGGGCCGACTCGACCGGGAGCCCGTAGGCGGCTACGGCACGACGCCCGTGGGTCGCCGGGTCCCCGACGAGGTCCTGGGTGGTGACCTGGGTGATCTCGCCGGTGATCGCCAGGAACAGCCGCCAGTCGTCGATGTTGGTGCCGACGACCGCCTGCACGTCGGCGGCGCCGGCCGCGATCCGTTCGATCGGATG
Source organism: Nocardioidaceae bacterium (assembly GCA_035456965.1). Classification (GTDB taxonomy): domain Bacteria; phylum Actinomycetota; class Actinomycetes; order Propionibacteriales; family Nocardioidaceae; genus Nocardioides_C. The sequence goes on from DATICF010000065.1 coordinate 68,081, forward strand.
CCCGGGCACGATCTCGCCGTCGACCACCGGCTGCCACGGCATCGTGGTCACCATGCCGGCCCCCCAGCGCTCCGGGTACGGCGGCGCGAACAGCTCCGCGCCGATCTCCGCCTGAGCCTTCAGCACCCGCTCCACGGGGACGGCCGCGACCGCCTCGCGGGTGGGGGCGACGCCGAGCTTCTCGGCGAGGTACCGCCCGACGGCCAGCGAGGTCTCCGGCGGCGACACGTGGTGGGCCGCGCCGCTCTGGAGAATCGCCCTCCGGAAGAGACCGGCCGCGCGGGGCATGGCCAGCAGGACGCCGATGCTCATCGCGCCGGCCGACTCGCCGAAGACGGTCACGTTGCCCGGGTCTCCGCCGAAGGCGGCGATGTTCTCCCTCACCCACTCCAGGGCCGCGACCTGGTCGAGGAGGCCGACGTTTGCGACGTCGTCACCGAGGTAGAGGAAGCCGTCGGCCCCGACCCGCCAGTTGATGACCACGCAGACGACGCCGTCGCGGGCGAAGCGGGCCCCGTCGTACGCCGCGGTGGCGCTGATCTCGAACTGGCCGCCCTGGATGAAGACCATCACCGGCAGCCCGGCTGCCCCCGGATCGGGTGTCCAGAGGTTGAGGACGAGGCAGTCCTCGCCCGTCGCGCTGGTGTCCCACTCCGCCCCCGCGCTCACCGGGGGAGCGACCTGAGGCGGTGAGACCCCGGGCCGCGTCGCGTCCCGCACATGGTCCCACCGTTCCACGGGCTGAGGAGGACGGAGCCGGTTCGGGCCGACCGGCGGCGCCGCGTAGGGGACCCCGAGGAAGACGTGAACGCCGTCGACGACGCTGCCGCGCAGCTCTCCGAGAGGGGTCTTGACCGTTGCGCCCATACCCACCACGGTGCGCCGGGGCGAACGTCCTCTTCAGAGGCGAAGGTCCCGAGGTCCGGACAGACGAAGGCCGGGGCGGGCAGGCCCGATGTCCTCCCGCCCCGGCCCCGTGGGTGCGCTGCGTGCCGGGTCAGGCCCGGTGGCTGCCTCCGGTGGACTCGGTCGACTCGGTCGATGCCGGCGGCTCCGCGGCGTGCCTGCGCTCGGTCGGAGGGGCAGCCTCGTCGTGGTCGTTGTGGACCTCCGACGTACGCCTGTGCGATCCGTCGGCGTGAGCAGCCTGGCTCTCGGCGCTGCTGCGGTGCGTGCCGGCCGCATCAGCAGCCCGGGTGTCGGCGCTGCCGTTGTGCGTGCCGTCCGCGGGTGCAGTCGTGGGAGCTGAGTGACTCGCGTCAGGGTCGAGCGCGTCGGCCTTCCGGAGGTGCTCCTGGTGCTCCTCGCGGTGCTGCGCGGCCGCAGCGGCCCGGTCGCGGGCCTCGGTCTCGAGACGCTCGGCCTCCGCGGTCTTGCGCTTGGCCTCGGCGCGCGCGGCGGCCGCCTTGGCCTCGGTCTCCTTCGCAAGCGCTTCGCGGCGCTCGAGGTCGGAGGCCGTCTCGGCAGCCCTCTCGCGCAGCTCGGCAGCCTTGCCGCGGTTGCGCTCCTGCTTCTTCTTGTTCGCCATCATCGCGATCACGACGAGCAGCGCGATCACGGCGACGGCGACGACGATCCAAACCACGGTTGAGGTGTCCATGGTCGCCTCCTGTCAGATGTTGAGGCGGCGGTACCCGCGCGCGTCGCCGACAAACCCTGCGGCTGCGCGGAGAGCCGTCGCGGCAGGCGGCCACGCGGCGCGACTGCGAGCCGACCAGGACGCCGACGCGGCCGGCGAACCATAACTTGTTCCACCCTCCGGCGTTGTCTGAGTCGACTGCCCCCTCGGGATCGGAGAGCTCATGGGACTCACTCGCCGCGCAACCGCGGCCCTCGCAACGCTCGCGCTGTTGCCGCTGTTCGCCACAGTCCAGGCGGTCACCGCGCCCGAGGAAGCCGCCGCCGCCGAGTCCATGCTCCGCCCCGGTGACGGGGTCTACCGCGCCACCATCAAGCGCACCAAGCACGGCATCCCCCACGTCGTCGCGAAGGACTACGGCTCGCTGGGCTTCGGCCACGGCTATGCGACAGCGGAGACCTCGATCTGCTCACTGGCCGACACCCTTCTCACCGCACGCGGCCAGCGCTCGCGCTACTTCGGCCCGAACCGTCGCTACTCCGACCAGGTGACGCTCTTCGCCACCAACCGGCAGACCGACACGCTGTTCACCGACATCCGCAACCGTCGGGTCGTCGAGAGGCTGCTCCGCGACCCCAAGCGCGGTCCGGGGGCAGAGGCCAAGGCGATCGTCCGCGGGTACGTCGCGGGCATCAACGACTACCTCCGGTCGGTGGGCGGCTCGCGGGGGATCGACGACCCGTCGTGCCGCGGAGCGGCCTGGATCAAGCCGACCGCGACCCCGCTCGACCTCTGGTACGGCGTGTACGCCGCCAACCTCCTCGCCTCCAGCGGCGTCTTTGTCCCCCAGATTGTTGACGCCGCACCGCCGAGCCCGGACAACCCCAACCTCCCCTCGGCGCCGGTGAAGGCCGACTTCGCCGAGGTCCCGGAGCAGCTGCCCTCGAAGAAGGCGTTGCTGAAGGGCCTCGGCAAGGACCCGGACTCGCCGTTCGGCTCGAACGCGACGGCGGTCGGATCGGCTGCGACCACGACCAAGCGCGGCATGCTCCTCGGCAACCCACACTTCCCGTGGCGGGGCCGCTACCGGTTCGCGCAGGCGCACCTGACCATTCCGGGGGAGTACGACGTCGCCGGCGCCGGCCTGATCGGGTCGCCGGTAATCAACATCGGCTTCAACCGCAACGTCGCGTGGAGCCACACCGTGTCGACGGCCTACCGCTTCACGCCGTACGAGTACCCGACCGTTCCCGGCAGCGGGACGACGTACCTCACCACCGACGGGCCGAAGGAGCTGAAGCGGCGCACGGTGACGTTCAAGGCCCGCACCAAGGACGGCTCGCTGAAGACCGTCACCGAGGACGTCTACCGCACCGACGAGGGCTACGTCCTGCACGCCCCCGAGGTGCTGATGAGCTGGACGCCCGCGAGCTTCTTCGCGCTGCGCGACGCCAACGCCGAGCACCTGAGGACCATAGACACCTTCCACAACATGGCGAAGGCCAGGAACGTCCGCCAGCTGCTCGCCGCGCAGGACCGCGGGTCCGGGATGCCGTGGGTGAACACGATCGCCGCGGACCGCCACGGCGACGTGCTGTACGCCGACCACTCGGTCGTCCCGAACGTCCCGGACGACATGGCGGAGCAGTGCATGACTCCTGTCGGGCGGGCGCTGTTCGAGGCGGCGGGGCTGCCCGGCCTCGACGGCACCCGGGCCTCCGGCGACTGCAAGTGGCGCACCGACGCCGATGCGAGCCGCCCCGGCATCTTCGGGCCGAGGAACCTGCCGCACACCTTCCGCAAGGACTGGGTGATCAACGCGAACGACAGCTACTGGCTGCCCAACCCCAAGCAGCGCATCGAGGGATTCGCGGGGATCATCGGCTGTGAGGCCTGCGAGCGCACCCTGCGCACGCGGGTGGTGTACCGCTACGTCATGGACCGCCTCGCAGGCAAGGACGGCCTGGCCCGCAACCGCAAGGTCTCGCACCGGACACTGAAGCTCTTCGAGCACGAGAACCGAGTCTTCGGGGCCGAGGTCGCCCGCGGCGGCAACGACCTGCAGGACGTCTGCGCCGCGGCCGACGGTGGCAAGGCGTGCGACGTCCTGCAGGAGTGGGACGGCCGGTCGGACATCGACAGCGTCGGCACGCACATCTTCCAGGAGTTCTGGAAGCGCGCGCAGAGCGTGACGGGCCTGTGGCAGGTGCCCTTCGACGCCTCCGACCCGGTCGCCACACCGCGGGACCTGAACGAGGCGAACCCGCTGGTCGTCCAGGCCATGCGCGACGCCTTGGACTTCATCGACCAGAAGAACGTCGCCTACGACGCGCCGTGGGGCAGGCTCCAGGTCGCCGGCGACGACGGTGCGCCGGCCATCCCGATCGGCGGCGGCGAGGGGTACGCCGGCAACGCGAACGCCGTGGCCAGCCGCGACCCGGGCGCGAACAAGAAGCGGCTGTACCCGATCAGCTACGGGTCCTCGCACATCCAGGCCGTGGAGTTCACCGACCGCGGTGTGGACGCCGACACGATCCTGACCTACGGCCAGTCGCTCGACCGTCGTTCGAGGAACTCCTACGACCAGACCCGGCTGTTCAGCCGGGAGCGGTGGGTCGACTTCGCGTTCACGCCCAGGCAGATCCGCCGGGCTCTGGTGAGGAGCTACCGGGTCAGCGGGCGCGCCTGAGGGTTTTCGGGGGTGGCGGCCGGTCGTCTCATCGCGAGGCGGCCGGCCGCTGCTGCGTACGTGTGCCTCTGTTCTGGTCGGCTGCTAGACCGTGCCCGGCTGCCCCTCACCCGTACGTCGCGCGTCTTCCTGCTCGTGCCGACGCACCCGGTTGAGCTCCTCGCGCAGGTCGGGGTCTGACATCACGAGGTAGACGAGGCCGCAGTCCTGCGGACCTGTTGCCCCGGGCTGGCACAGCGAGCACGCGTCACCCGGCCGAATTGGGCACTTGGCATCCGGGAGCGGGCGTCTGCTCGTCATGCTGCCTCTCCTCGCGGGGTCTCGTGGCTCGTATGGGTCAACCATCCCGCACACGGCCGGCTTCCGCGCGGAGGTCCTGACTTCTGAGGACGAAGGTCCCGGGCCGCCGCCCACTTGATGCAGGGCGGAGTGCGCGCAACCGCCCGGACGTCAGGCGTACGCGGAGAGGAAGGCTGTGACGAGCCCGCCGAGCGAGGGCAGGTGGTAGCCGCCCTCCTGGACGAGCACGGTGGGCAGCTCGATGGCGGCGAGGAGCTCACCAGCGCGGTGGTACCCGTCGCGGGTCACCTCGAGCGGGCTCTCCGGGTCGTCGGCCGCCGCGTCCACCCCGAGGGACACGACGACGGCCGTGGAGCCGTGGTCGGACGCGGCGTCGACGAGTCCACGCACCCCGTCGAGGAAGGCGCCGTCGCGCGAGCCGGGGGCGAGCGGGATGTTCAGGTTGGATCCCGTGCCCTCGCCGATGCCGCGCTCGCTCGCATGGCCGACGTAGTGCGGGAACCACCCGGCGGCCGGGTCGACGTGCACCGAGCCGTACAGCACGTCGCCGCGGTCGTAGAAGATCGCGGACGTGCCGTTGCCGTGGTGGGCGTCGACGTCGAGGATCGCCACGCGCGTGTGTCCCGACCGGCGTAGTGCCTCCGCTGCGACGGCTGCGTTGTTGAGGTAGCACGAGCCGCCGTAGGCCGAGGTGGTGACGTGATGGCCGGGCGGGCGCGAGAGGGCATAGACGGCGCGCGCCCCCGCGGCGACCCTGTCGGCTGCCGTGAGCGCGCAGTCAGCGGCGGCGCGGGCGGCCGGCCAGGTGCCCGGACCGACCAGCGTCATCGTGTCGTAGCAGAAGGCACCCGCCCGACCGTGCACGGCGTTCGCCTGCGTCATCGGGATGCCGCCGAGCATGGCTGCGGTGGGGAAGACGTAGGGGACGACGCGGTCCTGCCCGACCTCGTCCGGGATCCCGGACTGCGCCCACTGCTCGTACACCGACGCGAGGTGCTCGAGCAGAGCCTGGTCGTGCGCGGCGCTGAGGGCGGTCTCGTCGTGTGTTTCTGCTTTCACGAGCGGGTGACCTGCGTCGGTCAGCGCATCGAGGAGTACGTCGACCCGCTCGGCCACCTCGGTCCCCGGCGTGCGGACACCGACCCAGATCTCGGCGGAGGGGACGTGCTCGCGGGTCGTGGGTGACCAGACGACATCGATCGGCGACATGGGCGTCAGCATGCCACCGCGTGCGGCAGGATCAGGCCCATGCCACGAGCCAGCGACCTCGGAATCAGGATCGGGACCCTGCCGAGCGGGCCCACCAGCTCGGTGCTCGACATCGAGGGTGTCGGGCTCGGTCACGCGACCGTCGTACGCGATGAGCCGGCACCGCCTGAGGGGCGGGGGATCGCGCGCACCGGCGTGACCGTGCTCGTGCCCGCGGACGACGCCTACGACCGGATGCTGCCCGCCGGTGGAGCGGTACTCAACGGGGCGGGGGAGTGCACGGGCTTGCTGACCGCAGCCGAGTGGGGAACGCTCGAGACTCCGATCTTCTTGACCTCGACGCTTCAGCTCGGGCGGGTGTACGACGCCGCTTGCGAGTTCTCCGTCGAGCGCGACGAACGGCATGCGGACGATGTGGCGATCCCGGTCGTCGCGGAGTGTGACGACTCGTTCCTCAACGACAACAGGCGGATGCACGTGACCCATGCCCACGTGAAGCGTGCGTGGGAGGAGGCTCTGGCCTCGCGGGGCTCGACGACACCGCCGGCCGAGGGCAGCGTCGGCTCGGGGACGGGCATGTCGTGCCTGGGGTTCAAGGGCGGCATCGGCACCGCATCCCGGATCACGCCCGAGGGTCACACGGTCGCGGTGCTTCTGCTGACCAACTACGGCGTGCGCGAGCAGCTTGTCGTCGACGGCGTCCCGGTGGGGCGCCTGCTGGGGCCTTCGGAGCACCCGGGTGTGCCGAAGCCCGCGGGCTCGTGCATCGGTGTCGTCGTCACGGATGCGCCGGTGGACGGTGCTGGGTGTGCGCGCCTCGCGCGACGAATCGGCCTCGGCCTCGCGCGAACGGGGTCGGTGGCCCAGCACGGCAGCGGGGAGATCTTCCTGGCCTGCACGACGGGGCTGCGGGTCGACCGCGACGGCGGGTACGACGGTCCGGTGACGGTCTCGGGCCGAGGGCTCGACCCGTTGTTCGCCGCGGTCGTCGAGGCGAGCGAGGAGTCGGTGCTCAACTCCTTGCTGTCCTCGCCGACGATGACCGGTCGCGCCGGGAACACCAGCGCGGGCCTCGACCCGGACACGGTCGTGCGCCTGCTCCGCGAGCACGGCCGTCTGTGACATCCGGGCTCGCGGAGTGCCCCTGCCGACCCATCCTGCCTGCCATGCAGCCGGGGAGCGGACTCACGCAGGCCTGGTGACCTCGCTCGCTCCCGTCGCCTGCACCGCGCCTGCGTCTGTCGGGCGGCCAAGCGCGATCCAGCACGCCGCGCGATGCCCTCCCTCGGGGTCGAGGACGGGCAGCGACCTGGTCGTGCAGAGGTCGGCGACCCGCGCGTGCTCGGCAGCCCCACTCTCCAGAGCCTGACAGCGAGGGTGGAAGCGGCACCCGGCTGGAACGTCGGTGGGGTCGGGCGCCTCGCCGCTGAGCACCACCTGCTCGACCTGAGCCGCCTCGGGGACGACGGACAGCAGCGCCTGCGTGTAGGGGTGCTCGGGCGTCTCGAGGACCTCCTCGGTGCGGCCGACCTCGACCAGCCGCCCGAGGTACATCACCGCCACGCGGTCAGCGATGTTCCAGGCGAGCCCTAGGTCGTGGGTCACGACGAGGACCGTGAGGCCGTGCTCGTCACGGAGCTTGAGGAGCAGGGCGAGGATCTCGCCGCGTATGGAGGCGTCGAGGGCGGAGACCGGCTCGTCGGCGATGAGCAGGTCCGGCTCGAGGGCGAGCGCGCCGGCGATCACGACCCGCTGCCGCTGACCTCCGGAGAGCTCATGCGGATAGGACATGAAGAACCGCTCCGGGGGTCGCATCCCCGCCTTGGAGAGGGCCTCCGCGACGAGGTCTGCTTCGGTCGTCTCGATGCCTTGGGCCTTCTTCTCCGCGACCACCTTATGGATGCGCAGGCCCTCGGCGACCGACTCGTAGACGGTCTGGCGAGGGTTCAGGGCACCTGTCGGGTCCTGGAGCACCAGCTGCACACGTCGGCGGTAGCTGCGCAGCGCCCCACTGCCGTACTCGAGCGGCTTGCCGCTGAACCGCACCGTCCCGGCGTGAGGGCGCTCGAGGCCCAGGAGGGTGCGGACCAAGGTGGTCTTGCCGCAGCCGGACTCGCCGACCAGGGCGACGATCTCGCCAGGAGCCACGGCGAGGTCCACGCCGTCGACAGCGCGCGCAGGTGGCTTGCGCCGCCCGGTGGGGAAGTGGACGTGCAGGTCCTGGGCCTCGAGAAGGGGGGTGCTCACGCGGTCTCCATCCGGTTCTGCGACGTGGGTGCGGCAGCACCGTGCTCGCCGACCTTGAAGCACGCAGCCGCGCGGCCGGGGCCGACGGGCACGAGGGTGGGATCCTCGATGTGGCACCGGTCGAACACGACAGGGCAGCGGGGGGCGAAGGAGCATCCGGGCGGCAGGTCGCTGGGGTCCGGAGGGTCACCCGCAAGACCCGCCGGCGCGAACCGGGCGGCCGGGTCACCGATCCGCGGGAACGCCTCGGCGAGGGCGGCGGAGTAGGGATGCCTGGGGTCGTCGAACACCTCGTCCGCCGTACCCTCCTCGACGATCCTGCCGCCGTACATCACCACGACGCGGTCGCAGGTCGAGCTGAGCGCCGACAGGTCGTGGCTGATCATGAGCAGCCCGAGGCCGAGGTCGCGCACGAGGTCGGTGAGCAGGGTGAGCACCTGGGCCTGCACCATCACGTCGAGCCCGGTGGTCGGCTCGTCGGCCACGAGCAGCCGGGGGCCGCAGGCCAGCGCCATCGCGATCATGACCCGCTGCCGCTGACCCCCCGAGAGCTCGTGGGGGTACGCAGCGGCGCGGCTGCGTGGGAGCCCGACCTGCTCGAGGAGCTCTGCGACCTTGGCATCCGCGGCCTGGGCCGAGACCGAGGGGTCGTGAAGCCGGATCGGCTCGGCGATCTGCTGCCCGACGCGGCGTACCGGGTTGAGCGAGTGCATGGCGCCCTGGAACACCATCGACGCACCTGCCCAGCGGAGTGCGCGCAGGTCGCCCCAGCGCATGCTGAGGACGTCCTGGCCCTCGACGAGCACCTGACCGCTGACCTCGGCGTTGCTCGGCTGGAGGCGGAGCACGGTGGAGGCCAGCGTCGACTTGCCACACCCGGACTCGCCCGCGACCCCGACGCTCTCCCCGGCGTTGACCTCGAGGTTCACCCCGCGTACGGCGGGCAGGGGACCTGTCGCGGTCCGGTACACGACGTCGAGGTCGCGCAGCTGCAGCAGCGGCGTCGTCATCAGCGCTCCCTGAGGCGGGGGTTGAAGATCTCCTCCAGCGCCCGCCCGATCAGCGTGAAGGAGAGTACGACCAGGATCACGCAGACGCCGGGCGGCACGATGTACCACCACGCGCCCGTCGTCATGGCACCGGCGCCGAAGGCCTCCTCGAGCATCGAGCCCCACGACACCCGGAGCGGGTCGCCCAGACCGAGGAAGGACAGCGTGGTCTCGGTGAGGATGGCGATCGCCACGGTGAGCGTGGTGTTCGCGAAGACCATCGGCATCACGTTGGGCAGCACGTGCCGGGTCATCTGGTGCCAGTGCCCGGCACCGAGCACCCGGGCCCGCTCCAGATAGGGCCGGGCCTCGATCGACAGGGTCTGCGAGCGGATCAGCAGGGCCGTGCCCGACCAGGTGCTGACCCCGATCACCAGCGCGATGGTGAACAGGCCGCGCCCGAGCACGCTGGCCAGGACGATCGCCAGCGGCAGGAACGGGATCACCAGGAACCACTCGGTGAACCGGTAGAGCGCCGCGCTCACCCAGCCCTTGAAGTGCCCCGAGGTGAGCCCGACGAGTGTGCCGATCACCATCGAGATCAGCGTCGCGAGCAGTCCCACGAACAGCGAGACGCGGGTGCCCCAGATCAGCAGGGTGAGGATCGAGCGGCCGTTGTCGTCGGTGCCGAGGGGGTACTCCAGCGAGGGCGACTCGAGCACGCCACCGGTCGCCTGGGTCACCTTCAGGCCGCTCTCCGCCGCGAGCAGCGGCGCGGCGAGGGCGACGAAGGTGAAGAACGCCAGGATGCCCAGGCCGACCATCCCTGCCCGGTGCCGTCGGAACTCGGCCCAGGTGCGCCGGGCGGACGCGCGGCGTCGGCGCCACGCGACTTGTCGGGCGCTCAGCGGCGCGGGCCGGTCTGCGGTCGTCGTCATCTGTGATCCCTGGGGGAGTGGGGCGAGCTCATCCGCGGACCCTCGGGTCGAGCCAGGCGTAGAGCAGGTTCGCGCCGAGGTTGGCGAAGACCACCGCCGCCGAGAAGAACAGGAAGGTGCCCTGCAGCAGCGGGAAGTCGGGGACGCCGAGCGCCTCGTAGGTCAGCAGCCCCAGACCCGGCACGGAGAAGACCGTCTCGATCGTGATCGCTCCGGCCACCACGAAGCCGAGGTTGAGGGCCACGAGGGTCGTCGCGGGAAGCAGCGCGTTGGGTACCGCATGGCGCTTGCGGACCATCACGTCCCGAAGGCCCTTGGCCCGCGCCGTGGTCAGGTAGTCCTCACCGAGCTCGTCGAGCAGCGAGGAGCGCATGATCAGGGCGTACTCCGCGACGTAGGCCGCGGTCAACGTGATGATCGGCAACGTCAGGTGCCACGCGACGTCCAGGACGCCTTCCCACGACGTGGCGTCGACCCCGGGGGAGACCAGCCCCCCGGTCGGGAAGATGCCCGGGATCGGCCCGACACCGACCGCGAACACCGACAGCAGCAGCAGGCCGAGCCACCACTCGGGCATCGCGTAGAGCGTGAGCGACAGGCCGGTCGAGCCCTTGTCGAAGCGCGAGCCCCGGTTCCACGCGGAGCGGATGCCCATCCAGAGACCGATGAGCGTGGCGAGAAGCGTGCCGATGCCCACCAGCAGCAGGGTAGGCCACAGCCGGTCGAGGATCAGCTCGCCCACCGGCTGCCGGTACTTGAACGACAGGCCGAACTCCCCGGTGAACGTGTTCTTCAGGTAGGTGACGAACTGCACCGGCAACGGCTGGTCGAGCCCCAGCGTCTGCGTGAGCTGGTCGATCTGCTTCTGGCTGACCAGGCGGTTGCGCGCCAGCGTGCGCACCGGGTCGCCCGGCAGCACCCGGAACAGGAAGAAGTTGAACACCAGGACGAAGAGAAGGCTGCCCACGGCACCGGCGACCTTGCCGAGGACATACCTGCCTCCGAGCCGGTTCACTCCCGGTCTTCCGCCGTCGCGCGGTCGCGGCGCCGGAAGGCCAGGGCGCCGATCACGCCGGCCACCGCGATCCCGCCCACGACGAGACCGCCGACGACTGCACCGGACAGGCCGCCCTCGTCGCCGCCCGCGGTCTCCTCGGACACCGGGCGTACGTCGATGTAGTTGTGGACGTCGAGGGTGAACACCCGCATCCCGCCCGGGTCGGGCATCGGCACGAAGCCCTCCCAGCGGTCACTGCGCCAGGCCTCGCCGGTGGTGTTGTAGACCGTGAGCAGGTAGGGGGCGTCGTAGTAGGCGATCTCCTGCATCCGGTCGATCAGCTCCGCGCGGGCGTCCTCGTCGGTCTCCGCCTGCTGCTGGTCGTACAGCTGGTCGTACTCCTCGTTGCAGTACCAAGTGTCCGACCACGCCTCGCGCTGGCCGCAGGTCAGGTAGCTGAGCATCGAGCCCGGGTCGGGGTCGACGTACCAACCCCACTCGAAGACGTCGAACTCGCCGTCGAGGATCACGTTGGTGAGCTTGCTGCTCTCCATCGACTGGACCTCGGCGTCGATGCCGAGCTCGCCGAGCCACTCCTGGAAGTACTGGAGCACGTCGAGCGAGGTCTCGGAGTCGCTGCGGCCGATCAGGCGGAGCGTGCCGATCGGCTTGCCGTCGGGCAGGGTCCGCAGACCGTCGCTGCCGACGGTGTAGCCGGCCTCGTCGAGGAGCTGACCGGCCCGCTCGAGGTCGAAGGTGAACGCGTCCTCCTCCGGGGGCTCCCAGTGGAAGCGCGGGTAGAACGGCGGGATGATCGTCGAGCCGATCTCGCCCGCCCCTTCGTAGACCCGGTCACGGATCGCCTCGCGGTCGATCGCGAAGCCCAGCGCGAAGCGGAACTTCGGATCGAGGACGGCCGGGTTGGCGTCGCCGATCGGCTTGCCTGTCTCGAGGTTGACCGCCCCCGCGTTGAAGGCGATCTCGTCGAAGCCCGGGTAGTCACTGTTGCTCGCCGTGATGCCGTCCTCGCCCTCGAGGGCGTTGACCTGGGTCGGGGTGATCCCCGAGACGAAGTCGATCTCGCCCTTCTTCAGTGCCTGGACCGCGGGGTCGGCGGCCTTGAAGACCCGGAAGACGACCTCGTCGACGTTGGGGGTGCCGCGCCAGTAGTCGGGGTTCTTCTCGAACCGGATGGTCGACCCGCCGGCGCTGCCCTCGACGAGGCGGAAAGGCCCGGAACCGACGACGTTCGGCGGCTCGTTGCCGTAGCTCTTGACCTCCTTCTCGGACAGCTCCGACCACACGTGCTGGGGCACGATCGGCACGGGGATCATCGGGAAGGCGGCGTTGGGCTTGGACATCTCGATGACCAGGGTCGTGTCGTCGGGAGCGGTCACCTTCTCGGCTGAGCGGAGCCACGCCTCCCAGGTGCCCGCCTCCGGACCGCCGTCGATGATCCGGTTGTAGGTGAACGCGATGTCGGCGGCGGTGAGCGGCTCGCCGTCGGACCACATGACGCCCTCGCGGATGTCGAAGGTCCAGGTCAGCCCGTCCTCCGAGCTCTCCCAGTCGGTGGCGAGCGCCGGCTGAGGACTCAGGTCCTGGGGGCTGACCGAGACGAGGTAGTCGTAGGTCAGCGCCCACATCTCGTAGGACTCGATCTCGATCCCGAGGAAGGGATTGAAGGAGTCGGGCTGGTTGGTCATGCCCACGGTGAAGGTCAGCTTCTCGTCACCGGGGGAGGGCGACTCCTCGGCGTTGGCCGCGGCGCCGATCAGGCCCGGGGCGGCGACGAGCGTTGCGGCGGTCAGCAGTGCCAGCCTGCGGCGGAGTGATGGCCGGCGAGGGGACGGTTTCAAGGTTGCCTCCGATGTGGTGGGCGGGGGATAGGTTGTCCGCCATGACTGACCTGGCGAGCAGGAGTGCGCCGAGGGCGCGTCGTGAACCATTCGAGCGCACCGACCACGGGATCACCCGGGTGGACGACTACGCCTGGCTCCGCGACGTCGACCGGCCCGAGGTGCTCGCGCATCTCGAGGCCGAGCGTGCGTTCTACGACGCGGCGACAGGCCATCTACGTCCTCTGGTCGAGACACTCGCAAAGGAGATGTCGGTTCGCGTTCCGGCAATGGAGCCGACCTCGGCTCCGTGGCGACTCGTTGGTTTTTCCTACTACATGCTGACGCCGACCGGAAGTGAGTACCCGCAGTTATTCCGAACTATTGATCAGTTCGATACCGACTCTGCGACGGATTCCGACGTCAACGGCAGGATTTCGCACGGATTCTTGACCTCAGGCGAGCTGCTGCTCGATCCGGCGAGCCTGGCTGAAGGGTCCTCGTACGTCGAGCTGGGGCTGTCGCTCATCAGCCCCGACGAGCGCCTGCTCGCCTACTCGGTCGACCGCACCGGCGACGAGGTCTACGAGCTGCGCTTCCGCGACCTCGAGAGCCGGCGCGACCTCGCGGACCGGCTGCCCAGGACCTACTACGGCGGGGCGTGGAGCGCCGACTCGAAGCACTTCTTCTACACCCTCCACGACGAGAAGTACCGCCCCTTCCAGGTGTGGCGGCACCGGCTCGGCACACCTGCCGACTCGGACGTGCTGGTGGTCGAGGAGCCCGACGAGCGGTTCGAGCTGCACCTGCGTGCCTGCCGGTCCGGTGACGTGGCCGAGATCCGGGCGGAGAGTCGCGACACCTCCGAGGCGTGGGTGCTCGACCTGCACGATCCGGAGCAGCCGGCGCGCAGCGTTGCCCTGCGTCGCAGGGGAGTCATCTACTCGTGCGAGCACGCCAGGACCTCCGAGGGCGAGGTGCTGCTGGTCCTCACCAACGACGAGGCTCGTGAGTTCCGGCTGATGTCCGCACCGCTTGCGACACCGGGACGAGAGCACTGGCGGGAGCTCGTCGCCGAGAAGAAGGACCGGCGCCTCCACGGCGTGGACGCGTTCGCCGGCCATCTCGTCCTGACCTACCGGGCGGCCGAGTCGCTGCTCCTCACGGTGCTGCCCCTCGACGGCGGCGAGGCCTACGACGTGCCCCCGTCGTCGACGTACGGCACGATCCGACTCGACCGCAACGAGCGCTTCGAGGCGACCGCGATCACGGTCGCCGAGGAGTCCTACACCGACCCGGTCTCGTGGGACGCCGTCGAACTCGCGACAGGAAGGCGGCGACGGCTCCTCGACCGGGAGGCGCCCGCCTACGACCCCACCGACTACCTGACCGAACGTCGCTCCTTCCCTTCCACCGACGGGGTAGAGGTCCCGGTGACGATCGTCAGGCACAGAGACGTCCCCCTCGACGGCACGGCGCCCTGCCTGCTCTACGGGTACGGCGCCTACGAGGCGGTCTTCGAGCCCGAGTTCGACCCCGCCCTGAGCGTCCTCCTTGACCACGGGGTGGTGTTCGCGCACGCCCACATCCGCGGCGGCGGCGAGTGCGGTCGTCGCTGGTGGGAGGACGGGCGACTTGCCGCGAAGCAGCACACCTTCGACGACCACATCGCGGCGGCCCGCGGTCTCGCTCGTGGCGTGGTCGACGGCGCGCGGATCGTCACCCGCGGGCTCTCGGCAGGCGGGCTGCTCCAGGGCGCCGTGTTCTCACAGGCACCCGAGCTGTGGGCGGGCGTGGTCGCCGAGGTGCCGTTCGTCGACGTGGTCACCACGATGTGCGACGCGTCGATCCCGCTCACGGTCAACGAGTGGGACGAGTGGGGCGACCCGGCTCGCGAGGAGGAGTTCCGGTGGATGCTGGCCTACTCGCCCTACGACAACATCCCGCCCGCCGGGGGGAGGCCACCCTTGCTGGTGACCGGCGCGCTCCACGACCCGCGGGTCATGGTGTGGGAGCCGGCCAAGTGGGTGGCGGCGCTGCGGGAGAGCGACCCGTCCTGGTCGGCGGAGTGCGTGTTCCGCTGTGAGACCGGGGCCGGTGCTCACGTCGGGCCCTCGGGTCGGTTCGCGCACCTGCGCTACGAGGCCGAGATCTACGCCTGGGTCCTCGACCGCTTCGGCCTGGCCGGGTCCGGGACCTCGCACGAGGCCTCACGCGGGACCGTGGAAGGGTAGGGCCATGGAGCTTCGCGTCTTCACCGAACCACAACAGGGTGCGACCTACGACGACCTCCTGGCCGTCGCGCGGACAGCCGAAGACCTCGGTTACGGAGCGTTCTTCCGCTCCGACCACTACCTCGGCATGGGCACCGAGGGTCTGCCTGGTCCGACCGACGCCTGGGTCACGCTGGCCGGCTTGGCTCGTGAGACCAGCAGCATCCGGCTCGGCACGCTCATGACCTCGGTGACCTTCCGCCACCCGGGCCCGCTCGCGATCTCGGTCGCCCAGGTCGACCAGATGAGTGGCGGCCGTGTCGAGTTCGGCATGGGCGCGGGATGGTACGAGGCGGAGCACACCGCCTACGGCATCCCGTTCCCCGACGTCCGCGAGCGCTTCGACCGCCTCGAGGAGTCCCTCGCGGTGGTGACCGGACTGTGGGAGACCCCGGTGGGGGAGCGGTTCGACTTCGATGGCAAGCAGTACCAGCTCTCGGACTCCCCGGCGCTGCCCAAGCCGGTGCAGTCCCCGCGCCCGCCCGTGCTGGTGGGTGGCAAGGGCAAGAAGCGCACACCGGCGCTCGCGGCCCGCTACGCCGACGAGTTCAACATCCCCTTCGGCGGCATCGCGGAGAGCAAGGAGCTCTTCACCTGCGTGCGCGAGGCGTGTACGACCCAGGGGCGGGACCCGTCGTCGCTGACCTGCTCGAACGCGCTGGTCCTCTGCTGTGGTGAGGACGAGTCGGAGGTCGCGCGCCGCGCCGCCGCGATCGGGCGCGAGGTGGACGAGCTGCGCGAGAACGGGATCGCCGGGACGCCCGACGAGGTCGTCGACAAGATCGGCCGTTACGCGGAGATCG
The DNA here is from genome assembly GCA_035456965.1 of Nocardioidaceae bacterium. GTDB lineage: Bacteria > Actinomycetota > Actinomycetes > Propionibacteriales > Nocardioidaceae > Nocardioides_C. The sequence continues at coordinate 83,943 of DATICF010000065.1, forward strand.
GCTCCGAGCGGATCTACCTCCAGATGCTCGACCTGAGCGACCTCGACCACCTCGAGCTGGTCGCCGAGCAGGTCATGCCGCAGGTCTGACTGTTCGCGACGCTTTACCCGCAGACACGAAGCGGTTCATCGTCAACGGCTGAGCTCGGCCACCTCCGCCTGGACCTGCGAGACGACCAGGTCGGAGTCGAGCACGTCGGAGGTGTCGACATGGATCAGCGGACCGCCGAGCCGTAGTGGGCCGGGATAGGTCTCGCGCAGTCGTCGGACCTGGTCAGCGACCTCCGCCGGCGACCGTTGCGGGTCGTGGTGGCCAGGGTGGCGGCTGCGTGCCTCGAACCGCGCCGCGGCCACCTCGAACGGGCAGTCGCAGAAGACCTCCACGGTCAGCGGCGAGATCGACCGAAGTCGCGACGGTGCTGAGTCGTGGTTCCACCAGTTCACCAGCACCGGGTTGGGCGACTGAGCAGCCAGAGCGAACAGGACCTCGTCGCTGGCGCGGCTGAGACGCGTGCGCGCGGCTTGGTCCGGTGAGCCGAGTGAGTCGAACAGCGACTCGAGGATCGTGTCCTTGTCGATCAGCGGACGTCCGAGCCGGTGCTTGAGCAGCCCTCCAACCGTCGTCTTGCCGCTCGCGGGCAAGCCGGTCACCACCACCAACACCTGATTCGGCACGGGCTCAGCCTTTCAGAGGAGCCCTGGGCTCCGCGGCCCCGCGAGCACGCGTGTCGGCTCCTAACCGTCGCCGGTCGGTCCCTAGCGCTGGCCGGCTCTCGCGCGTCAAAGGGTTGCGAGTATAGAAAGGGAACATGGCAACTCGACCGGCTTGGGTGAACGACGAGCTGTTCCCGTTCGAGAGTCACTTCGTCGATGTCCGCGGCGCGCACGTGCACTACATCGACGAGGGGGAGGGCCCGGTCTTCCTCTTCCTCCACGGGAATCCGACCTGGTCCTTTCTGTACCGGCACATCGTGCGCGGGCTGCGGGACCGGTTCCGGTGCATCGCGCTGGACTATCCGGGGTTCGGGCTCTCGACGCCTCCGGCGGCCTACGACTTCACGGTCGCGGAGCACGCCCGGATCGTCGAGGGCTTCGTCGAGCAGCTCGACCTGCGCGAGGTCACCCTGATGGTCCAGGACTGGGGCGGCCCGATCGGGATGTGGGTGGCGACCCAGAACCCGGAGCGCTTCCGTGCCTTCGTCATCGGGAACACCTGGGCGTGGCCGATCACCTCTGACAGGCAGATCGAGTGGTTCTCGAAGACCCTGGGCAGCGCCGGCGTGGGCGGGCTGCTGGTGAAGCGAGCCGACGTGTTCGTCAGCGTCTTCATGCGGGGCGGCATCAGGCGCCGGAAGCTCACTGTGGATGAGCAGTTCATGTACAAGCGGCCACATCCAACACCGGAGTCGCGGGTGCCGGTGCACGTGATGCCGAGGGAGATCCTGGCCGCAGGTGACCTCCTCGCCGAGGTCGAGGAGGGGTTGGGACGGGTGGCCGACAAGCCGGCCCTGCTCGTCTGGGGCGACAAGGACCCGGCATTCCGCGAGCCGCAGCGGCTCCGCTGGGAGGGGACCTTCCCGGACCACCGCACCGTCATCCTCCGAGGCGCATCGCACTACATCCAAGAAGACGCCCCCGACGAGATAGTCGCCGCGATCAGGGACTGGTGGCCGAGCCTCGAGAGCCACGGATAGCAACCGCTCTCCTGTCCCCTTCTCTGGTGTCCGCGATTCGTCCCGGTCGTCAGCCTTGTCGGCCGTTCACCGTCCAGCTCTGGGTGCGGGAAGCACCGATCGCGCGGCCCAGGCCAACCTGCCCGCCGCCGGGTTCCACGGCTCGACGTCGGTCTCGTCCCACACGTAGGTGGGCACGCCGTGCTGGACCAACGTGGAGAGCTCCGGGGTCGAGAGCTCAGCCGCAGACCACGAGTAGAGCGCCCCCAGCCGCGGCTGGATCAGGCCGAGGTCGAGGAGCCGCCCGAAGCCGTGCTCGTTGTCGACGTACCACTGCAGGTCTCGGGTCAACGGGTACCGGCTGGGCATCACCCGCGAGAGCGAGACGAAGATGCCGGTGATCGTGAGTCGCGGGTCGCCCAGGACGGGCCCTGCCGGCCACAGCCAGCTCAGCGCCAGCCGGGGCGCGGCGACCAGGGCATGCGCGAAGAGCACCCGGACCAGGATCAGGTTCAGGAAGAATCGTTCTGGGTGTGTCTCGGACTCGGCCAGCTCGCGGTGCTCGAGGTACGCCGACACGATGCTCGCGTTGTGGGCTCGGTACCACGTCCTGGCCGACGGCCGCTCGGCGAACTCCACGCAGCAGGCCGCGCTCCAGGACGACACCGGGCCGCCCAGGCCGAGCACATGGGCGCGTGCCTCTGCTGTGTCGTGCAGCAGCCGCTCGTTGATCGCCCGCCACCAGGGACTGCCTGGGGACGCGCCGTCCAGTGCATTGAGGAGGCCGCGACGCAGCTGCCACCCCATGAACCCCAGCGCGGCCCGTCGGTACGGCAGATGCAGCTCGGGGTGCCCGGGCTCCGCCTCGTACAGGGAACCCATCAACGCCAGCCGCCCATGCGGATCGTCCCGCACCGCGGCTACGAGGTCGGCGGCGTGCTCGGCGGCGGTCGGCATACGTCATTCTCGGACCCCCTCGTCCCACGTTCCAGGCGTCACACGCGTGTCGTCCTATCACCGCCCGGGAGTCTTTACTCCAAATAGGTGATGCCCGCGCATGCCGACACAAGGTGTTATGTCTGGGAGCAAGCGAAGGAGCTACGCATGGGCGTTCTGACCGGTGCCGCGCACCTCGTCGGCCACGCGTTGGGAGCGCGTACAGCAACCAGGGACGAGGACCGTGTTCGACCGCCCGTGACCAACCGCGCGGTGGCGCCCCCTGCCGCGCGAGTGGTGCCTTGAAGAGCCCGTGCGGCCCTTCAGAGCGCCCAACACAGACAAGAGCCTGGTCTGACACCGCGTAGACGCCGGAGCACGTGCTGAAAGTCGCTTGGGACAACACCTGACACATCGCTTCATGGGGGGTAACAAGACGATGAACACGCGCACACAGCCGCGAATCGTGCTCGCCACGGTCATCGGCGTCGTCAGCGCGCTGGTGTCCGGTGTCGCGCCGGCCTCCACCGCGCCACCAGAGTCCGGCACCACAGGGCCCGACGCATGGAAGATCCGGTCCATCCTCACCAACGAGTTCGGCGTGAACCGGCCTCTTGCGGTGGCGTGGGATCCGGGCCAGAAGCGCCTCGTGGTCGCCGGCCGCCTGCGGGCCGGTGGCACCCGCTTGGTCGGGGTCACCCCGGACGAGCGGCCGCGAGGCAAGCAGGTGCTCCCGGAGCTGGAGAGCGAGGCGGGCGCAACCGCGGCGCTCAACCCCCGGTCGGGCCGGCTGACGGTGCTGCGGGAGGGTCGTCGTGAGGCCGTCCTCGGAGACCGGACCGATGAACGGCCCTGGCCCGAGAAGAAGGGTGAGGAGGCCCTGTCCGCTGTCGACTCGGCGGATACGACGTACTCCCCGGACGGCACCTTGCACGTCCTGGATGCGGAGTCGAGCGCGATCGTGAGTGTGTCTCCCAGCGGCGCGGTACGAAGGGTCGAGATCCAGGGGCTCGACGGGGTCGAGCTGGCAGGGATCGCCTACCAACCCGTCGAGGAGCGGCTCTACGTCGCCGACGCGGACGCGCAGCAGGTGTACGCGCTGGACGACTCCGGTGAGGTGGCGAAGACTCAGGACCTGTCCGACGCCGGCATCGCCCAGCTGCAGGCCATGACGTTCGCACCGAGCTCCGACAGCACCGACGCCAAGTCCGACCAGAGCCTGTTCGTCGCCGATGCCGGGGACGGAGATCAGCTCGGAAGCATCAGCGAGCTGAGCCTGAGCCAGGCGGTGACGGTGCAGGCGACGGCTGGCGCTTCGCTGGACGATGTCATCGTCCGGGATACCTCCACCTGGAGCCCGCCCAGCCCGGATCCGTCCGGGATCACCTACCTTCCGGATGAGGACGGCCGGCTGCTGGTCAGCGACGGCGAGGTCGAGGAGATGCCGATCTACGGGGGCGCCAACCTGTTCGTCTCGAACCTCGAGGGGGAGCTGCAGTCGACGGGCGATACGCAGCCGTGGTCCACCGAGCCCGTGGGGCTGGAGTACGACCGGGGGAGCGGGCGGCTCTTCGTCTCCGACGATGTCGCCAGGCGAGTCTTCGAGGTCGCCGGTCCGGGGGCCGACGGTCGGTTCGGCACGCCTGACGACCCCAAGACGAGCTTCCGGACGGCGCCCTTCGGCAGCAGCGACCCGGAAGGTGTCGGCTACGACTCGGTGCACAACGAGCTGATCATCTCGGACGGCGTCAACGTGGAGGTCTACCGCGTCAATCCGGGAGCGAACGGCAAGTTCGACGGTATCGGGTCCGAAGGGGATGACGTCGTCACCCACTTCGACGTCGAGCGGTACGGGGTCAAGGATCCCGAAGGCGTCACCTATGACGACGTACGCGAAACCATCGTGCTGGTGAGCGACGACGCGATCTGGGAGCTGGACGCCAACGGCTCTCAGCTCAACACCGTCGACATCTCCAACCTGAACATCCACAACACCGCGGGGATCACCATCGCCCCGGCCAGTGACGGCTCGGGCAAGCGTCACTACTACGTCGTCAGTCGGGGAGAGGACAACAACTCCGATCCCAACGAGAACGATGGCAAGCTCTACGAGCTCGAGGTGAGCCTGCCCGCGATCACGAACCGGCCGCCGACGGCCAACGCCGGCCCGGACCAGATGATCGACCTGAGTGAGAGCGTGCGCTTGTCGGGCTCGGGCTCGGACGACGGGAACCCTTCCGGGACACTGACGTACAGGTGGTCGATGGTCAGCGGCCCGGGCACCGTGAGGTTCACGACTCCGACATCGGCGAGCACGGATGCGACCTTCTCGGCCGCGGGTGCTTACACGCTACGCCTGACGGTCAGCGACTCGCAGATGACCGGCCACGACGACGTCGTCGTCAACGTCTACGAGGCAGGGGGGGTCCGCACGGCCTCCATCCCGCTGCGCTCCAGCCCCGACGACGCCATGGAGGGCAGAGAGGGCGGTGGAGACTTCGTGTCGGTGACCCGTGCCGACAATGAGCTCGGCGAGAACGTGACGACTGCCGGGGTGCGGTACTCGGTCCTCACCGGGCTCCGCTTCGCCGACATCCCTGTCCCCCAGCGCGGGGAGATCGTCAGCGCGAAGATCCAGTTCAAGGTCGACGAACCCAGCACCGGCGCGGCGGCCCTCACGATCAAGGGCGAGGCCGTGGACAACGCGGCGGCGTACCAAGCCGTTGGTGGCGACATCTCGAGGCGGCCGAGCACGACAGCGACGGCGCAGTGGGCACCACCGACGTGGAGCACGCGCGGTGAGGCGGGACCTGGGCAGCTGACGAGCGAGCTGGCGCCGGTCCTCCAGGAGATCGTCAACCGTCCCGGTTGGCAGCAGGGCAACGCTGCGGCGTTCGTGGTGTCCGGCACCGGGCGCCGGACGGCCGTGGCCTTCGACGGAGGCGGCGTTGGCCCTGTGCTCCAGCTTCAGTTCCGCACGTCGCCGCCAGCACCGGCCAACAAGGCTCCTGTGGTGGATGCCGGCGTGGACCAGAGCGTTACGCTGCCGTCGTCGGCGACATTGGACGGCACGGTGACCGACGACGGTCGGCCCGCCCCGCCAGGTGCGGTGACCACGGCGTGGAGCAAGGTCGACGGCCCCGGGACGGTGGCATTCGGCGACGCGGCGAAGGTGGACACCACGGCGTCCTTCTCGCAGGCCGGGTCGTACACCCTACGGCTGACGGCCAACGACTCGGCACTGGACGCGTCCGACACTGTCGTGGTTACCGTGAGTGACGAGGCAGATGTCGTTCCGAGACTGGATGCGCGGCTCACCCGAAACCTGGTGTCGGTCGGTGCCAGGTCGGCGGTCACGGGGACGATCAGCTCGTCCGCCGACGGTCAGCCGCTTCGCCTGCAGCGGTGGAACGGCAGCACCTGGCGGACGGTCCAGCGAAAGCTCCTTCCGGCCGGTGACAACGTCAGGTACCGCTTCACGGTCCGGCAGTCCACCAGCGGGGTCTACCGGTTCCGGGTGGCGGCCCCTCCCTACGCCGGCAGCGTCAGGGCCGTTGCCCCGTCCAGGGCGAAGGGTCTGCGGCTGAGGGTGTACCGGCTCGAGATCGTGCGGGTCCAGCCGTTCGGCGACGAGTTCGTCAGGGTCCGGAACACCGGCAGGGTCTCGGTGGTCCTCGACGGGTGGCAGCTGCGGAACCAGACCACAGGGCGGACCGTCCGGCTCACGCCGGTCAAGCTGCTTCCTCGCTGGTCCGTGCGGATCCACACGGGCACGGGCCGGAGCGACCGCGACGACCTGTACCTGGGCAAGCGGCGGCAGATGTGGCGCGCTCACGGCGTCGCTGTCCTCCGCGACCGGTACAACCGCCTGGCGGACCGGTACAGGTACTGACACAGGCCGGTCTCCTGCAGACCGCATTCCGGTTCCCCTGTCACAGGCTGCCGGGCTGTCTCGTCATTGGTTGTGAGAGCCCGTGCCGGATGAGGGGAGTGACATCGTGCGAGTGTTCGTGGCAGGTGGAAGCGGGGTCTTGGGGCGTCGACTGGTGCCGCAGCTGGTGGCCCGTGGCCATCAGGTGACGGCGACGACGACGAGCTCGCGCAAGCTGGGACTGCTACACCAGCTGGGCGCCGAGGGCGTCGTGATGGACGGCCTGGATCCGGCGTCCGTAGACGAGGCTGTGGGCGCGGCCCGGCCGGAGGTGATCGTGAACCAGATGACGGCCCTGTCGGTGGAACACGCCGGCAAGCCCAACCTGAGGAGGGCCGACCGCTTCTTCGCCACCACAAACCGGCTCCGCAGCGAGGGCGTTGACCATCTGCTGGCCGCGGCGGAGGCGACCGGGGTCTCCCACGTCGTAGCGCAGGGGCACGCCAGCATGAACGGAATCCGCACGGGCGGATGGGTCAAGACCGAGGAGGACCCGCTCGAGCTGATCGAGGGGACCAAGGCGATCAACAACATGGAGGACGCGGTGGTCGGGGCCGGTGGTTCGGTCCTGCGCTACGGCGGCTTCTACGGCCCGGGCGCCAACGACGACCAGGTCGCGCTCGTGCGGAGGAGGATGTTCCCGCTCGTCGGGGACGGCACCGGCTACTTCTCGTGGGTGCACGTCGACGACGCGGCCGGTGCCACCGTCCTCGCGGTGGAGCAGAAGGCGACGGGTGTGTTCAACATCGTCGATGACGACCCTGCACCGGTCAGCGAGTGGCTGCCGTATCTCGCGGAATGCGCCGGGGCAAGGCCGCCGCGCCGGATTCCCGCGTGGCTGGCCCGGCTGCTGGCCGGCGAGATGGCCGTGGGCATGATGACCGAGGGGCGCGGCTTCTCCAACGCCAAGGCCAAGCGGGAGCTCGGCTGGCAGCTGCGGTATCCATCGTGGCGGCAGGGCTTCAAGGAAGAGCTCGCATGACCCCAGAGCGAGGAGGTCGGAGCGGGGCGGTCTTCAACCCTGGCGCCATCCTGCGCGATCGGGACGGCAAGGTCGTCGGCACGATGACGCTGGACGTGCTCGGAGGGCCGATCAAAGGGTTCCAGGTCACGCACGCCACTTGATGGAGCAACCCATGCTGGGTCGATGTGGCTCGGGGACGGCCTCCCGGGCCAGCGCGTGCCGGATCGCGGCGGCGAGCAGGTCGCCCGTCACGGGAACGCGGTTGCCCGGGGTCGAGTCGTCGAACGCGCCGCGGTAGGCCAACCGGCCGTCGGCGTCGTACAGGAAGAAGTCGGGTGTGCACGCAGCCCCGAACTCCCGGCCGACCTCCTGGGTGAGGTCCACCAGGTACGGGAACCGCCAGCCTGCGCGCCGGGCTTGGTCGGAGAGCTTCTCCGGGGCGTCGTCGGGGTAGCCCACAGCGTCGTTGGAGCAGATCCCGACCGCTTGAAGGTCGGCGAACTGGTGCAGCACCTCACCGAGCCGGGTCTCGATGTGCCGGACGTAGGGACAGTGGTTGCACAGGAACATGACGAGGCCCGGCGCGCCGGACAGGTCCGTGCTCTCGAAGCGGTTGCCGTGTACGTCGACGAGCGAGAACCGGGGCATCGACGTACCGAGCGGCACCATCGTGGACTCAACCGCCATGCCGCAAGGCTACTCGCGACCACCGTCAGCGCAGGTCGAGCCGCATGAGCACGCGCGGGAAGCCACCCGACACCGAGTCGGTGTCGGCGGCCTTGACGAAGCCGGCCCTCTCGAAGAGCGTTCGCGTGCCTACGTACGCCATCGTCAGATCGACCTTCTTGCCCGCGTTGTCGACCGGGTACCCCTCGATTGCCGGCGCCTGCTGGGACCGTGCGTACTCAACGGCACCCTCGAGCAGCGCGTAGGAGATGCCCCGGCCGCGGTGGCCGGGCCGAACTCGGATGCACCACGCCGACCAGACGGGCAGGTCGTCGACGTGCGGGATCTTCGTGGAGCGTGCGAAGGGCAGCTCCGATCGCGGGGCCACGGCCGCCCACCCGACGACTTCTCTGTCCTCGTAGGCCAGAACACCCGGTGCGACGTTCCTGCCGCACAGCTGCCTGACGTACTCACCCCGGGCACGCCCGACGAGCTCACGGTTGGTCTTCGCGTCGATCCGATGACTGAGGCACCAGCACACGGAGGAGTCCGGGTTCTTCGGGCCGAGCATGGTCGCGACATCGCCGAACCGTTCGGTTGTCGCGGGCCGCACCTCGATGCTCACGCAGCCACGCTAGCCCCGACACGCGGTGTCGCGATGAGTTCGGCACCTGAATCTGGTCATGAAGGGCAAGATCGGAAGAGACTACCCAGGAGACAGGAGAGTCCGATGGCCACGATCACGGCCAGCCTTTTCACCGCGCTCGACGGAGTCGTCGACCCTGGCGTCGGGAACTGGCACTTCCCGTACTTCAACGACGAGATGGGCGAGGCCGTCGACGGCACGCACGACGCCGACGTCATGCTGTTCGGCCGCGTGACCTACGACAGCTTCGCCGGCGCATGGCCCGAACGAGAGGCCGCAGGCGGGGAGGACGCGCCGTTCGCCAAGCGGCTGGGGGACATGCGCAAGATCGTCGCGTCACGAAGCCCGCTGACCCTCGACTGGCGCAACTCCGAGCAGGTGCAGGGCGATCTCGTCGACGCGGTCACGAAGCTCAAGAACGACCCAGCCATCCGGCGCATCGCGTTGAGCGGGTCGGTCTCGGTGGTTCGGCAGCTGCTCGACGCCGGACTGATCGACGAGCTGCACCTGTTCGTCCACCCCGCGACCGCGGGTTCCGGGCTGAGGCTCTTCGAAGAGGGCGGTCCCGAACGACACCTGAGGCTGAGCTCGGCCCAGCCGTTCCGGACGGGGGTCGTGCACCTGGTGTACGCGCCGGACCCCAACCCGCCGGCCGGGTCGTACGAGGATGCGAAGAAGGACATGCCGAAGGAGTGAGCTCGCTCAGGGCTGCACCCTGCGAGCAGACGGGCGGTGACGCTGTGTCATTCATCCGTGGGGGACGATGCGGGCGCGTCTTGCCGGTGTTGGCGTGGGTGGGCGGGAGGTTCTCATGGCGGATGACCGGCACTACGACGTGATCACCATCGGCAATGTGCTGCCGGTCGGCGACCACCTCCTGGAGCGAGTCCCATGAGCGAGTCTGCCGGGCAAGCCGACCGGGCGAGGCCACGGCGAGTGGTCATCGTCGGGGGCGGCTTCGCCGGCCTCTTCGCCGCACGCGCGCTCCGGAAGGTTCCGGTTCAGGTGACCGTGGTCGACCGCGTGGCGCACCACCTGTTCCAGCCGCTCCTGTACCAGTGCGCGACAGGCATCCTGTCCGAAGGGCAGATCGCCGTACCTCTCCGTGCCGTGCTCCGCCGCCACGCCAACGTCGACTGCGTGCTCGCCGAGGTGAGCGACGTCGACGTCGCGGCCAGACGTGTGATCGCGCTGCGGCCCGGAGGCCGCTCGATCGAGATCGACTACGACGACCTGGTCGTCTGCGCGGGGATGCAGCAGTCCTACTTCGGTCACGACGAGTTCGCCCGCTTCGCGCCCGGCATGAAGACCCTGGCGGACGCTCTCACCATCCGGAGAAGGGTCTTCGGCGCGTTCGAGATGGCCGCCACCGCGACGGATCCTGTCGAGCGTCGGCGGTGGCTCACCTTCGCCCTCGTCGGCGCGGGGCCGACCGGGGTCGAGCTCGCCGGCCAGATACATGAGGTCGCGACGCTCACATTGCGCAACGAGTACCGGCAGTTCGACCCGGACGAGGCCAGGGTGCTGCTCTTCGACGGTGGCAAGGAGCCGCTCGCTACCTTCGGGCCGAAGCTTGCCGCCCGCGCGGCGAAGACGTTGACCGGCATGGGGGTCGAGCTGCACATGGGCTCGATCGTCACGGCGGTCGATCCTCGTGGTATCGAGGTCAAGGGCCCAGACGGCTCTCTGCGGAGGTACGACGCGGGCACGGTGCTGTGGACCGCCGGCGTGGCCGCACCCGCGCTCGCCGACCGGCTGGCGGAGCGGACGGGCGCGGAGCAAGACCGGGCTGGGCGCCTGAAGGTCCAGCCCGACCTGACGCTGCCCGGGCACCCGGAGATCTCGGTGGTCGGAGACCTGATGAGCCTGGACGACCTTCCGGGCGTCGCGGAGGTGGCCATGCAGAGCGGGTTCTACGCGGGCCGCCGGATCGGGCACGAGCTCGAGCAGCGCGACGAGAGCTGGCGGCCCTTCCGCTACCACGACCTGGGGTCGGCCGCCTACATCTCCCGGGGCCGCGCCGTCGTCTCGGTCGGTCCGTTCCGTGCCAGCGGTCTCGTCGGGTGGCTGGCCTGGCTGGGCATCCACCTCGCCTTCATCACCACGTTCCGAAACCGGCTGGGGGCCCTTCTGACCTGGGCCATCGTCTTCAGCCGGGAGAAGCGACGCGAGCGCGCCGTGACAATGGCTCAGGTCCTCCCCGGGGAGGACCTCTACCACCCGCAGCAGGGAGCGCCCGCCGGAGAACCGCGAACTCGGCAGTGACCGTCGGGACGGTGAACACGCCGCTCTTCGCCTGCCGGGTCTCGTGGTGACCCGGCCCCGGAGGCACACTCGTCAATCGGGTGGCGTGAGCCCTGGGGAGCGTGCAGGCTCGGGACCCATGACGAGTAGCGACCTTTGGGACGAGGAGACCGCGGAGCGGTACGACGACAACTCGGCTGAGATGTTCGAGCCACGCGTGCTCGACCCCGCAGTGGACTTCCTGGCACGCCTGGCGGGATCCGGCCCCGCGTTGGAGCTCGCGATCGGCACGGGTCGGGTGGCGATCCCGCTCGCCGCCCGAGGCGTCTCCGTGAGCGGCATCGAGCTGTCGCAGCCGATGGTCGACCGGTTACGGCGCAAGGTGTCCGCCGAGGACCTGCCGGTCGTCACCGGCGACATGGCCACGACGACCGTCCCCGGACGCTTCTCGCTCGTGTATGTCGTGTGGAACAGCATCGGCAACCTGTGCACTCAGGACGAGCAGGTGCAGTGCTTCCGCAACGCCGCGCGGCACCTGTCGCCCGGAGGGCGCTTCGTTGTCGAGCTGTGGGTGCCGGGCATCCGGCGGTTCCCTCCGGGGCAGACGGCGGTGCCGTTCGAGGTGACCGACCGCCACGTCGGCTTCGACACCTACGACATGGCCACGCAGCAGGGGACCTCTCACCACTACCAGCGCCTGGAAGCCGGGAGCGCACGCTACGGCTACAGCAACTTCCGCTACATCTGGCCCTCCGAGTGCGACCTGATGGCGCGGCTGGCCGGCTTGGAGCTGGAGCAGCGGGTGGCGGGCTGGGACGGGGCGCCGTTCACGTCCGACAGCGAGAGCCACGTGTCAGTCTGGCGAAAACCGCTCGCCGCCGCGGATGAGAACTAGTCGAGGTCGCTCACCGCGCGTCTGACGGGCGTGCGTTCCCCGTCCTGCTGTCCATGCCGACACGTGATGGGACGCTGTGGCCATGACGATCACTCGGTCCGTTTTGTTGTTCGTCGTGGCTGCAGTCGCGGAGATCGGAGGAGCCTGGTTGGTCTGGCAGGCAGTGCGCGAGAACCGAGGATGGTTGTGGGCGGGCGCCGGGGTCATCGCGCTGGGCGTTTACGGCTTCGTCGCCACGTTTCAGCCCGATGCCAACTTCGGGCGGATCCTTGCCGCCTACGGCGGCGTGTTCGTCGCCGGGTCGTTGGCCTGGGGGATGGCGATCGACGGGTTCCGGCCCGACAGGTACGACGTCGCCGGCGCCCTGATCTGCCTGATCGGAGTGGCGGTGATCATGTACTCACCGCGCTCGGCCTGACTGCCGCCCCGGGTGCCCCGACTGCTCGGGTCGTCAACAAACCCGTCGAGCAACCCGTCGCGGTGAGAGGCACGCCCCGAGGACCGCAGCAGATCAGAAGCATCCCTGGGCGACGCGCGCCGCAATCGAGAAGTCTCGGCTGCTCACGATCCGATCAGGAATCGAGAAGCGTCAGGGGATCCCCAGGCCTAGCCTGCTTTCAGGAGGCAGCAAACACGCCGAGTGTCGAAGGGGAGTCCGCGAATGCCCGCGAAGAGATCCAAAACCGAGTCCGAAGGCTTCAGCGCCGAGGAGCGGGCCGCCATGAAGGAGCGCGCCGCGGAACTGCGGGCCGAAGGCAGGAAGGGCGCCAAGAAGGCCGACGGGCTGCAGGCGGTCCTCGACAGGATCGCTGAGATGGCGCCGGAGGATCGTGCGCTCGCCGAACGCGTGCACATGACGGTGACCGCGAACGCGCCGGAGCTGTCGCCGAAGACCTGGTACGGAATGCCGGCCTACGCCGACGCGGACGGCAAGGTCGTCGTCTTCTTCCAGGACTCGGGCAAGTTCAACTACCGGTACTCGACCCTGGGCTTCCAGGACACAGCGAACCTCGACGACGGGGACCTGTGGCCGGTGTCGTACGCGCTTCGACAGTGGAGCCCCGAGGTGGAGAAGAAGATCGTCGAGCTGGTGAAGGCAGCCATCGCCTGACCGTGGCCGCGACAGCCACCGACCGACCCGCATCCGCGATGAGCTCGCTGGCGGACGGTACGACGCCCGGTCAGGCCGCCTTGCGGTCGTCCCACCACTCGAGGACCCTGGTCGCGAAGAACGTCAGCCACCTCGACGGCTCCCCGGCCGGAACGTCGACCTCGAACCACACTCTGCCGGGATGACGCCGCTCCTGGATCCAGGTGCCGTCCGGCCGGCGCGCGGCACGGATGTGCTCGATTGCGTCCGCCATGCGCTCGTCCGGTGCGGTGCCGTCGTGGGTCGAAGCGGCGCGGAAGTAGTCGGTGGCGTTGAGCACGCTGTAGAACGCGCGGAACGGGTAGGCGAAGTGCAGCGCCCACGGGGCGACCGGCTCGCCTGTCGACAGTCGGCGGTACAGCCCCCGCTCGAGGAGGTACTCCTCCCCGGCTCGTCGCGCCTCGCGCACCCGCTCGTGGTCACCGGTCACCAGCTCGTAGTCGAGGAGCCCCTTCAGCGTGTTCAGCGTGGAGAGGAACGACGACCTCGTCGACCCGTTCACCCACTCGCAGTTCCACCCACCGTCGGGGAGTCTGTGGGCGAGGAACCAGTCGACGATTCCGTCCACGTCGGCGCCGAGCCAGAGGCCGTTGGAGAGCGTCCACGAGTTGATGCAGCAGTCGACCTCGCCACCCCAGTAGGGCAGGTCGTCGTACTCCCACCGGCTGTTCGCCGCGATCCGCTCCGCCGTTCCTTCGAGGGCGCCCGCGTCGAGCCCCCACTCGCGGAGCGAGTTCAGGGTCCAGGTGGTCGCTGTCCACGGCTGGCCGGCACCTTCTTGTGCCTCGGGACCGTGAAAGTCGAAGTCGCCGGGGAAGAACGCCCCTCCCGCCCACTGCCCGTCGGGATCCTGGAGCGTGAGCAGTCGCGCACCGAACCCTTCGGACGCGACCCTGGCCCTGGTCGCGGCCCACACCTCCTCCGGCATCTGGAGGAGGTCCCGCTCGACCTGCCAGCGGAGGGCTGGATCAGAGTCGACCAGCCAGTCGGTGAGCGTGACTTCGGCCATGCGCGGAACGTAGCACCGAGAACTCCGAACCGTCCGAGGTTCCGTCGGGGCTTACGTCCGACCGGCGTCAGGGTGATTGTCGCGTCAGCTCGGGATCGCGCAGCGAGGTCGGAGAGAGGAACGGCTGAAGCAGGCCACGATCCCCGATACTCGGCGACCGGCGGGCGACTCCCGCCAGGAGGTCGGCGACCTGAACGCGCGCATCATGGCGGGAGTCGACTGTGACCAGTCCGGCCAGCGGTGACACCGCCGCCGGCGGCGCCCCGGTCTCGTGGGCGTCTGCTGCCGACGAGTCGGCGCCGTCGGTCAGTACCTGCTGGAGACGTCTCAAGCGGCCGGCCGTGAGGGCGCTTTGCTCGTCGTGGATCACCAGCACCTGGCGTTGTCCGCCGCTCCAGAACAAGACGGTCTCGGCCAGCGCCGGCAGCATCGGCTCCAGCGGTGGCGGGATCGACCGGTCGTCGTGTGCCAGCCGCTTCAAGACGGCCCGTACCCGGGTCCTGCTGAGCCGATCGAGGACGGCTTCGGCCTCCGCGCCGAGCCCGACTCCTGCCAGGGAATCGCGTGCGAGGAAGAAACGTTCCACGACCCTGCGATCCGGGTGATGCCGCCGTTTGGTCCGGACGAGCTCGACGAAGGCGGCGAGAAAGGAGCTCCAGTCGTGACCACCGAGCCGGCCTGCCCGGTACAGGGTGAGGGCAGCCCGGCGATGGTGCTGGGTCAGGCGGGTGCCAGCCGCGTAGGAGGGCTCGGTCAGGAACAGGTCGATGATGCGGGTGACGAGGAAGTACTCCTTGTCGACCAGCACGACGTGTGCTCGGCCGCTCAGCGCCGCGAGTAACCACGCCAGCGCCTGGCCCGCTTGCGGGCCTCGGAGGAACTGCCCGGACTTGAGCTCGTTCAGCGAGCACCCGAACTCGGACCGCAGAGCCACGATCAGCTCGACGGCCTCGTCAACGGCCAGGTTGACACTCGCGTGCGTGAACATAGGTGTTGCGGCATCGAGCAGGTTGGTGCCGGAGAAGCCGGATTCGTCACAGGCGATCTCCACGACGGCGCCGCCAATGCGATCCATGGGCGGCAGCCCGCCCTGAAGGGGCAACGTCCGATCGCTCGCCACGCCGACCATGCTCGCCCGCCTACACGGATCGCACCATCGATTTCCGCTCACGACCAGCTCGCGGCTGTGCGACCCATCGGCGGTGCGAGTGAGGGGCATCGCCAGGCGTGTTCGCAACTTCCACCGAAACTTATCGTTTCACGATAATATCGAATAACGATAAAGGAGGTCCATGTGAGTCGTGTACTCGAGTGGGGACTGCGGGCCTGGGCTGTGCTCCTGGTTGTTGCCGCTGCGCTATGGGTGCTTGGTCCTTACGGTGTCGGCCTGCTCTTTGGCCGCCATCTGATGCGTTGGCCGTTCTGGCCGTTCCTGCATGACGGTCCGTTGGAGGGATTGCTGACCGGGCCGGTGTTCGCTGCCGACCTGAGGGAGGACTCTGCGCGTACGGCGCTGTTCGAGCTCGGGCAAGAGCTCACGGACTACGACGGGCAGCCAGTCGAGGGGTCCTTCGGGGACATCAACCTGGGCTGGAGCGTCCAGTTCAGCTCGATGACCTGGGGGCAGCAGATGGTGTTCGTTGCGCTGCATGTGGTGCCGCTGCTCGTCATGGCGGTTCTGTGGTGGTCCCTGGCTTCGGTGGTCCGGCAGAGCCGCAATGAGAGCGTGTTCACCCGCGCCAACGCCCGTCGGCTCACCCTCGCCGGCCTGGTCATCGCAGTGGGGGCTCCGCTGCTGGCGGTGACGACGTGGGGGTTCCATTCCTGGGTCGTTGCCACCTCACAGCTGGCTGACCGCGTCGTCGTACCCGGGTTCGGGGTCGAGTCGGTGCCCTGGACCGCGGTTGCTGCCGGCCTGGCACTGTTGGTGTTGGGGCGTGTGTGGCGCCGTGGGGTGTCCATCGAGAAGGACCTGGTGGGCTTGGTATGAGTCCTGCTCAGCCGGAGGACGGCCACCGGATCCACTGCCGACTCGACGAGCTCCTCGAGCAGCGTGGGATGACCCTGACAGAGCTTGCCTCAAGAGTCGGGGTCACGGTGGTCAACCTGTCCGTCCTCAAGAACGACCGTGCCCGGGCGATCAGATTCAGCACCCTCACCGCAGTCTGCGAAGCTCTCCAGTGCGACGTTGGTGACGTGCTGCAACTGGACGACTCATAGCCGCGTGGGAGTACGTCGACCCGGGTTCGCGCCTTGTTACGCGGCCGGATCTCCCAAGACGTCTTGGACGGAGCGGGACAGCAGGCAGAACTCGTTGCCCTCCGGGTCGGACAGGACGACCCACGATGAGTCAGGGTCTTGGCCCACGTCGGTGTGACGTGCCCCCAGTGCCAGCAACCGTTCGAGCTCCTGCTGCGTCGTGGTGCCGTCCGCCCGGAGGTCGAGATGCAGCCGGTTCTTCACGACCTTTCGCTCGGGAACGGCGACGATGTCGATCGTGGGCCATGAGGCATCCTCGGGGCCGATGCTGACAAGGTCCCCGTCGGCAGTGACCACACGCCAACCCAGGACCTTGCACCAGAAGTCAGCGACCACCTCGGGGCGCACGGCATCGATGGCGACCACGGCGATTCGACTAGACATGAGGTCATCCTGGGGCGTCACGACGGGGACCGTCCACCGGCCTCCGCGTCCCGAGGCGGCGGGGTCGCGCAGATCCTCAGCGCAATGTTGCAGTGCGGTCACGACCACCACCCTGTCTGGCTCTCCGGAGTAGCTTGCGAGCATGCGCACACTGGTTCCGTGGCTGGCGGCAGTCATCGTTCTCATCGCGCTTTGGCCCGCGGTGTGCATGTCAGAAGAAGGCGGTCCGACGACCTGCCAGAGCGCAGTCCTCCTGCCGCTGCCGTGGGGAGAAAGTGCTGACACATGGGGCATGCTCGCCGCGGTCGGCGCCGCGCTGCTCACATACTTCTCGCTACAGAGACTGCTGCGTCCAAGGCCCAGCGCGTCGTCCTGAGTGAGTCCTCCTTCGCGCATTTCAGCGCGGTCCCGGGTCGGTGAAGGACGCGTTGTCGAACCGGACCCACACACCCCGCCAGACGACGTTCTCCTACAGCGACATGGCGGTGATCGGGACGGTCCTTGCTGCCGAGAAAGACCCTGCATTCGCGCATGCGGGCGACCGGGGTGGTCACACCTCCGGAGCAGGGAGCGCTCATCGGGCGTATCGATGCCCTGGGCGGCCTGAGGCTCCGGGGAGGGCTCGAGCACCGCGGGCGCCTAGCGTCGCCGCCTCGCTAGGACCCGGGCAACCTGATAGGGCAGGCTGCGTCCATGCACTTCGTCGGAGTCGACCTCGCTTGGGGTGACCGCCGCCCCACCGGGCTGGCCGTCCTCGACGAGGAGGGATACCTGCTGCACGTGTCGGCCGTGAACACCGACGACGCGATCGTGGGGTCCTTGGCGCCGTACGTCGAGGACAGCTGCGTCGTAGCGATCGACGCCCCGCTGATCGTCACCAACCCCAGCGGGAACCGACCTGCCGAGGCCGCGTTGAACAAGGACTTTGCCCGCTTCGACGCCGGCGCGCACCCCTCCAACACCGGTAAGCCGGAGTTCCGGGAACAGCCTCGCGGTGCTCGGATCGCGGCCCGGCTCGGGCTCGACATGAACCCACGGTCGGGGCGCGCCCGCCGGGCGATCGAGGTCTACCCGCATCCGGCAACGGTGGCCCTGTTCCGGCTGGGACGGACGCTGAAGTACAAGAACAAGTCAGGACGCGACCTCGAGAAGCTGCGCTCCGAGCTGATCGTGCTGCTGGGTCTGCTCGAGGGCCTCGCCAGCGCTGACCCCCCGCTGCGGGTGAGCGGCCACGCTGCAGATCGGCGCGCGGGCGCGGCGTGGCAGGGGCTGCGGAGCGCCGTCGAGAAGGCGGAACGCAAGAGTGAGCTGCGCGTCGTCGAGGACCAAGTGGACGCGGTCATCTGTGCGTACGTCGCGCTGTTCGCGACCCGCCACAAGGAGCGGACGACGACGTACGGCGACTTCGCGACCGGCTACATCGTCACCCCGACGCTGCCCGACGACCTCGTGCCGACGCCGCGCGGGCCGCGGATCGCTCGGGAGGTCCGCGACCCCAGCGGTTCCGCGGTTCGCGAGTACGCCGAGCGGCAGCCTCAGCTGCGACTGGCCGCCGACCAGTTCGTTCAGCTGGTGACCTCGATCCTCGACGACGCGGGCATCAACTACCTGACTGTGACCGGCCGCGCGAAGTCCGTCGCGTCTTTCGCGGCGAAGGCCGCCCGCACCGAGGGTGGAAGGCCCTCGTTCACCGACCCGCTCCGGGAGATCACTGACCAGATCGGGGTTCGTGTGATCACCTACGTGCTCAGCGACGTCCAGGCCGTGGCCGACCTCCTCGACGACCAGGTCGTCGTCCACGACGACCGCGACATGGGCCAGGAGACGGCGAGCGAAGGCCGCTTCGGCTACGCCAGCCGCCACCTGCTCATCGGCCTCGACCCTGCGCGCGAGAACCAACTCGCCTACGAGCTGCTTCGGGGTCGCCAGGCGCAGGTCCAGGTCCGCACCGTGCTGCAGCACGCGTGGGCGGAGTTCGAGCACGACATCCGCTACAAGGGCACCATCCCTGACGAGCACGTGCCCGACTTCGACCGCCGGTTCACGCTCGCAGCCGGCCTGCTCGAGCTCGCCGACCGCGAGTTCTCCACCATTCGTGAAAGGCTCCGGACCGGGATGACCGGCCCTAGCCCCGAATCCCAGGACGATGACCCGCGGATCAGCCCGCGCGAACTGGCGGCGTTCCTCGCCGGGCAGTACGCGGATGCCGGCTGGTCGCGGACCGATCACTACGCGTGGATCTCAGGGCTGCTTCTCGAGCTGGGCATCACGTCCCTGGCAGAGCTCGGCGAGACGTTGCGCCCGGTGGACGCGGAGGCGCTCACGCAACGGATGGAGTACCGGTACCCACCGGGCGCGGTCCGGCGGCTCGACGATGCGTTGCTGTGGGCCTACCGCGACACCTATGTCGGACTGCGCGGCAACGCCCACCGTGCGCCCGCCCTGCGGGCCCGACTCGAAAAGATGGGCGGCGCCGGCTGAGCCGCCGGCGTACGGCGGAGGGGGCGCGTTCGCAAGGCAACGGTGCAGGTTCACCTGCATCTTCCCGGTTCCTCGTGGAGTTGCCACTCCGGCGCCACGATCTCTTTGGGTGACTGAGGTTTCTGGTCGCGTGGACGTCACTGATACCTGAGGACGGTCGGGGCGCGTGGGCCAGCCGTGGGTCAGACATGGGGTTGCTGGGTGTGGCTGAGACGGAACCAGACGCTCTTCGCTCCGTCGTTGTGTTGAATTCCCCAGGTATCGGCGAGCGCCGCCACGATGGCGAGCCCGCGCCCGTCTTCTGCGGTGGTGCTCGGAGGATGCGCCGAGATCTCCTCATTGTCCCCGTCGGTGACGGCGACGGTCAGCATGGAGCGGACGAACTCAGCGTGGATCAGACAGTCGGTGCGGGCGTGCAAGAAGACATTGGTCACGAGTTCAGTGACCATCAGCGCTGCGTCGTCGGCGATCGCGTCACAACGCCATTCCTGGCATCGCTGAACGATCCAGCGCCGCGCGCGTCCGGGGGCTCGAATACCGTGCTCGAGCCGCAGGGTGTTGGTCATGCAGGCGCCCCATCTCCGGGGCGCCGGCTCCACCCACGGCCGTGGGTACGCGTCGTCGGCCGCCCTGCACCACTATGCGCCTCCGCACGCTGGACCAACAGGTCAGGGGACGGGCGGGTAGCGGTGCAGTCCGTGGTCGGGCCCTGGCAAGGCCGCTAGCCTGGGAGGTGGTGGTGCACATTGACCAGTGAACGTGACAGGGAGGGGCCCGGCGCTAGCCCTCCACCGGAGCAGCTGGATCAACGACGTGAGCGTAGGCGCGTCGCAGACGAGCGCGACCGGATCGCCGACGAGCGCGACCGGATCGCCGACGAGCGAGACAAGATCGCCGACGAGCGCGACCGCCTTGCGGAGGTTAGGCGTGCCGCGGAACCGGCACCGGCCTCTGCCCAACGCGATCGGGAGGCGGAGCTTCGCGACGAGGCGGCTCGCGTGCGAGTGCGGGCCGCAACGGCCCGCGACCAGGCCCGTGCTGCGCGTGAAATCGCCGAGGCCAGGAGAGACGCCGTCGACCGGGCCGCCGATGACCGTGACCGGACTGCGGACAATCGCGACCGTCTGGCCGCTGAGCGAGACCGCGACGCCGATGAACGAGACCGAGCCTCCGACCACCGGGACCGCGAGGCCGACGCCCGTGATCGCAAGGCCTCGGGCCGCTCGCGCGCTGCGCACGGGCAGGGGATCGCCGCACTGGTGAAACGGTCGGACCGGCGCGACACTCGGGCCGAGCACCGTGACCGCAGGGCCGAGAAACGTGATGCCGCGGCGGAGACCCGCGGCACCGCCGGTCCGCAGGACACTCGCGACCGGGCCGATGCGGCCGCCGACAGGGCGATGAGCGGAAAGGACCGCGACGCTGCGGCCGCAGACCGGGCGTACCTCATCGAGGCGCTCGACCGCGCCGATGCCGACGTGTCCCACGAGCACGAAGACCGCTTCCAAGCCAGCCGCGACCGAGCCGCCGCCGAACGCGACCGTGAGCATGCCGCGAAGGACCGCTCGGCGGCCGAGCATGACCGGGAGGACGCTGCTGCCGACCGAGAACAAGCGGCAGCTGACCGCGAAGACCGGGAGTAGTACAAGGGCCGCGCTTACGGATATCGGCAGCCGCTCCGCCTGCATCAAGCAAGAGTCCAAGAGCCTGACGTCGGGCGTCTGCGCAGGGTGCCGACGTGTTACGTGTGTGACTGAAGTTGCAATTTGGAAAACACCGGACGGCGGCTGACCGGTATCCCTAACCTTTCCTTCTAGACCTGATCTGAGGGGAGCTGCCATGAGCATGGGAGCGGTCCGGGAGCCCCGGCACAGCGCGCACAACGACGAGCTGGCGCGGCGCAGGAGGCGCGAGCTCACCAACGTCCGCCACCCCTCCAGACCGGACCTTCGTGTCGAGCAGATCCTCGTGGGCCCCAGTGGCATCCACGTCGTGAGCTCCCTTCCCGAAGGTGCCGACCGCTTCCTGGTCTCCCGCAGCAAGGTCGCCGCCGAGCTGGTCGCCTCGGCCCTGCCGGAGCGCTACCGCGGTCGCGTGCGGCCCGTGCTCTGTCGGGTCGACGACGTGGAGATCGCCGACCTGGTCGGAGACGTGCTGGTCACCACGGTGAGCACGCTCGAGCACATCGTGCGCTCCTCGCCCGCGGTGCTCTCGACGTCGGAGGTCAACGAGGTCGCTCTGCGCCTCGGGGCCTGTCTCGAACCGTTCCCGGTCCTTCACCGCTCCGAGGAACCCAGGTGGAACCGGCGTCGCGGCATCTTCGCGGGGTTGGTCGCAGCCGCCTCGTCCACCGGCATCTACGTACTCATGCAGGAGGTCGGGTCGACTGCCCTGCCCTGGTGAGTGGCAGGCTCTCCGCCGTGACCAACCGCTTCGAAGCCATCGCCGACACCCGTCCTGACGACAAGCCGTGGCCGGAGACCGTGTGGCCGATCGATCCCGGAACGCAACTCGTCGGGGACGTCGTCGAGCTCGCCCTTGTCGATCCGGCCGCGGACGTGGCCGAGCTGTTCGACGTGCTCGACCACGACCGGGTGTGGGCCCACATGGCGGGGCGGCCGCGCAGCCCTGAGGAGTACGCCGCACAGCTCGAGCGTGGCCGGGGGAGCCGGCTGCCGTGGGTGGTGCGGCTGCGCGAGCCGGTGGGCGGTCTGCCCGCTGGGAGCGTCGTCGGCACCTCGTCGTACCTCGAGGTCTCGGTGCACGACGCCCGGCTGGAGATCGGCTCGACGGCGTACACCCCTGCTGTCTGGGGGAGCGCGGTCAACCCGGAGGCGAAGCTGCTGTTGCTCGAGCACGCCTTCGAGGAGTTGAAGGTCGGACGGGTCCAGCTGAAGACCGACGTCCGCAACACCCGCTCGCAGCAGGCGATCGCGCGGCTGGGCGCGGCCTATGAAGGAACCCTGCGGCGCTACCAGCGACGCGCAGACGGGTCGGTGCGCGACACGGTGCTGTTCTCGGTGACCGCCGAGGAGTGGCCGCGGGTGCGCGAAGGCCTGCAGTGCAGGCTGAAGAGCCGCTGACGACTCCCGCGGCTAAACGGGTGGCCACCGGCGAGGCCGCGTCCTAGCGTGGCCGACATGACCGAGACGCACCCTTCGCCCATCACAGAACGAAACCACCCGCCGTTGGTGGCTGCCGAGCGCGAGATGCTCGACGCCTGGCTGGACTTCCACCGGGCCACGCTCCTGCTGAAGTGTGAGGGGCTCACCGACGAGCAGCTCAAGACCCGCTCCGTCGAGCCGTCCTCGCTGAGCCTGCTCGGGCTGGTGCGCCACATGACCGAGGTGGAGCGCGGCTGGTTCCGCAGGGTCCTCGTGGCCGAGGACGCGAAGCCCCTCTACTACGCGCCCGGCAACGACGACGGGGACTTCGACGACGTCGATACCGCCGACGTGGCCGCGGACATGGCGAGGTTCCGCGACGAGGTCGACCACTGCCGACGCGTGGCCGCTGCGCATGCCGATCTCGACACGATCGGGAAGGGCGCTCGTCACGGGCGTGAGTTCTCGCTGCGCTGGATCTACGTCCACATGATCGAGGAGTACGCCCGCCACAACGGCCACGCCGACTTCCTCCGCGAGCGCATCGACGGTCGCACCGGCGACTGACAGGATGCCGGAAGCCGCACATACCGACCATGGAGGGCGCGCATGGAACGCATCGAGGCAGATCTGCTGATCCCAGGCGAAGGGGACCCGGTCAAGGACGGCGTCGTGCTCATCGACGCAGACCGCATCGCCTATGCCGGGCCCGCGTCAGAGGCACCGGCCGGCGGTGAACTGGTCCAGGTGCCGGTTGCCATGCCCGGCCTGTGGGACTGTCACGGCCACTTCATCGGTGCGAGCTCGCTCGACCTGGTCACATGGGCCACCGACCCGGCACCGCTCCGGGGTGCACGCAGCGCGCGCGACCTTCGCGCAGCACTCGACGCGGGTGTGACCTCGGTGCGCGAGGTCGGTGGTCTGGGGGTGCACCTTGCGCGAGCCGTGACCGAGGGGATCCTCGACGGGCCGACCATCTACGGCGCCGGGGCGATCCTGGGCACCACCGGCGGGCACTCCGACATCCACGCCCTGCCGATGGACTGGGTGGCGGACTTCTCCCGCAACGGCGGCGAGCTGCGTCAGTGCGACGGCGTCGACGACTGCATGAAGGCGGTCCGCGAGCAGCTGCGCAAGAACGCCCGGGTCATCAAGGTGTGCGCCTCCGGTGGCGTGCTCTCCGAGGTCGATGACCCGATCCACCAGCAGTTCACGATCGCCGAGCTGAAGGCGATGGTGGAGGTCGCCGCCATGGCGGACCGCGTGGTCGCCGCCCACTGCCACGGGAAGCCGGGGATGATGGCCGCCCTTGAGGCCGGGGTGCGGACGATCGAGCACGGGACCTACCTCGACGAGGAGGTCTGCGACGCCATGCTCGAGACCGGCGCCATCCTCGTCCCCACCCGGACGGTGCTGGCCGAGACCCTGAAGAGCCCCGCGCTGCCGGCGTACGCGAAGGTCAAGATGGAGCTGGTCGCTGCTCGTCACGCAGACGCCATCGCCCTCGCCCACCAGCGCGGTGTGACCATCGCGATGGGCACTGACATCTTCTGCACAGGCAAGGACGAGGTGAACTCCTGGGGTCGCAACGGGCGGGAGCTGTCGCTCATGGTGGAGGTCGGGATGACCCCGCTGGAGGCGATCGCGGCGGCTACGGTCAACGGTCCGAAGACGGTCGGGCCCCAGGCCCCTCTCAGCGGCCTGCTGGCGGAGGGGTACGACGCGGACGTGCTCGCCCTGGACGCAAGCCCGCTCGACGACATCGACGTACTCGCCAGGCCCGAGCAGGTGATCGGGGTCTGGCGCGGCGGAAGGCGGGTCAAGCAGGCCGCGTAGTCGTCGCCGAACAAGGGGGGCCCGGGGCAGCTGGGATACTCGCGAGCACGGGGACGAGGGAGGGACCATGCCGAAGGGTGCTGACGGACGCGTGCTGCAGATGCGGCTGGTGGTGGAGGCGGAGGACTACGACGAGGCCGTCGCCTTCTACCGCGACGTGCTGGGGGCGGCCGAGGAGCTGGTGGTCGAGGGGGACAACGGCGAGAAGGTCACGATCCTCGACGTCGGCCGGGCAACCCTCGAGCTGTCCAACCCCGCGCAGGTGGCGATGATCGACGAGGTCGAGGTCGGGCGCCGGGTGAGCCCGAGGCTGCGGGTGGCCTTCGAGGTCACCGACGCCGAGACCGCGACCCGCGAGCTGGTCGACGGGGGAGCCGAGCTGATCGCGCCGCCGACGGTGACGCCGTGGCAGTCGCTGAACTCACGACTGGCCGCGCCGGGTGATCTCCAGATCACCCTGTTCCAGGAGTCCGAGCAACCTTCCGACCTCTGACCGAACGGCGAGGCACCCGACGCCGGCGTACCCGGCGCGAGTGGCGTGTCAGGGCGAGCGGACGACCCTGGGGAGCCGGATCGCCACCAGGACCGTGGCGACCGCGGCCGCGGCGGCTGCGATGGGCTGGAACATCCCGACCACGAACCCGGGGATTGCGAAGGTGGGAAGGGCGACCGCGTAGACGATGCCCGGCCAGCGCAGAGTCGCCTGGCCGGCGAACGCCTTGCCCAGGAGGATTCCGGCGGCCGAGAACAGCAGCAACGCGAACAGCGCGGTCAGCAGCAGCGGGGTGCCGTAGACGTCGTCGTTGAGGGCCCTCATGCCCGCATCGCCGTCCAGGAACGCCCGCCCGATCGCCGGCTGGGTGAACGCGGCGGCGGAGAAGATCGCGGTCAACAGCACGTTGGCGACGATGAAGAGGACCGTGCCGAGTGTCGCGACGGCGGCCGACCTGCTCCGCACCAAGAAGCCGAGGGCCGCGACGGCCCCCACGCAACCGAGCGCCGCGCCCCCGATGCTCGCCACCAGGTGGCTGAGGAGGAAGACGTCGGTGGTGATGTACCGGGCGTACCCCTCGAAGTCGGTCGCGGGATCGGGCTGGTGGGTGAGCGTGCTGAGCGCCAGGAGGGCGGCGTGCAGGGGCAGGAGCCACAGCCCGACCGCTGCCCACCTCGTGATCGCGTCGTCGTGCTTACCGGTGCCCGACTCGTGCAGTCGGAAGGGTTCGGTCATGGGCCCCCCAGGCGCGGACCGCGGTTGTCGGGGTCCTGTCCTTGATCTCAAGGTACGGCCCAGAGCCTGTCTCGGGGGCGAGGACTGGACCGGCCGGGCAACACCTGTCCCCCGGATCGAGGTGGCAGCCGGCGCCGCTGAGGTCCATCGTGGAGACATGGCCAGGCGGCCTACGCCCGGGCCCTCGCGCTGCCCACCACCACATCCCCGTGAGCCTCGGCCGACCAGCTCGTGAGAGGTCCTTGGCCCCGGTCTGATCCAGGACGAACGCCTCATCTCGGCGGCCTCAGCGCGGTTAGACTCAAGCTGCCAACCGAGGGAGTCGGCCATGGCCGGTGGAGAGGCGAAGTCACAACTGCGGCTCGAACCGCGCGCTGAGTCTGTGTCTCTTGCCCGCAAGCACGTCCGGAATGCCCTGATCGGGGTGGAACGCGAGGATCTCGCGGAGGCAGCGGAGCTGGTCACCAGCGAGCTCGTCACCAATGCCCTCGTGCACGCTGGAACGCCCATCGAGCTCACCCTGTTCGTGCGAGCCGAAAGCGTGCGGGCGGAGATCGTCGACGGCAGCCCCCACATGCCGGTCCCGCGCGAATACGCCGCGACGGCCGGGACCGGTCGCGGGCTCATCATGGTCGAAGAGCTTGCGGACGGTTGGGGCGTGGCCCTCGCCGAGGTCGGTCGGCCGGGCAAGATGGTGTGGTTCGAGATCGGCACGAGCGACCTCCCCGCCCAGTCGGTCGAGGCAGGGGAGGGGGGTCGCTCGGAGTCCCAGCCCGACGTCGTACCTGTGCGGCTCCTGCACGTCCCGCTCATCCTGCATGCCGCCTGGCAGCAGCACGTCGAGGCGCTGCTGCGGGAGCACATGCTCGCCACGCTCGAGGACGACTCGGCCGACCTGGCGGTGCAGACCCACGCCGAGGCAAGCGATGCACTTGCACTCCTTGCCGAGCACCTGCCCTACCCGGGTCTGTTGGACGAGCCCGAGGACATGCTGGCCGTCGCAGGCGACCCGTCTGCGGCGAGCGCAGACGTCACCGTGCCGGTTCCGACAGCCTCGGTCGCGCACTTCGCCGCCCTGGACGCGGTCATGGACCGGGCTGTCGACGCCGCAGAACGGAGGGTCTTCCTCACCCCTCCCACGCAGCCCGAGCTTCAGGCCTTTCGCCACTGGCTCTGTGCCCAGGTGCTCTCGCAGAGCCGTGGCGCTGCCCCCGTGCCCTGGTCGGCCGCAGAGCTGGAGTCGTGGACCGCGCGACCGGTCAGCTGGGACGCCTCCGGAGTCGCGAACGCCTCGAAGTCGCTGATCGCCGTCGACGACACCAACACCATCCTTGCCGTCAGCGAGTCCGCGGTCTCGCTGCTGGGGTACGACGACGCCGCCGAGCTCGTGGGCCGCCGCCTCCTCGCGATCATCCCCACGCGGTATCGCCAGGCGCACCTCGCGGGCTTCACCCTGCACCTGTACGCCGGGCGGCGACCCATCCTGGACCGGACCATGACGGTGCCGGTGCTGTTGAAGGACGGGACGGAGCGGGTGGTCGACCTGACCGTCCGGGTCCACACGCTCCCGGACGAGCGGAAGGTCTTCACCGCCCGGATGGAACCGTCAGTCTGATGCCTGGCTCGACCTGGCCCGTGCGCGCACCATCCTGGGCCGGGTCAGCAGGTAGGCGATGACGACCATCGCCACCATCGTCACGATCCGGTTCGGGTCGACCGCGGGACGCCAGTTGACCTCACCGTCCTTGACGACGTAGGCACCGGCCGGTCGGCCGCTCACGCCGAAGCCGCCGCCCTCGCCCTCCTGGCCCTTCTCGTCATGGCCCGTTCCACCGCCCGCGCCTCCGCCGACGACGGCTGCGGGGATGACCGTGAGCCCGTCCTTCTCGAACGGGTCGCCGTAGACCCGCCTGACGGTGATCGTGTCCTTGGCGGTGTTGAACACCTCGCTGACCTTCATGTCCCCTCCCGGGTTGCCTCGAATGGTCTCGCTCGCCATCCACGCTCCGACGAGGGCTGGGCGACGTGAAGGGCTGAAGGTCCCGGACCCGTGGCCCAGGCCGTTCACGTAGCAGGTCGGCGGCGTCAGAAGACGGTGGCACGCAGGGCGAGTGAGCGGGTCAGCTCCTGCCAGGCGGCAGATCCGAGAGCGGCATCCGCCTCGGGCGTGCCTCCACGCTGCATCGACATGCCACCCGATGGCGGGGTCTCGCCGGGCAGCACGATCCGGTGGCCGGCGAAGGCATGGGTGAGCACGGTCGCCGAGCGCCCGGCCTGCTCCCGTGCGCGTGCGATCTCCAGGGCGAACAGCTCGCTGGGCCACACCTGGTCGTCCTGGCCGGCGACGAGCAGCACCTCGCCCTGGATCCGCCCGACGGGGACGGCGGCCGCGTGAGCCTCGGCGGGGGAGCGCTCGAGACTCGCAAGGTAGAGGTCGCGGAAGGCAGGAGGATCCTCGTCCGAAGTCCAGGCGTCGTCGTAGGGAACGAAGGGGAGGGGCGTGCCGTCGAGGGTCCACGAGGACCGGTAGGGGTGGCTCCTCCCATCGACACCGGGACCCACGTTGGCCCAGACGACGTGGGTCGGCGCGAACGCTGCGACGAGGTCGATACGAGGGTCGTGGGCCGCGAGCAGCAGCGCCGCCTCGGCCCCCTTCGACGTGCCGATCACCGCCAGGCGGTCGCAGCGCCATGCCAGCGTGTCGAGGGCCGTCGAGAACGTCTCGAGCGGCACCTCGCAGATCCCTGGCGGCTGCCCCGGGCCGCCGAACCACTGGATCGACATCGCCGTCACGCCGTGACGCGCCAGCAGCCGGACCCGCTCCTCCTCGACGCGACCGCTCGAGCCGGCGAGGACCAGTACGCCGGTGCCGCTGCCGTCGGCGTCGTCATCCGGGATCGCCATGAGCCCGGCCGGGGCCTCGAGTCGCAGCTCCACACCCGCGAGCCTAGAGCCCGACGCCGGCCTCAGTCTTCGGCACGTCGCCGCCGTGTGGTCACGTCCACGAAACGCGCGATTCACCCGCGCCGGTCACCTTCGCAGGGACAGGAGGCCAATCCCCGAAGGGACCGACCATGCGCCTTCCCCTCCCCGGTCCAGCGACCCGGACCCCGTCCAGGACAGTCAGGCGACCCCTCAACATCGCCCACCGCGGCGCGAGCGACGACGCCCCCGAGAACACCCTCGCCGCGATCAGGCGAGCCGTCTGCCACGGGGCGGACATGATCGAGGTCGACGTACAGCGAACGAGGGACGGGGCACTGGTCCTCCTCCACGACACGACGCTGGTGCGCACCACCAACGTCCGCGAGGTGTTCCCCGGCCGGGGCCCTTGGCGCGTGGCCGACTTCACCCGCGACGAGCTTGCGCGGCTCGACGCCGGGTCGTGGAAGGGGAGTGAGTTCGCCGGCGAGACGGTGCCGACCCTGACCGAGGCGCTCGAGGTGATCTCGCCGAGCGGCTCCGGCCTCCTGCTGGAGCTCAAGGCGCCCGAGCTGTACCCGGGCGTCGTCAGCGACGTCGTCGCGGGCCTGCGGGAGCACCCAGACCTCGTCGCCTCGGCCAGGTCGAAGGGTCGGCTGGTGGTGCAGTCGTTCGGCTTCGCGGCCATGAAGGAGCTAAAGACCCTGGCACCGGAGGTCCCGGTCGGTCTCCTCGGACATCCGGCACGCGAGAACCTGCCGGCTCTCGGGAGCTGGGCGGACCAGGTGAACCCGAATCACTTCGCCGTCGACCGGGCGTACGTCGACGAGGTCCACCGTCTGGGCATGGAGTGCCTGGTGTGGACGGTCAACCACTCCTACCTCATGAGGCGGGCGTTGCGAGCCGGTGTCGACGGCGTCATCACGAACCGCCCGACCGTCCTCGGAAGAGCGCTCACGGGGCGCGACGCCGCAGGGTCGAACCCCGGTCGAGTCGCCTGACTCTCAGGACCAACGCCGGATGAGCCGCATCGTCGCCACAGGGAGGGAGCGCGAGTACCGAGGCGAAGACGCCCCCTGTCGCGAGCACGACACCGGCCCACTCGAGGCCACTGAGCTCTCCGAGCGCCGCGATGTCCGTTTCTGCCACCCCGGCCGCAAGGACGCACAGCAGGAGGGCTCCGATGACGAGCAGCGGGGCCGCGAAGGGCCGCGAGTTCGCGGAGTCCCGGGCTGTCTGGGTCGTCCAGGCCACGGTGGCCAGGTCCCGCGACTGACTCAATGTCGCAGGAGGCGGGCAGACCCGGTTCGCGGAAGGCCGGACCGTACCCGGCAGGGGTGACGTGAGGCGACGGGAACGCGCCTTGCGCGTTCCCCCGGGGGCCTGCCCGGGGCCGTCAGCCGGGCAGCTTGGCGGCCAGGACGTCGATCGGCTTGATGTCGGGCGGCGAGCTCAGCAGCTCCTCTGCCCTCGCCAGGAGAGCCGTCGCGATCGGACCGTCCAGGTGTGCCTGACGACCTTCGGTCCCTGGGAAGACGTCGAAGATGCCGTAGGTCGTGTCGTCGATCTTGGTGGCGAACCACGCGGTGGTCTCGTCCTCTGCCTGCGCGAGCGGGAGCGCGCTTTCCAGGAACGCCGCGAGCTCGTCCTCCTTGCCTGGCTTCGCGTTGAGTGTCGCCAGTAGTCCTACCGTGATCATGCTTGTCTCCTCGCCGATCCGACCTGCCGACCGCGGGATGCTGATGCACCAGCTTCGATGCTAGTCCTCGCGGGCTCTCGATTTCGGCTCGGCGGCCCGGGCTGCGGCCTACGCTGCTGGCGTGACCGACTGGAGCCGACCGGCACGCGTGGATGACGTGCATGAACTGGCTCAGGCGATGCCGCACGTCACCGTCGTGCAGCGGACGCCCGGCAAGCCGGTCTACCAGGTGGGCAACAAGTCCTTCGTCTTCTTCCGTACCGCTCGGCCCGACGCCTTCGACCCCGGGACAGGGGAGCGCTACGCCGACGTCATCGTGTTCTGGGTGCCGTCGGAGGTGGACAAGGAAGCCATGGTGCTCGACGAGGCGTCGCCGTTCTTCACCACGCCGCACTTCGACGGCCATCCCTCCGTGCTGCTGCGCGGCAGCCGCATCGGCGAGCTGGCCCTGCGCGAGTTGGCAGAGGTCGTCCAGGATGCCTGGCTCTCCCGTGCATCCGCGCGACGCGCGGCAGCCTGGCTCAGGGACCACCCGGGCATCGCGGACGGCGACGCAGGCTGAGCCCAGGGCCGGGCGACGCAGGCTTTAGCCCCAGGCCGGCACGGGGCACTGTCCCCTAGGGCGCGTGGTGCCCGAAGGGAAGAGGGTCCTTGTGCCCGAGGGCTGCGAGCACGCTTGGGAGCATCGCCTTGGCCGTGCGGCGGTAGCCCGACCCCGAAGGGTGGAAGCGGTCGATCGCGAACATCTCATCAGGTTGCGTGACGAAGAACGGGCCGACGACGTCAGCCAGCGACACTGCCCTCCCGCCGAGCTCGAGGACCACCTCGCGTTGGGCAGAGGCGAGCTGGCGCGACGCGATCCGGGCAAGGGTGCGAAGCGGTTGGGGGACGGCGGTGAGGGCGCCGAGGTCGGGACAGGTGCCGACCACGACAGCCGTGCCCTGCTCGTGCAGCGCATGCACCGCCTCGGCGAGATGCTGCGTCGAGGTCGAGGTCCGCACCCGGTGCGTCACGTCGTTGCCGCCGACGATGACCACAGCCACCTCCGCCCTGTAGCCCTGCGGAAGGCCCGCGAGCTGGGCCCGGAGCATGGACGTCTCGGCGCCGACGCGGGCGGCGGTGTGCAGGCGCACCGCTCGCTTGGTCCTGGCCGCGACCCGTTTGGCCAGCTGTGCGCCCAGTGTGTGCTTGGGCTTCTCCGCACCCAGACCGGCCGCGATGGAGTCCCCGAGCAGGAGCAGGTCGAGACGGTTGCCGTACTTCTTCTTGTACACGCGGTCGGCAACGTGCGCGTCCTCACCGAGCGGGTTGCCGATCGCGCGCCGCGCTACGCGCGCCTGAAGCTTGAGTGCCTGCTGAACGAGGAGGCTCGAAACCGCGAGGCCACCGAGGGACACCGCACTCGCCAAGGCCAGTCGGCGGGTTGCGGAGAGGCCGGTACGGCGAGGTCGCGCCAGAGGCGATGCCTGGGTCATGCCCGTTCGAGAAGCCTGTCCGGGGCCACTGCGCTCTGCTGGCGCCGCTCTCCGGCAGCAGCCCGTGACGAGAGGGCGACCTCGCTGTTCGCAGCTCCGGCAATCCCGTCGCCACGCCCGACGCCGACGTAGGTCCACCTGGCCCGACGACAGTGGTCGGCGTCGAGCTTGTTGCGACCGTCGATGCTCCGCGCGTTGCGCACCAACATCGCGGCACGGTGAGGGTCGTAGACGCGCACCTGAGCCCCCTGTAGATGCAGTCGGCCGGCGACGTCGAGCGCGGGGGAGTCGCGGACGTCGTCGGAGAACGGCTTGAACGCGGCACCCAGCACGCCGACACGGCGGCCGCGAAGGTCTGCGCCACACAGGTCGGTGGCCAGGTCCAGCGTCCTCTGTCGGGCACGCAGGTTGATGGTGTCCACCCGGTGAAGGAGCTCCGTCACGGAGTGGGCGCCGAGCTCCGTGGCCGGGGCCGAGAAGGCCCGGATGTCCTTGGGGAGGCAGCCGCCGCCGAAGCCGATCCCGGCGTCGAGGAACCGGCGGCCGATGCGCTCGTCGTCGCCGAGGACGTCGACGCCGAGCTCGGCCAGGCATGCCGCGTGGGTGGCACCTAGGTACCCGGTGCCGATGACGCTGATGCGCATGTTCATGGGGGCACACCAGCAGCCCTGTCTGAAAGGTCGCCACCTGCGAGGAAGATCCCGGGTGACTTCGTGGTGTACACCGAGGTGACGAGCAGGTCGCCTGTTCCCCGAATCGTCGCCGGGTGTTCGCGCTGGCCTCTCCCTGTGGCGATGGGCGGTTCCTACTGTGCGCGGGTGCTTCTCTGTGGTGCCTCCGGGTACGTGTTGGTCCTGCTCGGCGGTCTGGTCGTCTCCGTCGTCCCGGAGTCGAGCGCGGTGGGGCAGCTCCCCGTGGTGGGTTTCCTTCGGGAGACCACGCTCGGCCGGATGGTCGGCCTGGGGGTGACCGTCGTCGGCCTCGGCATCGCGGCGGCAACCTGGCTACGCCTGGTGAGGTACGTCGCCCGCACGAGCGCCGAGGCCCCCGACCGGCTGTGGCTCGTCCGTCGCGCCACCTTCACGTGGTGCGTGCCGTTGCTGCTTGCGCCCGCGATGTTCAGCCGCGACGGCTGGAGCTATGCGGCCCAGGGCGAGCTGACCCGCCTCGGCATCTCCCCGTACGTCTGGGGTCCCTCGGTGCTCGACGGGCCGATCGTCGAGGCGGTCGACCCGCGGTGGATGGACACGCCGACCCCGTACGGGCCGGTTCCGCTCTTCTGGGGAGCGCTGGCCGCAAGCGTGTCCGGCGACCCGTGGTTCCTGGTGGTCGCTCACCGGCTGCTCGCGCTGGTCGGTCTGGTGATGCTGGCGTACGCCGTACCGCGCCTGGCGTCGTGGGCCGGACGCGACGGGGCTGCCGCATCCGCTCTGGTGCTGCCGAGCCCGCTCGTGCTCGTCCACGGCGTGGCGGGCGTGCACAACGACGTGCTGATGGCGGGGCTGATGGCCTTGGCGCTGGTCGTGGCGATCGAGAACAGCTGGATCCTCGGCGCCGTCCTGGGCGGAGCCGCCGCCGCGGTGAAGCTTCCAGGGGGTCTCGTGTGCATCGGGGTGGCGCTGGTGTCGCTGCCGCTGCTCTCCTCGAGCCTCCAGCGGGCTCGCCGCCTCGCCGTGGTCGCGGGGGTGGCGGTAGCCGCGCTGATCGGGGCCGGTATGGCGGCGGGCGTCGGCGTCGGCTGGGTCCATGCTCTGGGAGTGCCAGGGGAGGTGCAGACCCCGTTCTCGATGACCACCCAGGTCGGCCGGTTGCTGGACCTCGTCCTCGGTGCCGTTCCCGTGCCGCTGGGCCTCGATCTCCCCGAGGGGACCGCGGTGGCTGCGCTGCGGTGGTCCGGCTCGGCAACCGCGCTTCTGCTCGCGGCCCGGGTCGCCTTCCGTGCCCGGACGCGGGTGCCGGCCGCCGGCGTCCGGGCGGTGGCCCTGGTCATGGCGGCCCTCGTCGCACTCAGTCCCGTCGTTCACCACTGGTACGCGTTGTGGTGCGTGCCCCTGCTGGCGACCTGTCGCCTCGGAAGACGCTCGGCAGCCGTCCTGCTGCACCTGTCCTGGCTCCTGGGGGTGGTGGCGCCGCTGGACTCCTCGCTCGAGGGCCGTGGCTCGACGATCGCGGTCGGGCTCCTCCTCGTCGGCGGGGTCGCCGTCGCCTTGGCGCTCGGCCACCGGGCCGCGACCAGCGACGACAGGTCGTCGCCCCGGTCCACGGAGGGCGTCGCGGCCTGAGGAGCGAGCGGTCCTGCGTGTCAGGCGGAGTGGTCCGCGAGCTCGGGCCGGGTGTCCGCCACCTGGTGCAGGGCGACCATCGAGTCGACGGAGCGCTCCCACGAGAACTGTCCGGCACGTCGCCGGGCCGCTGTCCGAAGCTCGTGGACGGGCCGCGCCGCGAGACGCTCGACGGCATCGGCGAGCGCCTCCGGGTCGGGGTCGGCCCAGTCACCTGAGCTCTCGTCCACGAGCTCCCGTGCACCGCCGACGTCAGCGGTGACGACCGGCGTACCGCACGCCAGCGACTCGAGCACCGCCAGCCCGAACGTCTCGCCCGGGCAGACCGAGAGGGCGACGTCCGCTCTGCTGATCCTCGTCGCGAGCTCCTTGCGGCCCGCGACGTGCCCGTGGAAGGTGACCGGGGCACCACGGGCGATCCTCTCGAGCTCGTCCCGGTGCGGCCCCTCGCCGTACACGTCGAGACGTATCGGCACGCCTCGCCGGTGAAGGGCGACCGCGGTGGCGATGGCCAGCTGCGGGCTCTTCTCGCGGGAGAGCCGGCCGACGTGCACCAGACGGAGCGGCCCGTGCCGTGGGTCGGTCCGGTGGTGCGGCCGGAAGGTCTCGAGATCGACCCCGAGCGCGATCTGGTGCAGCGGCGTGCCCACGGCCCCGGCCAACGCCGAGAACTCTCGCTTGGCGAAGGTCGAGGTCACCACGATCCCGTCGAACCTGCGCACCAGCAAACGGTTGAGGGCTGAGACGGACACCGCGCTGCCGGTCGGCCACCCCGTACGGAGGGCGAGCATGGCATCGAGGCGCTCGTGCGAGAAGAGGAGGGCGCGCACGCCGTTTCGGCGTGCCCATCGGGTCACGGGAAGCAGGGTGGACTTGTCGGAGACCTCGAGCGAGGTGGGGCCGAACTCCTCGAGCACCTCGATCACCCGCCACGGCTCGACGATGAGCCGGTAGCCGCCGCGGACCCGGGGTGCCCGAAGCTGGACGACGTCTCCGGCCTCGCTGGACAGGCGGGCGTCGCGCGGTCCGGGGACGACCAGGAGGCGCTGGGCTCCGGCGGCGACGTAACCGGCGCCGAGTGCGTTGACGGCCGTCTTCATGCCTCCGGAGGAGGGGCCGACGAAGTTTGCGAGCTGGGCGATCCGCACCCGTTCAGGCCGCGATCGTCTCGCCACCGGACGCCACGATCGCGGCGTAGTGCTTCGTGACGAGCTCGTCCACGACTGCCGACCAGCTGCGGTTGCTCACACGCTGGAGCGCGTCGCCGGCGAGGGCCCGGCGCAGGCCGGCGTCACCTACGAGCGTGGCAACGGTCCGACGCAGGGACTCCCTCTCGCACGGGTCGTAGAGCAGTCCGGTGCGGCCGGGGTCGACGAGGTCCAGCGGACCACCGGCGGCGGGCGCCACCACGGGGACACCGCTCGCCTGGGCCTCCTGCACCGTCTGGCAGAAGGTCTCCGCCTCGCCGGTGTGCACGAACACGTCGAGGGAGGCGAAGGCGCGCGCCAGGTCCAGGCCCCGAAGCATCCCGGTGAACTTGGCCTCCGGCAGGTTCTTCTCGAGCCAGGGCCGGGAAGGGCCGTCGCCGATGACGACGAGGCGGGTGCCGGGGATCTTGGCGATCTCGGTGAGCCGTCGGGCCTGCTTCTCCGGCGCGAGCCTGCCCACGTAGCCGACCACGACCTGGTCGGGACGCCGTCGGGTCCAGTGGTCGTGGAGGACCTGGCTGCGGTTCTCGGGTCCGAACAGGTCGAGGGAGACCCCACGCCTCCACACGTGCATGTTGCCGACGCCGAGCTGTGCGAGCTGGTGGTAGGAGGCGGTCGAGGGCACGAGCGTCCTGTTGGCCCTGCGGTGGATCCGGCCGACCCAGCGGGCGACCACGGCGTCGGCGCGGACGCCGTACTGCCGGGCGAAGCCGGCGATGTCGGTCTGGTAGACCGCCAGCGTCGGGATGCCTCGCCGGCGTGCGGCGCGCTGTCCCACGGCTCCGAGCGCGATAGGTGAGGCGAGGTGCACGATGTCGGGTTCGAAGTCCGCGAGCGCTCGTTCCACGGCGGAGTCGGGCAGCCCGAGGGGGAAGGACTTGTAGCCCGGGAGGGCCATGGAGCGCACGCGCACCACCCGGGCGCTGCGGTAGACGGGCAGCCCGGGGCCGGGGGCGATGACCAGCGGCTCGTGGCCGGTCTCGAGGAGCCGGTCGACGGTGTGGCGGACCGTGTTGGTCACGCCGTTGACCTGGGGGAAGAACGACTCGGTGACGATCGCAACGCGCATGGCTTCACGTTTGCGGCGCGTCGTGAACGACCGGTGTCCCCGCGGGCAGGGCTCGGTGAAGACAAGGGGACGGTTCGCGGTCGATCGGGGGACAGGTGGTCACCGGTAGTTGAAGTTTCTTTGTTGGGGACCGATCCCGGACAGCGGTGCCGGCGAAGCACAGGTGAAGGAACCGCTCCGCTAACGAAAGGACCACCTATCATGCGACGCACAGCCGCAGTAGCGACCACCGCCGGTCTGGCTGCCCTTCTCGCGGCCCCGATGGCTACAGCCCAGGCCCAGAGCCAGGGCGACGCCACGGTGTCGGTGCTTCACGGCGTACCCGGCCTGACCGTGGACGTCTACGCCAACGGCGAGGAGATCCTCCCCGACTTCGAGCCCGGCACCCTGACCGACCCGCTCACCTTGCCGGCGGGCACCTACGATCTCCAGGTCTTCGCCGACGGTGACACCCCCGACAGCGCCGACCCGGCCATCGAGGCCAGCGGAGTCGAGGTGCCCGCGGGTGCGAACGCCACCGTCGTGGCCCACCTCGACGCGGACGGCAACCCGACGCTTACGCCGTTCGTCAACGACACCTCGTCGACCGCAGCCGGTGAGGCCCGGCTGACGGTCCGTCACACCGCCGCTGCGCCGGGCGTCGACGTCCGCGCCGACGGTGAGGTCCTCTTCGACAACCTCACCAACCCCAACGAGGCCTCGGGTGACGTGCCGGCCGGCACCTACTCCGCGGACGTGGTGCTCACCGGCACCGAGGACGTCGTGCTCGGGCCGGCCGACCTCGACCTGGCCGAGGGCACGAGCACGATCGTCTACGCCTGGGGCAGCGCGGAAGAGGGCAACCTCGACCTCGCCGTGCAGAGCATCGACGGGCTCCACTCCGCTCCCGCCGGTGTCCCCGGCGGTGAGGCCGG
Organism: Nocardioidaceae bacterium; assembly: GCA_035456965.1. GTDB lineage: Bacteria > Actinomycetota > Actinomycetes > Propionibacteriales > Nocardioidaceae > Nocardioides_C. Next base: position 120,917 of record DATICF010000065.1, read on the forward strand.
ACTGGCCCCGGAGTCCCAGGGTGTCCCTGCCTGGGCGCTGGGTCTCGGCCTGACCTCGGCGCTGGCTCTGGCCTTCGCGGGCCGGCAGCTCCTCCCGTCGCGCGCTCGTCGGTGAGCGTAGAGGGAGAGCAAGACGATGCGTACGACGAAGGCGGCCAGGGTCATCGCAGTGGTGGCCCTGGTCGGCCTCGTCATCAGCCTGACCGCGGCGTGGTCCCGGCTCGATCCGCCTTCGCCTGTCCCGGAGCGTGAAGCCGGGCCACCCGCGGTCAGCACGAACGTCCAGGCACCTCGCGACCTACCGCCGGTCGCGAAGCCGCCCTGGCCCAGCGAGACCCGACAGTCGCCGTCGACAGGTTCGCCGCCCGTGGTCGGCCGTGACGACGCCGGCCTCGGCGCCTTCGCAGCCCAGGCCCCCGCTCGGCCCGTGCGCATCCGGATGGCCTCGACCCGCATCGACGCCAGGGTCCGCCCGGTCGGCGTTGCCTCGGACGGGCAGATGCAGCTCCCGCCGAACCCCCGCGTGATGGGGTGGTACCGCTACGGCCCAGCGCCCGCCTCGGGGGAGGGCGGCTCCGTGGTGATCGCGGGCCACCTCGACTCCAACCGCTTCGGGCTCGGCCCGCTCGTGCGGCTCCGCGACATCGAGCTCGGCGAGTCCGTCCAGGTAGCGATGTCGGACGGCACCATGTCGACGTACACGGTGGAGAGGGTCCAGCGCTTCGACCGGCGTGGTCTGCCTGCGACGCTGTTCTCACGCACCGGGCCCGAACGGCTACGCATCGTCACCTGCGGTGGGGCGTTCGACGCCGAGGCAGGCGGCTACCAGCAGAATCTCGTGGTCACCGCCGTCCCGTCCGGACGCTGATCGTCTGACGAGCCGAGCGGATGTCCGGTTGGTGGTTGATTGCCCGAGTCGTCGGCTCGCAGCCAGAAATCCATGAAGCCGTCGGCGGTGCTCGGGCTTAGAGTCGGTTTGTTTCCTGCGGCACGAAGGCGGGGCGGTGCGAATGACCGGCGTGTTCCTCTACGACGGCGACTGTGGCTTCTGCACGACCTCCGCCAGGTGGTTGCAGCGCCACGCGACCAGCACCGCTCGGGTCGAGGCCTGGCAGTACGCCGACCTCGCGCCTCTCGGCCTGACCCCGGCCGACTGCGCCGAAGCGCTGATGTACGTCGACGACGGACGCCGCGTGGTCGGCCCTGACGCGGTCGCCGCGTTGCTCGGGACGGGGAAGTCGTCCTGGCGTACCGCCGGCCAGCTGCTCGCAGCCCCCGGGTCACGCCGTGTCGCGTGGCCGGTCTACGAGTGGATCTCCCACCACCGGGGCCACCTGCCCGGTGGGCCTCCGGCGACCGAGCTACCTCGGGAGGTGTCACCGGTCAAGGGTGTGCGCCGACGCAGGTCGAGAGACCTGGCTGCGTCCGCGCGACTGCTCCGGGTGGTCTTTGCCGATGGTCAGTACCCCGTCGTGTGGCCCGAGGCGCCGCGCTCCTGGCTCGCCGGCGACGACGTGATCGACGCGTGGGTGGTCGAGCAGCAGGGCGAGATGCTCGGTCACATCGCGATCTCCAGGGTCGGGCTCGACCCGGTCTCGGCGTTGAAGTGGCGGGAGGTGACCGGGCGCGAGCCGAGTGAGCTCGCGGGGATCTCGCGCTTCTTCGTCAGGCCTCGTGCCCGGGGCAGAGGAATCGGGTCGGCCCTGCTCGAGGTGGCGGTGGCAGAGGTCCGGGCTCGCGGGCTCGTGCCCGTGCTTGACGTGGTCAGCGCGAGCAGGGACGCCATCAGCCTCTACGAGCAGAAGGGCTGGCGGATGATCGCGATGTACCCCTGGGGCGACAAGGGGGCCGACCTGTGGATCTACTTCTACGCTGCACCTCCGGAGGCCTGATCCGGTTGCCCTAGGGTCGGTTCATGGCAACCGTGACACCGCAGTCCCCGCTCGGCCTGTTCGGCACCGACGCGCTGCTCGACGAGGAGTCGCTGGCGATCCGCGACACCGTTCGACGCTTCGTGGACGAGAGGGTCAGGCCGGAGATCGCCGGGTGGTACGAAGCCGGGGCGCTGCCCGCCCGTGACCTGGCGAAGGAGCTCGGGTCGCTCGGCATGCTCGGCATGCACCTGGAGGGCTACGGGTGTGCGGGCACGAGCGCCACGGCGTACGGCCTGGCGTGCATGGAGCTCGAGGCGGGCGACTCGGGGGTGCGTTCGCTGGTCAGCGTGCAGGGGTCGCTGGCGATGTACGCGATCTGGGAGCACGGCTCGCAGGAGCAGAAGGACGAGTGGCTGCCGCGGATGGCGGCGGGGGAGGCGGTCGGCTGCTTCGGGCTGACCGAGCCCGACTTCGGCTCGAACCCGGCCGGGATGCGCACTCGCGCGCGCCGTGACGGTGACGACTGGGTCCTCTCCGGCACGAAGATGTGGATCACCAACGGCTCGATCGCCGACGTGGCGGTCGTGTGGGCCCAGACCGAGGACCGGATCCGCGGCTTCGTCGTCCCCACCGACGCCCCCGGGTTCTCCGCGCCGGAGATCAAGAAGAAGATGTCGCTGCGCGCGAGCGTGACCTCGGAGCTGGTTCTCGACGAGGTCCGGCTGCCGGCGTCGGCGGTGCTGCCCGGGGCGGCGGGCCTGTCGGGCCCGTTGTCGTGCTTGACCGAGGCCCGCTACGGGATCGTCTTCGGTGCCCTCGGGGCCGCCCGGGACTGCCTGGACGCCGCCATCGCCTACAGCCGCGAGCGCGAGATCTTCGACAAGCACCTCGCGGGGTACCAGCTCACCCAGGCCAAGCTCGCCGACATGACCCTCGAGCTCGGCAAAGGCATGCTGCTCGCGCTGCACCTCGGCAGGCTCAAGGACGCCGGGAAGCTGCGCCCCGAGCAGGTGAGCCTCGGCAAGCTCAACAACGTGCGTGAGGCGATCGCGATCGCCCGGGAGTGCCGTACGCTGCTCGGCGCCGCGGGGATCACCCTGGAGTACCCGATGATGCGTCACGCCAACAACCTGGAGTCGGTGCTCACCTACGAGGGCACCTCCGAGGTTCACCAGCTCGTGATCGGCCAGGCGCTCACCGGTCACGCCGCCTTCCGCTGAGCACCACGGCTGTCCTACCCAGGGTCACCCGCTTTGGATGATCCGCCCGTGGCCCTTCTTGGGGTGTCATAGGGGCAGGAGGTCCAGATGTCCGGCACGGCCCGCTCCGGTCAGCCCGCTTTGCGAGTCACCCGATGACGACACCCGCCGCACCAGCGCTGCCCGCGGCGGCGACGGGGACCGTCCTGTTCACCTTGGCCTCGGGCCAGTTCCTGATGGCGCTCGACAGCTCCGTCATGAACGTGTCCATCGCTACCGTCGCCACCGACCTGGGTACCACGGTCACCGGCATCCAGACGGCGATCACGCTCTACACGCTGGTCATGGCGTCGTTGATGATCACCGGTGGGAAGATCGGGCAGATCCTCGGCCGCAAAAGGGCCTTCGCGCTCGGCTGCCTCATCTACGGCACCGGGTCGTTGACCACCGCTCTCTCGCCGAACCTCGCGGTGCTCCTCATCGGCTGGTCGCTGCTCGAGGGGATCGGCGCGGCGCTGATCATGCCCGCGATCGTCGCCTTGGTGGCCTCGAACTTCGGCCCGTCCGAACGCCCGCGGGCCTACGGGCTCGTCGCTGCTGCGGCCGCCATCGCCGTGGCCGTGGGACCCCTCCTCGGGGGGCTCGCGACGACGTACGCCTCCTGGCGCTGGGTCTTCGTCGGAGAGGTCGTCATCGTTCTCGGCATCCTGCTCCTCGCCCGGCGCATGGCAGACGCACCACCTGAGCCTGGTGTCCAGCTCGACCTCGTGGGCACCGGCCTGTCGGCCTCCGGGCTCGGTCTCGTGGTCTACGGCGTGCTGAGGGCCGGCTCCTGGGGCGTGGTCAACCCGAAGCCCGGCGCCCCGTCGTTGCTGGGTCTCTCGCTGGTGGTCTGGCTGATCCTGGCGGGTGGCCTGGTGCTCCTGGGCTTCCTGAGCTGGGAGCGCCGACGCCAGTCCGCTGGGCGTGCAGCTCTCATCGACCCCGCGATGCTGGAGAACAAGCGGCTCCGGGGCGGACTGACCTCGTTCTTCTTCCAGTACCTGCTCCAAGCCGGGCTGTTCTTCGCTGTGCCGCTGTTCCTCTCGGTCTCGCTGGGGCTCTCCGCGATCGACACGGGCCTGCGCATCCTGCCGCTCTCGATCGCATTGCTGCTGGCCGCGGTGGGCGTGCCTAGGTTCTTCCCCGACGCCTCGCCCCGCCGGGTCGTTCGGCTGGGCTTCGGGTCCTTGTTCGTGGGGATCGTGATCCTGGCTGCCGCCCTCGAGATCGGCATCGGCGCCGAGGTGGTGACGTTGCCGATGCTCCTGGCAGGGCTGGGTGTCGGAGCCCTGGCCTCGCAGCTCGGTGCCGTCACCGTCTCGGCCGTGCCGGACGAGGAGAGCGCCGAGGTCGGTGGTGTCCAGAACACCGTCATGTTCCTCGGCGCCTCGATCGGCACCGCTCTCGCGGGCGCGGTGCTCATCTCCAGCCTCACGGCGTCCTTCTTCGAGGGGATCGAGGCGAACCCCGACATTCCGCAGAACCTGACCTCGCAGGCGGAGGTCAAGCTGGCTGGGGGAGTGCCCTTCATCGCCGACGACCAGCTCGAGTCGGCGCTCGAGGACGCCGGGGTGACCGGGAAGACCGCCGACGCGGTCGTGGAGGAGAACGAGGCGGCTCGACTCGCCGGCCTTCGCGCCTCCCTGGCGGCGCTGGCGCTGATCGCGCTCGTCGCGCTCTTCCTCTCCGGGGGCATCCCGACCCGGCAGTCGGGCGTGCCTCGCGAGCCGTAGCCCCCGGCTGACGAGGTCAGGGAGCGGTCCGTGGCCGGCGGTGGCTACTCATTCGACGTGCGCTGCAGCGAAGAGACCACGTCCCGGTACGTCGACCAGCCGTTGAGTCCGCCGTTGACCTTCCGCCGCACCTCACGCCACTCGCCGCGTCGGGCGGCCTGGTCGACGCCGCGCTGCTTGAAGTAGTCGGCGAGCACCCGCGCGCCCACCTTCGGACGGAGCGCCAGGCCGGGTCGTTTCTCCAGCGCGACCCCGAGCCGGTCGCCGTAGTACCGGTAGTTGGCCCGGCCGGTCAGCTGGATGTAGCCGCGCCCGTGGTAGCGCGCGCCGTCCCCCGGTCGGGTGTTGCCGAGGTCGGACCGCCCCTCGTACATCTGCTTGAAGTACGAGCGTCCGCCGTGCTCCCGGATCGGCCGGAAGTCGGTGCCGACCTCGGTCACGATCGTGGCCACCGCTGCGATCTCGCTCGCCCGGGAGGTCATCCCCTCCTCGTGCAGCGCCTCGTCGATGACCGGCCAGTGGCGTGCGACGTCGGACCGGGGTGCTCCGACCGCCTCCGCGATCTCCGCCGGCTCGAGGCCCAGCGAGGGGCGGTCGCCCGACCGGGTCGGCCGGATCTCGGCCTCGCGCTCATCGATGGCGGTCGCATCCGAGGTCGGGTCCGGGATCGCCTCGGCGTCGAAGCCATCGGCCACGGCCGTGACAGCGGACACGGCCAGCACCGAGGCGACGAGCGCACGAGCGGTCGACTGCATGCTGCTCCTGGGCATGCAGAGATTCCTCCCCTCTAGGTACACACCCCCTCTTCTCGCCTTGCGGCGAACCCACGAGAGGACGCATACCCGAGGGGTATCGGCCCGGAAACGAGACGGTGACCACGTCAAGAGCGGGAACAAGCCCCTCGATGCGGCCCTAGCATGAAGCGATGCGCGCCATCGGCAACATCTTGTGGTTCCTGCTCGCCGGGCTCTGGCTGGCCATCGTGTACGTGCTCGCCGGGATCGTCGCGTTCATCCTCATCGTCACGATCCCGTTCGGCATCGCGTCGTTCAGGCTGGCGGGCTACGTGGTCTGGCCCTTCGGGCGCACCGTCGTGTGGCGACGGGAGGCCGGCGTGTGGTCCGTCATCGGCAACGTCATCTGGGTCATCGTCGTCGGGTGGGAGATCGCGCTCGCCCATCTGGTGGCGGGGCTGCTGCTGTTCATCACGATCATCGGGATCCCGTTCGGCGTGGCCTCGTGGAAGATGATCCCGCTCGCGCTGTTCCCGCTCGGGCGCGAGGTGGTACCGGTCGAGACCGTTGGTCACGACCCGTACGGGGTGCCGCGGTAGTCCTACGGATCAGGCGATGAAGTAGGGCTCCTCGCCCTCGGGCTGCGCGGCCTGGAGCTTCGCGATCACGTGCTTGATCTCCTTGACTGTGTCGGCCTCCCCGTGGCCGAACGCCTGGAGGTACGCCTTGAGGGCGTGCCGCGCCATCTCGAGCTCTCTGTCGGTGAGGTGGACGGTGTTCATGAGTCCAAAGTAGGTCCCCGCCGAGCGCTCACGGAACGGTTTATCCGGAAAGTGGTGCACCCTCCCTCGTCAGGACTTCGTGACCACCCCGTCGCTGACCGTCACCGCGATCTCGTCGAGCGGCCGTGGTGCGGGTCCACCGGTGTTGTCGCCGGTGGCGATGTCGTACGTCGACCCGTGGCAGGGGCACTCCAAGATGTCGCCCTTCGGGGCCACCGTGCATCCCCGGTGAGTGCAGATCGCGGAGAACGCGACCACGTTGCCCTCCGACGGTTGGGCCACGATCAAGGGTTCGCCGTCCGGGCCGTCGGCGGCGACCGCGCCGCCGACGGGGACCTCCGAGAGCGCGACGAGCCCGCCTGCCGGAGACTCCTCCGGAGTGGGCGACGACGCCCCTGAGCTCTCCGTCGGCGCCGCCGAGCCCTCATCGTTGTCACCCCCGCAGGCGGCAAATCCCACGAGCCCCAGGGCAGCCGTGCTGCCCACGAGGACGTTCCTGCGCGACAAGCTGGTGGGTGTTGCGGGGTCGGTACTCATGAGACCTCCATGGTCAGCTCGAGGACGCGGTCGCCGCTCATCGTGGTGACGTCGACCGAGGTGATGTCGGATCGCTCCGAGGCCGTTGCGGCACTGAGCGTCGTGGTGCGGCCGGGAACCGCCTTCCACGTCGCCACCTGCTCGGTCCGCCCGTCACGGGTGTGGACGACCAGGGCGTACGACGGGGGTGCCGAGGGGGAGTAGGCGGCGTCGTCCGCGTCCGACGTGTAGCGGCAGGTCAGCTGCAGCCGCGTCCCCCATGCCACCGACTCGAGGCCGAGGCTGGCCTCCACGACGTCCTGGCCGACCTGCTCCATGTCCTGCTCGGGCGGCATCGCGGCAACTGAAGGACCGGTTCCGGCGGTGTCGTCACGCTGCGTCCAGGCGGCGACACCGACCCCGGCGAGGAGTACGGCGGCGGCAGATGCGGCTGCCACCCAGCGCACTCGGCGCCGCCGTGACCGTCGTACCTCCTGGAGGAGCCGGGGCAGGAGCGTTTCCGGGACCGGGGAGAGGCCCGGCGGGGTCTCCAGCACCGCGGGATCCACCTGGGACAGGAGCCCCGGCAGCCCTGCGAGCTCTCGGACCGAGCGGGCACAGTCCTCGCAGGTGTGCAGGTGCTCCTCGAACGTCCGCCGCTCGTCGATGCTCAGGGCACCGAGGACGTAGGCCCCGTCGGCGTGGGCGAACTCCTCGTGGCTCATGAGGTCACCCCCATCTCCTCGAGCGCGAGACGAAGCGCCCGCAGCGCGTAGTGGGTCCGCGACTTCACGGTGCCTTCCGGAAGCTCGAGCCGTCGGGCGGCGTCCGCGACCGAGCGGCCCTGGAAGTAGCACTCGTAGAGCACCCGCCGGTGGTCCGTCGAGAGCCGCGAGACCGCCTCCGCAACCACCCAGGACTGCAGGAGCTGGTCGGCCTCCTCGTGCTCCGGCAGCTGGTCCGGGGGGTCGGCCGTGACTGTCTCACGGTGGGCGCGACGGGACCGCCACTCGTCGATGACGATGTTGCGGGCGACCGTGAACAGCCACCGGCGGATCGTGGCCGGTGGCCTGGACAAGACCTCGGGGTGCTGCCACGCACGCAGCAGGGTTTCCTGGCAGACATCCTGGGCGCGGGCACGGTCGGTCCCGGTCAGCCGGACACAGTAGGACCACAGCGCTGCCGCGTGCTCGTCGTGCAGCGCCTGCATCAGCTGGTCCTCACTGCTCGCCATGCTCCTCCTGCCCCCTCAGACGAGCTCGGCGCCCCATCGGTTCAACGGGCGTCTGCATCGCATCGTCCGCGGGCCGGAGGCGGCGCACTCGCGCCTCAGAGGCCGGTCTCCCTCAGGGGAACGTCCGGGTCGCGCAGCGCCGCGAGATCGACCCTGCCCGCACCGACGATCCGTCGGATCGGGTCGATGGCGTCCCAGTCGTTGACGTGCATGCCCGCGAGCACGGCGCCGTCCTTGAGCCACAGGGCGGTGAAGACGAGCTCCGACACGTCTCCGCTGATCAGCACCTCCTCGTATCCTTCGGGGCCGACGTTGCCGACGTACTCCATCCCGAGGTCGTACTGGTCGGTGTAGAAGTACGGCAGGCGGTCGTAGGGCTCGTCTGCGCCGAGCATGTTCCGGCCGGCGGTGAGGCCCTGGTGGATGGCGTTGTCCCAGTGCTCGACCCGCAGGTGCCTGCGCAGGCGCGGGTGGAAGGCGTTCGCGACGTCGCCCGCTGCGAAGACGTCGGGGTGGGAAGCCCGCAGATGCTGGTCGACGAGGATGCCGTCGTGGGTCTTGAGCCCCGCTGCATCCGCAAGCTCCGAGTTCGGTGACACGCCGACGCCGACCACGACCAGGTCGGCGTGCACGGAGTGTCCGTCCGCGAGGTGTACGACGGTGACGTCGGCCTCTTGGGTGAGGGCGGTGATCGTGGCGTGCGTTCGGACCTCGACGCCGCGGGACCGGTGGAGGTCCGCGAACACCTTGGCCACCTCAGGGCCGAGCACCCTGACCAGCGGCAGCTCGAGCGTCTCGATGACCGCGACCTCGCAGCCCGCGCTGCGTGCGGCAGCAGCCACCTCGAGCCCGATCCAGCCCCCACCGATCACAGCGACCCGCCGACCGGACTCGAGCTGCGACTTGATCCGTCGACTGTCCTCCATCGTGCGGAGGTAGGCGACCTGCACGCCGCTCTCCTCGGCCAAGGCGAGCGGGCGGGGTCGGGCTCCGGTGGCGATGAGCAGCTTGTCGTAGCCGATCTGCTGACCGCGGTCGGTGGTGACCTTGCGGGCGCCGGGATCGATCACCGCCACCGAGGATCCGAGGCTCAGGTCGATGTCGTACTCGTCGTACCACTCGGCCGGGTTGGTGAACGCCTTGTCGAGCTCCTCATGGCCCAGGAGGTAGCCCTTGGACAGAGGCGGGCGCTCGTAGGGCAGGTGATGCTCGGCGCCGATCACGAGGATCTGCCCGGAGAACGACTCGGCTCGCAGACTCTCGGCTGCCTTGGCGGCGGCAAGCCCCCCGCCCGCGATCACGAACGTGCCGGTCGCGGCCATCACGCCTCCTTACGTCCCCGAGTCAGGGCCAGGAACTCTGCTCGCGACGACGGGTCGTCTCGCAGCCTCCCGAACAAGGCCGAGGTGACCGTCCGAGCCCCCGCAGCACGGACACCGCGAAGGCTCATGCAGGTGTGCTCGGCCTCGATCACGACCCCGACTCCTCGTGGTGCGAGCTGGTCCTGCAGGTGCTCGGCGACCTGCTTGGTCAGTCTTTCCTGAGTCTGCGCCCGGTGACTGAAGAATTCCACGACTCTGGCGAACTTCGACAGACCGAGGATCCGCCCGGCGGGCAGGTAGCCGATGTGAGCGACGCCGACGAAGGGCAGCATGTGGTGCTCGCACAGCGACCGAACCGGGATGCTCTCGACCAGCACCAGCTCGTCGTACCCCTCGCTGTTGGGGAAGGTCGTGAAGTCGAACTCCCCGACCGTCAGCATCTCGACGAAGGCGTGCGCCATCCGGCGCGGCGTGTCGGCCATGTCGGCGGTGTGAATCGGCTGACCCAGGGCCTCCAGGAGGTGGGCAGCGGCTTGCTCGGCCGCCACGAGGTCGACCGGACGCGGCTCGTGCACCACCCTCGGGCGCCACGAGAGGACCTCGTCACCCGGGTCGTCACTGGACGTCAACTGGGTCATGGGTGCCTCCTGGCCTTCTAAAGGGGTACTGTTTTGACGTTAGAACTCTCCACCGGGTTTCGTCAACAGAACTCTCTTTTAGAAAGTGGGGCGGCCATGCCGGATGCGCTCGTCGAACAGCTCGCGGGACTCGGTGCGCTGGTGGAGCCTGCCCGCCGCGACCTGTTTCTCTATGTGGCTGCACAGTCCGATGCGGTCAGCCGCGAGCAGGCGGCCACGGCAGTGGGTCTACCGCTTCACACGGTGAAGTTCCACCTCGACCGCCTCGTGGACGAGGGCCTGCTGGACGTGGAGTTCCGCCGACTCTCGGGCAGGACGGGGCCGGGGGCCGGGCGGCCTTCGAAGCTGTACCGGCGCTCCGCCCGCCAGCTGTCGGTGTCGCTGCCCGAACGCCGCTACGACCTGGCGGGGGACGTGCTGGCCTCAGCCGTCGAACGATCGATCGGGACCGACGTGCCTGTCGCCGAGGCAGTGCGGGAGGTCGCCCGCCAGAAAGGACTCGGTCTCGCCATGAAGTCTGAGACCGGAAGCCGGGCGCGCACCCGCCGCCGGTCGAAGCGGGGTCGCGCGGGGGCCGTTCGCCACGACCTCGAGCGCACGGCCGTGGTGCTTGCCGACCACGGCTTCGAGCCACGCGTTGCAGAACGTGAGCTGTGTCTGGCGAACTGCCCGTTCGACAGGTTGGCCGCCGAGCACACGGAGCTCGTCTGTGGCCTGAACCTCGCTCTCATCGAGGGAGTGGTCGAGGGACTGGGCAGTGACGCTGTCTCTGCCGAGCTCGCGCCTCAGGAGGGTTTCTGCTGCGTCAAGGTCCGGGGCTAGGCCCACTCCCGCGCCGGTGGGCCGAAACCTGTTCGCGCACCGCGGGTGCCACCTCTTCGGCGAACCGCTGCAACTGTGGCACGGGATCCGTCGAAGGCCCGAAGACGAACGTGTCCATCCCGTGGACGAGCGCCAGCTCGGTGAGCTCGTCCATCCACTGTTCGACCCCGCCCTGCAGGAAGCCGCCGGCCCCACCGATCTGGCCCCACACGTTGTAGACCCGAGTGATCTCTGCCGGGTCACGGCCTGCGGCGACCGCGGCCTCGTCGATCCGGGAATGCATGGCAGGGAGCTTGTCCGGTGTGGCCCACCCGCTCGAGGGCACCCAGCCGTCGGCGGTTCGGCCGACCAGGGCGAGGGTTCGACGGCCGCCGACCCCGAGCCAGATGCCGATCGAGTGGCTGGGCGGTGGCCCCGGCTTCACTCCGGCGAGGCGGTAGTGGTGGCCGTCGAAGCGCACAGAGCGCTCGTCCGACCACATCAGCCGGATCACCTCGATCGCCTCGGTGAGAGCATCGACGGCATCGCCCGGCGATCGCCGCTGTCCGCCCATGGCTTCAACAGCCTCCCAGAACGCGCCGGCGCCGAGTCCGAGCTCGAAACGCCCGCCCGACATGATGTCCAGGCTCGCGGCCGACTTCGCGATCATCGCCGGTGAGCGCAGTGGCAGGTTCGACACGTCCGGGAAGACGCGCACACGCTCGGTCCTCGCGAGCACGGTCGCCATCAGCATCCAGGTGTCGAGGAAACGCCGCTGGTACGGATGGTCCTGGATTCCGACGTAGTCGAGGTCCTGCTTGTCTGCCACGTGGGCCAGGGCGAGAACCTCGTCCAGCTTCTGCGCCTCGGGCGTGGGGAAGACGCCGAATCGCAGCGGTCGTCCGTAGTCCGGCATCAGGCCTCCCGGAATCGTCGTGTCCCGTGTTCGGCGAGCACACGGCCTCGCGGACCAAGCTATTCAGCTCGGCGGCATCCGGCCAGAGGGGGCCGACGTCGAACCGGCCCGAGATGGTTCGGGTACCGACGCGGAGGAGGCGGTGGGCCTGCTCAGAGCAGGCCCAGGTCGGTCGCGTGACGGCGTACGGCATCGGTGTCGGCGGCGAGAACGAACGGCACGTCCTCGGTCCACGAACCCGAGATCCTCTCGACGCGCCCGTCGCCCGGGTCGAGCCGTACCTCGCGGATGTAGACCGCGTGGATCCGCCCGGGGTAGGCGCGGACGATGTCGGCGTAGATCTCGGGGTCCTTCTCGCCGGAGTCGCCGATCAGCACGAAGTCCAGATGGGGGTGGAGGTCGAGGATCTCGCGGATGCGGCCCCCCTTCTGCTCGCGACCGACACGGTTGCCGAACAGGTCGCGCAGGAGCACCGGCCCCGCCGGGAAGCCGTGGTGGCGCAGGAACGCAACCAGGAAGGCGTGCAGGTTCCAGGGGCTCGACGAGACGTAGAAGACCGGGTTCGCCCCGGCCGCGAGGTCGCGGTACAGGTCGGCTGCCCCGGGAAAGGCGGTCCGGGTGAGAGCGGATCCGGCGAGCGTCTGGCGGATCATCTGACCAACCCTCTGGACGCCGGTCTGGAGGATCGTGTCGTCGATGTCGGAGACGATCCCGAGCCTCGCCTCGGGGGACGGGACGCGCACCTCGATCGGGGTGAGATGCGCACCGGTCAGTCCGCGGTACTCGCCGGCGAGCTCGACGGTGCCGCTGGTCCAGGGGCTGTGGAGCATTTCGGGGTCCGGTCGGAGCCGGGTGAGGAAGTAGCCCTCGGCGTCGGTCACGGTCTCGACGCTCGCCCCCGCAACGGCGACTCGCAGTGGCACGCCCGGCAGCTCGTCGGTCATGAAGCCCTGCAACGTACGACGCACCGCAGCGCCGACGCCCTCACCCTCGACCGCCTCGCCGAGCGGGGGGTCGTTCACCACCCTGCCGCGCACGACCACCTCTGAGGGCCCGCCGTGCCCGAGGTACGCCTCGATCCGGAAGTTGGCGGGAGGTCGCGAGCCCGCGCGGCGCAGCCGGGCGGCGTCCCAGGCTCGCTCGAGGCCCAGGACCCAGCTGCGCGCGCTCATGGGCCCACCGTATGCCCCCGGTCATCGACCGTTTTCAACCGGTATCGCTCTCTGATCGGACACAAACCCCATTTCGTACAAGTCGACGTTTCGACCAAGCGGCCCGGTCACTGGGCAACACTGGTCGCATCGTCATGTGCGCAGCATCCGGGGGGAGCTGCGCAGCTCCGGGGGGAGTTGTCTCATGTCCAGCTCGATCGCCATGCACACCGAGAAGGCTCGGTCTCCGTGGGCTGTCTGGGGCCTCAGCGTGATCACGCTCGGGGTGTACTACCTCGTCTGGTACGTCAGGCTGAACAAACAGATCGCCCGTGCGGTCGGCGTCGATGTCACGGTGAGGAGCACCCGCCTGTGGCTGTCCCAGTGCCTGCCGATCGTGAGCTGGATCAGCCTCGCCCGCACCGCGCGGAGACTCCGGGCAGCCCTGGAGTGTGCGGGCGCCGAGCCGTCGGTCTCGGCCGGGAAGACCATCCTCGCCTCGCTGTTGCTGGGGTCCCACACCTGGTACTTGCAGCGACACGCGAACGAGCTCTGGCAGGCACTGGAGCGCTTGACCGTCGCCCCTGAAGGCGACCCCTTCGACCTGCTCTACGCCTACTCACTCGGACCAAGAGCCCTCACGGCCGCCTCCGAGCCGCGTGAGGCCCGGCACAGAGCCTGATCCGTGGACTTGCGACGCCGACCGTGCCACGGTTGAGGCGAGTCATCTCGCGGAGGTGAGACACGTGACGCAGGCGAACCAGAGCAGCACCCCCACTGAATGCCCGGACTGCCACGCACTCGTGGCCGACATCGAGGCACACAAGCACTGGCACGCGAGGTTGGTCTCCGACCTCGCGAACGCCGTCGAGCACGAGATCCGGAGAGCCTCGAGGGCGCCGAGCTGAGGCAGCCTGACCCTCATCCTCGGCGGAGGATGCCCGAGCCACGCCCGTCGCGGTTGGCTGAGCATCATCGACCACGCCAGGGCTGGAGGAGCAAATGACCTCGACGACACCTGTGAAGGAACGCCAGGACCAGCAGGAGCAGCAGCACGCCGACGTGCTCGTGGTCTTCGGCATCACCGGGGATCTCGCGAAGGTGATGACCTTCCGGTCGCTGTACCGGCTGGAGGCACGGGGTCTCTTGAGCTGCCCGGTCGTCGGCGTGGCCGTCAACGACTGGACGCTCGACCACCTGGTCGACCATGCGCGCGAGTCGATCGCTGCGACGGGGGAGAAGGTGGACGAGGTGACCTTCGCCCGCTTCGCGAAGAGGCTGTCCTACATCCGGGGCGACTTCGCCGACCCGGGCACCTACCAGCGCGTGAAGGAGGCCGTCGGGGGCGCGAGCTGCCCGGTCTTCTACCTCGAGACGCCGCCTTCGCTGTTCACGATGGTGGTGCGGGGACTGACCGAGGCAGGCTTGACCGCCACGGGCCGGGTGGTGGTGGAGAAGCCGTTCGGGCACGACGTCGCCTCGGCCCGCGCTCTCGCCGAGGATCTCCACCAGTGCATCGAGGAGTCCCGGCTGCTCCGGCTCGACCACTACCTCGGAAAGATGGGCTTCGAGGAGATCCGCTACCTCCGGTTCGCCAACACCATGCTCGAGCCGGTGTGGAACCGGAACTACGTCGAGTGCGTGCAGATCACGATGGCCGAGAGCTTCGGTGTCGAGGACCGTGGGCACTTCTACGACCCCGTCGGCGCCCTGCGTGACGTCGTCGTCAACCACCTGATGCAGGTCGTGGCCGCCGCAGCCATGGAGCCACCGGCCGGGCAGGACCGACGAGCGTTGGAGGCCGAACAGATCGATGCGTTCCGCGCCGTCGCGGATGCGGACCCGGCCTGGTACGTGCGCGGACAGTACGACGGCTACCGCGACATCGACGGGGTGGCCGCGGACTCGACCACCGAGACTTACGCCGCACTGCGCCTGGACATCGACAACTGGCGCTGGGAGGGTGTCCCGTTCTACATCCGCGCCGGGAAGCGGCTGCCGGTGACCGAGACCGAGCTGCGCATCGTGTTCAAGGAGCCACCGCCGGTCAGGCTGGGTCCTGACCACGGCACCGGCGCGCGGCCGACGAGGGACCAGCTGGTCGTGAAGCTGGACCCCATCACCGGGGTGCGTCTCCAGCTCGATGCCCAGCGCGCCGACTCGGATGGTCCGCAGCCGATCACCCTCGACATGTCGTTCGCCGAGGAGGGCGGGGAGGCCCCCACGCCGTACGAGGTGCTGCTCCACGCGGCGCTCGTGGGGGACACCACCCGGTTCAAGTCCCAGGAGGTCGTGGACGAGGACTGGCGCATCATCCAACCCTTGCTGGACAACCCGCCAGCGGTGCACCGGTATGCGCCCGGCTCGTGGGGCCCGCCCCAGGCGGATCGTCTGGTCGCCGAGCACGGTGGCTGGTTCGGCCCCTGGACGGAGTGAGTGCTCAGTCGGCGGCCTTGCCCGCCCCGACCTCCGAGGTCTCCGGCCCAGCCGACACGCGATGGCGGAACACGAAGTACGTCCAGGCCTGGTAGCCCAGGACGAGGGGGAAGAGGACCGCCCCGACGATGGTCATGACCTTGAGCGCGTACTCGCTCGATGCCGCCCCGGTGACCGTGAGCGACCAGGCTGAGTTGGTGCTGCTGGTCAGCACGTTCGGGTAGAGCGCCACGAACAGCGACAGGACGGTCGCGCCCAGGGCCACGGCTGTCGCCGAGAACGCCTGCCCGTCCCGGTCGCTCGGGACTCGCACAGCGGCCACGGCCACGGCGACCACGGCCGCGCCGAGTGCGACGTAGAGGGTCACGCTGTCGGAGACCAGTGCCAGCGTCCAGACCGCGAACGCGGCGACCGCTCCCAGGGCCACCCAGGTCAGCACGCGGGCGGCGCGGTTGGCCCGGTCGCGGAGCCCGCCCGTCGTCCGCAGGGTGAGGAACGTTGCCCCGTGAAGGAGGCACAGCGCGACCAGTGTGAGCGCGGTCCAGACGCCGTAGCCGGTGAAGAGGTCCCAGAAGGATCCCGTGAACTCCTCCTTCTCGTTGATCGGCAACCCGACGACCAGGTCGCCCAAGGCCACGCCCAGGACCAGCGGCGCCAGGAGGCTTCCGACCGTCAGGGTGCCGCTCCACGTCGTGCGCCAACGCGGGTTCTCCACCTTCCCGCGGAACTCGAACGAGACACCGCGGATGATCAACGCGGCCAGGAGCAGTGCCACTGCGAGGTAGCCGGCTGAGAACCACGTGGCGTACCAGGCCGGGAAGGCGGCGAAGATCGCGGCGCCGCCGACGACCAGCCACACCTCGTTCGCGTCCCAGAACGGTCCGATGGTGTTGATGGCCACCCGTTGCTCGTGCTCGCTGCGCCCCACGACCCGGTGGAGCATGCCGACGCCGAAGTCGAAGCCCTCGAGGACGAAGAACCCGGTCCACAAGACGGCGATGAACCCGAACCACAGTTCCGGCAGGGACATGTCCGGCTCCTAGTAGGTCAGCACGGGAGCCGCCCCTTGTTCGGAAGGCTCCTCGGGCTGCTCGGAAGGCAGATCGCGGCGCGCGTAGCGCAGCATCAGGAACAGGTTCACCGCGGCCAGGGCCAGGTAGAGAGCCAGGAAGACGGTCAGACTGATCACGATCTCGGTGGTGCTCACCGACGCGGAAACCCCTGCCGTGGTCTTCATCAGCCCCTGCACCAGCCACGGCTGCCGCCCGCTCTCGGTCAGCAACCACCCGGCGGTGTTCATCACGAAGGGCAGGGCCACCGCCCAGGTCGCGGCGACGAGGAACCAGCGGGAGCGGCTCAGCTTCTTCCGCCAGGCCAGCCACGCCCCCCAGACGGCGATCAGCGCAACCACTGTGCCCAGGTACGCCATCAGACGCATGGACCAGTACTGGACGAAGACGTTGGGCACGTAGTTGCCCGGGCCGTACCGCTGCTCGTACTTCCTCTGCAGCGGGGTGAGCCCCTCGACCTTGCCGTTCCAGGACCCGGTCGCGAGCAGCGAGAGCAGGTGAGGGATCTCGATGATCTGTGTCGGCGTGTGGTCCTGGTTCCCGCCGCCGATCTGGAAGACCGAGAACGAGCACGGCTGGCAGGTCTGCCACTGCGCCTCGGCCGCCGCGATCTTCATCGGCTGATAGGTCGCCTCGACGACTCCGAGCTGGCTGCCGACGCCGACCGCCAGCAGCGAGCCCGGGAGCAGCACGGCGATCGCGAGGTGCGCGGTGCGGACGAACGGCTCGTGCCCTCGGCGCAGGTGCCACGCCGACACCGCGAGCATGATCGCCGCGCCGGTCACCAGCGACGCCAAGATCACGTGCAGGTAGCCCCACACGAAGACCGGGTTGGTGAACAGCTCGGTGATCGAGGAGAGCTCGGGACGGCCGGTGCCGGGGTCAGTCTCGTAGCCGACGGGGTTCTGCATCCAGGAGTTCGCAGCCATGATGAACGCCGCCGACAGCGCCGCCCCGATCGCCACGAGCCACGCGCTCAGCAGGTGCAACCCCTTGGGAAGCACGTTCCAGCCGAAGAGCCACAGGCCCAGGAACGTCGACTCCAGGAAGAAGGCGGCGAGTCCCTCGAGAGCCAGCGGGGCCCCGAAGACGTCGCCGACGAACTTCGAGTACGCCGACCAGTTCATCCCGAACTGGAACTCCTGGACCAGGCCGGTCACGACGCCGACCGCGACGTTGATGAGCAGGAGCGTGCCGAAGAACCGGGTCAGCCGGCGGCGTTCGGGGTCGCCGGTGCGGTACCAGCCGGTGTGCTGGATCGCGACGAGGAAGGCCAGCCCGATCGTGACCGGCACGAAGAAGAAGTGGAAGATGCTGGTCGAGGCGAACTGGATCCGCGACAGGTCGACTGGGTCCACCCGGTGCCTCCTCCGCGCTCACCGGTCTCAACGACGCACAAGAACTGCGTCCAGCCTCCCGGCGGTCGGTGCCGGGCGCGTCACCCGCGGCGGATGAGGCCACGGCCCCCGCGAGGCGGAGAGACTGTCGGAACGAGGAGCCGGCATGAGCACTGAAGCGATCACGATCGGCATCGGCCTCACGGTCGTCCTCGCGGTGGGCTCGCAGATCCTGGCGGGGCTGATCCGCGTGCCGACCATCATCGTGCTGCTCATCGTCGGGTTCCTCGCCGGCGCCCTGACCGATGCCGTCAACCCCGACGACTTCCTGGGGCCTGCGTTCTCTCCGTTCGTCACGCTGGCGGTCGCGGTGATCCTGTACGACGCCGGCCTGTCCTTCGACCTGCGCCGCATGGGCACGTCGACCAGCCACCTCGTGGCGCGGCTGATCGTCGTCGGCGTGCCCATCACCTGGGGGGTGGCAGCGTTCACGTCGATGTGGCTGCTCGGGCTCTCACCGCACGCGGCGCTCACGCTGGGTGCGATCCTCGTCGTGTCCGGGCCCACGGTCGTCATCCCGCTGCTGGCTTTTGTCCGCCCGACTCTGACGCTCGAGCGAGTGCTCGCCTGGGAGAGCGTGCTCATCGACCCCGTCGGGGCCATCCTGGGCGCCCTCGTCGCTCACGCCGTCGTGAGCAGCGCGGGCGCGGTCAGCCTGATCGGCGGGGCCGGACAGTTCATGGGCAGCGTGGGCACGGGACTGGTCGGCGGGCTGGTCGGGGTGCTCGCGCTTTGGGTGCTGCTGGTGAAGATCCCGTCCGGGGAGGTGCTCGATGCCGCGGCGCAGCTGGCGGTGGTTCTCGGGGTGGCCGCGGTCTGTGATGCTCTGCGCGACGACTCGGGGCTCGTGGCCGCGATCGTCATCGGGCTGGTGCTCGCCAACCGCCACGAGTTCGAGATCCCGGTCAGGCGGCCGTTCCTGGAGACGTTGGTGCAGCTGATCCTCGGAGTCCTGTTCATCTCCATCTCCGCGACCGTCACTCCCAGCTCGCTGCAGGGAGTCATCGTGCCGACGCTGGGCCTCGTCGCAGTGCTCGTGCTGTTCGCCCGGCCTGTGCTGGTGGCGATCGCCACGGTGCGCAGCCCGCTGCGCCCCCATGAGCGGGCGTTCGTCGCGTGGATGGCTCCTCGCGGGATCGTGGCTGCCGCCACGGCCTCCACCTTCGGCGCCTCGCTCGCGGAGGCCGGGATCCCCGGGGCGGCGAAGATCCTCCCGGTGACCTTCCTCGTGATCGTGGTGACCGTCAGCCTCTATGGGCTGACGGCCGTGCCGGTGGCGCGGCGACTGGGCGTAGCCCGTTCGGCCACGAGCAAGCCGCTGATCGTCGGCGACGACCCCTGGGTCGTGGACCTGGGGAAGGCGCTGCTCGACAGCGACCTCGAGGTGGTCCTGTGGGCGGGCCAGGAGGAGCAGCGGCAGCGGATCGGCGCCCGCGGGCTGCAGCTCGCGGACGAGGAGCTCCTGGCGGCAGCAACTGGTGCGGGGGCGGAGCTGGAGGACATCACCATCGTGCTCCTGCTCAGCGGCGAGGACGACTTCAACGCTCTCGCCTCAGCGCTGCTCGAGGGCTCACTCGAGGGACAGGTGTTCAGGCTCCCGGCCAGGGATCCCGTCGGGGGAGCGGTCGCGCCCTACCTCGGCGCTCGCAGCCTGTTCAGCCCGCACCTGACGGGGGAGGAGATAGACCGTCGACACCGCATGGGCGCACGCATCGTGACCCAGCCCGTCTCCGAGGGGGTGCCCGCAGGTTTCGACGTCCTCTTCGTCATCCGCCCCGACGGAGTGCTCGTCCCGACGATCGAGGGGGTCACCCCGCACCTGCACGACGGCTCGGTGTGCGTGCTTCTCACAGGAGCGGCGGAGCAGCCCGAGACCCCCGAGCGCTCCGAGCGACCCGCGCGTGCCACCGACGCCACCGGCCTCGAGCCCGACATCGGCGGCGACTGAGCCGGGGCGGGCGCGGCGACCGAGCCCGAACGGGTCCGCTGCCGAGGGCTCAGTCCACCGTGGCGCCCGGTTTCGTCTCCTCGACCTCGGGCGTGGCGACATGCTGGCCCGGCAACGTGACGTAGCTGTCGACCGGGGCGAGCGAACCGGCGTCCAGGTGGCTGTCGAGCGTGATCGCCGAGTCGATCAGGGCCAGGTGCGTGAAGGCCTGGGGGAAGTTGCCGATCTGCTCGCCGGTCAGGGCGATCTCCTCGGAGAACAGTCCCAGGTGGTTGGCGTAGGTGAGCATCTTGTCGAAGGTCAGCCGGGCGTCGTCGAGGCGACCCGCCCGACCGAGCGCATCGACGTACATGAAGGAGCACAGCGAGAACGTGCCTTCCGAGCCGCGCAGTCCGTCCGGTGAGGCCGCCGGGTTGTAGCGGTAGACCAGGCTGTCGATGACCAGCTCGTGCTCCATGGCGCTGAGGGTCGACAGCCACATCGGGTCGTAGGGGCTGATGAAGCCGACGGTCGGCATGCGGAGCAGCGAGGAGTCGAGCACGGAGCTGCCGTAGTGCTGGACGAACGCGTGGCGCTGGCCGTCCCATCCGCGCTCCATGATCTGGCGGTAGACGCGGTCGCGGTTCTTGCGCCAGCGCTTCACCGGCGCCGGTCGTCCGCGAGCGGCCGCGATGCGGATGCCACGGTCGAGGGCGACCCAGCTCATGAGACGTCCGTAGGTGAAGTCCTGGCGGCCTCCGCGGGTCTCCCAGATGCCCTCCTCGGGCTGGTCCCAGTTGTCGGCGAGCCAGTCCAGCATGTCCGAGAACGCCCTCCAGCCGGCGTGCCCGATCTCGATGCCGCGCTCGTCGCCGAAGTAGAGGCTGTCGATGGCCTCGCCGTAGATGTCGAGCTGGAGCTGATCCGCGGCGCCGTTGCCGATGCGCACCGGCGACGAGCCCCGGTAGCCCTCCCAGTGGTCGAGCACCTCCTCGGTGAGGTCGGTCGAACCGTCGACGCGGTACATCACCTTCAACGGGGTGAACCCACCCGAAGCGTGTTCGTGCACCCGCTGCCGGAGCCAGAGGGCGAACGCCGCCGCCTCCTCCCGGAACCCGAGACGGAGCAGGGAGTAGATGGAGAACGACGCGTCTCGGATCCAGGTGTAGCGGTAGTCCCAGTTGCGCTCGCCGCCGATCTGCTCGGGCAGGCCCGCGGTGGGAGCGGCCACCAGGCCACCGCTCGGGGCGTAGGTCATCAGCTTGAGCGTGATCGCCGAACGGGTGAGCGTCTCCCGCCAGCGGCCCCGGTACGTCGACTGCCCGACCCAGGACCTCCAGTACGCGATCGTGTCGTCGAAGAGCTGCTGCACCTCCTCCACGCGCATCTCCCGGGGGGTGTCGGCCACCCCCGTCTCGACGACCATCCCGCGGAGCTGGCCGGCGGCGAGCGTGACCTCGCCGTGCAGGTCCCCCTGCTCGTCGGTGGCACCATGTGCGAGGCGCTGATCGCCGGGCTCGCGCACGACATGGGCCGTCATGACCTCGCGGCTGCCGCGGAACACCGCCCCGCTCGGCGTCACGGTCACCTCGTGCGGGTCGCGCCCGTAGTCGAAGCGGGGCGCCAGGTCGACGGTGAACGTGATCTCACCGCGCACGCAGCGCAACATCCGGACCAGCCGATGTCTCGGTGACGGGGTTCGACCCGGGAGAACGGGCATGAAGTCGACGAGCTCGCCCACCCCTCCCTCGGTGAGGAACCGGGTGATGAGGATCGCCGTGTCCGGCAGGTAGAGCTGCTTGGCGGTGTAGCCGCCGGTCTTGGGCCGGACCCGGAACTGTCCGCCGTCGCGGCTGTCGAGGAGGGCTCCGAAGATGCTCGGGGAGTCGAACCGCGGCGCGCAGAACCAGTTGATCGCACCGTCTGTGGAGACGAGTGCCGCCGTCTGGAGATCGCCGATCAGACCGTGTTCCGAGATGGGTGGGTAGTCGGGCACTGGATCGACCTCCTCAGCCGCTTCACATGCGGTGTGAGTCGGCACGCTCGCCCGCGGCAGAACACACCTCTACTCACCGTAGGTTCGCGTCAGGTGAGGGCGCATGACCCACATGGGCGGTACCGGTCGGTTGGCCGATCTGCCTACTGTGCGCGACATGGGCACGTCCACCTCGGACCCGTCGACGACGGACCTCGATCGCCCAGGAACCGGGCCAGCAGGGGCTGATGCGGTATCTCAGGGCGGGCCCCTGTCCGCGATGAGCGCACTGGACGCCGTCCTGTTCGTCTTCGCCGGCATCTCCGCGGTGTGGCTCGCCTTCCTGGTGCTCGCGGAGAGCTTCGAGCTGAACTGGCAGATCCTGCTGCTGGTGGTGTTCTGGCTGCTGGTGGCCTATCTGGTACTGCCCAGGCTGCACCGTGTCCTGACCCACCTCTACGTCCCCAACTACTTCATCGGGCGCACCCGGACCAGCGATGGCCTGCTCGGCGACCCCGTCAACCTGGCCCTGCTCGGAAGCGGAGCGCAGCTGCACGCGGCGATGACCTCGGCCGGCTGGACATTGGCAGATGAGGTCAGCGCGGCCAGCTCCTGGAAGATCGTTCGGACCACCCTCTCGCGGCGCAGCTACCCGGAGGCTCCGGTGAGCCCGTTGTTCCTGTTCGAGCGTCAGCAGGACTTCGCGTATCAGCAAGAGGTGGAGAGCAACCCGTCGCGACGGCACCACGTGAGGTTCTGGGAGAGTCCGGAGGGTTGGATGCTGCCGGGCGGCTTTCACGTCGACTGGCTCGCGGCAGGCACCTACGACCGCAGCGTCGGCCTCTCGTTGATGACCTTCCAGATCACCCACCGGATCGCGAAGGACATCGATGTCGAACGGGACTACATCGTCGACTCGTTGACCGAGACCAACCCATCCGCTGCGGTCCACCGGATCCGACACTTCGCCACCGGCTACCACGCGCGCAACGGCGGCGGTGACGAGATGGTCACCGACGGTGACCTACCGGTGGTCGACCTCCGCGACGTCCGCGCATCCGGTTCGAGCCCGGCGCAGCCGCCGACGACCCGGGGCAGCAAGCGCCCCGCTTCGATCACGTTCAGCGCCGGCGTGGTGTGGCTGCGGGGGTTGTTGGGAGTCGTGCTCGCCGTCCTGCTCGTCGCGGCACCGGGAGAGCTCACCGGTCTGGTTGCCGAAGCTGCCGAGAGCGGGGCCGCTGCCGCCGCGGCCGCCGTCGTCTTGGCGGTGTTCGCCGTCATCGACGTCGGGCTCGGGCTGGCCACCTACTACGGCCGCAACTGGTCGCGGGTCGTGCTGATGCTCTTCAGCGCCACCTCGATCGTGATCGCCTTCGTGGCCAGCGTGAACGGTGGTCCCCGGCCGACGTTGGGGGCGGGGCTTCCTCACGTCGCCCTGGGCATCCTGGTGCTGCTCGCGCTGACGAGCCCCGCCGCCCGCCAGTTCGCCATGCGCTCCGGCCGGTGACGCGGCGACGCCTGGAGCGTCAGAGCATCAGGCAGGTTCGAGGAGCTCTGCGGGGAGCCACTCCTCGACGACGATCCAGCCGTCCTCGTCGACGAGGCGCACGACGCGACCCTGGTAGCCGGACTCGGTGCGGCGCCACTGCAGGAGCAGGGCCGGAAGCCGCCCGTGCTGGTCGGTGACCCAGCAGTGCTTCACCGTGGGTGGCGGCGGGGGAGGAGACACCTGTGCCTTCTGCACGCGCTCTGACATGGGTCCCCACCCGCCACGCTTGTTCATGCCACCCGCCACAGCACCATCATGCCTCAAGTCTCGAACATGTGTTCGAACAGTCCTAGAGTTCGGCTTGTCCCCCTCGAGGCTCACTGCGTCCCCGGCGCCCCTTCACTGTCTGCCTGTCGGCGCGTGATCGATCACGCGGTCAGGGCGCCGGTAGGCAACTGAAAACGACGCTCTCAGCTCTGGTTTCGATGTGATCGCAACCCGCTTCGCGGATCGGGTCGTTGCGTTGTCCACGACCTCGTTAGCCCTCGGGGTCGATGGGGGACAGGTCGTGGCGGCTCGAGTTTTCGGCGCCCTCGCAGGGGAAGGGTCTGAAGCAGCTCACGTCGAAAGATTTCTGAGTGAGGCGGTCAAGCCAGTGGCCGCCGGCAAGAAAACTCAAGATCGGCTAGGTAAGCGATGTCCGCTTCAGCTGAACTGCATGACCAAGCGTCACACGAGCTCGACCTCTCCGCCCTCGACGGGCCGAACGAGGCCGATCGCAGCCAGGTCACGGCCCGTCTTCTGGGCCAGATCGCGGAGACCGCCGATGAGGTGGAGAAGAAGCGGCTGCGGGATGAGATCGTCGTTTTGAACATGGGGGTGGCGCGGGCGATCGCGGCCCGGTATCGGGATCGGGGGATCTCGCGCGAGGACCTGTTGCAGGCGGCCTATGTGGGGCTGGTGA
>DATICF010000066.1:0-12081 GCA_035456965.1 Nocardioidaceae bacterium
TCACCGCACTCGCCCAGGGGCTGCTGACCGACCGTTATCTCAATGGCGTTCCGGAGGACTCGCGGGCGGCGCGGGACGGCTCGCTGCCGCAGGACCACCTCGAGGAGCCGGTGCTGCGCAACGTGCGCGCGCTCAACGACATCGCCCACGAGCGAGGCCAGAAGCTCGCCCAGATGGCTTTGCAGTGGGCACTGCGCGACAAGCGGGTCACCTCCGTCGTGGTGGGCGCGTCCTCGGTCGAGCAGCTCGACATCAACCTCCAGGCGCTCGACGGGCCTGTGTTCACCGAGGACGAGCTCGCGCGGATCGACCAGTACGCCGTCGACTCGGGGATCAACCTCTGGGCCGAGCAGACCAAGGACTGACCCGCGGGCCGGTCGGCCGGGGACATACCGGGCGAAGGTCCCCTGACGCGCCGCCCGCGGTGCGGCATGATCAGGTCATGACCCAGTACGTCTACGGATTCTCAGAGGGCAGCAAGGACCAGAAGGACCTCCTCGGCGGCAAGGGCGCGAACCTCGCCGAGATGACCAACCTGGGACTTCCGGTCCCGCCGGGCTTCACGATCACGACCGAGGCGTGCCGGGCCTACCTGGAGGAGGGCGACGAGCCGGCCGAGCTCGCCGAGCAGGTGGCCGCCCATCTCGCGCAGCTCGAGTCCACCATGGGCAAGAAGCTGGGTCAGGCCGACGACCCGCTGCTGGTGTCGGTCCGCTCGGGTGCGAAGTTCTCCATGCCCGGGATGATGGAGACGGTCCTCAACATCGGGCTCAACGACGAGTCCGTGCACGGTCTCGCGGCCCAGTCGGGTGACGAGCGGTTCGCCTACGACTCCTACCGCCGGCTGCTGACGATGTTCGGCAAGACGGTGCTGGGGATCGAGGGGGAGCTGTTCGAGTCCGAGCTGGAGGCGAAGAAGCACGCCAAGGGCTCGACGAGCGACCTCGACCTCGACGCGGCGGACTTCCGCGACCTGGTGGCGACCTACCAGGGCATCATCGAGGACCACGTGGGCAGGGAGTTCCCGCAGGACCCGCGCGAGCAGCTCGACCAGGCCGTGCTCGCGGTCTTCGGCTCCTGGAACACCGAGCGCGCGATCCTCTACCGCCGCCAGGAGCGGATCCCCTCCGACCTGGGCACCGCCGTCAACGTGATGGCGATGGTCTTCGGCAACGTCGGGATGGACTCCGGCACAGGCGTCGCCTTCACCCGCGACCCCGCCAGCGGCCACCAGGGGGTGTACGGCGACTACCTCCAGAACGCCCAGGGCGAGGACGTCGTCGCCGGCATTCGCAACACCGTCCCCCTCGCCGACCTCGAGAAGCTCGACAAGGCGGCGTACGACGACCTGATGGCGATCATGCAGACGCTTGAGGAGCACTACAAGGACCTGTGCGACATCGAGTTCACCGTCGAGCACGGCAAGCTGTGGATGCTGCAGACCCGGGTGGGCAAGCGCACCGCCGAGGCCGCTTTCCGCATCGCGGTACAGCTCGTCGACCAGGGCCTGATCGACATGGACGACGCGGTGCGGCGGGTCAACGGCGGCCAGCTCGCCCAGCTGATGTTCCCGCGTTTCGACACCGGCCATGACAGGCAGCTGATCGGCACCGGCATGAACGCCTCACCGGGTGCGGCCGTCGGCAAGGCGGTCTTCGACTCCGCGACCGCGGTCGAGTGGAGCCAGCGCGGCGAGCCGGTCATCCTGGTCCGCCGAGAGACCAACCCCGACGACCTCAGGGGCATGGTGGCCGCCAAGGGCATCCTGACCAGCCGCGGCGGGAAGACCTCGCACGCCGCCGTCGTGGCCCGCGGCATGGGCCGCACCTGTGTCTGCGGCGCGGACTCGCTCGACGTCGACGTACAGGCGAAGAAGTTCGTCTCGGCCAACGGCCACACCGTCACCGAGGGCGACGTCATCTCGATCGACGGCACCACCGGCGAGATCTACGACGGCGACGTCCCGGTGGCCGACTCGCTCGTGGTCCGCTACTTCGAGGGCGACGACAGTGCCGAGTCCGACGAGCTCGTCGCGGCTGTCGAGCGGATCATGGAGCACGCCGACCGGACCCGTCGGCTGCGTGTGCGCGCGAACGCCGACACTCCCGGCGACGCCGCCCGCGCTCGTCGCTTCGGCGCGCAGGGCATCGGGCTGTGCCGCACCGAGCACATGTTCCTCGGGGAGCGACGCGAGCTGGTAGAGCACCTGATCATCGCCGAGACGCCGCAGGAGCAGGAGGACGCGCTGTCGGCGCTGCTCCCTCTTCAGCGCCAGGACTTCATCGAGATCCTCGAGTCCATGGACGGGCTGCCGGTCACCATCCGGCTGATCGACCCACCGTTGCACGAGTTCCTGCCCGACCTCACCGACCTGTCGGTGCAGGTGGCGATCGAGGACGACCACGGCAACCGGGACAGCAAGCATCACAAGCTTCTCGACGCCGTGAAGCGACTCCATGAGCAGAACCCCATGCTGGGCATGCGCGGCGTGCGGCTGGGCATCGTGATCCCCGGGCTGTTCGAGATGCAGGCGCGCGCCATCTTGGAGGCGGCCGCCGAGCGCAAGAAGGCGGGTGGCGACCCACGGCCGGAGATCATGATCCCGCTCGTGGCCGCCGTGCAGGAGCTCGAGCTGGTCAAGGCCGACATCGTCAAGGTGGCCGGCCAGGTCGAGGACGAGACCGGGGTCGACCTGCAGTTCAAGGTCGGCACGATGATCGAGCTGCCGCGCGCGGTGATGACGGCCGACGAGATCGCCGAGGCCGCGGAGTTCTTCTCCTTCGGCACCAACGACCTGACCCAGATGACCTGGGGCTTCTCGCGTGACGACGTGGAGGCGAAGTTCTTCGGCACCTACATCGAGCAGGGGATCTTCGGGGTGTCGCCGTTCGAGACCCTCGACCGCGACGGTGTCGGCGGGCTGGTGCGTCACGCGGTGGAGAAGGGCCGGTCGACCCGTCCCGACATCCACCTCGGCGTGTGCGGTGAGCACGGCGGCGACCCGGACTCGATCCACTTCTTCGACGAGGTCGGACTGGACTACGTCTCGTGCTCGCCCTTCCGGGTTCCTGTGGCGCGCCTGGAGGCCGGCCGCTCGAACGTCTCGGAGCAGAGCGACTCGGCGTGATGTCCGAGTCGCCTGCGGTACGGCGTGGTCGCTCGCTGTCGGGCGCTCGGGCTCAGGCGCCGCTGAGGGTCTTGTAGAGCTCGTTGACCGCGAGCGTCCCGAAGGCGACTGCACAGATGCCGAGGGCGAGGTTCGAGTGGAGCTTGTTGCGCCACTCCCTCGGGACCCGGTCGGTGTTGAGCAGCCACAGCAGCGTGACCGCCAGGAAGGGCATGAAGAACGCGCCCAGCACGCCGTAGGCGAGGATGAGGTACACCGGCTTGCCGAGGTAGAGCATCGCGATGGGCGGGATGGTCAGCCACAGCACGTAGGCCTTGTAGTAGCGGCCGCCGGAACGGGCGTCGGGGTGGTCCGAGCCGAGGCCCCGGACGTGGGCCACGAAGTCGGCGAACATCAGGCTCACGCCGTTCCACACGCCCACGAGCGAGGACATCGCGGCCGCACCGAAACCGACGAGGAAGACCGTGCCGGCAGCGGCACCGTAGCGATCGTCGAGGACGTTCGCCAGGTCGAGCAGGCCCTTGTCGCTGGTGTCCACCGCGATCTGCGCGGAGTAGAGCAGCTCGGCGCCGACGATGAGGGTGGAGATCACGAACAGGCCGGTGACGGCGTAGGCGACGGAGTTGTCGATGCGCATCACCCGCATGTAGCGGGGCGTGGACCAGCCCTTCTCGCGCAGCCAGTAGCCGTAGGCGGCCAGGGTGATCGTCCCGCCGACGCCCCCGGCGAGGCTGAGAACGTAGAACAGGCCGCCGTCAGGGATCGTCGGGACCAGGCCGGTGGCCATGTCGGAGAGGTTCGGCAGGGTGATCGCCGCGGCGGTGACCATGGAGACGAACATCAGCAGCACCATCGCACTGAGCACCTTCTCGAACAGGCCGTAGCGGCCCACCCAGACCAGACCCAGCCCGACGAGCCCAGCCAGGATTCCCCAGGTCGTGACCCCCAGGAAGGGCAGCAGCGAGTGCAGCGCGAGACCCGTGCCCGCCATCGCGGCCGCACCGTAGACGAATCCCCAGACGACGATGTAAGGCCCGAAGTACCAGCTCGTCCACCGGCCGAGGCTCGACCAGCCCTCGAAGATCGTGTTGCCCGTGGCCAGGCTGTACCTCCCGGCTCCTTCGACGAGCACGATCTTCATCAGGCAGCCGACTACCGCACACCACAGCAGCGCGTAGCCGTAGTTGCTCCCGGCGACGAGGGTGGCGACGAGGTCGGCGGCGCCGACGCCGGTCGCCGCGACGACCATTCCCGGCCCGATGAGCTTCCACCGCGGGGTCCGTTGCTCGACGACGCTCTGGGCGCGCGCGGACTGGGACGTCATCGGGTCCTCCTGAGGTGAGTGAGTGCGATCACCCCCGCAAGTGCCCAACCGTCACCCGTGGAAACGCCCAGCCGGGCTCAGGGGGTGGCGGGCGGGTCGGCACGTCGGCGGCCACCCGACGGCTCGGACACCAGGAGGAACAGCACGCCGAAGACCAGGAGCGGCAGCGCAAGAGCGGTCGCGGACCCGGCCGGACCGCCGAGCAGTCCGCTCACGCCGAGCACGAGCCCGAGCCCGACGAGCAGCCTGCCGGCCATCCCAGCGCGGTGGAGGCCCAGCAGCGCCAGCGGGATGCTGGTCGCCAGGGCCGCGATCGTGCCCACAGGGCCGACGTCGTCGGAGGGGATCGCGTGGGTCAGCGCCTGGACGACGACGAAGCCGGCGACCAGCGTGGTGGTGACGATGAGCACCTGCTCCGACCGTGCCGGCCTGAGGACGGTGAACACGCCGAGGGCTGCGGACGGCAGGACCCAGACCAGAGTGACTACGACGGCCCGGGTCCCGCCCGGGTGGGTGGAGGCCTCGCCGATGGCGAACGCCGTCGCCAGCGCCAGGAAGGTCGCCGCCATGGCGAACACGACGTACCTGGCCCGTCGGCGCCGGTCTACCGCCTGGGCTGTCCCTGTGACGGCTCGGTCGCCGGGTCGCTCGGTGGTGGCCATCTCCCTCATCTCCTTAACCCCGTGGCCCCGGGTGGTTGTGCCGAGGGCTCCTGTCGGAACACCCCCTCGACTCCAGCATTCCCCGATCCGGCGGGAGAGATCAGGGGCCTTCGGCCCAGATGAGGCGTCACGGTGGTCGTCGCACACTCCGGACGTCCCCGCGACACCGGCCGCGGGCGTCGTACACAGATCGTGCCGGCCGGCGTACCCGGTTATTGCGATGCGAGGAAGGGCGGTCGTGGGGGAGGATGGTCGGCCGTGGGCCACGTCGATGTAGCAGGTGTCAGGTACGAGCTCCCGGACGGCCGGGTGCTTCTCGACGACGTCTCGTTCCGCGTCGGTGAGGGCGCCAAGGTCGCGCTCGTCGGCGCCAACGGCGCGGGGAAGACCACGCTGCTGCGCATCATCACCGGGGACCTCGCCCCGCACGAGGGCGCGGTGACGCGTTCCGGCGGCCTGGGAGTGATGCGCCAGATGGTCACGCACGAGAACGAGGGGAAGTCCGTCCACGACCTGCTCCTCTCGGTGTCCCCGCCGCGAGTTCGCGCCGCCGCCGCCGAGGTCGACGCCTGCGAGCTGTCGATGATGGAGAACGACGACGAGAAGACGCAGATGCGGTACGCCGCGGCGCTCGCCGAGTGGGCCGACGCCGGAGGCTATGACGTCGAGGTCACCTGGGACGTGTGCTGCACCGCCGCCCTCGGCGTCTCCTACGACAAGGCGAAGTACCGCGACCTCGCGACCCTGTCGGGCGGGGAGCAGAAACGGCTGGTCCTGGAGTTCCTGCTCCGAGGACCCGACGAGGTGCTGCTGCTCGACGAGCCGGACAACTTCCTCGACGTACCCGGCAAGACCTGGCTCGAGCAGCGGATCAACGAGTCCCCGAAGACCATCTTGTTCATCAGCCACGACCGCGAGCTGCTCGCCAACACCGCGACCCGAGTGGTGACCGTCGAGCTGGGCGCGGCGGGCAACACGGTCTGGGTTCATCCCGGGGGCTTCGCGTCCTACCACGAGGCCAGGCGGGACCGGTTCGCTCGGTTCGAGGAGCTGCGCCGGCGCTGGGACGAGGAGCACGCCAAGCTCAAGGCGCTGGTGCTGCGCTACAAGATCAAGGCCGAGTACAACGACGGGATGGCGTCGCAGTACCGCGCTGCCCAGACCCGGCTGCGGAAGTTCGAGGAGGCCGGCCCGCCGCAGGCGATCCCGCGCGAGCAGCAGGTCACCATGCGCCTCAAGGGTGGCCGCACGGGCAAGCGCGCGGTGGTCTGCGAGCAGCTCGAGCTCACCGGGTTGATGAAGCCCTTCGACCTCGAGGTCTGGTACGGCGAGCGGGTTGCCGTGCTCGGCTCCAACGGCTCGGGCAAGTCGCACTTCCTGAGGCTGCTGGCGGCCGGCGGGTCCGACCCCGACGTCGAGCACCGTCCGGTGGGGGACAACACCATCGAGCCTGTGCGACACACCGGCAGGGCCCGCCTGGGCGCCCGCGTGAGACCGGGATGGTTCGTGCAGACCCACGAGCACCCCGAGCTGGTAGGGCGGACGCTGCTCGAGATCCTGCACCGTGGCGACGAGCACCGGCAGGGAATGCCGCGGGAGCAGGCCTCGCGGGCACTCGACCGGTACGAGCTGGCGCACGCCGCCGAGCAGCGGTTCGAGTCGCTCTCAGGCGGCCAGCAGGCGCGCTTCCAGATCCTGCTGCTCGAGCTCTCCGGGGCGACGCTGCTCCTGCTCGACGAGCCGACCGACAACCTCGACGTGGAGTCCGCCGAGGCGCTCGAGGACGGCCTGGCCGCGTTCGAGGGCACGGTGATCGCGGTGACCCACGACCGCTGGTTCGCCCGCGGCTTCGACCGGTTCCTGGTGTACGGCGCCGACGGCTCGGTCTACGAGTCCCCCGAGCCGGTCTGGGACGAGGGACGGGTGAAGCGCGCCCGCTGACGGCGCTCGGAGGGCGGGGCCGGGTGACCTGTCGCGGGCCGGGCGCCCGGAGCTGGCTCACCAGCGGCGGAAGCCGCCCTCGCTGTGGAGAACCTGGCCGACCATCCAGCGACCCTCGTCGCTGACCAGCCAGGCGACGAGGCGGGCTGGGTCGTCGGGCTCACCGAACCGCCCCGCCGGGAAGTGGCTGAGGATCGGCCGACCCACGGCATCGGTCATGCCCTCGTCGAGGTAGCCGGTGTTGACCGGGCCGGGGTTCACGGTGTTGAGCAGGATGCCCTTGTCGACGAGCTCGTCGGCCACCGAGAGAGTGATCCCGGCCAGGGCCGCCTTGGAGGTGGCGTAGGCGATCTCGTTCATCGGGCCCTGCCCCTGGCCGGAGGTCATCCAGATCACGCGACCGCCGTCGCGGCCGTCGTACTGCTCGGCGAAGGCGCGGGTCGCGAGCAGCGTCGAGCGCGCGTTGACCTGCCAGTGCATGTCGAGCCTCTCGGCGGTCATACTCGCCAGGGTGCCGTCGTCGCCGCTCTTCGCGTGGTTGCAGATCAGGATGTCGAGATGGCCGAGGGTCTCGCGGGCGGTGCAGATCAGCGCCTCCGCGGAGTCCGGAGCCGCGAGGTCGAGGCTCGTCTGGCCGAAGCCGGCCCCTGCGACCTGCTTGGCCCTGAGATCGGCCACCACCTCGGTGACGTCATCTGCTCCCCAGGGCTGCTCGGCGTCGTGGAGGCTGAAGTGCTGGATGAACAGCCCAGCTCCCATCTCGGCCAGCCGGGTGGCGATCGCGAAGCCGATCCCGTCCCGGCGGCTCACACCGGTGATGAGGGCGACGCGTCCGGCAAGCGGCAGTGATGGCATGTCGCAACCCTAGGGCCGGTCGCGTGCCTGGTCCGCGTGCCGCACCGTGCCGGGGCCGCGCCCAGTGCCCGCACCCGAGCTCTGGGGTTCCCACGTGCCCTGGGTGATGGGCATGCTGTGCCGAGGAGGTGTCACATGGAGGCCGAGCAGGAGTACCCCGATCTTCTCCAGGTGGTGCTCGACACCACCGACACCCGCGAACTGGCGGAGTTCTACCGTCAGTTACTGGGTCTGCGGTACCGGCCCGGAGACGAGGAGCCGGACCCCGACGGCGACGACTGGCTGGTGCTGCGTGACGCTGCTGGACGGAACCGGATCGCCTTCCAGCAGGTCCCGGCGCTCCCGACGGTGACCTGGCCGGAGGGGCCCCAGCCCCAGCAGCTGCACCTCGACCTGACGGTGCGGACCATGGCTCAGCTGGACGCCCAGCATGAACGTGCGCTGAGCCTGGGCGCCACCTTGCTCAACGACCGCTCGGACGACCCGGAGGAGCCGTTGCGCGTCTACGCCGATCCTGCGGGGCACCCGTTCTGCATCTTCGTGGCGCCGCCTCAGGGCTGAGCGCTCTCGGCGCGCCCGCCGCGCTCCATGAAGTGCTTCAGGTCCACCCAGTTGCGCCGTTCCCACCGCGGCCCGATCGCCCACAGCAGCGGAGTCAGGACGCGCGAGGGGCCGCGCAGGTGCATGTCCCAGGACCAGCGCATGCGCGTGCCGCCTTCGACAGGGTCGAAGGTGAGCGTCCCGTCGACATCCATGTACGTCGACCGGATCGAGGTCGCGAGCCGCTCGGGGCGTTGGTAGTCCACGACCTCGACCGTCATGGCCCCTCGCGCCCCCATTCCCTTCGGCTCGGCGACGAACGTACTGCCCCGGCCGACCGGGCCCTCGGAGGTTTTCTCGGCCCGGGCTATCCGCGCGTTGTACCTCGGCTCGTTGCGCTCGTCGGCCACCATGTCGAAGACGTGCTCGGCCGGGGCCGCGATGACGACCTCGCCGTCGATGCGTGACATCGGTGTCCCCCTTCCCTGCTCTCGGCACCAACCTCGCACGGCGGGTCCAGGGGCTGCCAGGGCCGTTCGTCCGTCGTCGTCACAGGCGCGGCGAGTCGGGTCCGACCTCGATCACCAGCTCACAGTCGCGAAGATCGTCAAGCGACTCGACGGGGGAGTAGTAGAAGACCCGGTCGTGCCCCGGACCGCAGTCGATGACGTCGCGCGCGTCGTCGCCGTCGACCTTCACCAGGTCGTTCCCGCGGCCGGCGAAGACCCGGTCGGCGCCGTCGGCGAGGCCGATGAAGTCGTCACCAGGGCCGGCCACGAGCAGGTCCCGGTCGTTCGGCCCCACGGCGTCGAGCTCGGTCGGGACCCAGTCGGTCAGGGAGTCGCGGCCGGCTCCGCCGTACAGGGCGTCGTCCCCGGCGCCTCCGGCCAGGTCGTCACGGCCCCGGCCGCCGCGGAGCTCGTCGGGTCCGTTCCATCCGAAGATCAGGTCGCCCCGTGGTCCGCCGTAGAGCGTGTCCGCGCCGTTGTCACCGGACAGGTTGTCGCGGCCGTCGCCCCCGTGCAGGGTGTCGTCGCCGCCGTCACCCGAGAGCCGGTCGCGTCCGGGGGCCCCGAACACCTCGTCCTCGCCCGCGCCGGCGCGGACATCGT
Organism: Nocardioidaceae bacterium; assembly: GCA_035456965.1. Taxonomy (GTDB): domain Bacteria; phylum Actinomycetota; class Actinomycetes; order Propionibacteriales; family Nocardioidaceae; genus Nocardioides_C. Next base: position 9,562 of record DATICF010000066.1, read on the forward strand.
CATGCCCACGTCCGACGAAGATTAGGTCGTCGCCGGCGAAGGCCCGGACGGTGTCGTCACCCCCACCTGCTCGGATGGTGTCGGCGGCCGGGGTCCCGGTCAGGACGTCGTCCCCACCCGTTGCCTCCATGGGTGCGGCCCAGGTCGCGGCGGGCAGCAGCACGACGGTCGCGGACGCAAGAAGGGCTGTGACTCGTCGCATGACAACCCCCGTGGTCAGGTCCTGCCTCGATGCTGCCGCTGCGATCGCCCGGACGCCAGGGCCGAACGGCATGTCAGCTCCTGGGCTCAGCTCGCGTAGCAGATCTGGATGTCCTCGCAGCCGATGATCCGCCCAACGCGGCTGTCGTTGTGCAGGTGCAGGACGTCGCGGGTGCCAGGCCCGGAGTCGAGGACGGTGTCGCTGGTCGTGCAGGAGGACCACACCGGGCCCTGTGGCCTCCCAGCCCTCAGACGCCAACGGCGGTCGAGGTTGCCTGTGCTGCGCAGTCAGTCAGGTCGCAGCGGGAGGCCCCGGTCGCGGAGGTCGCTGCGGAGGTGTCCGGTACCGGTGAACAGGATCGCGTCCAGGCCCGCTTCGACTGCGGCGGCAACGTTGGCGGGGCTGTCGTCGACGAACACGCATCGGTCCAGCGCACGGCCAGTGCGTCGGGCCAGGATCTCGAAGATCCGCGGCGCGGGCTTGGCCACGCCCACCTCGCCAGAGACCACGATGTCGTCGAACAGCGTGAGGAAGCCGTAGGTCTCTCGCGCAACGGGGAACAGGTCGGCGGACCAGTTGGTCAACGCGAACAGCGGAATGCGGTGATGGTGCAGCTCCTCGAGGACCTCCACCGAGGATTCGACCGGGCCGAGCAGCGATCGTGCGAAGTTGCTGCGGTAGCCCAAGATGTGCTCGCGCCAGTGCGGGTGGGTGCTGACTGCCTCCCGCTCGGCGGCGTCCCAGGGCCGCCCGGCGTCCTGGGCGTGGTTCCACGTCGCGAAGCTGAAGTCGGAGGCAGCCAGGAACCGACGCGCCTCCTCATCACCGACGGCCGCCGCGATCGCCGGGAGCGGATCCCACCGGATCAAGACGTTGCCGAGGTCGAAGACGACGGCTTCCGGGGTTGCCATGCCGGTGACACTACCGAGGATCGATGACCAGGCTCCCTTGGCAGACAAACACTCCCCACGGTGAACTCACCGTGGGGAGTGACAGCTTCTCTGCATCCCTTGGTAATTGGATGCAGGCGATTCCTACTTCCAGCGCTCGCTGGCCGGGACGAAGTCGAGCCGACGCTCGCCTGTGTAGATCTGCTTGGGCCGGGCGATCTTCTGCTCCGGGTCCTGGACCAGCTCGAGCCACTGCGCGAGCCAGCCTGAGGTGCGCGGGATCGCGAACAGCACGGTGAACATCTCCGGCGGGAACTGCAGCGCCTCGTAGATCAGGCCGCTGTAGAAGTCGACGTTCGGGTAGAGCTTGCGCTTGACGAAGTACTCGTCCTCGAGCGCGATCTTCTCCAGCTCGAGAGCGATCTGGAGAAGCGGGTTGACCCCGGTGACCTCGAAGACGTCGTCGGCGGCCTTCTTGATGATCTTCGCGCGAGGGTCGTAGTTCTTGTACACCCGGTGGCCGAAGCCCATCAGGCGCTCCTTGCCGTTCTTCACGCCCTCGATGAACTCCGGCACCTTCTCGACCGAGCCGATGCGGCGAAGCATCCGGAGAACGGCCTCGTTGGCACCACCGTGGAGCGGGCCGTAGAGAGCCGCGATGCCGGCGGCCGTGGAGGAGTACGGGTCGACCTGGGTCGAGCCGACGGCGCGAACCGCGTTGGCGGAGGCGTTCTGCTCGTGGTCGGCGTGCAGGATGAAGAGGATCTCCAGCGCACGGACCAGGCGCTCGTCGGCCTCGAACTTCTTCTCGCTCATCCGGAAGAGCATGGCGAGGAAGTTGGCGGCGTAGCCGAGGTCGTTGTCGGGGTAGATGTAGGGCTTGCCCTGCGCGTGGCGGAAAGCCCAGGCGCCGAGCGTCGGCATCTTCGCGATGAGCCGCACGATCTGCATGTGGCGGTTGTCGGCGTCGGAGATGTTGCGCGACTCGGGGTAGAACGTCGACAGCGCACCGACCGAGGCCAGCAGCATGCCCATCGGGTGGGCGTCGTAGCGGAAGCCCTCCATGAAGCGCCGGACGTTCTCGTGCACGAAGGTGTGGTACGTGATCTCGTGCGCCCAGGAGTCGTACTGCTCCTTGGTGGGCAGGTGGCCGTGGATGAGGAGGTAGGCGACCTCGAGGTAGGTCGACTTCTCCGCGAGCTGCTCGATGGGGTAGCCGCGGTACTCGAGGATTCCCTTGTCACCGTCGATGAACGTGACCGAGCTGCGGCACGAGGCGGTGTTGACGAAGCCCGGGTCGTAGACGGCGAGGCCCGGAGCGTCGTCGTCGAGCCGGATCTTGCCCATGTCGCCGGCCTTGATCGCGCCGTCGAGGATCGGGACCTCGTACTCCTGGCCGGTCCGGTTGTCCCGGACGGTGAGGCTCTC
>DATICF010000067.1:0-59013 GCA_035456965.1 Nocardioidaceae bacterium
CGTTAACGACGACTACGAAATTAAGGGTGAGGTCATGCCGCTGACGCCTGAGGACGTGAGCAACAAGCGCTTTACTCCGGTACGCCTCCGCGAGGGCTACGACATGGGGGAGGTCGACCAGTTCCTCGACGAGGTCGAGGCAGAGCTTGCTCGACTCACGCGTGAGAACGACGACCTCCGCTCCAAGCTGGCGGCCGCCCAGTCGGCCGGAGGTGCCGCGCCGGCGCCGGTGAAGGCACCCGAGCCGGTGAAGATGCCGGAGAAGCCTGCCCCGGCCCCGGCCCCTGCTCCGGTGGCAGCGCCGGTCGAGGAGATCAAGGTGACCACGGTCGCCGACGCCTCGAGCGCTGCGGCGCGGCTGCTCGAGATCGCGACGCGCAACGCCGACGAGCTCGTTGCCGACGCCAAGGACCAGGCCGACCGGATCATCGGCGAGGCCCGCACCAAGGCGGAGCGCCTCGAGGGCGAGGCCAAGGCCAAGTCCGACCGTCTCGAGTCCGACGCCCGGACCCGCTCGCAGATGCTCGACTCCGAGACCGAGGAGCGTCGTCGCCAGCTGTTCGGCGGCCTCGAGAAGGAGAAGGAGAAGCTCAACGCCGAGGTGGAGAACCTCCGCTCCTTCGAGCGCGAGTACCGCAGCCGCCTCCGCAGCTACTTCGAGCAGCAGCTCTCGGCCCTCGACGGCAGCGGCGAGGGTGGCACGCTCAGCTCCAGCGACCACGCCCCGAAGCGGCTCAAGTCGCTCCTCGGCGAAGAGGAGTCGAAGACCCAGCACGGCTGAGTCCCACCGCACAAGGCACGAGGCCGGTCCCCCGAGAAGGGGGCCGGCCTCGTTGCATGTCCGGGGTCCATCGCGCCGCTTCGCGCCTCGGGCGGTCGCGAGGTCGACGCACCGATGCACTTCCCCGGCGAAGTGGCATTCGCGCTGGAGGCCTCGCGAGGGAAGTTGCCGCTGTCCACGGTCCCTTGGGACAGCGGCCGATGCGTCAGACGCGGGCGACCGAGAACGTCAGGCCCAGGCCGGCATCGTGTACGACGGTCCCGGCCGGTGTGCCTTCCGAGCCCACCGCCTCGATCACCTCGCGTTGCGGGGCGGCCCCGTCGGGCGGGGTGACCTCGCGCTCGTGCATCTCGACCGCAAGCACCTCGCCCGCGACGAGCGGACCGTTCTCGCGCAGCGCCTCGGCGGTCTCGCCGTCGGCCTGCCAGACGAGCACAATCCGGTCGCTGACGTCGAAGCCGCTGTTCTTTCGTGCCTCCTGCACCAGGCGCACGACCTCGCGGGCGATGCCGGCTCGCACCAGCTCGGGGGTGAGCTCGAGGTCCAGGGCCACGGTCTCGCCCTGCTCGTTCACCACCGACCAGCCCTCGCGGGGGCGCTCGGAGATGATCACCTCGTCGGGAAGGACCTCGACCGACTCGCCGTCGACGACCACGTTCGCCTTGCCGTCGGTGTCGAGGGCAGCGGCCAGAGCAGCCGCGTCGGCGTCGCCGATCGCCTGGGCCACCCGCGGGGTCTGCTTGCCGAATCGCTTGCCCAGCGCCCGGAAGTTTCCCTTGGCGGAGTGGTCGACCAGGTCGGCCCCTGCCGACGACAAGGGTTCCAGGGCGCCGATGTTGAGCTCGTCGGCAACCTCGGTGCGCAACTCCTCCGACAGCCTCGACCAGGCGGCGGTGCCCACGAGGGCCCGCCGCAGCGGCTGCCGGGTGCGGACCTTGGCGTCGGCGCGGGCCGAACGGCCCAGCTCGACGATGCGACGGGCGAGTGCGACGGCGGCGGAGAGCTCCTCGTCGACGTCGGCCTCATCGACGGTGGGCCACGCCGCGAGGTGCACCGACTCCGGCACGTGGGGACCGGAGGGTCGCACGACGTCCTGCCACACCCGCTCGGTGATGAACGGGGTGAGCGGCGCCATCAGCTTCGTCACCGTCTCGAGCGTGCTGTGCAGTGTGGCCAGTGCGGCCGGGTCGCCTTCCCAGAACCGGCGACGGGAGCGTCGGACGTACCAGTTGGAGAGGTCGTCGACGAACTGCGCGACCAGGTTGCCGGCCCGCTGGGTGTCGAAGTTCTCCATCGCGTCGGTGACGCCGCGCACGAGCCGGGCGGTCTCGGCGTGGAGCCACCGGTCGAGCACCGGCCGCTCCGCGAGCGCGGGAGCCTCGTCCGAGTCGGGGGACCATCCGGCCGTGCGGGCGTAGAGCACGTGGAAGGCGACGGTGTTCCAGTAGGTCAGCAGGACCTTGCGGACCGTCTCCTGGATCGTCGTGTGACCGACCCGGCGGGCCGACCACGGAGAGCCGGAGGCGGCCATGAACCAGCGCACGGCATCGGCGCCGTGCTGCTCCATGAGCGGCATGGGCTCGAGGATGTTGCCCAGGTGCTTGGACATCTTGCGGCCGTCCTCGGCCAGGATGTGCCCCAGGCACAGCACGTTGCGGTAGGAGGACTCGTCGAACACGACGGTGCCGATGGCCATCAGCGTGTAGAACCAACCCCGCGTCTGGTCGATCGCCTCGCAGATGAAGTCGGCGGGGTAGGCCGTCTCGAACTTCTCGGCCGAACCCTCGACGTGTGGGTACCCCCACTGGGCAAAGGGCATCGAGCCGCTGTCGAACCAGGCGTCGATCACCTCGGGCACCCGGCGCGCTTCCGCCCCGCACTCGGGGCACGCGAACGTCACGTCGTCGACGTACGGGCGGTGCGGGTCGAGGTCGGACTGGTCGGTGCCGGTCAGCTCCGAGAGCTCTGCCAGCGACTCCACGCAGGTCTGGTGTCCATCGGCACAGCGCCAGATCGGAAGCGGCGTGCCCCAGTAGCGGCTACGTGAGAGCGCCCAGTCGATGTTGTTGTTCAGCCAGTCGCCGTAACGGCCCCACTTGATTGTCTCGGGGTACCAGTTGGTCCGCTCGTTCTCGCGCAACAGGGCGTCCTTGACCGCGGTGGTCCGGACGTACCACGACGGCTGGGCGTAGTAGAGGAGCGCGGTGTGGCAGCGCCAGCAGTGAGGGTAGGTGTGCTCGTACGCGAGGTGGCGGAAGAGCACCCCCCGAGCGTCGAGGTCCTTCACCAGGTCGGTGTCGGCGTGCTTGAAGAACTGGCCACCGACGAGGGGCACGGAATCCTCGAAGTGGCCGTCGGCACGCACCGGGTTGACCACGGGCAGGCCGTAGGCCTTGCACACCAGCATGTCGTCCTCACCGAAAGCCGGGGACTGGTGAACCAGGCCGGTGCCGTCCTCGGTGGTGACGTACTCGCCGAGCACGACGAAGTGGGCGGGGGAGGGGAAGTCGACGAGCTCGAACGGCCGCTGGTAGGTCCAGCGCTCCATCGCCGAGCCGGGCAGGGTCGCCTCGACGGTCCAGCCCTCGCCCAGCACCTGCTCGAACAGCGGCTCCGCGACAACCAGCTTCTCGTTGCCGTCCGATGCGACGACGTAGTCCACCTCGGGGTGGACCGCCACGGCGGTGTTCGACACCAGCGTCCAGGGGGTGGTCGTCCACACCAGCAGGCTCGCTCCAGGCGAGTCGGCAGTGCCGGCGTACTCGCCTGAGGTGAGGGGGAACCGGACGTACACGGACGGGTCGGTCACCGTCTCGTAGCCCTGCGCGAGCTCGTGGTCGGAGAGCCCGGTCCCGCAGCGCGGGCAGTACGGGGCTACTCGGTAGTCCTCCACCAGGAGGCCCTTGCCGTGGATCTGCTTGAGCGCCCACCACACCGACTCGATGTACGAGGGGTCCATGGTCCGGTACGGGTTGTCGGTGTCGACCCAGTAGCCCATGCGCTCGGTCATCTGCTCGAAGGCGCCCACGTGGCGCAGCACCGACTCGCGGCACTTGGCGTTGAACTCCGCGACCCCGTAGGCCTCGATGTCGCCCTTGCCCGAGAATCCGAGCTCCTTCTCCACCGCAAGCTCGACGGGAAGGCCGTGGCAGTCCCAGCCGGCCTTCCGCTCGACGTTGTAGCCCTGCATGGTCTTGAAGCGGGGGAAGACGTCCTTGAAGACGCGCGCTTCGACGTGATGGGTGCCAGGCAGACCGTTGGCCGTCGGGGGGCCCTCGTAGAAGGTCCAGGTTGGTCGGGTGCCGGCACGGTCGAGCGACTTGTCGAAGATCTTGTTGTCGCTCCAGAACGCGAGCACCTCGTGCTCGAGCGCGGGCAGGTCCACCTGGGGAGGGACCGGGTTGTACTCACTCATCGGATGCGTCCTTCACACCTTGTCCACCGGCTGAAGGGACGAATCCGGCCGAGCGACCGGTCCCGCGGTACCACCCTCCTTGGCCGTTCCGGGCGCTGGATGCCCCGCGAACAACCCTCTCGTTGGCCGCCGCTGCCGGTTCTACCTGCCCCCGGAGGGGCGCTCTTCCGGCGGCTCCGGGGTGATCTTCACACCCTGCCGACACCCCCGGGCTCACACCGTCCCCGGGTCGCTCCTGGCCGTGCAGGGGCTACTCGTCCCATCAACGCCTTGCGGCGCGGTCAAGTCTGCCAGACGTGGTGTGACAGACACACACCGGTTTTGTTCGCCATTTGTTTGAAGCCGCGCCAGCGAAGGCATATCCTCGCCGCACGCGTGTGGCGCTCGCCACACAAAACGGCTGGATAGGGGGCCCTGCGGCCATGGCACGATCCACGGCGAAGAAGCTCGCGGGCAAGACGGCGGCAGCCGCGAAGCGGGTCACGTCCAGTGTGACGACGCGAAAGCCGACCAAGAGCGGCACCACGACCAAGAGTGCGCCCAGGAAGAGCGCGAGCGCAACCACGAGTTCGAGGTCGAGCGCCGCAGGCAAGAGTGCGGCCAAGAACGCGCCCGCCACCAAGACCACGGCGAAGAAGGCTCCGGCGACCAAGGTGACGGCCAAGAAGTCACCATCGGCCAAGACCGCCGCCACGAAGAAGACCTCGGCGAAGGCCCCTGCCAAGAAGACCTCGACGAAGGCCGCGAGCGCCCCGGCCGCTTCGAAGAAGGCTCCAGCGAAGTCCGCCCCGGCCAAGACCTCGTCGGCGAAGTCGACCGCGAAGAAGGCACCGGCCAAGAAGGCTCCGGCGAAGAAGGCCGCCGCCAAGCCGGCGAAGAAGGTTGCTGCCACGACCACCGCGACGACGAGGTCGGGTGGCACCCGGTCAGGCGTGAAGAAGGCACCGGTGAAGAAGACGCCGGTGAAGAAGTCCGCGGCGGGCGCCAAGACGGTGCCGACCAAGACGACCGCCAAGAAGAGCTCATCGACGAAGGCGACCGGCAGGGCCGCCGCGTCCGCACAGAAGGCCCCGGTGAAGAAGATGGCTGCTCCGAAGAAGACCGCTGACCGGCTCGCGGTGAAGGCCGACGAGAAGCCGTGGACGTCCAAGGAGCTCGGCGAGGTCCGTGACGAGCTCAACGCCGAGCGCGACCGGCTCCGCTCCGAGCTCAACCTGGCCGAGGTCGAGCTCGCGGGTCTCATGCGCGACGCGGGCGACGGTGCCGGCAACGACCAGGCAGACGTCGGGTCGACCACCTTCGAGCGCGACCACGAGATGAGCCTGGCGAACAACGCCCGCGTCATGCTCGCGCAGACCGAGCACGCTCTGGAGCGCATCGAGGACGGCAGCTACGGCATCTGCGAGAGCTGTGGTCAGCCGATCGGCAAGATGCGGTTGATGGCCTTCCCGCGTGCGACACTGTGCCTGTCATGCAAGCAGCGCGAGGAGCGTCGCTGAGTCCCAGCGACGACACGAACCCCCGAGTCCACCCCCGGCGCCGGCGTCGGCATCTGTGGCTTTTCGGTGCCATTGCGGCGACCGCCTATGCCCTTGACGTCACGACCAAGATCCTCGCGGTCGAGCACCTTCGTGGCGAGCCGCGGATGCCGCTGGTGGGCGACTTCCTTTCGCTGTACCTCACCTACAACTCCGGTGCGGCGTTCAGCTTCCTGACCGGTCACACCGAGGTGCTCACCGTGGTGGCGATGATCGCCACGCTCGTGGTGCTGTGGGTCGCTCGGCGCCTGGGCAGCACCGGCTGGGCCATCGCGCTCGGCTTCCTGCTCGGCGGGGTGCTGGGCAACCTCACCGACAGGCTCGTGCGCGAACCGGGATTCATGCAGGGTCACGTCGTCGACTTCTTCATGCTTCCCAACTTCCCTGTGTTCAACGTCGCCGACATCTGCATCAACATCGCGGCGGGGACGATCATCTTGCAGGCGCTGCGCGGCATCAACGTCGACGGCAGCCGCCACGTGAACCACCCCTCGGACGACCGGCCTGACGGGGCCGGTGGAGCCCCCGTCTCGTGAGCTCCTTTCTCCAGCCGAGCGGCGGCTCGGAGTACCGCAGCCTCATCGTGCCCGACGGCCTGGCCGGCGAGCGGCTCGACTCCGCCCTCGCGCGGCTGTTCGGTTTCTCAAGGAGCCGGGCGGCCGAGCTCATCGCAGCAGGCAACGTCACGCTCGACGGTGAGTCCGCCGCGAAGTCGGACCGTGTGCATCCTGGGGCACGGCTCGACGTCGAGATCCCCACCCTCGTAGACCCGGTGGCCGTCGTGCCCGAGACGGTCGAGGGAATCTCGATCATCCACGACGACGACGCGATCGTTGTCATCGACAAGCCGGTCGGCGTCGCGGTGCACCCCAGCCCCGGCTGGACCGGGCCGACCGTCGTCGGACATCTCGCCGGCGCCGGGTTCCAGATCGCGACCAGCGGTGCGGCGGAGCGGCAGGGCATCGTGCAGCGGCTCGATGTCGGTACGTCGGGGGTGATGGTGATCGCGAAGAGCGAGCACAGCTACTCCGTGCTGAAGAACGCTTTCCGCCAGCGCACCGTCGACAAGACCTACCACGCGCTCGTCCAGGGGCACCCGGACCCGTTGCGGGGGACCATCGACGCACCGATCGGCCGCCATCCGAGGTACGACTACAAGTTCGCCGTCATGGCCGGCGGGCGCGACAGTGTGACCCACTACGAGACGCTCGAGGCGCACAGGTTCGCGAGCCTGCTCGAGATCCACCTCGAGACGGGGCGCACGCACCAGATCCGGGTTCACATGGCGGCCCTCAAGCATCCCTGCGTCGGTGACGCCACCTACGGCGCAGACCCCGTGCTCGCACAGCGGCTCGATCTCAGGCGACAGTGGCTCCACGCCGTACGCCTCGGCTTCGAGCATCCGGAGACCGGGGAGTACGTCGAGTTCGAGTCGCCCTACCCGGAGGACCTCCAGCACGCGTTGGAGGTCATCCGCGATGCAGTCTGACGAGGGGTCCGACCTCGTCGTACGCCCAGGACGCCTCGAGGACCTCGAGGCGCTTGCCTCGATGTTCAGCATCGCCCGTCGTGCCGCCGTCCCGTCGATGCCGCCTCCGGTACACACCGTCGAGGAGGACCACGCCTGGCTCGCAGACCAGCTCGCGGGTGACCGGGAGGCCTGGGTGGCCGTCCGCGGTGGCTCGATCGTGGGCCTGCTGCTGCTGGAGGACGACTGGCTCCACTCGCTGTACGTCGACCCGGTGCATCAGAACGAAGGGATCGGGTCGGTGCTCGTGGACCTGGCCAAGGCGCTGCGTCCCGAGGGTCTTCAGCTGTGGGTGTTCCAGAGCAACACCGGGGCGCGACGGCTCTACGCGCGCCACGGGTTCGTCGAGGTGGAGGAGACCGACGGCCGGGGCAACGAGGAGCGCGCACCCGATGTGCGCATGGAGTGGATGCCGCCGGGGGAGGAGAGCGTCGCCGAGCTGCGCGGCCTCATCGACGAGGTCGACGACGAGCTCGCGGTGCTTCTGGACCGCAGGGCGTCCTTGAGTGCTCGGATCCAGGCGCTCAAGCAGGTCCCCGGTCACGCGGGCCGGGACTCGAACCGGGAGGCCGAGATCGTGGCACGGATGGCGCGCTCGGCGCCGCACCTCGGTGCCGAGAGGATCGCCCGGATCATGCACGTGGTGATCGGCGAGATCCTCGACGCGGCCGGCGACTCCTGATCCGTCAGCAGGGCCAGAGCCCGTCCGCGGGCTGGTGTTCCGGGGGGTAGGTTCGAGGCATACCGGACAACGACCGCTTCAGGGAGGAACGATGCCGAAGGCTCCGCTGCCGGACCACGTCCGCGAGCTGCTCGCCAAGCCGAACCCCGCCGTGATCACGACCGTCGGCGCTGCCGGACAGCCGGTCTCCGTCGCCACGTGGTACCTCCTCGATGGTGACCGGGTGCTGGTGAACATGGACGAGGGGCGCAAGCGGCTCGATCACCTGCGGCGCGACCCGCGGGTCTCGCTGACGGCCCTCGACGAGGACGGGTGGTACACCCACGTGAGCATGCAGGGCAGGGTCGTCGAGATGCGCGAGGACGCGGGCCTGGCCGACATCGACCGCCTCGCGGTGCACTACACCGGCCGCCCCTACCGCAACCGGGAGCGGGGACGGATCAGTGCCTGGGTCGAGGTCGACCGGTGGCACGGCTGGGGCGCGGCGGGAAGCGACTGAGTGGGCCCGCCGACCTCTGCCCGGGCACGGAGGCCGAAACTGTCGGTGCGCGGTGCCACGATCTTGGTCAGGCGCAGGGCGGGTCTGACAGAGCGGGGCATGTCGGTGTCGTAGGCTGACGTCCTTCCCCATGACGTGAGGTCGCGCCCTTCGCGCGGCTTATGTCTGCCTGCCAGCACGAGCTCAGAAGGGGCGAGAGCACTTCATGGCCACTGGGTCCGGAGCCAACGACTCATTCGTCCACCTCCACGTGCACACCGAGTACTCCATGCTCGACGGTGCCGCCCGCCTCGGTGCGCTGACCGAGCGCGCAGCGGAGCTCGGGATGCCTGCGGTGGCCATGACCGACCACGGCAACGTCTTCGGAGCCTATGAGTTCTACAAGAAGGCGAAGGCGGCCGGGGTCAAGCCGATCATCGGGATCGAGGCCTACTTCGCGCCCAACATCTCCCGGTTCGAGAAGCGCGGCGTCAACTTCTACGACGGAGGCCCCGACGACGTCTCCGCCCGGGGTGCTTACACGCACATGACGCTTCTCTCGGAGAGCACCGAGGGCATGCACAACCTGTTCCGGCTCTCCACCGGGGCGTGGCGTGACGGCTTCTTCAAGCATCCCCGCATGGACCGCGAGCTGCTGGCCCAGCACAGCAAGGGCATCATCGGCACCACGGGCTGCCCCTCGGGCGAAGTCCAGGTCCACCTTCGCTACGGCAACTACGAGGCGGCCCGCCAGGCGGCGGGTGACTTCCAGGACATCCTCGGCAAGGAGAACTACTTCCTCGAGCTGATGGACCACGGCCTCGACATCGAGAACCGCGTCCGCGACGGCCTGCTCCGGCTGGCCAAGGACCTGCAGATTCCGCTGCTGGCCACCAACGACTCCCACTACGTCAACCGCGAGGATGCGAAGTCGCAGGAGCACCTCCTGTGCATCAACTCCGGCAGCACGATGGACATCCCGGCGGGTGACGGCCCCGGCCAGCGGTTCGCCTTCAGCGGCGACGGCTACTACATCAAGTCCGCCCAGGAGATGCGGGCGCTGTGGGCCGACAAGTACAACCTGCGCGAGGCCTGCGACAACACCCTGCTCATCGCCGAGCGGTGCAACGTCGAGTTCAGCGAGGGCATCGGCACCTACATGCCGCGCTTCCCCTGCCCGCCGGGGGAGAGCGAGGACTCCTGGCTGGTAAAGGAGGTCGAGAAGGGGCTCCACTACCGCTACCCGGGCGGGATCCCCGACGAGGTCCGCAAGCAGGCTGAGTTCGAGCTCGGCGTGATCACGCAGATGGGATTTCCCGGCTACTTCCTCGTCGTCGCCGACTTCATCAACTGGGCCAAGGACAACGGCATCCGGGTCGGCCCTGGCCGAGGATCGGGTGCTGGCTCGATGGTCGCCTACGCGATGCGCATCACCGACCTCGACCCGCTCAAGCACGGCCTCATCTTCGAGCGGTTCCTGAACCCCGACCGCATCTCGATGCCTGACTTCGACATCGACTTCGACGAGCGTCGGCGTGGCGAGGTCATCAAGTACGTCACCGAGAAGTACGGCGACGACCGGGTCTCCTACATCGTGACCTACGGCACGATCAAGGCAAAGCAGGCCGTCAAGGACTCCTCACGGATCCTGGGCTACCCGTTCGCGATGGGCGACCGGATCACCAAGGCGATGCCCGCGGCGGTGATGGGCAAGGACGTGCCGCTGAAGGACATCTTCGACGCGCAGCACAAGCGTTACAGCGAGGGCGGCGAGTTCCGCGGCCTCTACGAGGCGGACAACGACGTGCGCAAGGTCGTCGACACAGCCATGGGGATCGAGGGCCTCAAGCGGCAGTGGGGAGTGCATGCTGCCGGGGTGATCATGTCGAGCGAGCCGCTCGTCGACGTCATCCCGCTCCTGCGGCGTCCCTCCGACGGCGCGATGATCACGCAGTTCGACTACCCGACCTGCGAGACCCTGGGCCTGATCAAGATGGACTTCCTGGGTCTGCGCAACCTCACGGTCCTCGACGACGCGGTGAAGAACATCGAGTGGAACCGCGACGAGAAGGTGGTCCTCGAGGAGCTCGAACTGACCGACGAGGCGACGTACCGCCTGCTTCAGCGCGGTGACACGCTCGGGGTCTTCCAGCTCGACGGCGGGCCGATGCGGGCGCTGCTGCGCTCCATGCGCCCGGACAACTTCGAGGACATCTCCGCGGTCGGCGCGCTCTACCGCCCCGGCCCCATGGGCGCGGACTCCCACAACAAGTACGCCCGCCGGAAGACCGGCCGCGAGGAGGTCGTGCCGATCCACCCCGAGCTGGCCGAGCCGCTCGAGGACATCCTGGGTGAGACCTACGGCCTGATCGTCTACCAAGAGCAGGTCATGGCGATCGCGCAGAAGCTCGCCGGCTACTCGCTCGGACAAGCAGATCTGCTCCGCCGTGCGATGGGCAAGAAGAAGAAGGAAGAGCTGGACAAGCAGTTCGAGACCTTCTCGGCAGGAATGACCGGCCGTGGCTACTCCATGGACGCGATCACGACGCTGTGGGACATCCTGCTGCCGTTCTCCGACTACGCCTTCAACAAGGCCCACTCGGCCGCCTACGGCGTGGTGTCGTACTGGACCGCTTACCTCAAGGCCAACTACCCGGCCGAGTACATGGCGGCGCTCTTGACCTCGGTCAAGGACGACAAGGACAAGATGGCGATCTACCTCAACGAGTGTCGCCGCATGAAGATCCAGGTCCTGCCGCCCGACGTCAACGAGTCGGCCTTCAACTTCACTCCCGTGGGGCGCGACATCCGCTTCGGTCTCAGCGCCATCCGCAACGTGGGCGGCAACGTGGTCGACGGGGTGATCGCTGCCAGGGAGGAGAAGGGCAGGTTCGCCGACTTCAACGACTTCCTCGAGAAGGTCCCGGCCCACGTCTGCAACAAGCGGGTCATCGAGTCGCTGATCAAGGCTGGCGCCTTCGACGACATGAAGCACAAGCGCAGGGCTCTTGTGGCGATCCACGAGACGGCCGTCGACCAGTACGTCGACATCAAGCGCAACGAGGCGATCGGGCAGGACTCCCTGTTCGGCGGGCTCGACGAGGCGGACGCCGGCTTCGGGGTGAGCGTCGCGATCCCTGACATCGACGAGTGGGACAAGCAGACCCTGCTCGGCCATGAGCGCGACATGCTCGGCCTCTACGTCTCCGACCACCCGCTGCTCGGGCTCGAGCACATTCTGTCCAACGGCACCGACTGCACGATCGGCCAGCTCCTGGTCGACGAGGACCGGCCGGACGGCTCCACCGTGACGATCTCCGGCCTGGTGACCTCCCTTCAGCGCAAGATCACCAAGCGGGGCGACGCGTGGGCGATGGTCACGCTGGAGGATCTGGAGGGTGCCATCGACGTCTTGCTCTTCCCGAGCGCCTACCAGCTGGCCTCCACGCTGCTGACCGAGGACGCCATCGTCTCGATCAAGGGCCGGCTGAGCCGGAGCAAGGACCAGCCTGAGCTGCACGGCCAGGAGGTGAGCCTGCCCGACCTGTCCGACGGCCCCTCCGGACCGGTGGTGATCAGCCTGCCCTCGACGCGTTGCACGCCGCCGGTGGTGGAGCAACTCAAGGACGTCCTCGGCACCCATCCCGGTGTCACCGAGGTCCGGCTGCGCCTGATGACGAAGACGTCGACGACGGTGCTTCGGCTCGATGACCGGCTGCGCGTCACGCCGTCCCAGTCCCTGTTCGCGGACCTCAAGGCCCTGTTGGGTCCGAGCTGCCTGGCGGGGTCATGAAGCGAAGCCTCGGGAAGGGGCTGGGTGCGGACATCGTGGTAGTCCTCGGCGCGCTGGTGCTCGTCGGAGCCGTCTGCGGGGTGATCTGGTGGCTCGTGGTCGACCCGGCGGAGTTCACCAAGACGAGGGGCGGAGGGGCGATGGGCGAGCTCGACCTCGCCAAGCGCTTCAACGCTGACGGCTGGTACTCCGTGATCGCTATCCTCGTCGGTTTCGTCAGCGGAGTGGTCCTGACCTGGTGGCGGGACCGCGACTATCGGCTCACCACGGTGCTGCTCGTCGTCGGGGCCGCTCTCGCCGCGGCTGCGATGGCTCTCGTCGGTCGCGTCCTCGGTCCCGGTGACCCTCAGGGAGGGCTGCCTCTCCTCGAGCGCGGCGAGCGAGTGCCGGTCCAGCTGGAGGTCCTTGCCACGGTGACCTACCTGACCTGGCCGATCGCCGTCCTGGCCGGTGCCCTGATGGTGCTCTGGTCCGCCCCGGGCGTTCCCTCGACGCACGACGCGAAGGCTTCCGAGGAGGCGAAGGACCTCCAGCCAGACCGACGTGAGCACGCCGGCCCGGAGGCCACGTAAACTGTCTCCTTCGTCACACCCCTTCGCACCCCCATCACACATGAAGACAGGAACCTCGTGTCGACCGATCCCCCCAGTTCCTCCGAGCCTGAGTACCTCGACGCGCAGACGGAGTCGGCCCGGTCCCGTCGCGGCCCGCGTGCCGTGGTGCTCGGCGTAGCCGCTCTGGCCGTCGCCGGTGCCGTCGGGTTCGGTGGCTGGGCTGCCCTGACCTTGATGTCCGGTGGAAGCCAGCCGTCCGAGGCGGTCCCCGCGAACGCACTCGGCTACGTCAGCCTCGACCTCGATCCCTCGGCCTCGCAGAAGATCGAGGCGATCCAGATCCTGAAGAAGCTCCCGGCGCTCGAGAAGGAGATGGACATCTCCGGCCAGGACGACCTGCGTCGCTGGGTCTTCGACCGGATGCAGGAGGACGGCACCTGCGAGGGCCTCGACTACGACGAGGATGTCGCTCCGTGGATCGGGGACCGGATCGCCGTGGCGGGGGTCCCGGCCGGTTCCGAGGGCGAGTCGCCGACCCCGCTCGTCGCGCTGCAGGTCAGCGACCAGGACGCTGCCTCGAAGGGCATCTCCGCGCTCGCGGAGTGTGGCGAGGCCGGAGAGGACTTCGGGTTCGCTTTCAGCGGCGACTACGCCCTGATCAGCGACAGCCAGGAGCACGCCGAGGAGATCGCGGCCGAGGTCGAGCAGGGGACGCTCGCCGAGGACGCCGACTTCCAGACCTGGATGGACCGTGTCGGTGAGCCGGGCATCGTGACCATGTACGCCGCACCGGGCGCCATGACCACGATGATGGACCTGCAGTCCGACCTGGCCGGCGAGCTCACGGGCGGAGCCGACTCGCGAGCCCTCGCGCGGGCGCATGCCGAGGCCGAGCGCATGCAGGAGCAGCTCAAGGACCTCTACAAGGACTTCTCCGGGATGGCGGGAGTCGTCAGGTTCGCCGACGGCGCCGTGGAGGCACAGTTCGCCTCCGACAGCTCGTTCGAGGCGCTCGGGGTCGACTACTCGCCCGAGGACAAGGTCGACGTCACCGGCCTCCCCGCCGGCACTGCCGCCGTCCTCGGCATGTCGCTCCCGGACGGATGGGGCCAGTCCTACCTCGACCTCTTCGGCAAGATCTCCGGCGACGAGCGGTCGATGAACCAGATGCTGGAGATGGTCGAGGCGCAGACCGGCCTCGCCTTCCCGGAGGACGTCGAGCGGCTGCTCGGCGACGGTGTCGCCGTGGCGCTCGACCAGAGCATGGACGTCGACTCGGCCTCGCACGACCCGGCGACGATCCCCGCGGGGGTGCGGATCTCCGGCGACCCGCAAGAGATCCAGGCTGCGGTCGACAAGGTCAAGGCGGCGTTCGGCCCGCAAGCGGACGTGCTCGTGACGGAGCATGGCGACGGCGTCGTGGCGCTGGGCCTGGACGCCGACTACGTGAAGCGTCTGGCCACCGAGGGTGGACTCGGCGACGACGCGACGTTCCAGGACGTAGTCCCGGACGCCGAGCGAGTGGCGAGCGTCTTCTACCTCGACTTCGACGCCGTGACCCAGTGGATCGACCAGGTCGCCGAGCAGGGCGGGCAGAGGGGGCCGGACGAGAAGATGGTCCGGGAGAACCTCGAGCCGCTGCGCGCGGTCGGCGTGAGCTCCTGGGTCGAGGACGACGAGGTGGCCGGGATGCTGCTCAGGATCTCCACCGACTGAGCAGTTTCTCCTCCCAGCCCCGCGTGGTCACCTCGATCGCGCGGGGCTCCTCGCTCATCGGGCGATGGCGGCGGTCGTCGCCCGGGTGAGGCGCACCAGGTCGAGTGGCGACAGGCCGAGGTCGAGCCCCCGGCGTCCGCCGGACACGTAGACCTTGTCGTGGCGCAAGGCCGAGTCGTCGATCACAGTCGGGTGGGCGCGCTTCTGGCCCAGGGGCGAGATACCGCCGACGACGTACCCCGAGGCCCTCTCCGCAGCCATGGGATCGGCCATGGTGGCCTTCTTCCCGCCGATCGCCAAGGCCACCGCCTTGAGGTCGAGCTGGCGGGACACCGGGACGATGCCGACGACGAGCCTGCCGTCGACGTCGACGAAGAGCGTCTTGAAGACGTGCTCGGGGTCGAGGCCGAGCACCTCCGCCGCCTCGAGGCCGTAGGACGAGGCCGCGGGGTCGTGCTCGTACGGATGGGTGGTGAACGAGACCCCGGCTCTCGCCAGTGCGACCGTGGCTGGAGTGCCGGTGGATCCGCGCTTGCTCTTGGCCATGAGTCCCGAGACGCTCCCTCCTGTCCCGAATTGATCCGGCTGCGGGCCCGACGGGTGCAGACTACAGACATCCGTCGGCGTGCCACGCGGGCGCGGCCGTCGACCGCACCGAACGGGGATCGCGCATGTGTCTGCGGGGAACGGGACTGGTCGGGGTCTTCCTTCTGCTGGCCTCTGTCCTGGCTGTGCCGGGCGCAGCCGCGGCCACAGACCTGGTCGACTCCGGGGAGAACTACCTGGGCCGGGTGAGCGGTCCGGCCGCCGCTCTCGACAGCCTGTCGCAGGTCAACGCCCGCGGTGACGCGGCGGTCGCCTTCGCTCGCGACGGCATCCTCTACGTGCGCAGCCGCCCCGCCGGCGGCTCATGGCGTAGGGCCGAACGCGTGGCGACGGATGTGAACCCTGCCGCCCTGACCGTCGACGGGAAGGGACGCGCGACCGTCTTCTGGCTCGACGGGCCGATGTGGGTGCGGAGCCAGACGCGGGACGGGTGGACCCGGAAGCGTGCGCTGCCGGGAGGCGAGGCGAGCTCGAACCTCTCGGCGGACCAGAACGACGACGGCGACCTGGCTGCGATGTACCTGACCTCGACCGGACTCCACCTCGCCTACCGGTCCGGCAGCGGACGGTGGCGAACGGACCAGGTCCTCTTCCGTCGCCCGGTGCAGGGGCTCTCGCTGCGGGTGTCGCTCGACGAGCGAGGACGTGCCACCGTCACCTGGGTGCAGGCAAGGGTGCGCGAGGACGTACTCCGTGGCGCGCGCAGTGGCCCGCGTGGGCTCTTCGGTCCCTCGCAGGTCCTCTCTCCGGCCGGGGGAGCAGTCACGAGTACGGACCTCGACGTCAACGACGCCGGGACGGCGGCAGTGGCCTGGGTGCAAGACGTCGGAGGCCGTGACGTGACCCTGGTCCGCAGCCGCACGGCCTCCGGCTCCTGGCGACCTCCCCGTGTGATCGCGCCTGAGGGACGGGACCCGCGGGTCGCGACGGGTCCCGCGGGCGAGGTCTGGGTGGTCTGGGAGTCCCGGGCGATCGACGAGCACGCCGTTCTCATGGTTCGCCGCCCGGCTGGCGGCGGCTGGAGCGAGCCGGCCACGATCGTGGACAGCCCCTCGACCATCAGCCTGGCCGAGGTGACCGCCGCCGAGGACGGATCCGCAGTGGTCACCTACCGGGACGCGAGCGGCGACCCCACCTCGGACCGTCTCTGGTTCGCCTACACCCCACGTATCACCTCGGACTTCTCTGCGCCGCAGGCAGTTCCGCACCCGGGCCGCTTCGGCCCCTACTCGGTGTCCATGTCCGCCACGGGCGACGCCCTGATGACCCTCACCTCCCGGATCGGTCCGACGGGGACAGGGAGAGCCAGGATGGCGGCGGGTCCCGACCCGGAGTCGCACCTGTGGGCGGTGGTCCTCGACACGACGGGCCCGGTGGTGCGGATGAGCCTGCCCAGCTCAGCGTTCGCGCGTTCCCGGCTGCTGCGTGTCAGGTGGACGGGCTCCGACGTCTGGTCCGAGATCGCCGGCTACCGCCTGTTCGGGATCACGTGGGCGGCCGACGCCACCGATCGCCAGGTCATCGCTACTACCCACACCACAAGGACGACCGCTGACTTCCTCGGCACCAACGGGCGGACGTACTGCTTCGAGGCAGAGGCCACGGACACCGCGGGCAATGCGGGACGCCGCAGCCGGAAGCGGTGCACCGCGGTGCCCTTCGACGACCGTAACCTCCGCCGTGACGGGAACTGGCGCAAGGTCCACAGCAGCGGGTCCTACCGCGACACCGTCCTGCGGTCGAGTCGCCGTGGTTCGACGCTGTCGAAGAAGGTGTCCACACGTCGGCTGGCGCTGCTCGCCACGCGCTGTCCCGGGTGCGGCGAGGTGGCGGTCTACATCGGCAGTCGGCTGCTCGAGAGGATCTCCCTGGACGCACCGACGGTCGCTCGGCAGGTACGGATTCCGGTCGCCCGCTTCCCGCGGCCTCAGCGCGGACGTGTGCGGATCGTCGTGAAGTCCTCAGGCCGTCCCGTCTCCATCGACGGGCTCGCCACCTCCGTCCGCTGACCGGGGCTCAGTTCGGGGACCAGCCGGTGCGCGAGACCTCGGTCGCGGGCAGGGAGGGGATCGCACGCATCGCGCGCATCTCCTCCTGCATCGCATGGCGAAGCAGCGCCAGTCGCTCGTCGGCGCTGCCGGTCTCCAGCAGCATCTGGCGCTCGGGCAGGGTGAGCAAGCAGGTCGCGGCCAGGGTGTAGGAGAGGTAGACGGGGTCGTTGGGCAGGTCGACGTCGAGGACCTCCGCGCCACGCAGCTCCGAGACCCTCTGCCGGTAGCGGCCGAACGTCTCGCGTGCTCGGGTCGCCTCCTGCGAGGTGTCGCCCGGGCCGGCCGACGGGTCCCTCGAGTCCGACATCGTGTCCAGCGCGCCGACGAGGTACGTGCCGGAGGCGTCGACCGTCTCCAGTCTGAACCGGTCGCGCCCGACGACCTCGATGTCGAAGCGTCCATCCTCACCAGGGGCGATGGTGGTCATCTGCGCCACAGTGCCGATCCGGTGGAGCGACTGCACACCGTGGGAGCCGACCTCGTAGCCCTCGCGGATCGCCACCACGCCGAACAGGCGTTGGGTCCGGTCGGGAATGGTCAGCAGGTGCTGCACCAGCGCGCGGTAGCGGTCCTCGAACACGTGCAGGTCCATGGTCATGCCCGGGAACAGCACGGTGTTCAGCGGAAACAGCGGCAGCTGGTCGGTCACGGCGACCAACCTACCCATGTCGGTGGAGAAGGTCTGGGTCCGTGCGCTGACACGTGCGAATCGGGCAGTGGCCTCCTGCCTACACTGGGCGCATGATTCGCCGCATCGATCTCAGGGCGACGACGGGTGCAGGAGCGCCTGAGTCTGCCCTCGACTACCGCAACGTCGTGCCGCGTGCGGAGCTCGACGTCGAGGCCGTCGTCGACGTCGTCCGCCCCATCTGCGACGCGGTCCGCCATCGCGGGGTCGAGGCGATCATCGAGTTCGCCGCGAAGTTCGACGGGGTCGAGCAGCATGAGATCGCCGTGCCACCCGAGGCACTCCAGCAGGCGCTCGCCGAGCTCGATCCGGACGTGCGCACAGCCCTCGAGGAGTCCATCCGGCGGCTCCGTGTGACGTGTGAGGCCGAGCTCGAGGCCGACGTGGTCACCGAGGTGGCGCCCGGCGGCACCGTCACCCAGCGGATGGTGCCCGTGGAGCGGGTCGGACTGTACGTCCCCGGCGGCCTCGCGCCGCTGGTGTCCAGCGTCGTGATGAACGTCGTCCCCGCGCAGGTCGCGGGCGTCGGCTCGATCGCGCTCACATCCTCTCCGACCAAGAGCAACGGCGGTCTCCCGCACCCCACGATCCTCGCCGCCTGTGCTCTGTTGGGTGTCGACGAGGTCTACTCCGTGGGTGGCGCCCAGGCCGTAGCGATGTTCGCCTACGGCGCGGGTCCGTGCCGGCCCGTGGACATGGTCACCGGCCCCGGCAACATCTACACCGTCTCGGCCAAGCGGCTGCTCAAGGGAGTCGTCGGCATCGACTCCGAGGCCGGGCCGACCGAGATCGCGATCCTGGCCGACGACAGTGCCGACGCCGCGTACGTCGCAGCAGACCTGATCAGCCAGGCCGAGCACGACCCACTCGCCGCTTCGGTCCTCGTCACACCGTCGGACCGTCTCGCCGCCGAGGTCGAGGCAGAGCTCGACAAGCAGATCTCGGTCACCAAGCACGTCGAGCGGATTCGCACGGCGCTGTCGGGACAGCAGTCCGCGATCGTC
Source organism: Nocardioidaceae bacterium (assembly GCA_035456965.1). Lineage (GTDB taxonomy): Bacteria > Actinomycetota > Actinomycetes > Propionibacteriales > Nocardioidaceae > Nocardioides_C. Next base: position 18,835 of record DATICF010000067.1, read on the forward strand.
CTTGTCGAGGACCTCGAGCAGGGTCTTGCGGTGGTCGACGGCTACGCCGCGGAGCACCTCGAGATCCAGACCAAGGACGCAGAGCGCTGGGCGGCTCGCGTGCGCAACGCCGGGGCTGTCTTCGTCGGCGCATTTGCGCCGGTCTCCCTGGGCGACTACGCGGCCGGTTCCAACCACGTCCTGCCCACCGGCTGCGCGGCCTGCTACTCCTCGGGCCTGTCGGTCCGCTCCTTCCGCAAGGCCATCCACGTCGTCGACTACACCCACGCCGCGCTCCGCGATGTGGCCGCGCACGTGGTGAAGCTCGCGCACGCCGAGGACCTGCCCGGCCACGCCGCCGCGGTCCGGGTCCGTCTCGAGGAACGCTGATGGACCTTCCCCTCAGGGAGGAGCTGCGTGGCCTCAAGCCGTACGGCGCCCCCCAGCTCGACGTGCCCGTCGCCCTCAACGTCAACGAGAACCCCTACCCGCCCAGCGAGAAGGTCGTCGCCGACGTCGCCGCAGCGGTGGCGGAGGTCACGGGCACGCTCAACCGCTACCCCGACCGGGAGTTCACCGAGCTGCGCAAGTCGCTCGCCGAGTACCTCGGTCACGGGGTCACGCCTGAGCAGGTGTGGGCGGCCAACGGCTCCAACGAGGTCATGCTCCAGATCCTGCAGGCCTTCGGCGGACCCGGTCGGGTCGCGGTCTCGTTCGCTCCGACCTACTCGATGTATCCCGAGTACGCCCGTGACGCGATGACGGGGTGGGTGGTGGGACACCGCGAGGAGGACTTCACGCTCGACATCGACCACGCCGTGTCGGTGATCGACGAGCACCGGCCCTCCGTCCTGCTCCTCCCGTCGCCGAACAACCCGACCGGCACGGCCCTGCCGCTGGAGACCGTGCGTGCGGTGTGCGAGGCAGCGCCCGGAGTCGTGGTCATCGACGAGGCCTACGGTGAGTTCCGCAGAGCGGGTACGCCGAGCGCGCTGGAGCTGCTTCCGCGCACCCCGAACCTGATCGTGTCACGCACGATGAGCAAAGCGTTCGCGCTGGCAGGGGCACGGCTGGGCTACATCGCCGCCTCGACCGAGATCTGCGACGCGCTGCGCGTCGTCCGGCTGCCCTACCACCTCTCCGCGGTCACACAGGCGGTCGCCCGAGTCGCCCTCAGGCACGCCGACGAGCTGCTCGCCCGCGTCGACGACCTCCGCGCCGAGCGCGACGCCACTGTTGCATGGCTGCGCGAGCTGGGCCTGGAGGTCGCCGAGAGCGACGCGAACTTCTGCCTTTTCGGGAAGTTCGACGACCGGCACGCCGTGTGGCAGGCACTTCTCGACCGCGGGGTGCTGATCCGTGAGACTGGACCCGACGGCTGGCTGAGGGTCTCAGTCGGGACGCCGGAGGAGATGACGGCGTTCAAGGCCGCCCTGATGGAGGTACTCAAGTCATGAGCCGAACCGCACGCATCGAGCGCGAGACCAAGGAGTCCAAGGTCCTCGTCGAGCTCGACCTCGACGGCAGCGGCCGCGGTCAGATCTCCACCGGCGTCGGCTTCTACGACCACATGCTCAACTCGCTCGCCCGCCACGCCTTGATCGACCTGACCGTGGAGACGGTCGGCGACATCCACATCGACGCCCACCACACCGTCGAGGACACCGCCATAGCCCTCGGCGACGCGTTGCGAGAGGCACTCGGGGACAAGAAGGGGATCCGCCGTTTCGGCGACTCCCTCGTCCCGCTCGACGAGGCGCTCGTGCAGTGCGCCGTCGACGTGTCGGGCCGCCCCTACTGCGTCCACGTCGGCGAGCCCAGGGCACAGGCCTTCGTCAACATCGGCGGCACCGGCGCGCCCTACATCGGCTCGCTGACCCGGCACGTCTTCGAGACGATCGCCCACCACGCCCAGATCGCCCTTCACGTGCGCGTGATCTCCAGCCGCGACCCCCACCACCTCGTGGAGGCTCAGTTCAAGGCGGTGGCGAGGGCGCTACGTGACGCCATCGCATTCGACCCGCGTGAGACCGGGGTGCCGAGCACCAAGGGCAGCCTGTGAAGCCCAAGGTCGTCCTCTTCGACTACGGCTCGGGGAACATCCGCTCGGCGCATCGGGCCCTCGAGCGCGCGGGAGCAGACGTCGAGCTCACCTCGGAGCGGTCCGCTGCGATGGAGGCACACGGACTGGTCGTGCCGGGTGTCGGCGCGTTCCGGGCCTGCGTCGAGGGGCTTCGGGCAGCGCACGGCCACGAGGTGATCGGTCGTCGGCTGGCCGGGGGAAGGCCCGTGATCGGCATCTGCGTCGGGATGCAGATCCTGTTCGAGCACGGCGTCGAGCACGGCGAGGACACCCCTGGTCTCGACGAGTGGCCCGGCGTCGTCGAGCGCATCCAGGCGCCCGTCGTACCCCACATGGGCTGGAACACCGTGGAGGTGGCGGAGGGCAGCAGGCTGTTCAAGGGCATCGAGGGCGAGCGCTTCTACTTCGTGCACTCCTATGGCGTGCGAAAGTGGATGCTGGAGACCCATGGCCGCACCAAGCCACCGTTGGTCACGTGGGCAGAGCACGGGGGAGATCGTTTCGTGGCAGCGGTGGAGAACGGCCCGCTGACCGCGACGCAGTTCCACCCCGAGAAGTCAGGAGACGCCGGGGCAGCCTTGCTCCGCAACTGGGTGGAGTCACTGTGAGCAAGGAACGAGCGAAGAACCGCGCCGCCCGCGAGCGCGAAGCGGCGATCAGGCAGGCCGCCAAGGGTCACGAGCGCGACCGCGTCGAGCGCCAGCAGTCGATGAGGAGCACGGAGCGCTCTGGCAAGTCGCCCGGCGAGGCGATCACGCAGCCGCAGCATCACAAGACCCCCAAACCCGGAGCCCCCAAGCAGGGAGCGAAGCCCGGCGGCCCCAAGAAGGCTGGTGGAAAGGGTCGCCCCACTCCGAAGCAGTCCCACTCGCGCTCCCCGGCCAACAAGAAGCGCACCCACGCCCCGGTCGGCCGTCCCGACGGGCCCTTGGCCAGGCGCCGGCGCAACCGGGTCCGACTGCTCGTCGCACTGCTGCTGGTGGTGAACATCGCGGTCGGCATCGTGTGGCGCGACTGGGGCGTGAGCCTCGCCGTGTTGATCATGAGCGTCATCCTCGCGCCGCTTCTGGCCGCGCTCCTGCTCCGACGCCGCTAGCTGGCCGGGCTCGCGGAGCATCCGGGCGAGGCTGGTGGAGGTCTGCTTCCCACGGCAATCTGTTGCTTCCCGCGGCAAGATCGCCGTGGGAAGGGACTGATCTCCTGCATACCTTGGTAATCCGTGGCATGGGACGGCCTGCGGGAGGTCCCACCAGGTCTCCTAGGCTGGTGCCATGAGCTCCTACCTCGAGTTGCTGCCTGCCGTGGACGTCGCCGGCGGACAGGCGGTGCAGCTGGTTCAAGGCGTTGCAGGCTCCGAGAAGCGCTTCGGTGACCCGGTCGAGGCGGCGCTGAACTGGCAGAACCGCGGGGCGGAGTGGCTGCACCTCGTCGATCTCGATGCAGCCTTCGGGCGGGGCCACAACCGCGAGCTGCTCGGCCAGATCGTCGGCACCTTGGACATCAAGGTGGAGATGAGCGGCGGGATCCGCGACGACGACTCACTGGAGGCAGCCCTGGCCACGGGATGCCGCCGCGTCAACATCGGCACCGCCGCCCTGGAGCACCCCGAGTGGTGCGCGAAGGCGATCGCCGAGCACGGCGACCGGATCGCGGTCGGCCTCGACGTGCGGGGCCGCACCCTTGCCGCCCGCGGATGGACCCGGGACGGCGGTGACCTCTACGAGGTCCTGGCTCGGCTGGACTCCGAGGGATGTGCACGGTACGTCGTCACCGACGTCAACAAGGACGGCATGCTCCAGGGACCGAACCTCGACCTGCTCCGAAACGTCTGCGCTGCGACAGACCGGCCCGTCGTGGCCTCAGGCGGCATCACCGAGCTCGGCGACCTCGAGGCCCTCTCGGGACTCGTCGACGAGGGCGTCGAGGGTGCGATCATCGGCACTGCGCTCTACGAGGGCCGCTTCAGCCTCGAGGACGCCCTGGCCCTCACCTTGCCTGCGAGCCGCACGTGAGTCTCGCCGTCCGGGTCATCCCCTGCCTCGACGTCGACAACGGACGCGTGGTCAAGGGGATCAACTTCAAGGAGCTGCGGGACGCGGGGGACCCGGTCGAGCTCGCGAAGGTCTACGACGCCGAAGGCGCGGACGAGCTCACCTTCCTCGACATCTCCGCCTCCCACGAAGGGCGGGCCACCACGCTCGAGATCGTCTCGCAGACCGCCGAGCAGGTCTTCATCCCGCTCACGGTCGGGGGCGGCATCAGCAGCGTTCAGGACGTGGACCGCCTCCTGAGGGCCGGCGCCGACAAGATCGCGGTCAACACCGGGGCGATCCGACGTCCGGAGCTGATCGCGGAGATCGCCGACCGGTTCGGCAACCAGGTGCTCGTCCTCTCCGTGGACGCCCGTCGTGCCGCGGGCACCGATTCCGGCTTCGAGGTGACCACACACGGCGGACGGCGCAGCGCAGGGCTCGACGCCGTGGAGTGGACCCGTCGCGCGACCGAGCTTGGCGCCGGCGAGATCCTCCTCAACGCAATGGACGCCGACGGGACGCAGGAGGGTTTCGACCTCGAGCTGATCCGGCTGGTGCGCGCGGAGGTCACGATCCCGGTCATCGCGAGCGGGGGAGCGGGGAAGCTCGAGGACTTCCCACCCGCCGTCGAAGCCGGAGCGGACGCCGTACTCGCAGCCACCGTCTTCCACTTCGGCACGCTGCGGGTGGCCGAGGTCAAGCAGAGCCTCGCCGAGGCAGGCCACCCGGTCCGTTAGAAGCCCAGGTCGGTGCCGCTGAGCAGGTCGACGTCGGACTCGTCACCCACCAGCTCGACCCGGGCCTGGGGCTTGCGTCCGTAGACGAACAGCACGAGCTCCCCAGGCAGGCCGCGTACGACGACAGCACCGGGCGCGTCCTTCAGGACAGCACGCTCCGAGGTGTCGCTGCGCTCGAGGACGACACCGACCTTCGCCTCGCGGACCAGCCCCTTCCCGAGCACCTGCAACAGCTTCCACAGCAGGTTCTGGTCGCGGTCGGAGAACGTCCGGGGCTGCCACTCTGCCCGGGCGCGCCGGAGGTCCTCGTGGTGGACGAAGAACTCGATCGTGTTGGCCGCGTGGTCAAGTGGCCCGATGTTGAGGGGCGACCAGATCGGGGGCCCCTTCCGCAGCCGTGCGACGAGGTCGGCGAGGTCGTGTCGTGCGAGGCGCCGCGACGCCCGGTCGGTGAGCCCGCCCAGCTGCGGCACGACGATGCCGATAGCTGCGGGGCTGCCCTCGCGCACCAGCAGGTGGACGACGAGGTCCTTCGTCGTCCAGTCTCCTGACAGGGTGGGTGCGTCAGGACCCAGCTCGAGGGCGAGGTCGCAGAGGGCGGCGCGTTCGGTCCGGGCAAGTCGACTCATGCCCCTGATCGTAGGGTGGCCCTCGAAGGAGGGAGCGCACCGTGACTACCACCCGGACCGCCAGACGCCCGGTGGCCTCTGCGAGCACCATCCGCGACGGTTTCGCGGTGCTTTGGGTGGCCATCAAGCGCGAGCCCTGGATCTTCACCCTCTCCACGCTGGGCAGCGTGCTCTTCGGGGCACTGACCGTCGCCGATGCCTGGGTGCTCGGCTGGGCGACCGACAACGTCGTGCTGCCCGCCTTCCAGACCCGGACGGTCGACTCCTCGGGACTCATCGCGATCCTCGCGCTGTTCGTCGGCGTCGCGATCCTCCGGGCGGTCGGTATCGTCGCGCGCCGACTGGGCGCAGGCATCATGCAGTACCGCATGCAGGCTCACTCGCGTCGGGCGGTCACCCGCCAGTACCTCCGGCTGCCGATGTCCTGGCACCAGCAGCACCCGACGGGGCAGCTGCTCTCCAACGCCAACGCCGACGTGGAGGCCGCCTGGGCCCCGATCGCGCCCCTGCCGATGGCCGTGGGCACCGTCGCGATGATGGTGATCGCCGTGGCTCAGATGCTCCTCGCCGACCTCGTGATGGCCTTGGTCGGGCTCCTGGTCTTCCCGCTGGTGATCATCTCGAACATCGCCTTCCAGCGACTCCAGTCGCCACTCATCACCCGTGCACAGGCGTTGCGTGCCGAGGTCAGCGAGGTGGCCCACGAGTCGTTCGACGGCGCGCTGGTCGTCAAGACGCTCGGCCGCGAGCAGGAGGAGACAGAGCGGTTCGCCGAGCATGCCCACGCACTGCGGGATGTCGCAACGCGCGCGGGCCGGGTGCGCGCGGCCTTCGACCCCGCACTCGAGGCCCTGCCCAACCTCGGGGTGCTGGCCGTCCTCGGCGTGGGGGTCTGGCGGGTCGTGAACGGCCAGGCCGAGCCCGGGGACGTCGTCACCGTGGCCTACCTCCTCACCATCGTCTCCTTTCCGATCCGGTCCTTGGGCTGGCTCCTCGGGGAGTTCCCGCGCAGCGTCGTCGGCTTCGACCGGGTGGGGGCGGTGCTCGAGGCGACAGGTGAGATGTCCTTCGGCGACGGCGCCATCGAGGCCACCGAGGAGGGTGCTCGGCTCGACGTACGCCACCTCGCCTACCGCTACGACGGGGTACAACCGTTGCTCGAGGACCTGAGCTTCACGATCGAGCCCGGCCGCACCGTTGCGGTGGTGGGCGCCACTGCGGCCGGGAAGAGCACGCTGACCTCCCTCCTGGTCCGTCTGGTGGACCCCGACGAGGGAGCGGTGCTCGTCGACGGGCACGACCTGCGCGACCTGCGTGCGGGGTCGCTCGCGCTCAACATGGCCCTGGTCCCGCAGCACACGTTCCTCTTCGACGACACCGTGCGCGGCAACGTCACCCTCGGCGCCGACGTCGGAGACGACGCGGTGTGGGCAGCGCTGCGTGCCGCGCAGGCCGACGGCTTCGTGGCAGCCCTCCCCGACGGCCTCGACTCCAAGCTCGGCGAGCGGGGCACGACCCTGTCCGGGGGACAGCGGCAGAGGTTGTCGCTGGCCCGCGCCCTGGTACGTCGGCCCCGGCTGCTCGTGATGGACGACGCCACCTCGGCGGTCGACCCGGAGGTCGAGCAGCGGATCCTCGCCGCACTCCGCGACTACGGCAGCACGATCCTCGTCGTGGCCTACCGCAAGGCCACGATCGCCCTCGCGGACGAGGTGGTCTACCTCGCTGACGGCCGGGTCGCCGACCACGGCTCCCACGCCGAGCTCCTGGAGAGGAGCCCCGGCTACGCCGACCTGGTGAACGCCTACGAACAGGCCGCGGCCGACCGGGCAGCCGAGGCGGAGGCGCTCGAAGCTGCGGGTGGCGAGGCCGACGAGCGGACGGCGACCCGATGAGCGCCGCCACGTCCACCAGACTGGACTCGGGTGAGCAGATCTCGGCCCGACGCACCATCGCGCGGGGCATCGAGCTCTCCCCGGAGCTGAAGCAGGGCTTCTGGACGACGGTGTTCTTCGCCGTCCTCGCGACGCTGGGGCGCGTGGTCGTCCCGATCGCCGTGCAGCAGACCATCGACCGTGGCCTGGATGCCCCGGGTGGCCCGGACACCGACTTCGTGGCGATGATGGCGATCTTGGCGGCGATAGCGATCCTGGTGACCAGCGCTGCCTCGTTCCTGATGACCTCGAGGCTGTTCGCGACAGCCGAGCGGGGGCTCGCGACGCTTCGCATCAAGGCGTTCCGTCACGTGCACGACCTCCCTCTGCTGACGCAGACCACCGAGCGCCGCGGCGCCCTGGTGGCGCGGGTCACCAGTGACGTGGACCAGGTCTCGCAGTTCCTCGTCTTCGGCGGCATCATCGCGATCGTCAGCGTCGGTCAGATCGCGGTGGCCACGGTGATCATGGCGATCTACAGCTGGCAGCTGACCATCGTGGTGTGGCTTTGCTTCGCGCCACTGTTCCTGTCGCTGCGCTACTTCCAGCGCAAGTTGTCCGAGGCCTACGGCGTGGTCCGCCGCCAGGTCGGCCACCTGCTGTCCGCAGTCTCCGAGCCGGTGGTGGGCGCTGCCGTGGTTCGCAGCTACGCGATCGAGGCTCGTACCCAGGAGCGGATCGACCGAGCGATCGACCGGCACAAGGCGGCCTCGACGAAGGCACAGGGGCTCACGGCCTTCTCCTTCTCGCTTGGAGGGGTGTCCGCCGGGCTCGCGAACGCCGGCGTGCTGATCGTCGGCGTGCTCCTCGGTGTGGACGGCGAGATCACTGCGGGAAAGGTCCTGGCCTTCGCGTTCCTCGTCACGCTGTTCGTCGGCCCGGTGCAGATGGGCACGCAGGTGCTCACCGATGCCCAGAACGCCATCGCCGGCTGGCGGCGCGTCATCGGCATCCTCGACACCCCTGCAGATGTCGTCGATCCCGGCAGCAGAGGCACCGTGCTGCCGCGGGGACCGGTCTCGATCGAGTTCGACGACGTGGAGTTCGCCTACCCCGGCGGCCCACCGGTGCTGCACGACGTCTCGCTGCGGATCGAGCCCGGCTCACGGGTCGCTGTGGTGGGGGAGACCGGCTCGGGCAAGACCACCTTGGCGAAGCTGCTGACGCGTCTGATGGATCCCAGCCGGGGCGTTGTGCGCCTCGACGACGTGGACCTGCGTGAGGTGCCGTTCTCGTCCTTGCGGGAGCGGGTGGTGATGGTTCCGCAGGAGGGGTTCCTCTTCGACGCCGATCTCGGAGCCAACGCACGATATGGACGGCTCGAGGCCAGCGACGAGGACATCCGGGCTGGCGTGGAACAGCTGGGCCTGGCCGACTGGCTCGAGGGCCTGCCTCATGGCCTCGAGACCCGCGTCGGGCAACGCGGCGAGTCGCTCTCTGCTGGGGAGCGGCAGCTGGTTGCCCTGATCCGGGCTCACTTGGCCGACCCTGACCTCCTCGTCCTCGACGAGGCGACCAGCGCGGTCGACCCGCAGCTCGAGCTGCGGATCGGCCGGGCGCTGGAGCGGCTGATGAGCGGACGAACCTCGCTGACGATCGCGCACCGCCTCTCGACCGCCGAGAACGCCGACGAGGTGATCGTGGTCGACAACGGCAGGGTGGTGCAGCGCGGACCGCACGCCGAACTGGTGCAGCTCGACGGTGTGTACCGTCGGCTTCACGACTCCTGGGTCGCCCAGCACGAACGGCACTGAGGGATACTGGCGCGGTGACCTCCCCGACCTCCACTTCCGGCAGCCCTGCCCTCGACCCGACCATCGCGGCACGACTCAAGCGCGACCCGCAAGGGCTGGTGGCCGCGGTCGTGCAGCAGCACGACACGGGCGAGGTCCTGATGCTCGGCTGGATGGACGACGAGGCGCTGCACCGGACACTCACGACGGGACGCACGACGTTCTGGAGCCGCTCGCGGTCGGAGTACTGGGTCAAGGGCGAGACGTCGGGACACCGGCAGTGGGTGAAGGAGATCCGCCTCGACTGTGACGGCGACGCCCTCCTGGTCAAGGTCGACCAGGAAGGGCCGGCCTGCCACACCGGCACGCGGACGTGCTTCGACAGCGACCTGCTCACCGAGGCCGATGTCTGAGTCCTCGAAGCCCCGCCGTGAAAGGGACCGTTCCTACGCTCCCGCGGTTCTCGCTGGGCTCGGCGGGGGAGGCCTAGCCGCGGTCGCCGGGTCTCGCGTCTGGGCCACCACCACGGGTGACGCCGCCGGTATCAAGGTCGACGCCTCCGTCACCGGTGCGGAGTCCCAGCCGCTCGTCGCCGCCTCGGCGCTGGTCGCCCTCGCGGCATGGGGCCTGGTGCTGGTCATGCGTGGGCGCGTGCGTCGCCTGGTCGCCCTTGTCGGCCTGGTCGCCTCGATCGGCGCCCTGCTCAGCGTCGCGCTGGGCTACGGTGCGGTGCAGGACGACGCGGCCGCGGCCGCCGTGGCGCGTGGTGCCAGCGGTGACAGTTTCGAGACCACCCTCTCGGCCTGGTACTACCTCGCGGCGCTCGGAAGCGCCGTGACCTCCGCTGCCTTCGCCGTCGCCGTTGCCCGGGCGCCCAAGTGGCCGGCCATGGGCACCAAGTACGACGCGCCGTCTGCACGCCCGACGCCGGCGACCGACGAGGACATGTGGCGGGCGCTGGACGAGGGTCGGGACCCGACCTCCTAGAATGCACTGAGGCGCCGCGACGCACGTGGCGCCCAGCCCGCTCACCCCGTGTCACGAGGAGACCTGCCCACGATGGCTCACCACGGCAACACCCCAGCAGCCTGGACCGGCGTAACGCTGATGCTCATCGGCTTCGTCGTGGGAGGTATCGGCCTCGTCATCGGCGAGATGCTCCTCTTCTGGATCGGTGTCGCACTCCAGCCCGTTGGCGTCATCGCCGGAGCGATCATGGCCAAGATGGGCATGGGCGCCACCCCGGCAAGCCGCTGAGCCCATGGCCACGGTCGTCGAGGACCTCCGCTCCGGCAGTCGCCAGGAGCGGCTCACCGCGCCGGTGCTTCTGGCGGGCGCCGTCCTCGGTGCGAGCGTGGTGCTGCACCTGCGTGACCCGCACGAGACCGGGAGCTACCTCTTCTGCCCGTGGCTGGTCCTCACCGGCACCTACTGTCCCGGCTGTGGAGGCCTGCGAGCCGTCAACGACCTCACGCATGGCGACTTCGCCGCCGCGGCCTCGAGCAACCTGCTCTTCGTCGGGTCGATCCCGCTCCTGCTCATCCTGTGGACGCGGTGGCTCACCGACCGCTGGCGGGGCGTGCGCCGAGTTGTGGACAACCGCAGAGGAGTGCTCTGGGCGTCGGCGTTCGGCGCTGTGGCACTGGCCTTCTGGGTCGTGAGAAACCTTCCCGGTCTGGAGTGGCTCACTCCCTGAGCGAGTTCTCGATCGTCAAAGGAGAAGGCCCCGACCGTGCTGGTCGGGGCCTTCTTCGTGCGAGGCTGCTGCTCTACAGGCCGTTCGTGAAGCCGCCGACCGTGATCGCGTAGATGATGCCGATGATGCTGAAGACGATGGAGATCCAGCCGAGGATCACACCCGCCTTGGCCATCGCCGCGCCGGTCTGAGCACCGCCGGACGCGGCGATCTCCTTCTGCGCGGAGTTGCCGAGGATCAGGGCCGGGATGCCCGCGAGCAGGCCGCAGCAGACCAGCGACAAGATGCCGAGGATCATCGACCACAGCGCCTTCTGGTTGGTCTGGGGGGTGGCGTAGCCGCCACTCCCGGGCGGTGGTGGCGGTGGCGGCGGGGTGTAGCTCAAGGGATCTTCCTCTCGAGGCCGGGGCAGACGCGCATGACGCTATCGCGAGGCTCGTGTCATCGCGAGGACCGCAGCCGCGACACGACGGGCAAGTTCAGAGCTCGGTGCCGTAGTTCGTGTTGGCGTCGAACTGGACGCCGCTGACCAGGGCCAAGGCGATGATCACCAGGATCAGCACCCCGAGCACCACGGCGATCGCGCCGGTGATGATCCCGCCCAAGGCGATCCCCTCACCCTGCTGGCTCCCGCCGCTCGTCGCGATCTCCTTGCGAGCCTTGACTCCCAGCACGATCGCGACGATGCCGACCAGGCCCAGACCGCAGCACCAGGACAGCACCAGCGAGGCGATCCCCGTCACCAAGGAGGCGGTTGCCTTTCCGTTGGTCGGTGTGAACGCCTGCCCGCCGTAGCCGGGTCCGTAGCCGGGTCCGTACCCGGGTCCGTACCCGGGCGGGTAGCCGGGTCCGGGTGGGGGTGGCTCGGGTGGGTAGCTCATTGCTTCAGTCGACCTCGCTCTCAATCCGGACCTCCCCACGGCGGGGTCGGGCCCACCGTGAGAGTCTAGAGACCCGAGAAGTCCCGACTGCCCTGCGAGGTTCCTCATGTCCGTGCTCGACGAGATCGTCGACGGCGTCCGCGTCGACCTCGCCGAGCGCGAGGCCGCCGTACCCCTGGACCAGGTCAAGGAAGCCGCGCGCCGGGCTCCTGAGGCGCTCGACCCGATGCCGAGGTTTCGCGGCGAGAGCGTCAGCGTCATCGCCGAGGTGAAGCGGTCGAGCCCGAGCAGGGGATCGCTGGCCGAGATCGCCGACCCCGCCGCGCTGGCAGTGGATTACGAGGCCGGCGGTGCCGCCGCAATCAGCGTGCTCACCGAGCAGCGACGCTTCGGTGGAAGCCTCGACGACCTGCGCGCCGTGCGGGCGGCAATACAGATCCCCGTGCTGCGCAAGGACTTCATCGTTACCTCCTACCAGCTGTGGGAAGCCCGCGCCGCCGGCGCCGATCTCGCCCTGCTGATCGTGGCCGCACTCGAGCAGAACGCTCTGGAGTGCCTCATCGACCGGGCCCAGTCGATCGGGCTGACGCCGCTGGTCGAGGTGCACGACGAGGAGGAGGTCGATCGGGCCTTGGACGCCGGCGCCACACTGATCGGTGTGAACGCCCGCAACCTCAAGACGCTCGAGGTCGACCGGGACACCTTCGCCAGGCTGGCCCCCCGTATCCCCGATGACGTGGTGCGGGTCGCCGAGTCCGGTGTCCGAGGTCCGCACGACGTCTTCGACTACGCCAAGCAGGGCGCGAACGTCGTCCTGGTGGGGGAGACGCTGGTGAAGGGGAAGGACCCGCGCAGCGCGGTCGCCGACCTCGTCGCCGCGGGCGCTCACCCCGCCCTCAAGCACCGCAACTGAAAGCACGCGCACCCATGTCTGCACTTCCCGACGAGACCGGCCACTTCGGCCGGTTCGGCGGCCGGTTCATGCCCGAGGCGCTGATCGCCGCGCACGACGAGCTCACCGCCGCCTGGCGGGACGCCATGGCCGACCCGGCGTTCACCGACGAGTTCCAGCGCATGCTCAGGGAGTACGCCGGGACGCCGAGCCTGTTGTACGACGCCACCAAGCTCAGCGAGGTCGCGGGCGCCCGTATCCTCCTCAAGCGCGAGGACCTCAACCACACCGGGGCGCACAAGATCCGCAACGTCCTGGGGCAGGCACTGCTTACCCGGCGCATGGGCAAGACCCGGGTGATCGCTGAGACCGGCGCCGGACAGCACGGTGTGGCGACCGCGACCGCCTGTGCCTACCTCGGCCTGGACTGCGTGGTCTACATGGGCGAGGTCGACACGCAGCGGCAGGCGCTCAACGTCGCTCGGATGCACCTCCTCGGCGCCGAGGTGGTGGCCGTGAAGTCCGGTTCGCGGACTCTCAAGGACGCGATCAACGAGGCCCTGCGCGACTGGGTCGCCAGTGTCGACAACACCCACTACATGCTGGGCACGGCCGCCGGCTCACACCCCTTCCCCGCCATGGTGCGCGACTTCTGCCGCGGCATCGGCGACGAGACGAAGATCCAGTGTCAGGAGCTGGTCGGTCGGCTACCCGATGCGGTCGCGGCCTGCGTCGGCGGCGGGTCGAACGCGATCGGGATGTTCGAGGCGTTCATCGAGGACGAGTCGGTCGGTCTGTACGGCTTCGAGGCCGCCGGCGACGGGGTCCAGACCACGCGTCACGCTGCCACGATCTGGGCCCACCAGGTGGGTGTCCTGCACGGGGCGCGCACCTATGTGCTCCAGGACGACGACGGCCAGACCGTCGAGTCGCACTCCATCTCCGCGGGCCTCGACTACCCCGGGGTCGGACCTGAGCACGCCTGGCTCGCAGAGACCGGCCGTGCCGAGTACCGCCCGGTCACCGACGCCCAGGCGATGGACGCGATGGGTCTGCTCGCCCGCACCGAGGGGATCATCCCCGCCATCGAGTCCGCTCACGCGATCGCGGGGGCGATGGACCTGGCCAAGGAGCTCGGCCCGGAGGCCGTCATCGTCGTGAACCTCTCCGGCCGCGGCGACAAGGACATGGGCACCGCGATCGAGTGGTTCGGCCTCGGCGAGGCGCGTCCCGACGATGCAGCCGGATCAGGCCCGGTCCACGCGGCAGGCGAGGGCTCCGGGGAGGTCCAGCTGTGAGCTCCACGCGTCCGGTCTTCGAGGCCGCCCGCGCTGAAGGGCGCGCGGCCCTCGTCGGGTACCTTCCGGCCGGCTTCCCCGACGTCGAGGGTTCCACCGAGGCGATGCGCACGATGGTCGAGGCCGGGTGTGACGTGATCGAGGTGGGCCTGCCCTACAGCGATCCGGTCATGGACGGACCGACGATCCAGGAGGCCGCTCAGCGCGCCCTGGAAGGCGGCGTGCGCACGGCGGACGTTCTCCGCACGGTCGAGGCGGTCGCCGAGACCGGGGCGAAGGTCGTCGTCATGACCTACTGGAACCCTGTCGAGAGGTACGGCGTCGAGCGGTTCGCCGCCGACCTGGCCTCGGCGGGCGGGTCCGGTCTGATCACACCCGACCTGGTGCCGGACGAGGCCGCGGAGTGGGTGGCTGCCGCGGACGCCCACGACCTCGACAAGATCTTCCTCGTCGCGCCGTCGTCGACCGACGCCCGGCTGAAGATGACCGTCGAGGCGTGCAGGGGTTTCGTCTATGCCACGGCGGTCATGGGAGTGACCGGGGCCAGGACGAGCACGAGCGCTCTGGCCGGGCCCCTCGTGACCCGCACCCGCGAGGTCACCGACCTCCCGATCGGGGTCGGGCTCGGCGTCTCGACAGGGGACCAGGCAGCCGAGGTCGCGGGCTACGCCGACGGCGTGATCGTCGGATCGGCCTTCGTGCGCCGGATCCTCGACGCCGGCGCCGACCGTCGTACCGGGCTCGAGTCACTCGCCGCCTTGACCCGGGAACTGGCCGACGGTGTCCGCCGTGCCTGAACGTCCGCACCTGCGGCGGCGCCGCGCTGCCGCGATGCTCGCTGCCGCGACGGTGGCCGTTCTCGCCGGCTGCGGTGGAGCAGAGTCCGGTTCGCCGACGTCGGCGTTCACCGAGACCAACCCCGACGGGAAGCACGGGGCGGTGCTCACCGACCAGTACGTCGTGCCCGAGACCACGTTGACTGCAACCGACGGCTCCGACTTCTCCTTGACGAAGGACACCACGGCTCCGCTGACGCTGGTCTTCTTCGGCTACACGCACTGCCCCGACATCTGCCAGATCGTGATGTCCGACATCGCGTCTGCGGTGACCAGGCTCGATCCCGAGGACCAGGACAAGGTGGACGTCCTCTTCGTCACCAGCGACCCCTCGAGGGATGACGAGGCAACGCTGCGGGAGTACCTCGACCGGTTCAACCCGGAGTTCGAGGGACTCACCGGGGACCTCGACAAGATCGTGATGGTCGCGAACGAGCTCGGCGTGGCGATCGAGGAGGGTGCGAAGATGCCCTCAGGCGGCTACGAGGTGGCCCACGGCACCCAGATCGTGGCCGTCGATGACCGGGACCGCTCGCCCATCGTGTGGACCGAGGGCACTCCCGCCGCCCACCTGGCCGAGGACATCTCGGCACTCCTGGACGAGACAGAAAGCAGCCCTGCGTCGTGATCCTTGCCTCTATCCCGAGCCCGGAACAGGGCGTCTGGTACCTCGGTCCGTTCCCGCTCCGGGCCTATGCCCTGGCCATCATCCTCGGCGTCGTCGTCGCGGTGTGGCTCGGTGAGAAGCGCTGGGTGGCCCGTGGCGGCAAGCCCGGCCAGGTCGGCGACATCGCGATCTGGGCGGTCCCGTTCGGTCTGGTCGGTGGTCGGCTCTACCACGTGATCACCGACTATGAGCTGTACTTCGGCGAGGGTCGCGACCCGGTCACCGCCCTCTACGTCTGGCAGGGCGGACTCGGCATCTGGGGCGCCGTCGCTCTCGGCGCGCTCGGCGCCTGGATCGGTGCCCGGCGGGCGGGCGTGAAGTTCCCGCCGCTCGCCGACGCTCTCGCACCGGGCATCGCGATCGCGCAGGCCATCGGCCGCTGGGGCAACTGGTTCAACCAGGAGCTCTTCGGCCGTCCGACGTCCCTGCCCTGGGGCCTCGAGATCGACCCCGAGCATCGCCCCGAGGGCTACGGCGACGTCGAGACCTTCCACCCCACCTTCCTCTACGAGTTCGTCTGGAACCTCGGTGTCGCGGGGCTCGTGATCTGGGCTGACCGCCGCTTCCGGCTCGGCTACGGCCGTGCCTTCGCCCTGTACGTCATGGGCTACACGGCGGGGCGCGGGTGGATCGAGTACCTTCGCATCGACGCCGTCCAGATGAACGACGTCTTCGGTCTGCGCTTGAACGTCTGGACCTCGATCGTGCTGTTCCTCGCGGCGGCGGCGTACTTCGTCTGGTCCTGGCGGCGCCACCCGGGACGTGAGGAGTCGGTGTTCCGCGACGGGGTCGAGGACGAGACCTCGACCGGCGAAGGGAAGCCCGCACCGGAGGGTGAAGACGGCGCGGCCGAGGAGGCTGCGCCGGCCGAGAGTGAGAAGGTCGAGGGTGAGAAGGGCGAGGACGAGACCACGACCGAGAACACCTCAGGCAGTCGGGACACCGGGGCGCCGCGCGACCGCTGAGCGCAGCCCCGGCCGACAGATCAAGCGGGGGCGCAGGTCAGGTGAGCCTTTCCTTTGGTGATTTCGGGGGCGCGGACGGATAATTTTGGGCGCATGAGCACCCGCGACCCTCACGTCCCGATCATCAACCACGAGCACCCCGATGTCACCGGAGGGTGGCTTCGACCTGCGGTGTTCGGGGCCAGTGACGGCCTCGTCTCGAACGTCGCCCTCATCGCCGGCGTCGCCGGTGGCACGCGCGGCGCCGACACCTCGACCGCTGTGGTCCTCGCCGGCCTCGCAGGGCTCGCTGCGGGAGCCTTCTCGATGGCCGTGGGGGAGTACACCTCTGTTGCCAGCCAGTCCGAGGCAGCCGCGCGGGAGATCGAGAAGGAACGGGTCGAGATCCTCAGGAACCCCGAGGGCGAACAGCGCGAGCTCGCCAGGATGTACGTCGACAAGGGCATCGACGAGGAGGTCGCCCTCGAGGTCGCGCGACAGATCCATCGTGACGTCGACACTGCCGTGGCGGTGCACGCCCGCGAGGAGCTGGGTGTCGACCCTCATGAGCTCGCCTCGCCGACGCTGGCTGCCGGGTCGTCGTTCCTGGCCTTCGCACTGGGTGCTCTCGTCCCGCTTCTGCCCTACCTGCTCGGGGCGAACACTCTGCTCCCGGGTCTCGCGATCACGCTCGTGGCACTGTTCGGAGCGGGGGCGGTGGTCACCCAGGTGACCACCAGGTCGTGGGTCTACGGCGGTGCCCGGCAGGTGCTTCTCGGGGCCGCAGCGGCTGCCTTGACCTACGGGATCGGCGCGGCAGTGGGCGCCAACCTGGGCTAGGGAATCCGTCCGGCGGCCTTACCCCATGGGGACGAGATTCAAACGCTGTCCGTACCTGTCCGGCATGTGATTTATGCATCTCGGTGGGTGGTCTTCGGGGCGCGGGCATGTTGTACGCTCTTGTTTCCGCCTGGGCCAATGCCGTCCCGCGCACTCATGCACCCATGACGACCGCCGCAACACTCGTTGTGCCGGTGTCACGACGACGACGGGAGAGTGCCTCATGCAAGCATTCCCGCCGCCCCAGGGGCTCTACGACGGACTCCACGAGCACGACGCGTGCGGTGTGGCCTTCGTCGCAACCCTGACCGGCGTTGCCAGCCACGACATCGTTGCCAAGGCGATCACCGCCCTGCGCAACCTCGAGCACCGTGGGGCGACGGGTGCCGAGCCGGACTCCGGCGACGGTGCGGGCATCCTCCTCCAGGTGCCGGACAAGTTCTTCCGGGCCGTCGTCGACTTCGAGCTCCCTCCTGCACGCAGCTACGCAGTGGGCACGGCGTTCCTCCCGGGGGACGCCGAGCACGTGGCGAAGACCCGGGCGCGCATCGAGGAGATAGCCGCTGAGGAGGGTCTGAACGTCCTGGGCTGGCGCGAGGTCCCGGTCGAGCCGGACATCCTGGGCGCGACCGCCCAAAGCGTGATGCCCACGTTCAGCCAGCTCTTCGTCACCGCCTCCAGCGGTCGCATGGTCGGTATGGCCCTCGAGCGCCTCGCGTTCGTGCTCCGCAAGCGCTCCGAGCGCGAGACCGACGTGTACTTCCCGACGCTGTCGTCGCGCACCATCGCCTACAAGGGCATGCTCACCACCGACCAGCTCGACAACTTCTACCCCGACCTGCGCGACGAGCGGATGGAGTCAGCGGTCGGCGTCGTCCACTCGCGTTTCTCCACCAACACCTTCCCGAGCTGGCCGCTCTCCCACCCGTTCCGGTTCATCGCCCACAACGGCGAGATCAACACCGTCATGGGCAACCGCAACTGGATGCGCGCACGCGAGGCCCTCCTCAAGAGCGACCTCATCTCGGGGGACCTCGAGAGGCTCTTCCCGATCTGCACCCCGGGAGCCTCGGACTCCGCCTCCTTCGACGAGGTCCTCGAACTGCTCCACATGGGTGGCCGGTCGCTGCCCCACGCGGTGCTGATGATGATCCCGGAGGCGTGGGAGAACCACGCCGAGATGGACGAGCAGCGGCGCGCCTTCTACGAGTTCCACGCCTCACTCATGGAGCCGTGGGACGGCCCGGCCGCGGTGGTGTTCACCGACGGCTCCCAGATCGGTGCCGTCCTCGACCGAAACGGACTGCGACCCAGCCGCTACTGGGTCACCGACGACGGCCTGGTCGTGATGGCCTCCGAGGTCGGCGTCCTCGACATCGACCCGGCGACCGTCGTACGCAAGGGTCGTCTGCAGCCCGGTCGCATGTTCCTCGTCGACACCGTCGAGCACCGGATCATCGAGGACGAGGAGATCAAGGCCGAGCTCGCGGCGGACCACCCCTACGACGAGTGGCTGCACGCGGGACTCATCCACCTCGACGACCTTCCCGAGCGTGAGCACATCGTGCACACGCACGCCTCGGTGACCCGCCGCCAGCAGATCTTCGGCTACTCCGAGGAGGAGAAGCGGGTCATCCTCACGCCGATGGCCAGGACCGGTGCCGAGCCGATCGGCTCGATGGGCACCGACACTCCCATCGCGGCACTGTCGGACCGGCCGCGGCTGCTGTTCGACTACTTCACCCAGCTGTTCGCGCAGGTGACCAACCCGCCGCTCGACGCGATCCGAGAGGAGCTCGTCACCTCGCTGCAGGGCACGATCGGACCTGAGGCGAACCTCCTCGAGCCGACGCCGGCGTCGTGCCGGCAGGTCGTCCTGCCGTTCCCCGTGATCGACAACGACGAGCTCGCCAAGATCCGCCACATCAACCGCGACGGGGACCTGCCAGGCTTCATCACCCACGTGGCCCGCGGCCTGTACGAGGTCGAGGGCGGGGGAGAGGCACTCGCCCGGCGCATCGACGAGATCTGCGCCGAGGTGTCCGAGGCGATCGCCAACGGCGCCCGGATCATCGTGCTCTCCGACCGGCACTCCACCGCTGACCTCGCGCCGATCCCCTCGTTGCTGCTCACGGGCGCGGTGCACCACCACCTGGTGCGCGAGAAGACCCGCACCCAGGTCGGCCTCATCGTCGAGGCCGGTGACGTGCGCGAGGTGCACCACGTCGCGCTGCTCATCGGGTACGGCGCCGCGGCGGTGAACCCCTACCTCGCGATGGAGACCGTCGAGGACCTCGCCCGCGACGGGTACTTCGTCGACATCGACCCCGAGAAGGCCGTCAAGAACCTCGTGAAGTCGCTCGGCAAGGGCGTCCTCAAGGTGATGAGCAAGATGGGCGTCTCGACGGTCGCGTCGTACACCGGCGCCCAGATCTTCGAGGCGGTCGGCCTGTCGCAGGCGCTCGTGGACCGGTACTTCACCGGTACCGTCAGCAAGCTCGGTGGCATCGACATCGAGACTGTCGCCGAGGAGGTCGCGCGGCGCCACCGCAAGGCCTACCCGGTCGACGGCCTGCCGCCGGCACACCGCGCGCTCGAGATCGGCGGCGAGTACCAGTGGCGCCGCGAGGGCGAGCCGCACCTGTTCGACCCGGAGACTGTCTTCAGGCTCCAGCACTCGACCCGCACCGGCCGGTACGACATCTTCAAGCAGTACACCGAGCGCGTCGACAACCAGTCCGAGCGGCTGATGACGCTGCGCGGGATGTTCGGCTTCAAGAGCGACCGGCAGCCGATTCCGATCGAGGAGGTCGAGCCGGTCTCGGAGATCGTGAAGCGATTCTCCACCGGTGCGATGTCCTACGGGTCGATCAGCAAGGAGGCCCACGAGACCCTCGCGATCGCCATGAACCGGCTCGGCGGCAAGTCGAACACCGGTGAGGGCGGCGAGGACTCCGACCGTCTGTACGACCCCGAGCGGCGCTCCTCGATCAAGCAGGTCGCCTCGGGTCGCTTCGGGGTGACTGCGGAGTACCTCACCAACTCCGACGACATCCAGATCAAGATGGCGCAGGGCGCCAAGCCCGGCGAGGGCGGCCAGCTGCCCGGCCACAAGGTGTACCCGTGGGTGGCCAAGACCCGGCACAGTACGCCGGGGGTGGGACTGATCTCCCCACCGCCGCACCACGACATCTACTCGATCGAGGATCTGGCCCAGCTGATCCACGACCTGAAGAACTCCAACCCGTCGGCGCGGGTCCACGTCAAGCTCGTCGCCGAGGTGGGTGTGGGTACGGTCGCTGCGGGTGTGTCGAAGGCGCACGCCGACGTCGTGCTCATCTCGGGCCACGACGGCGGCACCGGCGCATCGCCGCTGACCTCCCTCAAGCACGCGGGTGGCCCGTGGGAGCTCGGCCTCGCCGAGACCCAGCAGACCCTGCTGCTCAACGGTCTGCGTGACCGGATCGTGGTGCAGACCGACGGCCAGCTCAAGACGGGGCGCGACGTGATCGTCGCGGCGCTGCTCGGGGCCGAGGAGTTCGGCTTCGCGACCGCACCGCTGGTGGTCTCGGGCTGCATCATGATGCGGGTCTGCCACCTCGACACCTGCCCCGTGGGCGTGGCCACCCAGAACCCCGTGCTCCGGGAGCGCTACACCGGCAAGCCGGAGTTCGTGGTCAACTTCTTCGAGTACATCGCCGAGGAGGTGCGCGAGTACCTCGCCGAGCTCGGCTTCCGCTCCCTCGACGAGGCGATCGGTCACGCCGAGATGCTCGACGTGACCAAGGCGGTCGACCACTGGAAGGCATCGGGGCTCGACCTGGCGCCGATCTTGCACGTGCCGGCGCTGCCCGAGGGCACCTCCCGGCGCAACACGACGGGCCAGGACCACGGTCTCGACAAGGCGCTCGACAACAAGCTCGTGGAGCTGTGCGAGGACGCCCTCGAACGCGGCGAGCCGGTGCGGGCCCAGGTCGAGATCCGCAACGTCAACCGCACGGTCGGCACGATCCTCGGTCACGAGGTCACCAAGCGCTACAAGGCCGCCGGCCTCCCCGACGGCACGATCGACCTGACCTTCACCGGCTCGGCCGGCCAGTCTTTCGGCGCTTTCGTCCCGCGCGGGATCACGCTCCGCCTCGAGGGGGACGCCAACGACTACGTCGGCAAGGGCCTCTCCGGGGGCCGCATCGTGGTGCGACCCGATCGCGCCGCGGGCTTCGAGGCTGCGGACCAGATCATCGCCGGCAACGTCATCTGCTACGGAGCGACGTCGGGCGAGGTGTTCATCAACGGCAAGGTCGGCGAGCGCTTCTGCGTCCGCAACTCCGGTGCCCTCGCGGTGGTCGAGGGGGTCGGCGACCACGGGTGCGAGTACATGACAGGCGGCAGGGTCGTCGTACTCGGTCCGACGGGTCGCAACTTCGCCGCGGGCATGTCCGGTGGCGTGGCGTTCGTGCTCGACCTCGACGAGGGTCGGGTCAACCCGGAGCTCGTGGAGCTGCGTCCGGTCGTGGACGACGCCGCCAAGGAGCTGGAGGAGGCCGTACGCCGGCACGCGGAGGAGACCGGTTCCGCCGTTGCGCAACGGCTGCTGGAGGACTGGCCCGCATCACTCGAGCGATTCACCGAGGTCATGCCGAGCGACTACAAGCGAGTGCTGGAGGCCCGGGCGGAGGCGCTCGAGGAGGGCCTCACCGAGCACGAGGCTGCGACGAAGATGATGGAGGCTCTCCATGGCTGACCCCAGAGGATTCCTCAAGAATGGCCGCGAGGCCGCGTCGCGGCGGCCCGTCGACGAGCGGGTCAAGGACTGGAACGAGGTCTACCCCGACGGCGCCGGCCGGTCGCTGCTGCCGATCATCAACACCCAAGCGGGCCGCTGCATGGACTGCGGGATCCCGTTCTGCCACCAGGGCTGCCCGCTCGGCAACATCATTCCTGAGTGGAACGACCTGGTCTGGCGCGATGACTGGGAGGGCGCGATCGAGCGCCTGCACGCGACCAACAACTTTCCCGAGTTCACCGGCCGCCTCTGTCCTGCGCCCTGCGAGACCGCTTGCGTGCTCGGGATCAACCAGGACCCGGTGACCATCAAGAACGTCGAGGTCGCGATCGCCGACAAGGCGTGGGACTCCGGCTACGTCCGGCCCCAACCGCCCGAGTGGTTGACCGGCAAGACGGTCGCGGTGATCGGCTCGGGACCCGCGGGGCTGGCCGCCGCGCAGCAGCTGACCCGCGCCGGCCACACCGTGGCGGTCTACGAGCGCGCGGACCGTATCGGCGGCCTGCTGCGCTACGGCATCCCCGAGTTCAAGATGGAGAAGAAGTACCTCGACCGGCGGCTCGACCAGATGAAGCGGGAGGGCACCATCTTCCGCGCGGGTGTCGACGTCGGCAGTTCGCTCACCGGCCAGCAGCTGCGCGACCGGTACGACGCGGTGGTGCTCGCCGTGGGCTCGACCGTCGCGCGGGACCTGCCCGCTCCGGGGCGTGAGCTCAACGGCATCCACCAGGCGATGGAGTTCCTCCCGCAGGCCAACCGGGTCGCGCTCGGCGACGAGGTCGAGGAGCAGATCACCGCGACCGGCAAGGACGTGGTGATTATCGGCGGTGGCGACACCGGCGCGGACTGCCTGGGGACCTCCCACCGCCAAGGGGCCAAGTCGGTCACCCAGCTCGAGATCATGCCCCGGCCCGGGGAGGAGCGGCCCCCGAACCAGCCGTGGCCGACGTACCCGATGACCTACCGGGTCTCCTCGGCGCACGAGGAGGGTGGCGAGCGGGTGTACTCCGTCTCCACCAAGGAGTTCCTCGGCGACGACGACGGCAACGTGCGCGCCCTGCGCCTGGTCGAGGTGCAGATGCGCGACGGCAAGTTCGAGGAGGTCCCGGGCACCGAGCACGAGATCCCGGCCGACCTGGTGCTCTTCGCCATGGGCTTCACCGGCCCCCAGCAGGAGGGCCTCGTGTCCCAGCTCGGCGTGGACCTCGACGCCCGAGGCAATGTCGCGCGCGACGACGCCTACATGTCCTCGGTTGACGGCGTCTTCGTCGCCGGTGACGCCGGCCGTGGCCAGTCGCTGATCGTGTGGGCGATCGCCGAGGGGCGTGCCGCCGCGGCCGCGGTCGACAAGTACCTCACCGGCGGGACCACCCTCCCCTCGCCGATCCTGCCCACCGAGCGCCCGCTGGTGGTCTGAAGCCGGGGCCGACCAATTACCAAGGTATGTCGGTGATTCGTCTCCTCCAATGGTGAATTCACCATGGGAGGAGACGAAATCGCTGCATCCCTTGGTAAACATTCGGACCACCCCGCCGCGGGTTGGATCGATCAACTGCCGGACGCTAGGGTCGATTCGTGCGTAGAGCCAAAATCGTCTGCACCCTCGGTCCCGCCACATCCACCACCACCCGGATCCGCGAGCTCGTGGACGCCGGAATGGACGTCGCCCGGCTAAACATGAGTCACGGGTCGCACGCCGACCACGAGCGGTCCTACCGTCTGGTCCGGGATGCGTCCGACGCCGCCGGCCACGGGGTGGGCATCTTCGCCGACCTCCAGGGCCCCAAGATCCGACTCGGCCGGTTCGCCGACGGGCCGGTGGAGCTCGACGAGGGCGCGACCTTCACGATCACCACACGCGACATCCCCGGCGACGGCAAGGTCTGCTCGACGACGTACGACGGCCTGCCCGGGGACGTCGAGGTTGGCGACCCGGTCCTCATCGACGACGGCAAGGTCCGGCTCGAGGTGACCAAGGTCGAGGGCACCGAGGTCGAGACGCGCGTCGTCGTGGCCGGGCCGGTCAGCGACAACAAGGGCATCAACCTCCCCGGCGTGCCAGTCTCGGTGCCCGCGCTGTCCGAGAAGGACAAGGAGGATCTGCGCTTCGCCCTGCACCTCACCGTCGACTTCATCGCCCTCTCGTTCGTCCGCTCGGCAAAGGACGCCGAGGACGTCCGGGCGGTGATGGACGAGGAGGGGATCTACCTCCCGGTGATCGCCAAGATCGAGAAGCCGCAGGCGATCGAGAAGCTCGACGAGGTCATCAAGGCCTTCGACGGGTTCATGGTCGCTCGTGGTGACCTCGGCGTGGAGTGCCCGCTCGAGGACGTCCCGATCATCCAGGCCAGGATCGTCGAGCTGGCGCGCCGCAACGCCAAGCCGGTGATCGTGGCGACGCAGATGCTCGAGTCGATGATCTCCGCCCCCAGACCCACCCGAGCCGAGGCATCCGACGTGGCGAACGCTGTGTTGGACGGGGCCGACGCGGTGATGCTGTCAGGGGAGACGAGCGTCGGGGAGTATCCCATCGAGGCGGTGCTCACGATGGCGAAGATCCTGGAGTCAACCGAGCGCCAGGCACTGCACCGGATGCACGAGATCGACTGGCAGCCGCGCACCAAGAGTGGGGTCATCGCCAAGGCCGCGACCGAGGTCGCCGAGCGCGTGGGTGCGAAGTACCTCGTCGCCTTCACCCAGAGCGGTGACTCCGCCAGGCGCCTTGCCCGCCATCGCGGGGAGATCCCGATCCTGGCGTTCACCCCGGTCGCCGCAGTACGTTCCCAGCTCGCCCTCACGTGGGGCGTCGAGACCTTCAAGGTCACGCCCGTCGAGCACACCGACGAGATGGTCAGGCAGGTCGACGAGGCGCTTCTCAAGATCGGGCGGGTCAAGGAGGGCGACCTGGTGGTGATCATCGCCGGCAGTCCTCCGGGGATCCCGGGGTCGACGAACGCGCTCCGGGTGCACCGCATGGGCGATGCGATCAACGAGGTCGCGCCCGCCTACCGGCGCACCCGCTGAGGCCAGCGGACAGGCTCTCCGAGGGCGGCTCGTGCTCAGCTTCCGGCGAGCGGGCCGTTCACCCAGCGGTTGACCTCGCGCGGCGTCCTGAGGCGTACGACGGGCAGGTGGGGGTGAGAGGTGAGGAGCCCGTGTGCTCGCGCCCTCGGATCGTGGCGGGTGGTCCACGCGTAGCGAACGACGTGCTCGGGGTCGGTGAAGAACTCCCGGAGCGGCGGCTCCATGTTGCCGTTCCAGAGCTCTTGGCGACGGATTCGTCGGATCGCCGTGCGTCGGGCGACCCTCGACATGGTGACCAGGTGGGGGAGGTCCAACCACACCGCCAGATCTGCCCGTTCGGCGAGCATGGGCCGGACGGGGTCGTACTGGTACTCGCACACCCAGCGTGGCCCGGACGTGATGGAGTCGACGACCTCGACGAAGTCGGGTTTCGGTGTCCAGCCCGGCCCGTGAAAGAGCGAGTCCATCTCGGTGTAGGGCAGGCCGAGGATCCGGCTGATCTGCTGCGACAGCGTCGACTTTCCCGCGCCGGAGCCTCCGTTGACGACAACCCTGGAGGGGCGATGGGGGAGCGGTGTGTCGGCGCTGAGGATCACGCGGGAGAGTGTAGGGGCCACCCATGCGCGCAGAGGGCGAGGCGCCCCACGAGGGAGAGTCCCGTGATCACGCCAGTCCCGGATGGCCGCACGGCTGACGCCGAGGCGCGCGCTGGCCGCATCGAGTGACCAGCCCTCGTCCAGGAGACGCATCTCCTCCACCCGCAATGCTGTCGGATACATGACGGCATCGTCGTAGCAGCCACCGACAATCAATGCCTCAGGCGGAGTGCCTTGTGCACAAGGCGGCAATGTGCCCCGGGTGGGACTCGAACCCACACTGGACGGTGTTTGAGACCGCATTCTCTGCCGATTGGAATACCGGGGCGCTGAGCGCGACTACCGTACCCGATCGCACCCACGTCGATGTGCGCGTGTCGCCCTTGCCCGACTAGCCTTGCGCGCGTGACCGAGCAGACGAGCACCGCCCCGACCCGCCGCGTCGTCATCGCCGAGGACGAGGCGCTGATCCGTCTCGACCTTGCTGAGATGTTGGGCGAGGAGGGGTACGACGTCGTCGGCCAGGCAGGCGACGGCGAGCGCGCCATCGAGCTGGCCGAGCAGCTGCGACCAGACCTCGTCGTCCTGGACGTGAAGATGCCCAAGCTCGACGGCATCAGCGCGGCGCAACGGATCGCCGAGCAGCGCATTGCGCCGGTGGTGATCCTCACCGCCTTCAGCCAGCGCGATCTCGTGGAGCGTGCCCGCGACGCCGGTGCCATGGCGTATCTCGTGAAGCCTTTCAGCAAGAGCGACCTGGTGCCGGCAATCGAGATGGCGGTCAGCCGATTCGCCGAACTGTCGATGCTCGAGAGCGAGGTCGCAGACCTGACGGAGCGGCTCGAGACCCGCAAGATGGTGGATCGGGCCAAGGGCGTGCTCCAGGCTCAGCTCGAGCTCAGCGAGCCCGAGTCGTTCAGATGGATCCAGAAGACAGCCATGGACCTACGCCTCTCGATGCGCCAGGTCGCGGAGGGCGTCATCACCCATGGTCCAGACATCGCGGGCGGTCACGCGGACTGACGCCGACAGGTGCTGGCTTCTGACATAGCGGTGTAGCCCCAGTCCGTCTTATCGGACGAATCGGACATGGCTTGGCGCACAGATCACGAAATGGCAACGACCCGGGTTCATTTCTCTCTGAGGCGCTGATCACATCGGATGGGCACGCTAGGTTCGCTCCAACATAAGGACGCGGTTACTCCTGCCCGGCTCAGGGACAGGCAAGAGCCGCATACTCCCTTTCGACGGAGGCTCCATGATTCGCCCAACCCGAGCCTGGCGCGCTGCCGCTGTTCTGGCGACCGCGACGCTTGTGCTGACCGCCTGTGGCGGCGACACCGACAACGAACCCGACGCTGGCGGTGAGCCGACCACCTCCGAGAGCCCGGACGGCGGCGAGCCCGCCGCCAAGGGTGACGGAACCATGCGCATCGGGACCCTGTTGCCGCAGACGGGTGACCTTGCGTTCCTCGGCCCCCCGGAGTTCGCGGGTGTGGATCTGGCCATCGAGGACATCAACGCCGCTGGCGGTGTGCTTGGCAACCCTGTCCAAGGCATCAAGGGTGACTCCGGTGACGGCACTCCCGACATCGCGGGCGCCGAGGTCGACAAGCTCCTGAACGCCAAGGCCGACGTCATCGTCGGTGCGGCGGCCTCGGGTGTGTCCGTCTCCGTGATCGACAAGATCACCGGTGCCGGCGTAGTGCAGTTCTCTCCGGCCAACACCGCAGCGGGCTTCGACACCTACGAGGACAACGGGCTGTACTTCCGCACAGCGCCGTCCGACGTGCTCCAGGGCGAGATCCTGGCCAACCTCGTCCTCGAGGACGGCCACGACAACGTTGCCATCATGGGTCGCCAGGACTTCTACGGCGAGGGGCTCTCGGAGCGGGTTCAGGAAGTCGTCGAGGAGCGCGGCGGCACCGTGAGTGAGTTCGTGCTCTACGCCGCCGACGCGCAGAACTACACCGCCGAGGTCGCGAAGGTCGCTGCGTCGAAGCCGGATGCCCTCGTCCTCGTCGCGTTCAACGAGACCACGAAGATCATTCCCCAGCTGATCGCAAAGGGGATCGGACCCCAGGACATCCAGATCTACTTCGTGGACGGTAACCTGGCCGACTACTCATCGGAGTCCTTTGACCTGGCCGGAGTGAAGGCTACCGCCCCGGGTGCGGCTGAGCCCGACCCGGAGTTCATCGCCCGCCTCAAGGAGGACCCGTCCGTCAAGGACCTCACCTACGGCGCCGAGAGCTACGACGCGGTGATCATCAGCGCGCTCGCGGCCGTCGCTGCCGGCGACGACTCCGGCGAGGCCATCGGCTCCGAGATCGTCAACGTCACCCGCGAAGGGACTCCGTGCTCCACCTACGAGGAGTGCGTGGGCCTGCTCGAGGGCGGGGAGGACATCGACTACCAGGGCAAGAGCGGTCCCACCGACATGACCGACTCGGGCAGTCTCGTTTCCGGCACCTACGGCATCTACGAGTTCAAGAAGGGCAACACCTACGACATGATCGACAACGTCTCCGGCGTCGTGCCGCAGACCAACTGACGCAAGCTCAGCGTCACCAAGGGCCCGGCCGGCATGGCCGGGCCCTCGGCGTTTACAGGCGCACCAAGGAGGCCGGGTCTATAGACGAAGAAGCCCGCCACCCGTGGGGTGGCGGGCTTCCTTGTCGGAAGATCCGGAGTTCTCAGGCCTTGGCGAGGGTGCCCAGGTACAGCTCAATCACCTTGGGGTCGTGGGCAAGCTCGCTTCCGGTGCCCGTGTAGGCGTTGCGGCCCTGGTCGAGCACGTAGCCGCGGTCGCAGATCTGGAGGCAGCGCCGCGCATTCTGCTCGACCATGACCACCGAGACTCCGGCGCGGTTGATGCGCCTGGTCTGCACGAACACCTCGTCCTGCATCACGGGTGAGAGTCCAGCGGAGGGCTCATCGAGCAGGAGGACCGATGGCTCCATCATCAGAGCTCGTCCCATCGCAACCATCTGCCGCTCGCCGCCCGAGAGCGAGCCGGCCCGCTGGGCGCGACGGTCGATCAGAGCCGGGAAGAGGTCGCCGACGAACTCGAAACGCTTCTTGAACGACTTGGGCCGCTGGTAGACGCCCATCTCCAGGTTCTCCTGGATCGTGAGCGACGGGAAGACGTTGTTCGTCTGCGGCACGAAGCCGATTCCCTTGGTCACCAAGAGGTCAGCGCGCTCGTTCGTCACCTCCTCCCCTTTCAGGCGGACGGTTCCCGACTGGATCTTGACCAGACCGAACAGCGCCTTGAGCAGCGTGGACTTTCCTGCGCCGTTAGGGCCGATGATGCCGACCAGCTCGCCCTCCTGGCAGTAGAGGTCAGCCCCGTTGAGAATGTTCACCCCCGGCAGGTAGCCGGCGATGAGATCGTCGGCGCGAAGAACCGCGCCCTCAGCAGCGCGAAGATGATCCGCTCGGCCTGCGACTTCCTCGCCGCTTCCGTCTGCGGGTATGTCGCTAGTCATGGCTTCTCCTCGTGGGGTGCCTCGGTGAAGACTTCCCTGGCCGCCTCGGCCAGGATCTGCTCCTCTTCGTCGAACGTGAGGGCGGCGTCGTGGTGGGCACCGAGGTAAGCGTCGATGACGCGTTGGTCACCCATCACGGCGTCGGGTGGACCTTCAGCCACCACCTTGCCCTGTGCCATCACCACGACCCAGTCGGAGATGTCACGCACCATGTCCATGTCGTGTTCCACGAACAGCACGGTGCGACCCTCGTCGCGCAGAGACTTGACGTGGCCGAGCAGTGACTGCTTCAGGGCGGGGTTCACTCCCGCCATCGGCTCGTCCAGCATGACCAGCTCCGGGTCTGCCATCAGCGCGCGAGCCATCTCCAGGAGCTTGCGTTGACCGCCGGAAAGGGAGCCCGCGAAGTCCTCGCGCTTCTTGATGAGAAGGAAACGCTCGAGAAGCGCGTCGGCCTTCTCGGTGTTGGAACCTTCCTGGCTCTTCCACAGAGACTTGAACATCGCGGAGAAGATCCCTTCTCCCCGCTGGCCAGTGGCCCCTACGCGCATGTTCTCGAGAACCGTGAGCCTGGACAGCACCTTGGTCAGCTGGAACGTCCGGACCATCCCGAGGCGGGACACCTTGTAGGCGGGGACGTTGTTCAGGCTCTGGCCGTTGAACGACCATTCACCGGAGTTCGGGCGGTCGAATCCGGTGAGCAAGTTGAAGAACGTCGTCTTGCCTGCACCGTTGGGCCCGATCAGCGCTGTGATCACACCTCGCTGGATCTCCAGATGCTCGACGTCGACAGCGGTGAGGCCGCCGAACCTGCGGACGACGTTGTCCGCGACGACGATGGGGTCGGGCTTCTTGGCGCCCGGCTCGTGGTCGACGTCCGACAAGGCGCGTCGGGCTGCTGCGGCGTCGACCGAAGTCGTTTCGGTTGAGGGGGAAACCATCTCAGCGGGCATCGATCGCCAACTCCCTTCGGTCGCCGAAGATTCCTTGCGGGCGGAAAATCATGAGAAGCATCAACCCGAGGCCCAAGAAGATGAACCGCATCAGGCTGGCCTGCGTGGGAGTCATGATCGAGGCTGGGATGAGTGGATCGGGGCCGGATGTGGCCTGGCTGAAGAAGATGCCCAGGGCACTGATCAGGAACCAGAAGATGATGGAGCCGACAACCGGGCCGAGGACACGGGCGGCACCGCCGATCAGCAGCACGGTGTAGGCGAAGAACGTGACGTCGGTGGCGAAGAACGACGGACCGATCGAGGCCGATCGCAGGGCGGTCATGTAGCCCGCCAAGGCGCCGAACAGACCGCCGATGATCAATGCCTGCATCTTGTAGGCGTAGACGTTCTTGCCGAGGGAGCGCACCGCGTCCTCGTCCTCGCGAATCGACTTGAGAACGCGCCCCCACGGACTGCGCATGAGCAGGAACACGACCAGGCAGCACAGCGCGACCAGGATCCAGCCGACCGTCATCACCCAGAAGTCGAAGGCGCTCCAGGTCACCAGACCCGGGATACCGATCCGCCCACTGTAGGGGTTGAGGTCGCGGAACGGGGCGATGAAGCCGGTGAGACCGTCCTGTCCGCCGAAGGTGTCGGAGAGCGTGGCGGCGCTGATGGACTGACGGATGATCTCCGCGGCCGCGATCGTCACGATTGCCAGGTAGTCCGCCCTCAGCCGCAGGGTCGGAACACCGAGGAGCAACGCCAGGATGACGGTGAGCAAGACCCCGACGATGACGCCCAACCACAGGCTCAAGCCCCAGACCGTCGACATCGAGACCATGGCGTACCCGGCGACCATCATGAAGCCCGCCTGGCCGAAGTTCAGCAGGCCGGTGTAGCCGAAGTGGACGTTCAGGCCGATGGCTGCGAGGGCGTAGATGACGGCGGTCGGACCGAGCGCCTGCTGAAGCGAGAGGGTGAGAATGTTCGACAGATCCATGGTGTCTCCCTCAGCCGATCCGTTGGGCCCGCCCGAGCAGGCCTTGCGGCCTGACCAGCAGGACGAGGATGAGCACGAGCAGGGCACCCACGAACTTGAACTCCGCAGGGACCAGCAGCGTCGAAAGCTCGGTGAACAGTCCGATGATGAAGGCGCCGACGATCGCTCCCCAGACGGTGCCGAGGCCGCCGAGCACCACCGCTGCGAAGACGAGCAGCAGGAGCTTGAAACCGATCTGGTAGTCGAAGCCCTGCGTCACACCGAGGAGCGCGCCGGAGAGGCCGGCAAGCGCGACGCCTCCGATCCAGACCACGGAGATGACCCGTTCGACGTTGATTCCGGTGGCCGCCGACAGCGGCGGGTTGTCCGCGACCGCACGTGTCGCTTTGCCGATTCGGGTGAACTGGAGCAGCGAGGTGGTGGTGAGCAAGACCGCCAGACCGAGGCCGATCACGATCAGGTCCTTGGAGGTGACCAGGACCGGACCGATCTCCATGGGGGTCACGGCTGAGTACTGCGAGTAGTTCCGGGCCTGGGCGCCGGAGACGTACTGGTAGATGCTGCGCAGGAAGATCGAGAGACCGATCGAGACGATCATCATCGCGATCAGGCCGGTGCCCCTTCGTCGAAGCGGCCGCCACAGGGCCGCGTCGTTGAGCCAGCCGAAGGCGCCGGAGACGACGAACGCCACGAGGATCGCCACGACCACGGTGAGGTTCACGCCACCGATCCCGATCGTGCCGGGGAGCTGGTCCACGGCGTAGGCGACGAGTGCTCCGAAGGTGATCAGCTCGCCGTGCGAGAAGTTCGTGAGCCCGGTGGTGCCGAAGATCATGGACAGTCCGAGCGCAGCCATGGCGAGGAGGACCGAGAACACGAGGCCGGTCACCACCAGCTGGAGCGCCTGCGCGCCTGTGCCGGAGCCGACCTCGGCGGCGCCGACCGGGAAGGTGACGGACTGGTCGACGTCGAGGTTGACCGTGACGTCACGCGAGAGGATCTCCGGAGAGGTGTCCTCTGGGAGCGAGTCCTCGTCGAGCTTCACCGTGAAGGTCTTGCCCAGGTTGTCGATGGCCGTCCCGGGCAGATCCACGATGAACGTGCCGTCCGTCCCGCTTGTGCCCTCTCCGATCACGTCGCCCGAAGAGTTCTCGACGGTGACAGCGACACCCTCCACGGGGGCCTGGGGAGTCTCCCGGCGGTCACAGATCCGCCCGAGGATGGAGATCGTGTCGTCGTCCGTGGCCTCGGGGAGCGCGCACCCTGGGCCGCTGCCCCCTGACGTGACCGATGGAGACGCCAGTGCTGGCGTCCCTCCCAACATCAATATCGAGAGCGCAAGTGCAATCAGCACAGTGGCTCGTCTTAGGCGGACGTGCATGGGTCTCCTGTCGCCATCGGGCAGTAACCGACTCGGGAGTGTAGCGAGCCTGTGTCCGCCATCACACCGTGCCCCATTGTGACCCTCCTCGCGGTGATCGCCCTAGGCTATCTGCCGGTCGAGCCACAATCTTTACGGTGACGAGACCTTCTCTTCGGTCCGCCTGACGGAAGCGTGAGCAAAGCGCGGCCGGATCAGAACGCCGCCACGAGCGCCGTCAACAGCGGCGCGATGAGCAGCGCCGGAAGCAGGTCGCCCACCGGGAGCGCCTTGAGCCGCAACAGTCGCAGTGCGACCCCGACGAGCATCAGCCCTCCCGTCGTGGTCAGCGCGGCCAGCTCAGCGTCCGGAAGTATGTCGCCCAGGGCGGCGCCCAGCAGCGTCAGTGACCCCTGAACGACGAGCACGGCGATCGCACTCGCGGCCACGCCCCACCCGAAGGAGGCGGCGAAGGCGATTGCTGCGAAGCCGTCGAGGGCGGACTTCAGGAACAGCTGGTCAGGGCCGTTGCCCAGGCCGTCGTTGATGGATCCCAAGATGGTCAGCGGCCCCACGCAGAAGACCAGCGAGCTGGCCACGAAGCCTTCGATGAACCGCTGGCGCTCGGCACTCTCCTCGCGCCCTCCTGCGCGGGTACGCAACTGCGCCTGCAGCCAGGCACCGAACCCCTCGAGCCTGTCCTCGATCCGCATGATCGAGCCGATGATGCCCCCGACAAGGAGCGACCCGAGCACGATGAGCATCGGAGCGCTGTCTCCGACCGCTGCCGACCAAGCGGGGTCGGTGATGCTGGCTGCTGACACCGCAGCGATCAGGAGCGTCACCAGCCCGAGGCCGTCGGTCACCACGTCCCGGGTGCGCTGGGTCAGTCTGTGCCCCACCAGCACGCCGAGGACCGCGCCGATGAGCACGGTCGTGACGTTGACGAGCGTGCCGATCCCTGGGAACACGGAGCCTCCTCTACCGAAATGCGACCTCGGGGCGTAATCTTCCACCTCGCGTGTTTTGTACGGATACGGGGACCGGGGGCGAGCCGTAGGCCGTCTCGGTCGGTCTGGCCGCGGCACGCGCTCATCGTCTTTCTCGGCTTGGTTTGGAAGAGGTCTGCCCGTGTCTCGCTCCCCGGTGCAGGTACGCGACGCTGTCCCCTCGGACGCGGCGGCCCTGATGACGGTATGGGGTGACTTCCGTCGTACCTCTGCCGAGCGCTCGGGGGGCCAGACCCCCGAGGTCGAGGCAGCAAACGCCGTGGCTCGTATTGCCGCTGACCCGGACCAGCGTCTGCTCGTCGGGGTTCTCGACGGCAAGGTCGTGGGCGCCGCGCACTTGCTCCGCGGTGGCATCTCACCTATCCACAGCGAAACCGCGATCCACGTCACGCACCTCCACGTCCTGGGGGGTCACAGGCGGCACGGAGTAGGCAAGGCGCTGGTCGAGGCCGCGGTCACCTGGGCTGAGGAGAAGGACACCACGCACCTGCTCGCGGCCGCCTCGGTGCACTCTCGCGACGCAAACCGCTTCATGGCCCGGCTGGGCCTGACCCAGATCGCGGTCGTGCGCGGAGCGAGCGTGCCGGCCCTGCGGGCCAAGCTTCCGGTCGAGCCACCACCCGGTGCTCGCGTGTCGAGCCGTAACCACCGCAGCGTGGGAGCGGTCCTGGCCCAGCGCCGGCAGCAGCGGCGGGCACAGGCCAAGGACTCCTGAGCCGCCTCAGCCGTCCTTCTTGGCCGGAACGAGCGCGCAGGTGATGCGTGATGTGCAGAGTCGTCGGCCCTCCTCGTCGGTGATGACCACCTCGTAGCACGCCGAGGAACGGCCGAGGTGAACCGCGGTCGCCGTCCCGGTGACGATGCCCTCGCGGGCCGAGCGGTGGTGCGTCGCGTTGATGTCCACACCGACCGCGAGACGGTCGGGGTAGGCGTGCATGGCCGAGCCCACGGACCCGAGGCTCTCGGCGAGGACCACCGACGCGCCGCCGTGGAGCAGACCGTATGGCTGGGTGTTGCCCTTGACCGGCATCGTGCCGACCACGCGCTCAGCGGTGACCTCGAGCAGCTCGACCCCCATCTTCTCGTTGAGGTCTCCTAGCGGGAAGTTCTTGAGGAACTCCGCGTGCTCGGGGGTGTCTGTGGTGGGCGGGGTGTGTGGCTCCATACCGACATTCTGTCGACGTGCCCGGCCGTGACCGGGAGGGGGTGGGGACGGCTAAGGTCAGACGCGTGTCGAACCAGCCATCCGAAACCGGTCAGCGCCCCCGCTTGCTCCTCCTCGACGGCCACTCGTTGGCCTACCGAGCCTTCTTCGCCCTGCCGGTCGAGAACTTCTCGACCACGACCGGGCAGCCGACCAACGCGGTGTACGGCTTCACCTCGATGCTCATCAACGTCTTGCGCGATGAGAAGCCGACTCACGTCTGCGTGGCCTTCGACGTGTCGCGCGAGACCTTCCGGCAGGCGGAATACTCCGACTACAAGGCCAACCGTTCGAAGTCGCCCGACGAGTTCAAGGGACAGGTCTCACTGGTCAAGGAGGTGCTCGCTGCCCTCCGGATCGCGACCGTCGAGAAGGAGGGCTACGAGGCCGACGACGTGATCGCGACCCTCGCGACCCAGGCTGTCGCAGACGGCTTCGAAGTTCTCATCTGCACCGGTGACCGCGACACGCTCCAACTGGTGGGCGACACATGCACCGTGCTCTACCCGCGCAAGGGCGTCTCCGACCTCGCGCGCATGACCCCCGAGGCCGTGCGGGAGAAGTACGGCGTCGAGCCGGCTCGCTACCCCGAGATCGCCGCCCTGGTGGGAGAGAGCTCGGACAACCTGCCTGGTGTGCCAGGCGTGGGCCCCAAGACCGCCGCAAAGTGGATCAACCAGTACGACGGTCTCGAGAACGTGATCGCGCACGCCGACCAGATCAAGGGCAAGGCGGGCGACTCACTGCGTGAGCACCTCGGCGACGTGATCCGCAACCGCCGCCTCAACGCGCTCGTGCGCGACCTCGACCTCACCGCGACGCCGACGGACCTGGCCGTCCAGCCCTGGGACCGCCAAGAGGTGCACACGATCTTCGACGGGCTGGAGTTCCGGGTTCTCCGTGACCGTCTCTTCCAGACCCTGGAGTCCGAGGAGGAGATCGACGAGGAGGGCTTCGAGGTCCAGGGCGTCCGGCTTGGGCCGGGCGAGGTCGCCGACTGGCTGAAGCAGCATGCCTCGACCGCCGGTGCTCGAGTCGGCGTTCAGCTGCAGGGATCGTGGCGTGCGGGCACAGGTGATGTCTTCGCGCTCGCGCTCGCTGCGGCGGACGGGACCGCGGCATGGATCAACGTCGAGCAGGTCTCCACGGAGGACGACCAGGCGCTGGGCCGATGGTTGGCCGATCCGGCGTACCCGAAGGTGCTGCACGACGCGAAGGGACCCATGCTCGCGATCTGTGCCCGCGGTTGGGAGCTGCGGGGGGTCGAGCGCGACACCGCCCTGTCTGCGTACCTGGCGCGGCCCGACCAGCGCTCTTACGATCTCGCCGACCTGACCTTGCGCTACCTCAAGCGCGAGCTGCGTCAGGAGGCGGCTGATGACGGGCAGCTGAGCTTCGACAGCCTCGGTGAGGACTCGTCGGGTGACACCTCGATGCTCCAGGCGCGAGCGGTGCTCGACCTCGCCGAAGCGCTCGACGATGAGCTCGAGGAGCGCGGAGGCACCCGCTTGCTCGCCGACGTCGAGCTTCCGCTGGTCTACGTCCTCGCTGAGCTCGAGCGCACCGGTGTCGCAGTCGACGTCGAACAGCTCGAAGCCCTGGAGGCGCACTTCGCCGCGGAGGTGAAGAAGGCAGCCGACGAGGCGTTCGACGTGATCGGCAAGGAGATCAACCTCGGCTCGCCGAAGCAGCTGCAGGTGGTCCTCTTCGACGAGCTGAACATGCCCAAGACCAAGCGCACCAAGACCGGCTACACGACCGACGCGGACGCGCTGCAGCAGCTCTACGTCAAGACCGAGCACCCCTTCCTGCTCGCGCTGTTACGGCACCGCGACGTCTCGAGGCTGCGCCAGACCGTCGAGGGCCTGCTCAAGACCGTCCAGCCCAACGGTCGTATCCACACGACGTTCAACCAGATGATTGCGGCAACCGGACGACTCTCGAGCACCGACCCGAACCTCCAGAACATCCCGGTGCGCACCGAGGAGGGCCGCCGGATCCGCGAGGCGTTCGTGGTCGGTGAGGGCTACGAGTCGCTGATGACGGCCGACTACAGCCAGATCGAGATGCGCATCATGGCGCACCTGTCGGAGGATGCCCTGCTCATCGAGGCGTTCAGGTCCGGGCGCGACTTCCACTCGGTGACGGCGTCACGAGTCTTCGACGTCGACGCGACGGAGGTGACTCCGGAGATGCGCGCCAAGATCAAGGCGATGAACTACGGCCTTGCCTACGGTCTCTCGGCCTACGGCCTCTCGCAGCAGCTGAGCATCGAGCCCGCCGAGGCCCGGGGGCTGATGGCCGAGTACTTCGAGACCTTCGGCGGTGTGCGGGACTACCTCGCGGGCATCGTCGACGATGCTCGGCGCAGCGGCTTCACCGAGACGATCATGGGGCGCCGCCGCTACCTTCCCGACCTGACCAGCGACAACCGGCAGCGGCGGGAGATGGCTGAGCGAATGGCACTGAACGCCCCGATCCAGGGTTCGGCCGCCGACATCATCAAGGTCGCGATGCTCAACGTCGACCGGGCACTGAAGGACTCGTCACTGCGTTCCCGGATGCTGCTGCAGGTGCACGACGAGCTGGTTCTCGAGGTCGCGCCGGGGGAGCGTGAGCAGCTCGAGGAGCTGGTGCGCGCACAGATGGGCGCCGCGGCCGAGCTGACCGTCCCGCTCGACGTGTCCGTCGGCACGGGCCGGAGCTGGCATGAGGCGGCGCACTGACGCGAACTTCCGTGGAGGCAGGGCCTGCGTAGGCAACCGAAGGCAGCCTCAGGCCTGAGCGAAGTCCGCCGGTACGGCGCTGCGGCGGCTGCCGAGGGCGACGAGGACCAACAGCACGACGCTCTCCAAGACCACGACCATGGTCAGCAGGTAGGTGATGCTGTCGACGGTCGGGGAGATCGCCACGAGCGCGAGCAGGCCGGCCCAGACGACGAGCACCGCCCGCCTGCTCTGCCGCGCCACGACGTTGTAGACCAGCAGCTGCATCATCGCCCAGATCGTGCCGATGGCCGCGAACCCCCAGATCACCGAGGTGAGCTCGCGGTAGGCCGTGCCGCCGACGAAGGCCACGGCGAGCTCTGGCAAGAGCCAGGCGAACAACGTCGCGCCGAGTCCGATCGTGAGAACCATCGCGAGTGCCTTGAGCGTCATGCTGGTCCGCGCTTCGGTCGCTGACATTGAAGGGAAGGCGACGACTACGACGAACTGGGGGAGGAAGAGGACGGCCTTGGCGAGGATCAGTCCACCTGCATACAGGCCGCCCTGATGGTCGTCGAGCATGACCCGTGCGATCACGACGTCGACGTTGGAGAGCGCGAAGAAGGCAAGAAGGGCGTGGGAGTTGTGGGCGAGCTCCCGGATGACCCGGCGGCTGCGGCCTGGCTCGGCTGCTGGTTTGGCCTCGGCCTCCTCGGCGCTGGAGCTGCGTGAGCGGTAGTGGAGCGCCGCCGAGCCGACCAGGACCGGGACCACGGCACCGACCGCGACGCCGGTCATCGCGCCGAGCGTGTCGGGATCGAGCACCATTGCCGCTGTGCCGAAGGCGATCCGCCCCAGGCCCATGCCCACGTAGATGCCTGCCAGAGGCAGCCAACGGCGCTCTCCCTGGAGGATCCCGGCCTGGCCGCCCATGATGGTCAGGGGGATCGCGGTCAGGGCGATCATCCCGGCTGTAAGCCAGCTGTCGAGCCGGAGCACGGTGGACACCACAGGCACGCTGACCAGGCAGATAAGACCTACCCCGATAGCCGACTTGTAGCTCGCGGCGAGCACGTCTGCTTCGATGCGGCCCAGCTCCTCCGGAGCAGCGGAGACTCGTCGTGCCCCGGTGGCCTGGAGCCCCAAAGAGACGACGTTCACGACGAGAAGCAGGCCCATGACGGCGGCCAGGGCGCCGTACTCGCTGGGACCGAGGAGCCGCGCGGCGATAAGGGTGAAGCCGTAGGTGCTCAGGTTCATGATCCCCATCGCGACGGCGATGACGCCGCTGCCGACGAGCCACGTCGGAAGGCGGCGATCGGCGCTGTCGAGCATCCGCTTGATCTCCGTCTGGGTCGGGGACGAGCCTGTGGGTTTCGTGTCGAACCTTATGCCCATGCCAGTGCGGCCGGTGACATTGTGGGGCGCACCTGGGGCCAGTCAGCGCGACGTCGACCCTTGGACGGGATCGCCGGGGCCGATCTCGAGAGTGGCATCAAGGTGTGGCTGTCCTGAAGTTTGACCCGCTTGTTACCGCTCTGGGGTACTTGCACCGTTATAGTTCCTTTCGGCTTGCCCCAGGGAGGGAGCAAAGCCTGCCCGGGATCTCTTGATCCGGGCGCTTTTCTTGGAGGGAGCGCGCCAGCATGCGCAAAACTTTGCTGGTCGGGCTTGGGCTCACCGTCGCGGCTGTGCTGGTCGTCTTCGTGAGCGCTGGACTCGACCTCGATCTCGAGCCTGTCGCCCTGCTGGGCGTGGCTCTCGGGGGCGTCATCGCCCTCGTCCCCGACCGTTCGCCGCTCGTGCGGCTTGCAGGTTTCGCGGGCGGATTCTCTGTCGCTTGGGTCGGGTATCTGCTGCGGGCTGGTTTGCTTCCGGACAGCGCCGGAGGGCGTGCGGTCGCGGTCGCGTTCGTCGTCGTCGCGGCAGTCGCGATCGCTGCGCTGACGCTTGGACGTGTCCCGCTCTGGTCCACCCTTCTGGGTGCAGCCGCGTTCGCCGGCGCCTACGAGTACACATACGCCGCAGCCCCGCCCGAGGTGGCGTCGACCTCACTGAGCGCGGCGACATCACTGCTGCTCACGGTCGCGGTCGGTCTTCTGGCTGCCGCGGCGTTCGCTCCGGGAGGGGAGCAGTCCGTGGCGCCGACCCGTCCCCGGGCCGCATCGAAGCCGACGGACGATGCCGAGAACACCAGCCTCGACGACCTGATGATGGAGAACGCCAAGTGAACGCTCGTTTCCACGTGCCGCTGCGCGTAGCGGCAGTCTCTGCGGCGACGCTGGTCGTGGGCGTCATGTCCACCGCCCCGGCCATCGCTGCAGAGGGCGACGTTCAGGTCGTCAACACCGAGACCGTGCAGGTCTACACCGACGCGACAGGCGCAATCGAGACCAAGCGGATCTACGAGCAGCTGGCTCTGACCGGTCGGGGAACCGTCGACCTCCGCAACCCGATCGCAACCGACGGCCTTCGCAACCTTGACGGCTTCGGCGGATTCTCTGTGGAGGACGGGACCCAGGTCACCGAGATGACTGTCAGCGGCAATGAGCGGCTGCGCACGGTCAGCGACTACACGGGCGACCTGCCGCTCGACGTGCGGGTGCGTTACTTCCTCGACGGCGAGCCGGTCGAACCCGGTGACGTGGTCGGTGAGTCGGGCAAGCTCGAGGTCAGGTTCACCGTCAAGAACGTGACCGCCGCCGAGCAGGAGGTCACCTTCGACGACGGCAACGGAGGCACCGTCACCAAGACGGTCGAGGTCCCGATCCCCATGGTCGGCTCGCTGACCACCGTCGCGCCGTCGAACTTCACGGAGGTCTCCTCCGAGCAGGCCAACATGGCAGGCGACGGCAAGGGCGGCACGAAGCTGTCGTTCAC
>DATICF010000068.1:0-15192 GCA_035456965.1 Nocardioidaceae bacterium
TGGCACTCCGCGGCGTTCACCCCCGACGGCGAGTACGTGACCTTCGGTGACGAGTACTTCGGTGCGCCCAAGGAGCCGTACGGCGCCCTCTGGACCTACGAGGTCGCCGACCCGTCCGTGGCGCTCAGCCACTACCGGATCCCTCGCGACGAGCCGAGCACCTACCACAACTTCAACTACGTGCCGACGGCCGACGGGTACATCCTCGTCTCGTCCGCCTACGGCTCCGGTACGTCGGTCGTCGACCTGAGCGACCCGACGGCGCCGAAGGAGATCGCCTACTACGACATGCAGTCCAACGCGTGGTCGACGTACTGGTACAACGGCTTGATCGTGGCCAACGACATCTCGCGAGGCCTCGACACGCTGCGCCTGAGCAGCAAGTCCGTTGCAGGGGCGAGGCGTCTGCCGATGCTGAACCCCCAAACCCAGGACTACCTCATCGGCTAGGCACGCTTCAGCCAGATGGAACAGGAGGGATCCGTCGCCTCGGGGCGACGGGTCCCTCCTTGTCTCGTGCATGACCTGCCCCGGCCAGGTCTCTGAGCACCCCTGGTGGAGTCGAGGCGGGGACGCGGGAGGACCTTGGCCCCTGGCTGCGCCAGACCTGGCGGGCGTTGGCTGGTTGCATGCGCTACGTGACCAGCACGGGGACTCCGGGGGACCCTGGTGGGGGCCGCCCGGTCATCGAGCGCGCCAGTGCGTCCGACCGGGCGTTCTTGGCGATGGACACCGGACCGGTCCCTGGGCAGTTCGGTGCGGTGCTGGTGCTCGAGGGCGCAGCAGGACTGGAACCGACACGGGTCCGCGAGCTCATGGGCGAGCGGGTGTCGGCTGTCCCGCGGCTGCGGCAGCGACTGACCGGTGTGCCTCCCGGATGCGGCGGCCCGGTCTGGGTCGACGACCCGGACTTCGAACTCGAAAGCCACTTCCGGCATGTTGCATGCCCTCCGCCCGGCGACCAGGCTGCGCTGCTGGAGACGGCACTGACCGTGGTCATGACGCCGTTGCCGCGCGACAAGCCGCTGTGGTCGTCGGTGTTCGTGACCGGGCTGGAAGAGGACCGATCCGCGCTGGTGCTGGTGCTGCACCACGCCCTGGCGGACGGGATCGGAGGACTCGCCGTCCTGGCCGCGTTGGTGGACCCCGGACCTGTGCGAGAACGCAGGTTCCCTGTCTCGCGGCCGGGTCGTCGGAGCCTTGCGCTCGATGCCTTCTCCTCGCGCGCGCAGGCCCTGCGCGGCGTGACGCGGTCCTGGCGGTTGCTCCGGAGCTCGATGGGCGCGGGCGGAGGGCTCCATCCGCCTCGCGCGGCGTCCTGCTCCTTGCTGCAACCCGCGGGTACCCGTCGCCGGCTCATCGTCGTGCGCGCTGACCATGCGCGGCTCCGAGATGCGGCGCATGCGTGTGGCGCAACGACGAACGATGCCGTGCTCGTGGCGGTGGTGGGGGCCCTGCGCAGGGTCCTGCTGGGTCGGGGAGAGCGCGTGGACCACCTGGTGGTGACCGTGCCAGTGTCCGGGCGCCGTGTCACCGAGGCGCCGCAGCTCGGCAACATGGTGAGCCCGCTTCTGCTCACAGTCCCCGCTGGGGGCGACGTCACGGCACGGCTCGTCGAAGTGGCCGCTCAGGTGCGCGCGCTCAAGGCCGGCGCGATGGGCCCTCCGCCGATCGCGTTGCTGGGCTGGCTCTTCCGCCCGCTCGCCCGGCTCGGCGGGTACCGCTGGTACATGAACCGGCAGCACCGGTTCCACACGCTGGTGAGCCACCTCCGCGGCCCCGACGATCCGGTGCGGTTCGGTGGCGCGCTCGTCGAGTCGGCGGCGCCGATCGCCGTGTCCGAGAGCGGGAACACGACGGTGTACTTCGAGGTGCTCACCTACGCGGGAACGGTCACCGTCTCGGCGATCGTGGACCCCGACCACTTCCCGGATCTCGACGTGTTGGACGAGGCGCTTCGCGTCGAGCTCGACCTGGTCGTCGACGCGGGCAGCCCAGCCTCCGCGCCCTAGGACACCGCGGCGGTCACCGCTGCTGAGGGACCGGCTGGATCGCTCCACGTCGCGCGCGTTCCAGCACCCGGTAGACCGTCGATCGCGCAACCCCGAACATCTCCGCCAGGTCTTCGGGGGAGCGGTCCTCGCTGTGGTGCAGGTCGACGAGGCGCGCCTGCTGCTCTGGGTCGAGCTTGGGCGGCTTCCCGCGGAGGCGCCCCTGGGCCTTGGCCGCCCTGAGCCCCTCACGGGTGCGGCTCCGCACCAGGTCTGCCTCGAAGTCAGCCAGCGCCGCGAGTGTCCGGAACATGATGCGGCTGGCGGGGTCCGCGTGGTCGTGGACCCGGCCGTCGAGCATCAATCGGACGTCGCAGGCGGCGAGCTGCTTGCCGATCTCGCGCGCGTCGGCGAGGGAGCCGGCGAGGCGGTGCAGCTTGGTGACCACGAGGAGGTCGCCGGGCCCGCAGGCTGCGAGAGCCTGGTCGAGGCCGGGGTGGTCCCGGCGGGCACCGGTCAGTCCGTAGTCGACGAAGATGCGGTCCTCGCGGACGCCGAAGCCAACCAGCGCGGAGCGCTCGGCGGCCAGGTCGTGGGCGTCTGCCGAGACACGGGTGTAGCCGATCGCTCGCATGTCCCTGATCCTCCGGTCGACGCCGTCTCAAGGACCCAACGAGCCCGTCCGGAGAATGGTTATGGGCGAGCGTCGGGGCTGGTCGCGATCGCGAGGTAGGAGTACGCGCGGCCCCGGCCGTCTCGGGAGGTCAGGGCCGCACAGCCACGACGCAGATGCTCGCACCTGACCCTGCGGCCGTCGCGGCGTCCGACGTCGAGGCGCGAGCGGTAGTGGTGGCTGAGCATGTTGCCCTCACCCAGGGGGTCGACCGAGGCCTCGATGCCGTCGTGCCGCCACCGGTCGGTGAGCAGCCGCCGCTGCGCCCTCCTGTCACCCTTGACGTAGCGGTCGAACCACGCCGTGGTGTACCAGGCCGAGAGGTCGATGCCGCGCAGCGTCGCGCCGAACGTCGGCGCGGGGATGTAGGACCACTCGTAGTGCGTGCCGCCGCGGATCACGATCTGCCCGGTGTCGACACCGGCCCGGGAGAAACGTCGCGACGCCGCGCTCTTCGCACGCGGGTCGGGTGGTTCGTGGTACGGCGTCGGGGTGCCCGGGTAGTCACCGCTGATGCCGAGCGACGGGATCCGAGGGCGCGGTGACCCCAGCCCGTTCGTCCGGCAGGCCGCGGGAGAACCGTCGCGAGCCGTCGGGTCACAGAGGTTGTCCCAGGCCACCACCGCGTCGACACGAGGATCCTGCTGGCCGATCCAGGTGGCGCCGTCGCCGCCGTACGAGTGGCCGGCAAGCCCGACGCGGCGCGGGTCGACGTACCTCCACAGCGGGTTGAACCCGCTCGCCGTTCCCTCCCGCACCCGCCTGTGCTGCTTGTCGCAGTGGCTCGTGCCGGATCGGCTGTTCCTGGGGCAGTAGCTGCGTCGCGGTCTCGACAGGGCGAAGTCCAGTGCGTCCTGCGTGTGGTCGAAGAAGGTGGTGAGAGCGGTCTGCGTCGGCACGCCGTCGAACCGGTCCTCGCCGTCGCCGAGGGTGTCCGAGCGGCCCTGGCCCTGTACGTCGAAGGTGACGACGACGTACCCGGACTTGGCCAGCACCTGCGCCGCCCACCAGTACATCTGCTCGGTCGCCTGCATCGACCCGGGTGTGATGACCACCAACGGCCGCCTCCGTGGACCGCTGCGGGTCGACCACACGTGCCCCACCAGTGTCGAGCCGTTGCGCCCGGTGAACTCGATGGCTCGGAGCCTTCCGTAGCCACGCTGCTTCCAGTACGCCAGGCGAGGGTCACCTCCACAGGCATGTGGCCGCGCCCAGCACAGGTCGGTGACGAAGAGCCGGCCGGGATCTGCTGCCTGCTCCTCGACACCCTCGATCGCCGAGTCGACACTCTGCTCTGCCTGTTGACGCAGCATCGCGGGCGTGAGGTAGTCGGAGGCACGCTCGGACTGCTTGGAGAAGTTCGCGCCCTCGCGCTCGGGGTCGACCAGGTCGGCGGCGCCGTGGGCAGTCGGAGACAGCAGCAGACCGACAACGCTGAGCAGGGCAACGAAGGAAAGGGCCCGAGAGGACAACGGACACGGCTCCTTGACTGTCTCGGGGATCGTGCCGGGCACTCTTGTGGTCGCGCAGATCCCCTGTCAACAAGGGAGAACGAAGCAGCAGCGGGCCCTCGCGAAAAGTCTCACTCGGGGTACGTCGACTGAGACATTCCGCTGATTGTGGTGCCCAACTACTTCCGGTCGCGCTGTTGCCGCTCGTACGGTCAGCGCGTCAGCAGCCCGTTTCTTCCGCCACCCGTCCATGGCTGAGCCGTCGGTCGATCGGGCAGGTGCGTACGCCGGATCTGGAGGAACGCCTTCATGAAGTACCGACGCGAATGGAAGCTGGACGATCCCACGAACATCATCACCTGTGCGGTGGCGATGCTCTTCCTCGGCGCCGGGATCATCCATCTCTCCGCTGCAGCAGACCACGCGAACCTGCCCGTCATGATGGCCGGGTTCACCGTCGTGGC
Source organism: Nocardioidaceae bacterium (assembly GCA_035456965.1). Taxonomy (GTDB): domain Bacteria; phylum Actinomycetota; class Actinomycetes; order Propionibacteriales; family Nocardioidaceae; genus Nocardioides_C. The sequence continues at coordinate 4,580 of DATICF010000068.1, forward strand.
ACTCGCACAGATGGGTGTGGCGGCGCTCCTGTTCCTGCAGGGACCCTCGCGCGGGCTGGTCGTGCTCGGACTCGTGCTGATGGTCGGTTCGTTGACGGTGTGGCTGGTCTCCCGCACAGTCGGTCTGCCGGTCCTGCCGGGAGGGCACATGGAGCCGATCGGCTTCAAGGACGGGGTCACGGTGCTGTTCGAGCTCGCGGCCGTGCCGGGACTGCTCGCCCTGAGCAGTCCCTGGATCCGCGAGGTCTCGTTGCCGACTCCGCATCTGGGAAGGCAGGCACTCACGGGGCTCGCGGCCGGCATCGCGCTGATGTTCGTGCCCGCGCTGCTGCTTGGCGGTGGCGGGCACCATTCGGCCGACCAGCTGGCAGCCCTGTCTGGCGCGGCCCACGATCACGCGGACGGTGACCACGCCCACGGTGAGGAGTCGTCGGCAGCGGCGGAGGAAGGCCACCACGACACGGCTGCTCACGACGGCGGCTCTCACGAGGGGGGCAGTCATGAGCACTCTGAGGGTGCCGGCCAGACCTTGAGCAGCCAGGGCCATCACGGACAGGGCTTCGGCCCGGACCCCCTGCACTCGCAACATGCCTCCTCCAACGCGGCCCACGGCCAGGCGCATGCAGCGAGCGGCCACGAAGCCCACTCCGGCGACGACCATGAGGCACGTGGGTCGAGCGGTAGCGCGATGTCGGCGAGCGACGACCGCAGCCATGGCGATCACGGCGACGGAACCAGCGGTCACGGCGAGCACGACGGCAGCGGTCATGGGGGCGGCGCCGGTGAGGGCGACGGCCACGCAGACCACGAGACCGGCGGCCACGAGGGCGACGACTCTGAGCACGGTGGTGACCACGGGGGCGAAGGCGGTCACGAGAGCGGCGGCCACGACGGTGGCGAGCACGGCGACGGTGGCCACGAGGGCGGCGGTCACGGCGGCGCCGATCGGGGCCCCGCGCCCGTACCCGGGGTAGCGACTAGAAGGGCGCAGTACATCGAGCCCAAGCCGGCCGGCACCAAGGAGACCATCACGCTGCAGTACGGCCCGCACCCGGTCACCCCGGGCGGCGACGCCAACCAGGTCAACTTCGACTTCTTCGGGGCCGACGGCTTCATCGTCTCCGCCAAGCCGAGCATCCGGTACGCCGACGGGACGGCTGTCGGTCACGACGGCGTGCACCTGCACCACGCACACCTGATCCGCAAGGACCTCGAGGAGGACGACACGGCCGACACCCGGCAGGGGATCGACTGGGTCTTCGGCACGGGAGGCGAGCAGACCCAGGGCAGCTTCGAGCGGATCTCGGCCGCCGAGCCCGGTGACGACCAGTGGGGCATCAGGCTGCGGCCCGAGGAGCTTCTCATGTACTGGATGCCGATGAACATGACCGAGCAGACCCAGGCCGTGTTCATGGAGTTCGAGTTCACCTTCGTCCACGGCACCCCGCAGGAGATCAAGAAGTCCACCGGCCAGACCTACCGTCCGGTGGAGCCGGTGATCTACGGGTCGACCTTCGACGTCCCGAAGACCGGCGACATCTACGACTGGCCGCTCGACGCCAAGCCGTCCGAGGCCGACGCGATCTCGGAGAGCAAGGCAGACCCGGACTCGTTCGGCACCGCCGAGCCCAGGGAGAAGTCCAACGTCGAGGTCGGCGTCGGCGAGATCTGGACCGCCCCCAGGGACGGTGTGCTCATCGGCGGCGCCGGCCATCAGCACGGCGGCGCCAAGGGCGTCGTCCTCTCCAACCTCGGCAGCAAGGCCCAGCCGTGCGCCGAGGACGGAGACCGCTTCCCGGGTACGACCGTCTTCAACAGCAAGACCTACTACCCGCACGGCGTCTGGCCAGCGCACCCGCTCATGGGGATCAGCCAGCCCGGGTGGCGCGTGCCGGTGAAGAAGGGCGACCGGATCGCGATGAACGGCGTGTTCGACGCCCGGAAGTACGCCTTCCCCGACCAGATGAGCATCACCGGCTTCTACTGGGACAAGAACACGACCGTTTCCGAGGACCAGCGGTGCCGCGCCTGGCTGGCCGACGAACCGGACGCGACACCGGCCGAGGCGGCCGACTCGCTGCCGAGCCAGACCGCCGAACGTGGTGACGACGGGAGCGCGTGGGTGCACGCGTCGCCTCAGCCATGTGTCGCGGAGGAGTGCAACGACCACAGCGCTCCCCAGGAGCCACGAGGCCCGCACACGAACGTGATCACCGCGGAGAACTTCATGTTCACGCCCGGGGACCTCAAGCGGCAGAGCTCCATCGGGGGCACCATGGGCGACAGCGGCGGCGGAGCGCCGGTCGTCGAGTGGGGAGAGAAGCTGAGGTTCGTCAACCTCGACTTCGCCGAGAAGGGCGGCACCCGGCACGTGATCACCTCGTGCATCGGCCCCTGCAACGGACCGACCGACGTCCTGAGCTACCCGAACACGAACGGCAAGTTCTACTCCGGGCCGCTCGGGTACCTACCGCTCGCAGACGGGGCCTCGGCCAACAACAAGGCCGTGCCCACCTGGGAGCTCGACACCTCGAAGCTGAAGCCCGGCTACCACACGTACTACTGCTGGAACCACCCGTGGATGCGAGGAGCCTTCTACGTCGAGGACATGTCGCAGGTGCAGGACGACTCCCCGGCCAGGTCGACGACTGAGCCGCTCAGGACTCCCGAGCCGCCGTCCATGACGGAGAGGCTGAGGGAGGCCGAAGGGAAGGAGTCACCGTCCGTGCTGACGCCGTTGGGTGATGTCTCGGGGAGCGAAGGACAGTGGCTGCCCGGTAGCTGAAGCGCATCAGCACCATTGACGCCGCCCGGCCGAGTGAACGCCTCGGTCGGGCGGCGTCATTGCCTCTCGCCCGCGGGCAGGAGGGCATGCCACTGTGGACCCGAGAAGTGGAGTGGTGTGCCGTGCATGCCCGGCAGGAGGAGACAAGTGCTGGTGGACGACTCCGCCGCGGTCGCCCTCGTCGTAGCGACGTCGCTCCACGCCGGCTTCCAGGCAGTCGTGACGCTCCTCGTCTACCCGGCGTTCGGGGACGTGCCGCCTGAACGATGGGGACGTTTCCACGACGACCACTCCCGCCGGATCGCCGGGATCGTCGTGGTTGTCTACGGCCTGCTCCTCGCTGCGTCGGCGTGGATCGTGGCGGCGGGTCCGAGGAATCCCGGGACACTGGCAGCGGTCGCTCTGGCAGCCACCGCGATGCTCACGACCGCCCTCGTGGCGGCCCCCACGCACGGCAGGCTCACTCCGGACCGTGGGGAGCGTGAACTCCGGCGACTCCTTCGTGCCGACTACGTTCGGTTCGCAGCGGCGGTCTTGGCCGCGGGCGCAGCGATCGTCGGTCTTGGCTTCTGAGCCTCTGGTCCCGGCGGGCGGGCGCTCCGGGCCGCGAGCTCATTCGCTGGCGACGAGCCAGCAGGCGGCGTACGGCGGAAGCTGAACCGCGTCGTCGCGGATGTCAGGCCTCGTGCCGGTCAGCTGGTCCACGACGTGTCGCGGGTCGAGCCCGCACGAACGGAGCACCTCGAGCGGGATGTGTCGCGGCTCGGCCTTCATGTTGTAGCCGCCCAACATCGGCCCGATCGGGTGGTCCCGGGCGACCAGGAACACCGCGGGGTCGCGAGGGTCGAGAACTCTGGCTGGCACCGAGGCGTGCAGGTGGGGGAGCGTTGCGCGCGCTCGCACGAGGTTGCGGAAACCGAGCTGGATCCGGTGTGAGTCGGGCGGGACCGGCCAGGGCATGCGTGGCCGGTGCACCCAGCGGTTGTCGCCGGAGTGCTCGGGGTCCGTCTCCCAGGCGGCGTCGTTGAGGAGGCCGATCTCGTCGCCCATCCAGATCACCGGGAGCCCTCCGAAGCCGAGGATGATCGCGTGGGCGAGCAGGATCCGCCGCACGGCGTGCGGGTCACCGGCCTCTAGCCCGGCGAGGGAGGCGAGCGACCCGGAGATGCGACGGTCGCCGGTGGCCTCGTGCTCCTGGAAGACGAGTCCGCGCGCCCAGGAGCCCGGAAACGCGCCGGAGTAGAAGTCACTGAGGAAGCGCCGGTGCATGTGACCGTCGAGACCGACCGCCGCGGCGTCCTCGTCGGAGATCGCCCAGCCGATGTCGTCGTGACATCGGGCGTAGGTGATCCACGCGGTGGTGGAGGGCGGCGCGGGAAGCTGCTGCAGCGCGTGCGAGCCGAGCACTGCGTCCTGCGATGCCAGCATCGACCAGATCTGCACCATCAGGCTGTTGTGGTAGGCCAGGTCGCTCACCTTGCCGTGGTGCTCGCGCTGTCCGAGGTAGGCGAGCAGGTCTTGCGGGCCGACGATCGCCTCCGCCTTGAAGACCACGGCAGGACAGGCGATCCGGGTCACCGTGCGGAGTGCTTGAGTCAGGGAGTGCACCTCCGGCTGGTTCTGGCAGGTGGTGCCCATCCGTTTCCAGACGAACGCGATCGCGTCGAGGCGCAGGACCTCCACGCCGTGGTTGGCGAGGTCGAGGACGATGTCGGCGTACTCGCACAACACATCGGGGTTCGCCCAGTTCACGTCCCACTGGTAGTCGTTGAAGGTGGTCCAGACCCACCCGGTCAGGTCGGCGTCCCAGGTGAAGTTGCCGGGCGCGAAATCGGGAAAGACCTCGGGCAGGGTGCGCTCGAACGCATCGGGGATCTCCCGGTCGGGATAGACCAGGAAGTAGTCGCGGTAGCCCGGCTCCCCGCACCGTGCCCGCCGGGCCCACTCGTGCTCGCGGGCGACGTGGTTCAGCACCAGGTCCAGACAGAGGCTGATGCCCTCCTCGCGCAGCCGGGCGGTGAGCTTGCGCAGGTCCTCCATGGTGCCGAGGTCTGAGCGGACCTTTCGGTAGTCCTGCACCGCGTAGCCGCCGTCGTTCGGGGTCGACCGCGGCTCGAGCAGGGGCATCAGGTGGAGGTACTTGACGCCGAGGCCCTTGAGGTAGTCAGTGCGCTCCGCGACACCGGCAAGGGTGCCGGCGAAGCGGTCGGCGTAGGCGGCGTAACCGAGCATCTCGGGCCGCTGGAACCAGTCGGGAGCGAGCGAGCGGCGCAGATCCAGCTGGTGCAGCTCGGGCTCACGCGCGGCGTAGGCGTTCAGCGCCAGGCTCAGCAGGCGTCGTACGACAGTCTCCGGGTCGTCGTACAACGGCTCGACCGCTTCGCGGAGGTCGGGCAGCCAGCGTTCGACGCGCGCCCGGAACACCTCGCGACGGTGATCGGGCAGGTCGTCGATGCCATGAAGACCGAGGTCGACGGGTGACCGCGACGAAGAGCTCATGGGGGACAGTCTGCCCATGCCGGGCACGAGCTGGGCAAGACCGCTACAGCCCGCTGGCTACCGTGGAGGAGTGTCGTACACACGAGCGGATGCGGTGACTGCCGGAGGACCCACCCGGCCTTTCGTGGCTGCCCAGGTCATCGCGGCGTTCGTCGGCTTGCTGTATGTCATCGAGCTCGTCGACGTGGTGCTCGGGAACCAGCTCGACGCCGCCGGGGTCAGGCCACGAGAGGTCGAGGGGATCGACGGGATCTTGTTCGCCCCGGTGCTGCACGGGGGGTGGGAGCACCTCGCCGCCAACACCATTCCACTGCTCGTCTTCGGCTTCCTCATCCTGCTCTCGGGTGTGGGGCGATGGCTCGCGGTGACCGCAGTGGTCTGGGTGGTCGGCGGTGTGGGCACATGGCTGACCGGCGGCGAGCAGACGCTCCACCTCGGGGCGTCGGTGCTGGCGTTCGGTTGGCTGGCCTACCTCATCGTGCGCGGCTTCTTCTCGCGCTCGGCGAGCCAGGTGGCGCTAGGGGTCATCCTGCTGCTGATGTACGGCGGGCTGCTCTGGGGCGTGCTCCCGGGACAGCCGGGCGTCTCCTGGCAGGGCCACTTGTTCGGTGCCCTGGGCGGTTTCTGGGCGGCCTGGTGGTTCGGTGCACGTGACCGACAGCGCCAGCGGCAGGCCCTGCAGTCCTGGTAGTCGCAGCCCGCGGCGCAAGCTGTCCGCCAGGCGACCCCATGTAGGAGGCCCGCCGGCGCTCTGCCAAGATCCTCCGCGTGACTCGCGACGACCTTCTCCAAGAAGACGTGCGCGAGGCTGTCCAGCCGTCGGGGTCTGAGTCCGTCGCCCATGTCCTGGCCCGGGCACAACAGGTCGCCGACGAGCTGCGGGCGCAGGCGACCCGCGATCACGACGAAGCCATTGCGAACGCCCGGCGTCTCGAGGCCGAGGCCGAGCAGCTGCACGAGCTCGCCTCCTCCGAGCGCGAGCAGGCGTCCCAGGACCTCCGGCGTGCCCAGGCGCAGCTGGCGGAGGCTTCCGCGGAGGCACAAGAGCTGGTCGCCGACGCCGCCGAGCAGGCTGCGCTCGTCGTGCGTTCGGCGGAGTCCTCACGGGACCAGATGCTCAGCGCCGCGCAGACCGCGGTCTCCGAGCGTCTCGAGGAGGCCGACCGCGTCACGGACGAGGCGACTTCCGAGGCCGAGAGGCTCCTCGCCGAGGCGCGAGCCGAAGCCGAGTCGCGTGTCGCGCACGCTCGTGAACAGGCCGAGCGCATCGAGGCGGAGACCTGTGATCTGCTCGATCGTCGTACCGCGGAGGCAGAGGAGGCCGCGGAGGAGATCCTCACTCGCGCGCGGGAGAGCGCCGAGGAGATGCGGGCCGCAGCAGAGTCGGATTCCACGCTGGCCCGAGAGACCGCGGAGCAGGACGCGGCCGCAGCTCGCCGCGAGGCCGAGGAGGAGCTGAGCCGGGCTCGGCACGGGGCCGAGGGGATCCTCGCCGCAGCCCAGGCAGATGCGGAGCGGGAGCTGGCTGCGGCCGCCGAGCAGACCGCGTGGACGAAGCAGACCGTCGACAGCCTGCTCGCCGCTGCCGAGCAGGAGGCCCAGCGGCTTCGGGCGGCTGGTCACGGTGAGTACGCACTGCACGTACGCCGGACCCGGCGAAACCTGCAGGACGTCATGGCCCGCCTGCGACACCGCCTCGGACACGAGGCCGACGAGGCCGAGCGCAGCGCCAACGAGCTCGCTCGTGCAGCCGAGGACGTCCGAGCCGCCGCCGAGGGCGACGCCGAGCGGATCCGAGGCGAGGCGGAGGTGGATGCCCGGCGCCTGCGGGCGGACGCAGACGCCCATGCCGCCATGGTCGAGGAGCGAGCCCGACGCAGGCTGACCGAAGCGGAGAACGGCGCCCGAATCCTCCGGGAGCGTGTGGCCGAGGAAGTCGTGCACAACCAGCGCACCGCCCAGGACGAGCTTCGCACCAGCCGTGAGCAGGCCGCCGCGCGCCTGGCTGAGGCCAGGGCCGAGGCCGACGAGCTGCGCACCCAGGCGCGCACGAGCCTCGCCGAGGCGCGCGAGGAGGTGGCCCGTCTGCGCCGACGCCGCGACGAGATCGCGGGGGAGCTCGGACAGCTGTCGGGCGTCATCCAAGCGCTCGCCGTACCCGGTGCCGAAGGTAGCCCCGACCTCGCCGCCGACTTGAGCGCAGACACCACGACCAACCCAACAACCGCGAGTTCTCAAGAAGAGGGAAGTGCGACATGACCGAGACCGGCAACCAGTTCCGAGTCGTCCTGAGGGGCTACGACCCCGCGCAGGTCGACCGGCGCATGAGCGAGCTGGGAGAGGCGGCCGGGGAGACCCACGTTCAGGTCGAGCAGCTCACGGCACGAGTGCGGCAGCTCGAGCAGGAGCGCGATCGGGCCCTCGAGAGGGCCGCCTCGAACACCGTCGTCGTCGAGCAGGCCGAGGAGAAACCGGCCGACTTCACCCACCTCGGCGAGCGGGTGGGGCAGATCCTCACCCTCGCGGAGGAGGAGGCTGAGGAGATCCGCAGTCGTGCGAGCGCTGAGCTCGACGCCGAGCGGCAGTCGATCTCGGACAACGCCGCCCGCGTCCGGACCGAGGCCGACCGATACGCGACGGAGCGTCGCAGCGAGGCTGACACCGAGGCGGCGCGGCTCCTCGAGGACGCACGGCGTGCGGCCGACGAGCGCATCGACGCCGCTGACCGTGACGCCGCCGCGCGCCTGCAAGAGGCCGAGGCGGTGTACGAGGACCAGCGTGCGCGCGCGGCCCAGGCAGCCACCGACTTCGAAACCACCCTGGCAGCGCGGCGGACGGCCGCCGAGCAGGAGTTCAAGCAGCGCATGAGCGACACCGAGCGCCGTCTCGAGGAGGCCGAGAAGTTCCTCGGGGACGCACGTGCCGAGGCGGAGGCGACGGGCAACGACGCGGCCCGGGAGGCACGTCGCATCGTCTCCGAGGCGGAGCAGCAGGCGTCGCAGATCGTCAGCGACGCGAAGTCGACTGCGGCACGGGTCCGTTCGGACTCCGAGCGCGAGCTCGCCGCCGCAACCCAGCGCCGCGACAGCATCAACGCCCAGCTGGCGAACGTCCGTCAGATGCTCGCGACGCTCACCGGGGTCGCCCCCTCGAACGTCCTCGACGCCTTCGCGGAGGTCGGCGAGGGTGCTCAGGACGGCGCCGTCGACGGGAACGGTGCTGACTCCGACCCCGGCGCGATGGTCCCCGAGCAGAAGACGGCGTACGACGAGCAGACGGATGTGTCGGCCGCCGAGGAGCGCTCGGATGGGGAGAGCGCCTCTGAGGCTTCGGCGATGTCCGACGAGGCGGGCTCCGACGAGAAGTCGGACTTCCAGCCCGCGCGGTAGTCCGCACCAACACCGGCGCACGTCATGGGGCGTGCGCCGGTGCTGCGTTCGAGCCGATGTGGTCGAGCCGATGTGGTCGAGCCGGTGTGGTCGAGCCGGTGTGGTCGACGGGTGGGTCGAGCGTGGTCTGCGGTCGGCCGTTCGCCGGTCAGGCGGCTGCCGTCCGCCGCCACACGGCGGCCACCTGAAGGCGTCGCCGCGCTCGGGACTTGTCAGCGCCTCGAGCGGTAGTGCCAGATGGTGCTGGGTCGGCGCCGATCGCCGCCAGCAGGTCCGCCTGGTGCTGCCTGGCCTGTGCCTGGGTGATCCTGACTTCTGTCCTCATGGTGTCTCCTCCAAGATGCCGCGCTGAGCGGCTGCGTCTGCTGACGACGCTAGGCACTGAGGAGCCCCGTAGACATCGGGCATCTGCCTTATCTGTAGGTGGGGTGCTCGAGGTCGTCGCGGGTGAGGAGCCCTAACCACTCACGCTCGTGAGGCCGCTTGGTCAGGTCGGCGGTCTCTGTGACGGAATGACCTCTTCGGCGATGTTCGGGCTGGAGGCCGGGTGTTCCACGAGCGCCAAGATCCTGCTCGCCATGAAGCGGGCCGTTCGAACCGGGTTCCCTCCACGGGTCACCTCGGTGACCTCGACGATCCCGCGACCTGTGTTGATCTCGACCCGTCGACCCGCGCGCGTAGCCACGACCTCGTAGGTGCGGACCTCGTCGCCCGCATCGATGACGACCTCCACCCGGTCCCCGCGCACGACTTCACGGTAGCCCCGAGGGGCTCGTCGGGCGCCCGGTTCCGTCCAGCTGTCGGTTATGGGGGCTACGTTCCTGGCCGTGGTGTTCTGAACGGCAGCAAGGCCGGGAGGGCGCCGCTGAGCGGCGGGGGTAGTGCAGAGGAGAGGCGGCGTGGGCCGACACGGGTCGGGATCACTGGCGATCGCGGTCGCGGTGGTCATCGGTCTTGCCATGTCCTTCCGGCTCTTCCGCCCCCACCTTGGGTCCGGCGATCTGACTACTTCTGCCGACGAGATACCGGCAAAGGCCGCGCTGGCCCGCGTCGCCTCTCACGTGGACGGCGACACGATCAGGCTGGTCGGTCAGGCTGGGTCCGAGCTCCTGGCGCCGGGGGAGGAGACGCGCGTCAGGCTTCTCGAGGTCGACACGCCTGAGCTGGGGAGGCCCGGCGCCCCGGGGGAGTGCTACGCCGACGAGGCGAGCGAGGCGCTGCGCGAGATGCTCCCCGTCGGTGCCAAGGTGCACGTCGAGGCCGACGAGGAGCTGCTGGACCCGTATGGCCGCACCCTTCTCTACCTGTGGACCAGTCGAGGCGAGTTCGTGAACCTCGAACTCGTGAGGCAGGGCTATGCGAGAGCAGTGCTCTACGAACCGAACGACGAGCACATCGAGCAGCTGCGTCGAGCGGAGGCGGCCGCGCGCGCCGATGATCTCGGTCTATGGGGGGCGTGCGGCTAGCCGCAGAGCCAGGACAACTGCGATATCCGCCCTTGCCCGCCCTTCCCTTGGCGGACCGCGACAGCCGCCCCTCACGCATTTGGACATGGATCAGTCCTAGCGCAGGCCTCGCCGGCTTCGTCCACAACCGCCATGGGTGGCTGGAGCCTGGCCAGGTTTCGTCCACAGATCCGCGGCGTCGGGGCTTCTCCACCAGAGTCGAACAGGTGTTCGAGTCAGGGTTCGGGTTTGCCTAGCGTGGGGTTCATGGGGCAGGAGCGGTCGAGGACGCCGGTGGCGGAGCGGGTGGACCCGGTGCACGGGTTCGCCGGGCGGGCGCTGGCGGCGCTGGACCGGGTCGCGGACGCGGCGGGGTGGGCGATGAGCCCGGTCGAGCAGGCCGAGGCGCTGGTCGAGCTGGCCCGGGTCGAGGCGCGGGTGGTCGAGCTGCGGTGGCGGGTGCTGGCCGCGGCCGACCGCGACGACCTCGGCGCG
>DATICF010000069.1:0-67041 GCA_035456965.1 Nocardioidaceae bacterium
AGCAATCTAGTCTTCTCAGGAGTTCACGGTGGCTGCCGTCTGTGACATCTGCGCCAAGAAGCCGGGCTTCGGTCACAACCGGCCGTGGTCGCGCAAGATTACGAAGCGTCGCTTCAACCCCAACATCCAGCGCGTCCGCGCAACGGTGAACGGCACCCCCAAGCGACTCAACGTCTGCACCGGTTGCCTCAAGGCCGGCAAGGTCACTCGTTGACCTGACCCGCATCCCTCACGAAGGGCCGCTCCCACGGGAGCGGCCCTTCGTGCATCTTTGGGAAGCACGCGTCAGAAGTGAGTGTGGCCGGCCGGCCCTTCGTAGGCCTCGCCGTCGACCGTGACCCCGCTGCCCTCCGTCACCTGACCGATCCGGGTCCAGCCGTCAGGCAGGCCGGCTTCGGCGGGGAAGGTTGCGACGATCGCGTGATCGTCGCCCCCCGTGAGGATGAACCGCATCGGGTCAGCGCCCAAAGCAGCCCCCACCGCACGCAGTGGCTCGGCGACCTCGAAGGCCCCCGACTCGACGTCGATGGCGACACCACTGGCCTCAGCGACGTGCCCGAGATCGGCCAGCAGCCCGTCGGAGACGTCGATCATGGCCGTCGCGCCGGCCTTTCGGGCAGTAGGCCCGGCGTCGTACGGCGGCTCGGGGCGGCGGTGTGCCTCGACCAGGACTCGCGGGGAGCGGAAGCCACGCGCCAGCACCGCGAGTCCGGCCGCCGCCCACCCCTGCCGTCCGGCGATGGCCACCACGTCGCCGGGGCGAGCACCACTGCGTCGTACGGGCTCGCCGTCGACGACACCGAGAACGGTGATAGCGATCATCACCTCGTCAGCGCGTGTGATGTCCCCCCCGACCACCGAAGCCCCGAGACGCGCAGCCTCCTCAGCGATCCCCTCGGCGAGCTCGAGAGCCCAGGCCGCGGGAAGGTCCGGAGGAGCGGCCAGGCCGACCGTCATCGCGGTCGCCCGACCGCCCATGGCGTTGATGTCGGAGAGGTTCTGGGCGGCCGCCCGGTGCCCGATGTCGAGGGCCGAGGCCCAGTCGCGACGGAAGTGGCGGCCCTCGACGAGGAGGTCGGTGGAGACCACGACTCGTCCGGACGGAAAGGACACGATCGCGGCGTCGTCGCCCGGTCCCAGCAGGACGTTCTCGCCCTGCGGGAACCTCGCGGCCAGCGCTTCGATGAGTCCGAACTCCCCGAGGTCGGAGAGGGTGGCGTCGGCAGGGAGGGGCGCGGAAGTCATGGGCGCTATTCAATCCCGAAAGCGTGGCCGATGTTTCTGCGGGGGCGCGCGACACGGTACGTTGAGCGCGAACGAGCACCGGCGGCAGTGCGACGAGCTGCCGTGCCCCACGAGACCGCAGGAGTGCACATGGTGGTTCAGGCCTACATCTTGATCCAGACCGACGTCGGTAAGGCCGCCGAGGTCGCAGCCGCGATCGCGGACGTGAAGGGCGTGACCCTGGCCGAGGACGTCACCGGCCCCTACGACGTGATCGTCCGCGCGGAGGCTCGCAACGTCGACGAGCTCGGGAAGCTGGTCGTCGCCAGGGTGCAGAACATCTCGGGCATCACCAGGACCCTGACCTGCCCCGTGGTGCACATCTAGGTCTTGTCCCGACCGCTCGACCGCTCACGACGCTCGCTCCCTCCTGCGAGGGCGGGCGTCGTGGCATGTCTGGCCGCAGTCGTTCTGACTCTCTCCGGGTGCGGCGACGGAGCCGTCGAGGTCGAGGCCCCCGCGCTCACCGGGCCAGCTCAGGAGACCTGCACCTCGCTCCTCGCCGCCCTTCCGCGCACGGTCGACGGTGCCGAGCACAGGACCGTCGATCCACCCGATGCCCAGGCAGCCGCGTGGGGAGACCCCGCGATCGTGCTGCGGTGCGGCGTGTCGGCACCCGAGGGGTTCGACGAGTTCGCGACCTGCCAGGAGACCAACGGGGTCGGTTGGTTCATTCCCGAGGAGCAGATGACCGGAGCCCCGACGGAGATCACGATGACCACGATCGGCCGCGCCGTGAACGTCGAGGTCACTCTGCCACCAGAGCACTGGCCCCCGGCTGCGGCGATGGTCGACCTGGCTCCGGCGATCAAGGAGACCGTCGAGGAGCGCGACCCCTGCGTCTAGCGCAGGCCGGTGCCGCGGCGCAGAGCCAGCTGGAGCAGTCGGTCGACGAGCGCCGGGTAGTCGAGCCCGGTGGCTGCCCACATGCGCGGGAACATCGACAGCGGCGTGAAGCCGGGCATCGTGTTGATCTCGTTGATCACGACGCTCTCGTCCGAGAGCACGAAGAAGTCGACCCGGGCCAGGCCCTCGCAAGAGAGAGCCTCGAATGCCTCCACCGCGAGCTCCTGCGCGCGCTTGGCAACGTGCTCGGGAAGGTCGGCCGGGACAGCGAGCTCGGTGTGCTCCTCGGGCAGGTACTTCGCTGCGAAGTCGTAGAACTCGTGGCTGCCGTCGATCTTGATCTCGGCGACCACGCTCGCCTGGGGGGCCTCGTTGCCGACCCCCTCGATCACTCCGCACTCGACCTCGCGCCCGGCGACCGCAGCCGCCTCGACGAGCACCTTGGGGTCGTGCCGACGCGCCTCCTCGACTGCCTTGTCGAGCTCGGAGGGGTCGTGGACCTTGCTGATCCCGATGCTCGAACCGCCCCGGCACGGCTTGACGAAGACCGGGTAGCCGAGAGCGTCCACGCTCTCGCGGCAGGCGGCAAGGTCGGTCTCCCACTCCCGGGGAGTGATCACTGCGTACGGCAGAACCGGCAGCCCCTGGGCCTGGAGGACGACCTTCGTGTAGTGCTTGTCCATCCCGACCGCGGAGGCGAGCACGCCTGCGCCGACGTAGCGCACCCCCGCCATCTCGAGGAGGCCCTGGATCGTGCCGTCCTCGCCCCACGGACCGTGCAGCAGCGGAAAGACCACGTCGACCTCGCCGATCGTGCGCGGCACCGACGACCGCTCGTGCACGACGATCTCGCTGGAGCCGCCTTCGTTGGCGATCGCCACGCTCGCCCGCGACCCGTCGACCTGCGGCAGCTCGTCGCGACCGGTGATCGCGAGCCGGTCCGTGTCACCTGACTCGAGGACCCACCTGCCGTCTGTGCTGATGCCGATCGGCACCACGTCGTACTTCTCACGGTCGATGGCCTTCAGCACGCTGCCGGCAGTCAGGCACGAGATGGCGTGCTCGCTGGAGCGGCCGCCGAAGACGACGGCGACGCGGGGACGGTTCGAGGAGCTCTCCATAGCGCCCTGACCCTACCCTGGCCCAAACCTCGCACAGATACGCCGCCACCTAGTCTGGGGGCCATGCCACGCGAGCCTCATGAAGCCAAGACCCTGCGACCCGCGACCGCCGTGGTCGCCTCGGGCCGCCCCGCGCGCGAGCCGGACAACCCGCTCAACGAGCCCGTGACGATGGCCTCGACCTACGTCGCGGGGGGCGAGGTGGAGTACGGCCGTTACGGCAACCCCACCTGGTCGGCGTTCGAGGAGGCTCTCGGAGAGCTCGAAGGCGGTCGAGCCCTCGCGTTCTCCTCCGGCCTGGCTGCCGTGGCGACCGTGCTCGACCTCGTCGGGCACCAGCAGAAAGTCGTGGCTCCCCGGCACGCCTACAACGGCAGCATCCTCCAGATGGCCGACCTCGAGGCCCGGGGGCGCATCAGCGCAGCCCTGGTCGACATCGCCGACACCGACGCCGTCGCCACCGCCTGCGAGGACGCCTCACTGGTGTGGGTCGAGTCCCCCACCAACCCTGCCCTCGAGATCGCCGACATCGCAGCGATCACCAAGGCTGCCCACGACGCGGGTGCGTACGTCGTCGTGGACAACACCTTCGCCACTCCCCTGCTCCAGCAACCCCTCGACATGGACGCCGACATCGTGCTGCACTCGGCGACCAAGTTCCTCGCCGGCCACAGCGACGTCCTTCTCGGCGCGCTGGTCACCCGCGACCCCCAGCTGTTCGACGTACTCAAGAAGCGTCGAGACATGACGGGCGCCGTCCCTGGGACCTTCGAGACGTGGCTCGCCCTGCGCGGGATGCGCACTCTCCACGTCCGCCTCGACCGCGCTCAGTCCAACGCGCAGGAGCTCGCCCGGCGTCTGGCCCAGCACCCGGCGGTCGGCGAGGTGAGGTACCCCGGCTTCGGCGCGATCATCTCGATCGTTCTCGCCCACGGAGCACTCGCCGCCGACCTGCTCACCCGCAAGACGAGCCTGTGGGTGCATGCGACGAGCCTGGGCGGGGTCGAGTCGACGTTCGAGCGCCGCCGGCGCTGGAAGGTCGAGCCCGCCACGATCCCCGACGGCCTGGTGCGGATGTCGGTCGGCATCGAGGATGTCGAGGACCTGTGGAGCGACCTGGCTGCAGCCCTCGACCAGGTGACGGACCAGGCGCCGCCCGGATCCTGACCCGGCCAGCTAGTCGCGCTCGTGCTTGGTGTCGCGGTTGACCAAGCTCTTGAGCATGTCCTCCGCGGTCATCTCACCCGCGACGACCGCGTGGACGTGCTCGACGATCGGGGCGTAGACGCCGGTGCGTTTGGCCAGGTCGAGGAGGGAGGAGCAGGACTTCACGCCCTCCGCGACCTGGCGGGTGGAAGCCAGGATCTCCTCGGTGGTCATGCCCCGGCCGAGCTTCTCGCCGAAGGTGCGGTTGCGTGACAGCGGCGAGGAGCAGGTGGCCACCAGGTCGCCGAGTCCGGCCAGCCCCATCAGCGTCATCGGGTCGGCGCCGAGTGCCGTGGCGAGGCGAGCGGTCTCGGCCAGGCCCCGGGTGATCACCGAGGCGGTGGTGTTGTCCCCGAAGCCGAGGCCGACCGCCATGCCGACGCTCAGACCGATGATGTTCTTGTAGGCACCGCCGAGCTCGCAGCCGATGACGTCGGTGCTCGAGTAGGGGCGGAAGGCCGGCGAGTGGCACAGGTCGCGAAGCCGCTTGGCGACCTCCTCGTCCTCGCAGGCGACGACCGCTGCGGCCGGCTCGCGCCGGGCGATCTCCTTGGCGAGATTCGGACCGCTGACCACGCCGATGCGCTCGGACCCGACGCCCGTGACCTCGCTGATCACCTCGCTCATCCGTTTCAGGCTGCCGAGCTCGACGCCCTTCATCAGTGACACGAGTACGGCGTCGCCGGGCAGGTCGGGCACCCAGGCGGTGAGGTTCTCCCGCAGGGTCTGCGACGGCACTGCAAGAACGACGAAGGACGCCCCGGCGAGCGCCTTGGCCGGCTCGTGAGTGGCCGTGATCGCGGGAGGGAGCTCGATCCCGGGGAGGTAGTCGGCGTTCTCGCGCCGCTCGTTGATCGCGTCGCAGACGTCTTGCCGTCGCGCCCAGATCGTCACGTCGTTGCCGGCGTCGGCGAGCACGATCGAGAACGCCGTGCCCCAGGAACCGGCGCCCATAACCGCGACCTTGCTCATGCCCTCTTCCTGTCCTCACGTGTGGTGTGCCGCTTGCCGCGGCGCTTGCTCGGGTCGACGTTGGGGTTGCCGATCTCCCGGACCCCCGCGGCCTTCGGGTCGAAGCGGACCGCCGGCGGCTCCTCGTCACGGAGGTCGGCCAGGAGCCCGGTCAACGCGTCCATGATCCGGTCCGTGGCCTCACGAAGCACCTCGGGGGTCAGCTGCCCGCTTCGGAGGTCGTCGAGGTCGACCGGGTCGCCGGCCTTCATGGAGATGGTCTTGCGCGGCAGCAGCCGGACCTTCTTCGCGTAGGGCGCGAGGATGTCGTTGGCCCCCCACTGCGCGACCGGGACGACGGGGGCGCCGGTGCTCAGTGCGATGCGGGCGGCGCCGCTCTTCCCGGTCATCGGCCACAGGCCGGGGTCCCGCGAGATCGTCCCTTCGGGGTAGATCACCACGCACTGCCCCTCCTCCACTGCAGCCACCGCGGCCCGGAACGCCTGGGACGCGTCCCGGGAGAGCCGAAAAACGGGGATCTGGCCAGCACTGCGGACGATGGTGCCGACGACAGGAACGGCGAAGACCTCGCTCTTGGCGAGGAACCGCGGCAGTCTGCCGTGGTCGTAGGCGAAGTGGGCGAACGTCAGCGGATCGAGGTGCGAGACGTGGTTGGCGACGAGGATGCAGCCGCCGTCGGCCGGGACCTTGTCCCCGTCGACCCAGCGGCGCTTCGTGAACAGCAGCAGGAGCGGCTTGACGATGGCTACCGAGATGGCGAAAGCCCATCCGCGCTTCTCGCTCAGCTGACGCGGCTTCGCCACGGCCACCTCTTCTCTCGCTCCGGCTCCGATGCTCGACCGAGCGTACTGCCCGCGAGAGGTCTGCGCATGCCCGGTTGCATCACAACCCTGGCAAGATCGAGACGATGTCGAAGGCCAGACCAGTCCCTTTCAGTGTTCTCGTACCGGTCAAGCCGACCCGGATCGCGAAGTCCCGGCTGGCGGCCCTGGGCGATCGCGCCCGACGCGACCTCGTGGCCGCCTTCGCCGCCGACACCGTCTCGGCCGCGCTCGACTCGCGCCACGTCGGCTGCGTGCTCGTGGTCACCGACGACCACGTGCTCGCGGCGACCCTGCGCGGCCTCGGGGCTCATGTGCTTCCCGACGCGACGACCGACGATCTCAACGAGTCACTGTCGCAGGCGGCCGCCGAGGCATTGCGGCGATGGCCAGAGCGGAGGCTTGCCGCGTTGTGCGCGGACCTTCCCTCCCTCGACCCGGCCGAGCTCGACGCCGCGCTCGAGGTCGCTGCCGGCTTCCCCTCTGCCTTCGTCGCCGATGCGAGCGGAGAGGGTACGACGATGGTGGCAGCTGCCTCGCGCGAGGAGTTCGCTCCCCGGTTCGGCAGTGGCTCGTGCGAGGCACATGCCGCCCAGGGGGCGCACCACATCGTCGAGGTCGACGTACCCACGCTGCGTCGGGACGTCGACACACCGCACGACCTCGCCCAGGCTCTCGAGCTCGGCGTCGGCGCTCACACCGCGCGAGCGGCGAGGGGACTTAGTCTGTGAGCATGCAGGCCACTGTCGCGAAGTACGACCCGTCCACATGCGCCGGAACGGTGCTGCTCGACGACGGGGTGGAGATCCCCTTCGGCCCCGAGGCGCTCGCCAGCAGCGGTCTGCGGCTGCTGCGCCCGGGTCAGCGAGTCCGACTGGGGACCCGCGGGGACGGCCGAGCCGTCGAGGTGGTGCGCCTGCAGATCCTCACGCTCGACTGAGCTCGGCTGTCCGTTTCGATATGCATTCAGATCAAAAAAGCGTCACTCCCCCCGATATTCAGTGAGGGGAGTGACGCTTTTGTCTGGGCCCGTCGGCCGCCTTTGACCTCAGGACTTCTTTGCGGTCTTCTTGGCCGTCGACTTCTTGGCAGTGCTCGACTTCTTGGCGGGCGCTTTCTTCGCCGGCGCCGACTTCGCGGCGCTTGTCTTCTTGGCCGTCGACTTCTTCGCGGGAGCTGCCTTCTTCGCGGTGGACTTCGTGGCCGTCTTCTTGGCCGCGGTGGACTTGGCGGCGGTCTTCTTCGCCGGCGCCGCCTTCTTCGCGGTCGTCGACTTCTTGGCCGGCGCCGCCTTCTTCGCGGTCGTCGTCTTCGCGGTGGTCGACTTCGCGGCGGCCTTCTTCGCCGCAGCCTTCTTGGTGGGCGCCTTCGCCGCAGCGGCCTTTGCCGTGCCGGCCGCGGCCGTCACCGTGAGCTTGGGCAACTTCTTCGCGCCGGAGACGACCGCCTTCAGATCGGCGCCCGGGTTGAACTTCGGGACGGCCGTCTTCTTGGCCTTGATGCGGTCACCGGTGCGTGGGTTGCGGACCATGCGTGCCGGACGGATGCGCTTCTCGAACGAGCCGAAGCCCGTGATGGCGACCTTCTCGCCCTTCGCGACCTCCCGAGTGATGGTGTCCAGCACCGACTCCAGCGCGTGCGAGGCGGCCCTCCGGTTGCCCTCGAAGCGAGCCGCGAGAGTGTCAATCAGCTGACTCTTGTTCACTGTTTTCCCTTCCGTGAACGCTAGAGGCCGAGCCCGTGCTCGACTTTTCCCTTTGCACGCTAGGGAAAAGTGCGCCCGGTCACAATCACATCGACACTAATTTCGGCGTTCTTTTTTTCACAGCTCATGGGTCCCAGCGGCACCCAGGATCCTTTGTGCGGCGTGCAAGTAGCTCCGGCCGGTAGCCGAATCGCCTTGTTTCTAAGGGAAATCTGCTCTCACGAACACGTGATGGGAGCCTTCTCGGCACGTAGCGCCGGGAAGACTCCCATCAACGCCTACTCGGAGAGAGTCGGCAGTACACCGTCAGAGTGTGGCGGGCTTCCACGAGGGTCTGCGGGCCTCGTGCGCCGCGATCTCCTCCGCGCGCGAGAGCGTGATGCCGATGTCGTCGAGCCCTTCCAGCAGGCGCCACCGCGTGTAGTCGTCGATGTCGAACGGCGCCACCAGATCACCCGCACGCACCTCGCGGGCCTCGAGGTCGACAGTCACCTCCGTGGTCGGGTCCGCATCGACCATCGCCCACAGCTTCTCGATCACGTCCTGGTCGACCTGCGCCGCCAGAAGGCCGGCCTTGCCGGAGTTGCCGCGGAAGATGTCGGCGAACCGGGAGGACAGCACGACCTTGAAGCCGTAGTCCATCAAGGCCCACACGGCGTGCTCGCGGGAGGAGCCGGTGCCGAAGTCGGGGCCGGCCACCAGGATCGAGACGCCGTCGTGCTCGGGCTTGTTGAGGATGAACTCCGGATCGTTGCGCCAGGCCCCGAAGAGCCCGTCCTCGAAGCCGGTCCGGGTGACGCGCTTGAGGTAGACCGCGGGGATGATCTGGTCGGTATCGACGTTGCTGCGTCGCAACGGCAACGCGGTGCCGACGTGGGTGGTGATCTTCTCCATCTTCTTCTTCCTTCCGGCCTCAGGCCTGCGCGGTCTCGACGACGGGCAGATCGGCGGGCGAGGCGAGGTGGCCGGTCACAGCGGTCGCCGCGGCCACAAGTGGCGAGACCAAGTGAGTACGACCGCCCTTGCCCTGGCGTCCCTCGAAGTTGCGGTTCGAGGTCGAGGCGCTGCGCTCACCGGGCTGGAGCTGGTCGGGATTCATGCCGAGGCACATCGAGCATCCAGCGCCTCGCCACTCTCCGCCGGCCTCCTTGAAGACCACGTCGAGCCCCTCCTCCTGCGCCTGGAGCCGAACTCGGACCGAACCAGGTACGACGAGCAGGCGGGTGCCGTCTGCGACCTTGCGACCCTTGATGACCTCGGCTGCCGCACGCAGGTCCTCGATGCGGCCGTTGGTGCACGAGCCGATGAAGACGGTGTCGACGTCGATGTCGCGCATCGGCGTCCCGGCCTCGAGACCCATGTATTCCAGGGCCTTCTCGGCAGCGATCCGGTCGCCCTCGTCCGCGAAGTCGGACGGCTCCGGGATCCTGGCACCGAGCGGGACGCCCTGGCCGGGGTTGGTGCCCCAGGTGACGAACGGGGTCATCTCGGAGGCGTCGAGCACGATCTCCTTGTCGAAGGTCGCATCGGGATCGGTGACCAGGCTCTTCCAGTGCGCGAGGGCTGCGTCCCAGTCCGCCCCCTTGGGCGCCTCGGGACGGCCTTCGATGTAGTCGAAGGTCGTCTGGTCGGGAGCGATCATGCCCGCCTTGGCGCCCCACTCGATCGACATGTTGCAGATCGTCATCCGTGCCTCCATCGAGAGCTCCTCGATGGCCTGCCCGCGGTACTCGACGATGTAGCCCTGCCCTCCACCGGTGCCGGTGTGCGCGATGAGCGTGAGGACGAGGTCCTTCGCGGTCACCCCCTCCGGAAGCGACCCGTTCACGGTCACGGCCATGGTCTTGGGCTTGGCCTGCCCCAGCGTCTGCGTCGCGAGCACGTGCTCGACCTCGCTGGTGCCGATACCGAAGGCGATGGCACCGAACGCTCCGTGAGTGGAGGTGTGCGAGTCGCCGCACACGATCGTCATGCCCGGTTGGGTGAGACCGAGCTGGGGACCCACGACGTGCACGATCCCCTGCTCCACGTCGCCGAGCGGGTGAAGCCGGACGCCGAACTCCTTGGCGTTCTTGCGCAAGGTCTCGACCTGCGTGCGGGAGACCGGGTCGGCGATCGGCTGGTCGATGTTCAGGGTCGGGACGTTGTGGTCCTCGGTGGCGAGGGTGAGGTCTGGTCGTCGCACGGACCGTCCTGCGAGACGAAGACCCTCGAAAGCTTGGGGCGAGGTCACCTCGTGGAGAAGGTGGAGGTCGATGTAGAGCAGATCCGGCTCGCCCTCCGCACTGCGGACGACATGCTCGTCCCACACCTTCTCAGCAAGGGTTTTGCCCATTGCCTGCTCCCTTCACCACTTGGTCGACGTGACGTACCTGACTAGCATCTCGCCGAAGTCTGACTTGCATCCCAGGATGCGAGACGGCATTATCAAGATATGGACAACTCTAGCGGAGTCGGCGTTCTCGACAAAGCCGCGCTGGTCCTCTCCGCCCTGGAGGCCGGTCCGGCAACGCTTGCCGGACTCGTCGCAGGCACTGGCCTGGCGCGCCCCACTGCCCATCGCCTGGCGGTCGCGTTGGAGCACCACCGGCTGGTCGCCCGTGACATGCAGGGCAGATTCGTCCTCGGCCCGCGCCTGGCCGAGCTGTCGGCGGCTGCCGGCGAGGACCGTCTTCTCGCAGCGGCCGGTCCGGTGCTGGCTCGACTGCGCGACATCACCGGCGAGTCCGCCCAGCTGTGGCGCCGCCAGGGTGAGTACCGCGTGTGCGTCGCCGCGGCCGAGCGGCCTTCGGGTCTTCGCGACACCATCCCGGTCGGGTCCCAGCTGACCATGCGCGCAGGTTCGGCCGCGCAGGTGCTGCTCGCCTGGGAGGACCCCGAGCGCATGCACCGCGGGCTCCAGAACGCCGCGTTCAGCGCCACCGCCCTCTCCGGCATCCGCCGACGCGGCTGGGCCCAGTCGGTCGGCGAGCGCGAGCAGGGCGTCGCCTCGGTGTCGGCCCCGGTGCGCTCCCCCTCCGGCAAGGTGATCGCGGCGGTGTCGGTCTCCGGCCCGCTCGAGCGGCTGTCCCGTCAGCCCGGCCGCATGCACGCACCCGCCGTACTCGCTGCCGCCGAGCGGCTGTCGGAGTCCCTGCGGCGCGCGTCCGAGTGACCTCCAGGATCCGTGTCCCCCAGTCCCGACCTGTCTAGTGCTGACCGGTCGGCTCTGAGCTGACGTGTCGGCGTCAGAAGAGCGCGCCCTGCTCGAGGTCCAGCAGGGTCTGCTTCCGCTCGACCCCGCCGGCGTAGCCGGTGAGCGACCCGTTGGCCCCCACGATCCGGTGGCACGGAATCACAATGGGGATCGGGTTGCGACCGTTGGCCAGTCCGACCGCCCGAGAGGCCGCCGGCGTCATTCCCAGACGCCGGGCGATCTCGCCGTACGACGCCGTCTCGCCGTAGCCCACTCGCCGCAGTTCGTCCCACACCGAGCGCTGGAACGTGGTTCCGTGCGGGTCCACCGGTAGGTGGAACTCCTTCAGCTCGCCGGCGAAGTAGGCGCTGAGCTGACGTACCGCCTCGACAAGGAGAGGGTTCGCATCGTCACGGTCACCCACCGGCCTTCCCGAGGCAAGGGCGGCCGCTCGGCTCATCGACGACCGCGGCGAGGCGCCTGAGGGAACCGGCCCCGTGAACTCGATCGCCGTGATCGAGGTTTGGCCCGCGATGATGCGCAGCGCCCCCACGGGCGAGTCGGTGATCGTCCACATGTCCCTCACAACCCTCCGGTCCGGTCCGGCCGCGCCTGGCGCGACCTCGGGGCGGCGTCTGCCACCGCGCTCCACACGTGCATCTGGGCATAACTTCGCCAGGGTCTCCAGGCCTGGCGGGCATGCTCTACCGCCGTCTGCCCGATCCCCATCGCGCGCAGCCCGTTGCGCACACCGATGTCAGTGTGCATGAACACGTCGGGGTCACCGAGCGCGCGCATCGCGATGTAGTCAGCAGTCCAGGGGCCGATCCCCGGGATCTCCAGCAGCCGCCGCCGTACGTCGGACCGGTCGGCGCTCCGGTCGAGGGCAAGCTCTCCTTCAGCCAGCGCCCTGCACAACGTCGTGAGCGCACGCCCCCGCGCCCGTGGCATCGGGAGATCCTCGATCGGCACGTCGGCGAGGGTCTCGGCGGAGGGGAAGAGCCTCCGGCCGTCACCGGGCACCTGGTCGCCGCACCTCTCGACAAGCGTGCCGGCAAGGCTCCTCGCCCGGGCGACCGAGACCTGCTGCCCGAGCACGGCGCGGACCGCCAGCTCGTCGCCGTCGACGTGCCCCGGCACCCGCAGACCCCGCCGTCGTCCCACGTGCGGCCCTAGCAGGTCGTCGGCACCGAGATGTGCGTCGACCGCTTCGGGGTCGCAGTCGGCGTCCAGGAGCCGCCGGCAGCGCTCGACAGCCGCGGCGAGGTCTCGCAGGTCACTGAGCCGGAGGGTGCAGCGAACGGCGCCTTCGTCGCAGGAGTCGTCGAGGGCGAGGTGCGCGAACCCTGCGCCGTGGGGCAGCCGCAGCGTCCGGGCGTACCAGCGCGGCCCGACCTCCTCTACTCCTGGGACCGCCCTCACGGACAGGAACGAGAGCAGCTCCTCGACGGCGAAGGGTGTCCGCACCGCCAGCCGCAGCTCCAGCACTCCCGCGCTCTGCTCCCGAGGGGCTGTCCTTTCACGCAGCTCAGACGGGTTCGTGGCGTAGACCTCACGGACCGTGTCGTTGAACTGTCTGATGCTCGAGAAGCCCGCGGCGAAGGCAACGTCGGCGAAGGACATCGACGTGGTCTCGATCAGGAGTCGCGCGGTCTGCGCGCGCTGGGCCCGCGCGAGGGCGAGCGGGCCGGCACCGAGCTCCTGGCTCAGCAGCCGCGAGAGGTGGCGTGGCGTGTAGCCCACCTTGGCAGCGAGGCCCCCCACTCCTTCACGGTCGACGACACCGTCGGCGATCAGGCGCATCGCACGACCCACCGTGTCGGCTGCGACGTCCCACTCGGGTGATCCGGGGGTGGCGTCGGGACGACAACGCTTGCAGGCGCGGAAGCCGGCCTGCTGGGCAGCGGCCGCCGTCCGGTAGAAGACGACGTTGCGCCGCTGTGGCGTGATCGCCGGGCACGAGGGGCGACAGTAGATGCCGGTGGTCCGCACCGCGGTGTAGAAGACACCGTCGAACCGCCGGTCGCGGCTCTTCACCGCCCGGTAGCAAGACTCGATGTCGTCGATCAGCACGGGTCCATCCTCGCCGCGCTCGACCTCGACCGCTAGCGGAAATCGGACACAGCCGTCTCGCCCATCAGAAGACCCCGGAAACGCGAGAAGGTCAGCGGCTCGAGGTGAGCTGCTGACCTTCTCGTTTGGTACCCCCGACCGGATTCGAACCGGCGCTACCGCCTTGAGAGGGCGGCGTGCTAGGCCACTACACAACGGGGGCCTTGAGCGACTGAAACCCTAGCCTAGGCTGAGGATTTCGGCCAATCGCTGGGGTACTAGGACTCGAACCTAGACTAACTGGACCAGAACCAGTCGGGCTGCCAATTACCCCATACCCCATGGGTCTTGCTGCTGGCTCCTTGCGAAGCCGAGGCATGACAATACACGTCCTTTCGCACCTCACCAAAACGGCGGGCCTCCACCCGCAGGGCTCGTGAGGACCCTCACATCAGGCGCCCGAAGGCACGCGCTCTGATCGGCTCCCCTCGGCCGGCGGGAGCAGCTCGACCGGGGGTGCAGTGCGTCGCTGGACGTCCCTGTTCCGGACCACCAGCAACACCAGGCCTGCGTAGGTGAGGGCCTGGGTCAGCGTGATCGGGACGTTCTCCCACCCGACCTCGGAGACGTTGAGGCTCGAGCTGAGGTCGGAGAAGAGCAACGCGAACCCGAACGCGAAGAAGTTGTTCAGGATGTGCATGGCGATGCCGGCCTCGAGGCCACCGGTGCGAATCACCAGCCACCCGGCGATGAAGCCGAACATGAAGCGGTCGAAGAACAGAGGGAAGTTCTGCACGCCGTGGGCAAGCGCAAAGAGGGTGGCAGTGACGAGGAGCGCCAGCCACTTGCTCCGGCTGAGCGCACCTACCGCCTGCATCAGATACCCCCGGAAGACGTACTCCTCCCCTGCGGCCTGGAAGGGTGTGGTGAGCAGCACGATGACGGCCAGCAGCGCCGTGGTGCCGGTCAGCTCGTTGAGCTCACCTGTCGGGGCCACTTCCTGGGAGCCTGACATCACCGCCTCGATCAAGATCGCGACGAGCATCTGTGCGATCAGCGCCACCACCGAGATGCCGATGAAGATGAACAGCAGCTTCCAGCGCATCTTCGGCATGACCGAGGTCAGCCACCTCGGCCGCATCCGGTGCACCCACCGCATGACCGCCCAGGTCACGAGGATCGCCGACCCGAGCGTCAGGTTGAGGTAGAGCAGCGACGCCGGTCCGACCGCCTCGAGAGAGGCCGCCTTCTGGAAGTTCTCCCAGAAGTCGCCGCCTTCGAGCATGACCCCGACGACCAGGATCGGCAGGAGCACCAGCGGGGCGACGAGAACCATGCCGACCAGCACCAGGACTGCCCCGACCACCGGCTTCCACCAGGCGTAGTTCCAGGTCCGGAGCATCTGGTGGTACTCACGAGGCTCCGGGTGCGGGAAGGGTGGCAGGGGCGGCTTCGCGGGGACCATCGGCGCCTGCCCGTAGGGGGGCGGAGCTCCCCAGCCGGGCTGAGGACCCCACTGGGGCGCCGGGGGGTAGCCCCATTGTGGACCCGGTCCGGCAGGTCCCTGCGGCGGGACACCCCATGGCACGGGTGCCCCCCACGGGTGCTGGGGTGGAGTTCCCCCAGCGCCTGCCGGACCTGCGGAACCCTGGCCTCCGGGATGCTGTCCCTGGCCGCCGTTCGACCCTTGCTCGCTCACGTCATGCCCCCCTACTCGCTTCTTCTCACGCTTCCTGCGCGCTCTGCAGCCTCGCTAGCGACTTCTCGCGTCCGAGCAGTTCGAGGGACTCGAACAGCGGCGGCGAGATGCGGCGACCTGTCACCGCGACTCGGACAGGTCCGAAGGCGTTGCGCGGCTTGAGGCCGAGCTCCTCGACCAGGGCCTTGCGCAGCGCCTCGTCGATGGCGGCGGTCTCCCAGGTCTCGAGGGCCGCCAGCGCGTCGTGCGCGGCCTTGACGACCGCCCGGCCGTCGTCGTTGAGCATCTTCTCGGCGTCAGCGGGGTCGCGCTCGAAGCGGGACTCGTCGACGAACAGGAAGCCGAGCATCTCGACCGACTCGCCCAGGGTGACCATGCGCTCGTGGACGAGCGGGGCGGCCTCGGCCAGGAGAGCCCGCTGCTCGGCAGTGACCTGGTCGGGCAGCACCCCCGCGCTCTGGAGGTACGGGATCATCCGCTCGGTGAGGTCCTCGACCGAGAGCGCCCGCAGGTGGGCTGCGTTGATCGCCTCGCACTTCTTCATGTCGAAGCGAGCAGGGTTGGGGTTGACCCTTCGGATGTCGAACGCCTCCGCCATCTCGGTCATCGTGAACACGTCACGGTCCTCGGCGATGCCCCAGCCGAGGAGCGCCATGTAGTTCAAGATCCCCTCAGGCAGAAAGCCGCGCTCGATGTACTCGCTGAGACCCGACCCCTTGTCGCGCTTCGAGAGCCGCTTGTTGCCCTCCCCCATCACGATGGGGAGGTGACCGAACCGGGGTGAGCCGCTGCCGATACCGAGCTTGGCGAGCGCCTCGTAGAGCGCGATCTGACGCGGCGTCGAGGACAGGAGGTCCTCGCCGCGGAGCACGTGCGTGATCTCCATGAGCGCGTCGTCGACCGGGTTCACCAGCGTGTAGAGCGGGTGGCCGTTGCCACGCACGAGCACGAAGTCCGGAACGTTCTCGGGCAGGAAGGTGATCTCGCCGCGCACCAGGTCCTCGAAGACGATCGGCCGGTCGGGCATCCGGAAGCGCAGCACCGGCATCCGCCCCTTGGCGATGAACTCGGCCGTCTGGTCCGCGTCGAGATCGCGGCAGTGCCCGTCGTACCCGCTGGTCTTCTTCTCCGCCCGGGCGGCCTCACGCCGCTCGTCGAGCTCCTCCTGCGAGCAGTAGCAGTCATAGGCGTAGCCCGCCTCGTGCAGCTTGTGCGCGACGTCGCGGTAGGTGTCGAAGCGCTCAGACTGGAGGTAGGGGCCGAACGGACCGCCGACCTCGGGGCCCTCGTCCCAGTCGATCCCGAGCCAACGCAGCGAGTCGATCACCGAGGCGTAGCCCTCCGGCGTGTTCCGGGCCAGATCGGTGTCTTCGATGCGGAGCACGAAGGTGCCCCCGAAGTGCCGCGCGAATGCCCAGTTGAACAGCGCACTTCGGACGTTGCCGACGTGGAGGGACCCCGTCGGTGACGGTGGGAACCGCACCCTCACTTTGTCCGGAGCTGTTCCGCCCAGGACGTCAACGGGCGCTTCAGTCACGAGATACCACCTTGTTCGTCAGGGTCCCGATGCCCGAGATCGTCACGTCGACCTCGTCACCGGGGTTCATCGGACCGACACCCTCGGGGGTGCCGGTGAGGATGACGTCGCCGGGCAGCAGCGTCATCACGGAGGAGACGTGCGCCACCAGCGAGGGCACGTCGAAGATCATGTCCTTGGTGCGACCGTCCTGCTTCAGTTCACCGTTGAGGTGGGTCTGCACCTGCAGGTCGACGGGGTCGAGCTCGGTCTCGATCCAGGGACCGAGGGGGCAGAACGAGTCGAAGCCCTTGGCGCGGGTGAACTGGACGTCGCTCTTCTGCAGGTCCCGCGCGGTCACGTCGTTGCCGATCGTGTAGCCGTAGACCACGTCACCGACCCGTTCGGGGGCGACGTCGCGGCAGATCCGGCCGATCACCACGGCCAGCTCGCCCTCGTAGTGCAGGTCCGAGGTCTGCTTGGGGTAGAAGACCGGGTCGTTCGGGCCGACCACGGAGGTGTTCGGCTTGATGAACATCAGCGGCTCGGTCGGCAGGTCGTGGCCGAGCTCGGCGGCGTGCGCGGCGTAGTTGCGCCCGATGCCGACGACCTTGCTCCGCGGGATCACCGGAGCGAGCAGACGGACGTCGGAGAGCTTGTACTGCTCCTCGGTCAGGTGGACGCCCACATAGAGGGGATCTCCGGCGAGGGCGACGACCATGGCGTCGTCCTCGGGGATGCCGAGCTCGTCGACCTCGCCCGTGACGACGCCGTACATGGGCTCTTCTCCGGTGGTGAACCTTGCGATACGCACGGGGTCGAGCCTACCTGCGGAGGTGTCCCCGACCGCTGTCTACCCTCGAGGGTGTGGACAAGGAGGCGACGCTGAGCCGCGAGGTGCTCGACGCACCCAGCTGGCAGGCCCGGCGCACCGCCCACGAGCGGCGGGTCGACGTATGGGTGCAGCCTCACCTGGACCGTCGCCGCCTGCGGCAGGCTCATCCGGTCGAGGACTTCCTCTTCACCTACTACTCCCAGCGCCCTGCTGCCCTGCGCCGATGGCACCCCGGGTACGGAGTGGTCCTGGAGGGCGCTCACGAGCACCTCTCCCTCAAGGGGTACGTCGAAGTGGCGACCGGATCGGGCAAACGGGGTGCGACGGTCTCTCGCGAGCACGTCCAGGGCCAGGAGCGACTGCTGCGAGGGCTGCGCAACCTCCTCACCGCCACCGCCGCACGACCTCCCCAGCTCGGCTGCTTCGGGATGCACGAGTGGGCGATGGTGTACCGGCTCGACCCGTCCGACGTCCGGCACGCGTCCTGGCCGCTGCGGCTCGGCCCCGAGGGCACCGACGATGTCGTGGAGCGTCACCGGATCGCCTGCTCGCACTTCGACGCCTTCCGGTTCTTCACCGAGGAGGCCCGGCCGCGGAACACCCTCTCCCCTGGGCGAGACGACCGGGCGGCGTTCGAGCAGCCGGGCTGCCTCCACGCCGGCATGGACCTCTA
Organism: Nocardioidaceae bacterium; assembly: GCA_035456965.1. GTDB lineage: Bacteria > Actinomycetota > Actinomycetes > Propionibacteriales > Nocardioidaceae > Nocardioides_C. Next base: position 17,906 of record DATICF010000069.1, read on the forward strand.
CAAGCACGCCTTCCGGCTCAGCCCGATGATCTCCTCCGAGCTGGTCGCCGACTGTTTCGAGCTCGCTCACGCGATCCGGGTCCTCGACATGCGCGCGTCGCCGTACGACCTCTCGGGGCTGGGCTACTCCCCTGTGCGGATCGAGACGCCCGAGGGCAAGCAGGAGTACGTCGCCGCGCAGCGCCGCTTCGCCGAACGCGGGCAACCGCTCCGCGCGCGCCTGATCGCCGAGGTGGGCCGGCTCCTGGCCGTCTGACTGGGCGGCGTATCCCAGTTCCCTACGACTGAGATCCACCGTTCGCTCCGTGCTCTGGCGACGGCCTCGAATGTAACGACGGGGCCGCGCTGCGGATGGTCTGCTCAGTCGATTGCCGGGATCTCTCGCGGAAGGTTGGGCACGCCTTCTTCCAAGACTCGGGTCAACTGCTCGCTCAGGTCCCTCGGGCTGAACGTCACGACGCGAGCGGCGATCTCAGACGGGGAGAACCAACGAATAGCGTGCACGTTCTCGGCACGGAGATCGACCCGAGGGCGCGGCTCGAATCGTGGTGTACGCACGAGGTAGGTGACGTCGGTCTGCCCATCCCAGTAGGACATCGGGAACAGCCTCGTCAGACGCCATACAGGACCCTTGATGTCGGGACTCTCCAGTCCCAGCTCCTCGGTCAGCTCCCGTCGCAGCGCCCCCTCGGGTGATTCGCCCGGGTCGACTCCTCCTCCTGGGCAGGCCCAGAACCCCTCAACCAGGTCGAGACCCGCCCAGTGAAAGTGAACAAGCAGGACGTGATCATCCTCGTCCAGGAGAAGTGCGCGCACAGCCTGCCGGAGTCGAGGTTCAGTCACGGAGTGTGATCAAACCACGCCCATGACCAAGGGTGACCCGCCTGGGACGCCCCGCGTGGGAGGCGGGTGAGCTGGGCCTTCACTAGAGGTAGAGGCAGAACGGATGGCCCGCGGGGTCCAGCATGACCCGGACGTCGGCCTGGGGCTGGAACTCCGCCAGCTCGGCGCCGCAGTCGAGGGCGTGGGCCACCGCCTCGTTCAAGTCGTCCACCTCGATGTCGAGGTGCATGGACATCTGGGGCTCGCCGTCGACGGCGGGCCAGACCGGCCGGACGTACTTCTCCTCCCTCTGAATCGCAAGGTTGTAGCCGGCGTCCTCCGAGGGGGCGACCGCCGCTCCTTCCTCGTCCTCGTCGAACACCTGCCAGCCGAGCAGCCGCGCGTAGAAGTGCGCCAGCGCGGGAGCGTCCGGCGCGTCGAGGACCACGCCCCACCATGTCGTCTTCGTCCGAAGTGCCATGCGGTCAACCTGCCACATTCGGGGCACTTCGAACATGCACTCACCGAGTCCGCGCGCCGTCGGCACGCCTGGAGGCGGCGCCGCCGCGTCGGTCACGCGCGTGTCCGACGGACGATCGGGCAGAGCAGACCGGGTCACCAGAAGGGCGGGTCACCAGCATGGCGGGCGCCGGTCATGCCACGGGGCGGCGGCCTCGACCTGAGCGCACAGCGCGAGCAGCAGCTGCTCCTGTGCGGGCCTGGCCGCCAGCATCACTCCGACGGGGAGGCCCTCGGGCGTCATGTGCAGCGGCAGCGAGGCCGCGGGCATGCCGGTGAGGTTCCAGGTGGAGGTGTAGGGGGTGAACGCCTTCTGGTTCGCGAAGTCACGCGCCGGGTCCGCGTCGTCACGGATCTCGCCGATGCGCAGAGGCGGCTGCGCGAGGGTCGGGGTCAGCACGGCGTCGTACGGCGCCAGCCTCTGCAGCGCGACGGCGGCTGTCCGGCGGAGCTCGCCGACGGCCAGTCCGAACTCCGGGCCGCTCACGGCGTTCCCGCGTGCTCGCAGCCACCGGGTCAGCGGGCGGAGGAGGTGCTCGTCCTCCGCCGGCACGGGCGAGAGGGTGCTCAGCACGGACCAGCAGGTCTCGAAGGTCGGCACCGCCTCCGGCGGCATGGGTACGTCGACCTCCTCGACGTCGTGGCCGAGGTTCGCGAGCAGCCGGGCAGCGTCGTCGTAGGCGCGCAGGCACTCGGGGTGCACCGGGGCCGAGTCGATCACGGGAGTGCTGAACCGGGCGATCCGCAGCTGTCCCGGGCCACGCTCGCAGGCCCCGAGAAAGGTCTGCCCCTCCGGGAGCGGAGGGGCCCAGAACGGGTCACCGGCCGCGGGACCGGACATGACGTCAAGCATCGCGGCGGCGTCGCGCACCGTGCGGGTGAGCGGTCCGTTGACACCGAGGCCGACCGGATCGCCGTACACCGGCCCTGCGCTGATCCGGCCGCGGCTCGGCTTGAGCCCGAACAGGCCGCAGCAGCTGGCGGGGATCCGGATCGACCCGCCGCCGTCGGACCCCTGGGCGAGCGGGACCAGGCCGGCGGCGACTGCCGCGCCCGCGCCCCCGCTCGACCCGCCGGCCATCCGGTCCAGGTCCCACGGGGTTCGGGAGGGCGGTGCGACCTCGGGCTCGGTGTAGCAGGGCGACCCGAACTCCGGCGTGCTCGTCTTGCCAAGGCTGGGCATCCCGGCTGCCTCGATGCGGAGCACGACCTCGTCGGAGACGTCGGGCACGAAGTCCGCGGTTGTCGCGGAGCCGAACGTGGTGCGGATCCCCGCCGTCATGTTCAGGTCCTTGAGCGCGGTGGGCACGCCGAGGAGCGGCGACAGCACCTCAACGGCGGTGGCCGACATCAGCCGCTTCTCCGCCGCGGCGGCCTGTTCGCGAGCGTGCTCCTCGCCGACTGTGACGAAGGCGCCCACGGAGTCCGAGAGGCGGTCGATGCGGGCAAGGTAGTGGTCGACGAGCTCGCGAGGCGAAACCTCGCGAGCTCGGATCGCGGCGCCCTGCTCGAGTGCGGTGAGGTCGTGGAGTTCCGCCATGCCTCCGAACGTAGCGCGTCGATCTGCCTGCACCGCGGAGTACTGCCGGGGCCCCGTGTCGAGCCCGGCGGGTCCGCACACGTGCCGACTCGCCGGTCAACCGGGCCGCACACGTGCCGACTCGACGGTCAACCGGGCCGCACACATGCCGACTCGCCGGTCAGGTGAGTGCGGGAAGCCTTCCCAGTGCCTCGGCGACGGCGGCCTGGAGCTCGGCGTCCTCCCAGGTGTGGTCGACGATCTTGCCCGACAGGTAGGCGTCATAGGCGGGCAGATCGAGATGGCCATGTCCGCACAAGGCCGTGAGGATCACCTTCTCCTCTCCCGTCTCCTTGCAGCGGACAGCCTCCTCGACCGCTGCCGCCAGGGCGTGGGTGGGCTCGGGGGCCGGCACGATCCCTTCGGTCCGCGCGAAGAGCACACCTGCGGCGAAGCACTCCATCTGCGGCTTGGCGACGGCCTCGATCTCCTTCTCCTCGTACAGGTGGCTGATCAGCGGGCTCATCCCGTGGTACCGCAGTCCACCGGCGTGGATCGGGTCCGGGACGAAGTCGTGCCCGAGGGTGTGCATCTTCATCAGGGGCGTCATGCCCGCGGTGTCGCCGAAGTCGTAGGCGTAGGTGCCCTGCGTCAGCGAGGGGCAGGCGGAGGGTTCCACCGCTCGTACCGTCGGAGCCATCCGACCGGCCCACCTCTCGCGCAGGAACGGGAACATCAGGCCACCGAAGTTGGACCCCCCGCCGGTGCAACCCACGAGCAGGTCAGCCGTCTCCCCTACCTTGGCCAGCTGCAGCAGCGCCTCCTCGCCGATCACGGTCTGGTGGAGCAGGACGTGGTTCAAGACGCTGCCCAGGGCGTAGTTCGTCGTCGGGTCCCCGGCGGCCTTCTCCACTGCCTCGCTGATCGCGATTCCGAGGGATCCGGTGGAGTCGGGGTGCTCGGCGAGGATCTTGCGGCCGGCCTCGGTGAGGTCCGAGGGGCTCGGGTGCACCGTGCCCCCGAAGGTCTCGATCATGATGCGGCGGTAGGGCTTCTGGTCGTAGGAGGCCCGCACCTGCCAGACCTCGCACTCCAGGTCGAACTGCGCGCACGCGAAGGCCAGAGCGGTGCCCCACTGCCCCGCGCCGGTCTCCGTGGTGAGCTTCTTGATGCCTGCCTTGGCGTTGTAGAAGGCCTGGGGCACGGCGGTGTTGGGCTTGTGCGAGCCGGCCGGAGAGACGCCTTCGTACTTGTAGTAGATGCGCGCAGGAGTGCCGAGTGCCTTCTCGAGCCGATGGGCGCGGTAGAGCGGGCTCGGTCGCCACAGCCGGTAGACGTCGAGTACCTCGTCGGGGATGTCGATGTACTGCTCGGTGGAGACCTCCTGCATGATCAGGTCCATCGGGAAGAGGCCCGCGAGGTCGTCCGGTCCGACCGGCTGTCCGGTGCCGGGATGGAGGACGGGCGGCGGCGGGGTCGGCAGGTCGTGCAGGACGTTGTACCAACGCGTCGGCATCTCGTCCTCGGCCAGCAGGGTCTTGTGCTGCATGATCTCGCCCATCGACGTACCTCTCGTGGGGGTTGAGTGCTCGTTGCCCGTGCCGGGCCATTGACCCCCATCCGAGCGGGTGGACCCGCTCGGCGCAACCCCCCAACTAGTGAGGGCGCTCCCCATGGCGGCGCAGGCCGAAGGTGACCGCGTCGAGGAGCGCACCCCACGACGCCTCGATCACGTTGTGCCCGACTCCTACGGTCACCCAGGAGCTCTCCCCGTCGCTGGTCTCGATAAGAACCCGCGTCACGGCGTCGGTGCCGTGGCCCTGGTCGAGAATGCGGACCTTGTAGTCGATGAGCTCGAACTTCGCGACCTCGGGATAGGCCTGGCCGATCGCCTCGCGCAGCGCCTGGTCGAGCGCGTTGACCGGGCCGTTGCCCTCGCCGGTGGTGATGATCCGGGAGCCTCCTGCGTGCAGCTTGATCGTCGCCTCCGAGACGGCCTCGTCGCCCGGCTTGGAGTCGGTGATCACGCGCCACGACTCGATGTCGACGTACGACGGCCGGGTGCCCTCCACCTCTTCGGTGAGCAGGAGCTCGAAGGAGGCGTCGGCAGCCTCGAAGGTGTAGCCCTTCGACTCGAGGTCCTTGACCCGGTTCGTGATCCGTGTGAGCAGGTCCTTGTCCTCGCTCAGGTCGAAGCCGAGCTCGCGGCCCTTGAGCTCGATGCTCGCACGACCGGCCATGTCCGACACGAGCAGCCGCATGTCGTTGCCGACGTGCATCGGATCCATGTGCTGGTAGAGGCTCGGGTCGACCTTGATCGCGCTCGCGTGGAGGCCGGCCTTGTGTGCGAAGGCGCTCACCCCGACATAGGGCTGGCGCGAGGCCGGCGGGAAGTTCGTGACCTCGGCGACCGCGTGCGCGATCCGGGTGGCCTCGCGCAGGTGACCCTCGGGGAGCACCTGGTGCCCCAGCTTGAGCTCGAGATTCGCCACGACCGAGACCAGGTCTGCGTTGCCGGTGCGCTCGCCGTAGCCGTTCAGCGTCCCCTGGACGTGGGTCGCCCCGGCGTCGACGGCGGCGAGGGTGTTCGCGACAGCGCAGCCGGTGTCGTTGTGGCAGTGGATGCCCACCCGGACCCCGGTGCTCTCGATGACGTCGTCGACCACGTCGGAGACCCAGGGCGGCAGCATCCCGCCGTTGGTGTCGCACAGCGCCACCACGTCGGCCCCCGCCTCGGCGGCAACGCGCAGCACCTCGAGGGCGTAGTCGCGGTTGGCGCGGTAGCCGTCGAAGAAGTGCTCGGCGTCGAGGAAGACCCGCTGCCCCTCCGCCCGCAGGTGCTCCACCGTGTCGCGAACCATCGCGAGGTTCTCCTCGAGCGTGGTGCGCAAGGCGAGCTCGACGTGCCTGTCGTGGGCCTTTGCCACCAGTGTCACAACGCCGGCGCCGCTGTCGCGCAGCGCGCCGACCAGGGGGTCGTCGGCCGCCTTCATCCCGGCTCGCCGGGTCGCGCCGAACGCCGCCAGCTGTGCGTTCTCGAGCCGCAGCTCCTCACGGGCACGGCGGAAGAACTCGGTGTCCTTGGGATTCGCACCGGGCCAGCCTCCCTCGATGTAGCCGACCCCGAGCCCGTCGAGCTGCCGCGCGATGGTGAGCTTGTCGGCGACCGAGAGGTTCAACCCTTCTTGCTGGGCGCCGTCGCGCAGCGTGGTGTCGTAGACGTGGAAGGCGTCCGAAGTGCTTCCGGCTGTGGTCATCGTCGTCATCCTGTCGCGCGTTCGCGGGCGGGTGCTGTGTCAGGCAACAAAAAAACCTCCCGTGGAAACGAGAGGTCAGCGCGTCGAGCGGGGCTCGGCGCGCTAGCTGATAATGATCTGGTGCCTGGTCACGGTTCGAGTGTGACAGACGCCTCCAGATGGCGGAACCAGGTCTCGCGATCCGGGCGACACCTTGCTCCGTGGCGGCAGCGAGAGATCGGAGCCGTCAGAGCCAGCCGGTCAGGTCGCCGAGCAGCGTGCCCTGGCGCCACGGCGGCCCGGGCATGGGCTCCCAGTTCACTCCGACCGTCAGCAACAGGTAGGCGCTGAGGGCTCCTGCCACCCCCAGGGCGGCCGCACTGCTCCAGCCCAGCCAGCCCCACCTCGTCACGCCCTGTGCCAGCGACCGAGTCGGCCTGCGCACCCGGCGACCTCCCGGCCCCCACCACAAGGAGAACGCCAGGACGCCGCCCATCACGAGCAGGGTGGACTCGAGCGGAATCCGGAAGAGCAACAGCCCCAGTCCCACCACGAACGCGAGCGCCGCCGACCAGAGCACCAGCATCAAGGTGCCTCCGGCCGCCACGAGGAGATACCACGGCGAGGTCAGGACGGCGAGCGGGCCGTCGTACCACTTCGGGCCCCGCCGCCACGTCCGTTCGCGCGCGGCCTCGCTGGTCCAGGACCAGGTCCGCAGCGCGAGTGCGCCCAGGCCGACCCCCACGAGAGAGAGGTACGGCGCGAGTGCGAAGCCGATCGTGACGAGCGCGAAGAGTCCGGTGAGGAGCAGACCTCGCTGAACCTGGGCGGCGCCGTTCGGCGGCGGCTGCGAGGCGGGTGGCGCGGTTTGCTCGGGCGGCGCGGGCTGCATGTACGGCGCCCTCGCCGCCTGCTGTACCTCGGTCAGCGGAGTCGTGGGTGGGGCGGCGACTGGCTCGGAGAAGCGCCCGTCGACGATCGTCTCGGCCAACGTGCGGACGTCGTCGAGCCGGGCGGCATGCCCGTCGGTGGCCATGACGTCGGTCGCGTCGTCGTCGGGGTGCGAGGTCGCGAGCGCGAACGGCATCGTGGCCTCGTCGGCCGACTGGTGTCCCCAGCGAGGGCCCTGCCGATGGGCCGGGCGCAGGTCGGCCAGCAACGCCGGGAGGCTTGGTCGCGCCGCCGGGTCGGCGTCGAGCGCAGCGAGAATCACCGGCTTGATGTCAGCCGGGACACCCGACAGGTCGTGCTCCCCGCGCCGGACGCGATCCATGATCGCCATCGCAGGACCGCGACCGAACGGCGGCCGACCAGTCACCGCGTACGCCACGGTCGCACCCCAGGAGTGGACGTCCGAGGCGGTCGTGGCGTCGTCGCCGTAAAGGATCTCGGGCGCGAGATAGCCAGGGGTGCCGAGGAGCCAGCCGGTCACCGTGAGCTTCGGGTCCTCGGCCAGACGAGCGAGGCCGAAGTCGATCAGCACGGGAGCCCGGCCCTCGAGCAGCACGTTGGACGGCTTGATGTCGCGGTGGAGCACCCCCACGGTGTGGACGGCCAACACGGCTTCAGCCAGGCCGGCCGCGAAGAAGCGGAGGTCGTCTCCGGTGAGCGGCCCCTCTTCCTTCACGTGCTCGTGAAGGGACAGGCCAGGGACGTAGCGGGTCGCCACGAACGGGATCTCGCCCCACGGGTCGGCGTCGAGGACCTCGGCGATCCGGGGGCTCCGCACGCGTTGGAGGGAGGCGACCTCGCGGGCGAGGCGCTCGCGAGCCTCGTCGTCACCGATGATGTGCGGCCGCAGGACCTTGAGCGCGACCCGGCGACCGTCGGGCGCCTGCGCGAGGTGGACGACGCCCATTCCGCCCTCGCCGATCTTGGCAAGCAGCTGGTAGTGGCCCACGCGAAGCCCGGGCGGGGGCGTCGCAGCTTCGGAGCGGGTCGACCTCACCGGACTACGGTAACCGAGCCTGCGCGGTCGTCCCCGCCGAAGCGCGGGAGCGGCCGTATCGAGTCCCGCTCGATCAGCGACGGCGCAGACCTGTTTGGACCGCCTGCGCTGCCTGGTCAGAGGACCCGGTGCATCCAGCCGAACGGGTCCTCGGTCCGGCCGTACTGGATGTCGACCAACGCACGGCGCACCTGCTGGGTGATCGGGCCGATGCCGTCGCCGTTGCCGACCTCGCCTCCGCGCCACTTGAGCCTGCCCACGGGAGTCACCACGGCTGCCGTACCGCAGGCGAAGACCTCGGTGATCCGACCGGAGGTGACGCCCTCGCGCCACTCGTCGATCGAGAACTTGCGCTCCTCGACCTTCCAGCCCTGCTCGCGGCACAGCTCGAGGATCGAGGACCGGGTGATCCCCTCGAGGATCGTGCCGGAGAGCTCGGGGGTGACGATCGTGCCGTCGTCGTGGACGAAGTAGAGGTTCATGCCGCCGAGCTCCTCGACCCACCTCCGCTCGAGCGCGTCGAGGAACACCACCTGGTCGCAGCCGTTCTCGGTGGCCTCCCGCTGTGCGACCAGCGAGCTCGCGTAGTTGCCGCCGGTCTTGGCCGCCCCCATCCCGCCCACACCGGCTCGGGTGTAGTCCTCGCTGAGCCAGATGCTGACCGGCTTGATGCCCTTGGCGAAGTAGGCGCCCGCCGGCGACGCGATCACCATGTAGGTGACGTGGCGCGCGGGTCGGACGCCGAGGAACTTCTCGGAGGCGAACATGAAAGGCCGGATGTAGAGGCTCTTCTCCCCCTCCGGGTCCGGCACCCACCGCTCGTCGGTCTGCACCAGCGCGTCCACGGAGGCGACGAAGTCCTCGACCGGAAGCTCGGGCAGCGACAGCCGGCTGGAGGACCGCACCATGCGCGCGGCGTTCTCCTCGGGACGGAAGGTCCACACCGACCCGTCGGCGTGGCGGTAGGCCTTCATGCCCTCGAAGATCTCCTGCGCGTAGTGCAGGACGGCGGTCGCCGGGTCGAGAGAGAGCGGGGCGTAGGCGGTGATGCGGGCGTTGTGCCAGCCCTGCTCGGGGGTCCACTCGGTGACGAACATGTGGTCCGTGAAGTGCAGACCGAAGCCGGGATTCTCGAGGATCTCCGCCAACCGCCTGTCGTCGACAGGACGAGATGTGCGAGTGATGTCGATCTGCAGTGAGCCTTCGCGGGATGCGCTGTCCATGGGTGCAAGTTACCTGACTCGGGTCTTGGACGTGAGAAGGGCGAGCAGGGTCACAAGGGCACGCCTGCGACGACCGTGCTGCACACCCGCCGGCGGATCAGCCTGCTACTCGCGCGGCGATCGAGTCACCGACCTCGGGCGTACGACGGGCGTTGTCGCTGCCGCGCTCGGCGAGGTCCGCCACCACGGCCGCCTCGACCTTGCGGGAGGCGTCGTCGAGGCCGAGGTGCTCGAGCAGGAGGGCTACGGACAGGATCGCCGCAGTCGGGTCCGCCTTCTGCTGGCCGGCGATGTCGGGGGCCGACCCGTGCACCGGCTCGAACATGCTGGGGAAGGTGCGGTCGGGGTTCACGTTTCCGCTCGCGGCGAGGCCGATGCCACCGGTGACGGCGGCTGCGAGGTCGGTGATGATGTCGCCGAAGAGGTTGTCGGTGACGATCACGTCGAACCGGCTCGGGTCGGTGGTCATGAAGATCGTCGCCGCGTCGATGTGGAGGTAGTCCACGCTCACGTCGGGGAACTCCCCGGAGACCTCCTCGACGAGGCGGGACCAGACTGCGCCCGCGTGGACGAGCACGTTGGTCTTGTGCACGAGGGTGAGCTTCTTGCGAGCTCGCTTGGCCGCACGGACAAAGGCGTCGCGGACGACCCGCTCGACGCCGAACGCGGTGTTGACGCTCACCTCCGTGGCGATCTCGGCAGGCGTGCCCACACGCAACGCGCCACCGTTGCCGACATAGGGACCCTCGGTGCCCTCGCGGACCACGACGAAGTCGACCTCTCCCGGGTCTGCGAGCGGGGAGCTCGCGCCCGGGAAGATCCGCGAGGGCCTGAGGTTGACGTAGTGGTCGAGCTCGAAACGCAGTCGGAGCAACAGGCCGCGCTCGAGGATCCCCGGCGGAAGGTTCGGGTCCCCCGGCTTGCCACCGACCGCGCCGAGCAGGATCGCGTCGTGCTGCTTGATCTCGGCCAGGACCGAGTCAGGCAGCACCTCCCCCGTCGAGAGGTAGCGCTCCGCCCCGAGGTCGTAGCGGGTGGACTCGAACTTCACATCGGCCGGGGTCACCTGCTCGAGCACCTTGAGTGCCTCCGCAGTGACCTCCGGACCGATGCCGTCGCCGGGGATCACGGCGAGCTTGTAGGACTGCGTCATGAAGCAGGACCCTAGTTGTCGTCCGGGCGCTCGCCGCCGTTGTCCCGCAGGTCGAGAGAGGCCTGCAGGGCCGCCTCGTTGGCTGCGGTGTAGTAGTCGTGGCGGGCCGGGCCCCAGTCGGGATACATGTCGTACATGGCTGTGCTCCAAGGATCGATGCGCCTGTGGCGCGGACGTTGTCTTCGGGATGTGCTGCAGCGGATCGCACGGGGTTCCCGTGCCGTGATCGGTGCTGGGTGAGCCGGGCGTAGTACGCCGGCTGCTCCGCTGCGAGCAGTTGAGACTCGATCCTCGAGTGCGGGTTACGCCTCTGCGAGGGGATCTCTGACGAGGGTGCAGGTGATGCGGGCTTCGCGTCTCTCGCTGCGGAGGTTCTTCGTAGGGCCGTGGCAACGCCGAACTCCGCGGCGAGGTGGCCTTACTTAAGAGGCCTCGCCGCGGCGGCTGATAAGTACGAAGAAGCTCCGCATGATTGATCCAGGGTAGACATGCGTCCCGGCGTATGTCGGCTCATTATCCAGCCTTCTCATCATGCGAGACGGCGTACCGAGTCGTGGACTCTGCCTCACGGTTTGGCACACTGCGAAGCATGAGCGCACCCCTCGAGGTCCCGACCCTGGTCTCCCAGGCGTTCGACGTCTCCCGTCGCAGCGGGTACGTCTCGTTCTGCCGCAACGAGACGGGCCGCCTCCTCGCCACGCTCGCGGCGACGAGAACCGGGACGCTCGCGGAGTTCGGCACGGGCTGCGGAGTGGGAACGGCCTGGCTGCGCAGCGGCGTCCGTGGCGATGCCCGGATCCTCACCGCCGAACTCGACGCCTCCCTCGCCGAGGCGGCCGCGGAGATCTTCGAGGCGGACCCACAGGTGGAGGTCGTCGCGGCGGACTGGTCGACCCTGAGTGATCGCGGCCCGTTCTCCCTGCTCTTCCTCGACGCCAAGGAGCCCAAGAGCAGTGGCGCGGACACGGTCGTCGATCTCATCGAGCCCGGAGGCATCGTGGTGCTCGACGACTTCACGCCCTGCGCGTCCTGGCCTCCTGTCTTCGAGGGTCGGGTCGACGTGCTCCGCGAGCAGTGGCTGACCGACGAGCGTTTCACGACCGTCGAGGTCATGGTGGCCTCCGACGCCGCGGTCCTCATCGCCGCCAAGCGGTGAAGCGACCCGGCCGTCCGGCTCGAGCCGGACGATGACCCACGGCAGCATCAGCTGCACCAGCGGGCCGATGCTCAGGGCGTAGACGATCGTCCCCAGGCCGACCACACCTCCGAGCAGCCAGCCCAGCAGTACGACGGTCACCTCGATCGACGTACGCACGAGCCGGAGGGACCAGCCGGTGCGCCGGGCGAGCCCGGTCATCAGACCGTCTCGCGGACCGGGTCCGAGCTGCGAGCCGATGTAGAGCGCGGTGGCAAGGCCGTTGAGCACCACGCCCCCGAGCAACAGCCCCAGACGCCCTGCCATCGCCTGTGGCGCCACGAGGACCGCGAGGGCGGCGTCCGTGGCCAGCCCGATGACGATCGCGTTGGCGACCGTGCCGAGTCCGGGCGCCTGGCGCAGGGGGATCCACAGCAGGAGGACTGCGATCCCGACGAGGATCACGACGGTCCCGAAGGAGACGGGCAGGCCGTCGGCGACTCCGAAGTGGAGCACGTCCCACGGGTCGAGCCCGAGGCCCCCGCGCAGCATCATCGCCATCGAGAGGCCGTAGAGCACGAGCCCGAGCAGCAGCTGGGCCAGGCGCCTGCGCAGCCGCCCCGCACGCAGCTGTTGGATCGGGCTGAGGGCGGCCAGCTCTGGACGGTTGGCCGGACGCTGGGTTCGTGTCGAGGTGAACATGCCATCGATATTGACGGGAATTGGCCTCGTCAGAAATAGCCAATCGTGCGACAGTGGCCTCATGCCCCGCACCGTCTCCGCTGCTCGCGTGCACTCCCTGCTCGGTTCGTCCCTGAACCGGACGCCGGCCTACCTGGGACTGGCCGACGGGCTGAGGATGCTGATCACCGACGGGCGCATCGCAGCCGGCACGCGCCTGCCGAGCGAGCGGGAGCTCACCCTCGAGCTCGGCCTCAGCCGCACCACGGTCACCCGGGCCTACGACCGGCTTCGTGAGCGCGGTTACCTCGTCTCGAGGCAGGGGTCGGGGAGCGTCGCGCGGCTGCCGGAGCCACGAGGCGGCAACCGTGACCCGCTCCTGCTCCCCGAAGACCTCGAGGCCGGCACCATCGACCTGAGCTGTGCCGCCTCGGCGGCCCCGTCCGGGGTGGCGGCAGCGTACGAGGCGGCGATGGCACAGCTGCCGTGCTTCCTCGGCGGCACCGGCTACTTCCCCTCCGGCGTCCCGGCGTTGAAGGAGGCCATCGCCGGCCGGTACACCTCGCGGGGCGTCGACACCTCCCCCGACCAGATCATCGTCACCGGTGGAGCCTTGGCCGCGACAGCTGCGGTCGCCCGAGCCCTCACAGCCACCGGCGACCGTGTCCTGGTCGAGAGCCCCAGCTATCCGAACGCCCTGGCGACCCTGGCTCGCTCCGGTGTGCGCGTGATCGGAGCGGCCGTGGATCCCACGGGCTGGGACATCGAGGCGATGACCGCAACAATCCGGGAGGTCTCCCCCGCAGCGGCGTACCTGATCCCGGACTTCCAGAACCCGACCGGGCAGCTCATGCCCGAGGACCAGCGTGCCGAGCTGGCCACGGCACTGAAGCGAGCACGCACGACCGTGGTCGTCGACGAGACCCTGGCCGAGATGGTCGTGGACGAGGTCGAGATGCCCAGGCCCATGGCGGCCTTCGCGCCCGACACGATCACGGTCGGCAGCGCCAGCAAGGCTTTCTGGGGTGGGCTGCGAATCGGCTGGGTCAGGGCGCCCCGCGAGCGAGTCGGCGACCTGGTGTCCTCCCGCCTGACGCTGGACCTCGGGGCACCGGTGCTCGAGCAGCTCACGCTTCTGGAGCTGTTCGAGGACACCGAGCGCGTCCTGGCACACCACCGCGACCAGCTCCGCGCATCACGGACCGCCCTGGTCCAGGCTCTGGGCGAGCAGCTGCCCGACTGGCGGTTCGTGCTGCCTCAGGGCGGCCTGGCCCTGTGGTGCGAGCTGCCGGCCGCACGATCGTCCGCCCTCGCCGCCTCCGCCGAGCGTCACGGTCTGCTCCTGCCCGCGGGACCGAGCTTCGCAGCCGAGGGCGGGCTCGAGCGCTTCGTCCGCATCCCCTACACGCAGTCGCCGGAGAACCTCGCCGAAGCCGCGCGTCGACTGGCGGCCGCCTGGGACGAGACGGATCGGCGTCCCCGCAAGATCCAGCGGACCTCACCGCTCGTGGCTTGAGAGCTCGCCGGTGGTGGCCGACGAGGTCACCTCACCTCGGTCGCCAACGAACCCGCCTGCTCCCTCTCACCGACCACCTCTGCAAGGTGGCTGCCGAGCAGGGCGAATACGTCCGGGTCCTGAGCACCGTCGCGCCAGCTTCGCAGATAGACGTCGGAGGACAGCTCACGCCTCGCTGCGGCGAGGACCGGCTCGGCGGCACCCGCCGCCGCCGTCCACTCCGGGATCGCACGCCTGCTTCTGGTCGTGCGGGCCGCCCCGATGAGCCTCACTGCCTCGCCGGGATCCCCCGAAGTCCGGACCACAGCCGCAAGGGCCTCGAGGCAGTAGGTGGCGCCGGTCAGCGAGTGGTCCGCGAGCACCAGGTCCGTGGCGTCGGACAGCTCCTCCAGCGCGGGGCCGAGCCGGTTGTCGAGCGCGTCGACGAGTGCCAGCCCCTGCAGCGCCTGAGCCATCTGGGGGTGGTTCTCGATGTGGCGTGAGCGGCTCAGGGACTCGTGGAGATGTCGGCGCGCCTCGTCCAGGTCTCCCATCGCGGCGAAGGCAGCGCCCAGCGTCATCTCGACCTGGGCCACACCCCAGTCGTGCCCGATGCTCGCATAGCGACGCGACGCATCGCGGAGTACGTCGATCGCGACATCGGGTCGGCCGCTGTGCCAGTGGTGGAGGCCGAGGTACTGCCGGCTCACCGCGGCCTCGAGCGGCAGACCTTCGCGGTCGAAGACCTCGGTCGGCTCGTCGAGCAGCGGCTCGATGATCTCCGGCTCCGCAACGACCCCGGCGATCAACAGCCCGACGTCGAGCAGGGCCTGCTGTGTCCGCGGCAGGTCATCGGCATCGCGCGCCACCTGCACGAGCCAGTCACGCGGCTCGTCGAGGGCGTCCCGGATGTAGTAGTAGACCATCGTGTCCCAGGTCAGCCGCAGCACCGATTCGAAGTCCTTCCACGCCAGGCCGGTCTCGACAGCGGCCCGGAGGTTCGCACGCTCGGCGTCGAAGCGATCGGCCCACTCGCGCTGGCGCGGGCCGCACAGGAACGGCTGAGCCTCCCGTCCGAGCGCGGCGACCCACTCCATGTGGCGCCGCCGCAGCGCAGCCGTCTCCTCGCGGAGGTCGAGCTGCTCCTCGGCGAAGTCCCGCACCGGCTCGAGCATCTGGATCCGCAGGTCCCCCTCCGGGCTCGGGTTGCCGATGAGCACGAGACTCTTGTCGAGCAGGCCCGCCAGGGCCGTGTCGATCACCAGCCCGTCGTCGGAGCACACGGCGTCGACGGCCTCCAGCGTCGCTCCCCCTCCGAAGACGCTCAGCCGGGCGAAGAGGGCACGCTCGTCCGACTCCAGGAGATCGTGGCTCCAGGCCAGGGCGTCGCGCAGGGTGCGCTGTCGCGACGGGAGGTCGCCTCCGGCGGCAGGGAGGTCCAGGGTCGAGCCCAGGCGCTCGAGAAGCGCTCGAGGGCTCAGCAGCCGCAGCCGCGGAACGGCGAGCTCGATCGCCAACGGCAGTCCACCCAACCGCCGGCACAGCCCGGCGACGGCCGAGGCGTTCTCCGCCGTGACGGCGAGCGTCATCCCGCGGGCACGGGCGCGCTCCAGCAGCAGCTCCACCGAGGGCGCCCGGGCTACGTCTTCGGGGGTCGCCGAGCGTCCGGGCACGTCGAGCGGTCCCGTCACGACCTCGTGCTCTCCGAGCACCCGCAGAGCCTGCCTGCTGGTCGCGAGCATCTGCAGCCCCGGCAGCCTCGCCAGGAGCCGGCCGAGCTCGGGTCCCACGGCGACGACCTGCTCGAGGTTGTCCAGAAGGAGCAGGGCGGGTCGGTCGCCGAAGTACTCGACGAGGGAGTCGAAGGGGGTGGTCCCGGTCATCCCGCGCACACCCAGCCGGTCCGCGACGCTCGCGAGTACCAGGGAGGGCGACCCGACCGTCGCCAGCGGGACGAAGTGCACCTCGGCACCGGGACGCCGGGCGACCTTCCTTGCCGCCTCCAGCGCAAGCCGGGTCTTCCCGACGCCGCCCGGCCCGGTCACGGTGACCAGCCGCACGCCTTCGTCGAGCAGCCGGACGACCTCCTCGGTGTCCCGGTCACGCCCGATGGTGCGGGTCAAGGGGGCCGGCAGCGGCGCGACGGGACGCCTTGCGACCTCAGGCTCACCGCCTGCGCCGAACCGCTCGCTCAACATCACCGCCAGGTCCTCGGCGACCACGTGCTCGAGCTCCTCAGGGGTGGAGAACCGTCGATAGGACGCCTGGTCCTCGGTCTGGATCCGGCCAAGGAGCTCGCTCAGCGCCTCATCCCGCTCGGGGGCGGGGTGCTTGATGTAGAGAAGCTGAGGACGGCCTGCCGCGAGCTGGTACTCGTCCTCGAGACCCGAGACGTCCTCACCGGGCGCGACCCAGCCGTAGCTCTGCCAGTACACCCCTACGAACACGTCGCTCTGCTCGAGGTAGGCCCGGTAGAGCTGGCGCGGAGGGTGGGGTCGAGCCCCGAGCTCGAACATCACCGGCGACAGGTGTAGTCGCTCGACCGCCCGGCGTACCGCCTGACGCTCCGGCGCCAGCTCACCCAGGGTCGAGGAGACGAAGACCCGCAGACGCTGGTCCGGGGTCCTGATCACGAGCGCGTCCTCCGCACTCCATCAGCCTGCTCCGCGCGGCAGGAGCCCGGCAAGACCCGGCACGGCCAGGGTCTGCCGGCTCCTCGTTCAGGTCACTCGGTAAGGTCGACCGCGCAGACCGCCTCGGCGTCCATGGCGGTCTTGATCTCGCCGAGTACGTCGACGGGGATGGCGGAGTCGACCGAGAGCGCCACCAGCGCGTGTCCGCCCTTGGCGTCCCGGGCCACCTGCATGCCGGCGATGTTCACGTCGGCCTCGCCCAGGATCTGACCGACCGTGCCGACCATGCCCGGGCGGTCGGCGTAACGGAAGAACGCAAGGTGCTCGGTGGGCTCGATGTCGACCTCGTAGCCGTTGACCTCGACGAGGCGCTCGCGCTGGGCGATGCCGATCAGCGTGCCCGAGACCGAGACCTGGGACCCGTCGGCGAGCGTGCCACGCAGCGTGATCAGGTTGCGGTGGTCGGGGCTCTCGGGGTCGGTGACCAGCCGCACCGCCACCCCACGCTCGGCGGCGAGCAGCGGCGCGTTGACGTAGGACACCTGCTCCTCGACGACGTCGCTGAAGACACCCTTGAGGGCGGCGAGCTCGAGCACCTTCACGTCGTACTGCGTGATCTCGCCGCGCACCTCGACGTCGAGCTGCTGGGCGATCTCCCCCGCGAGCCCGGTGAAGATCCGGCCGAGCTTCTCGACCAGCGGGATGCCCGGGCGGACGTCCTCGGCGATGACACCGCCCTGGACGTTCACAGCGTCGGGCACGAGCTCGCCGCTCAGTGCGAGTCGCACCGACCGAGCCACCGCGATCCCGGCCTTCTCCTGCGCCTCCTCGGTCGAGGCCCCGAGGTGCGGGGTGGCAACGACGTTCTCGAACTCGAACAGCGCGCTGTCGGTGCACGGCTCGGTGGCGAAGACGTCGAGACCCGCTGCGGCGACGCGGCCCTCCTTGATGGCGACGTGGAGAGCGTGCTCGTCGACGATGCCACCGCGCGCGGCGTTGACGAGCACGAGGTTCGGCTTGACCTTTGCCAGCTCGTCCTCGCCGATCAGCCCTGCCGTCTCGGGCGTCTTCGGCAGGTGGACCGACATGAAGTCGGCCTCGGCGAGCAGATCGTCGAGGGTGACCAGGCGGACGCCCATCTGGGCTGCACGCCCGGCCTGGACGTAGGGGTCGTAGGCGATGACCTTCATGCCGAACGCGGAGAGCCGCTGCGCGACGAGCACGCCGATCCGGCCGAGGCCGACGATGCCGACAGTCTTCTCGTAGAGCTCGATGCCGGTGTACTTGCTTCGCTTCCACTCGCCGTTCTTCAGCGCCGCGTTCGCCGGGGCGAGGTGACGGGCGGCTGCGAGCATCAGGGCGACGGCGAGCTCGGCTGCGGAGACGATGTTCGAGGTCGGCGCGTTGACGACCATCACGCCGTTCTGGGTCGCGGCCTTCACGTCGACGTTGTCGAGACCGACACCTGCTCGGGCGACCACCTTGAGCCGCGTCGCCGCGGCGAGCGCCTCGGCGTCGACCTTCGTGGCGCTGCGCACGAGGATCGCGTCGACGTCGGTGATCGCCGGGAGCAGCTCTGCCCTGTCGGCGCCGTTGCAGGTGCGGATCTCGAAGTCGGGCCCCAGCGCGTCGACGGTGGCGGGGCTCAGCTCTTCTGCGATGAGTACGACGGGCTTGCTCACGAGACATCCCTCAGAGTGTTCGTTGGTCGGCTTGATCTGGCTCTGCTTCTCGCTGTGCGAGAGCGGCCGCGCACGACGCTGTGCCCGAAGAGCAACTCTAGCCGATCGAGGGGGTCGCGTCTCATCAGACGGGGATGCGACGCGCGGGTGAGACGCAGACGTCCTGGCCGGGGCAGACCCGGGTCGGGCGGACCCGGATGAGAGGCGCCCGGACCCGCTTCGACCTCGACCTCACAGGCGCTGGCAGACCATGAGCATGTTGCCGTCCGGGTCACGGAACTGCAGGAAGGCGACGCTGCCGATGTCCTCGATCTCGCCGGCGAGCTCGACGCCCAGGGAGTCGAGGTGGGAGTACGTCGCCTCGAGGTCCTCGGTCCACCAGAAGAAGCGGGGCGGGCCCTCCGGGTCGAACGCAGGACGGTTCGCATCGAGCGCGAGCCCGGTCTCCCCGTCGGTGGGGATGTCGTGGATCGTCCCCTCATGCGACGTGGGGCCCGGGTCGTAGCCGAGCACCCGGGAGTACCACTCGACCGAGCGGGGCATGTCCGAGACCGGGATGAAGACGTTGCCGATGCGGTTCTGGATAGGACTGGTCGTTCGACTGGTCATGGCCCGCGAGGTTAGCGGTGGGCACCCCCTGTCGATGGGCGCCGTCAGGCGGACCGTCGTACCGGCCGGACGAAGTCGAGGTCGTCCGGAACCCGAGCCGGGGCTACTTCCCACGGCGAACTGTCGCTTCCCACGGCAAGATCACCGTGGGAAGCGACAGTTCCCCTGCATACCTTGGTAATTGGTGGGCGGTCAGCGGGTGGCGGTGCCCTCGGTGTAGTCGGCGTCGTGGGACTTCACCCAGGCCATCAGCTTGCGGAGCTCGCGGCCGGTCGTCTCGATCGGGTGCCGCTCGCCCTTGCTGCGTAGCTCCTTGAACTCCGGCGCGCCGGCGTCCTGGTCGTCGATGAACCGCTTGGCGAACGCGCCGTTCTGGATGTCGGCGAGGACCGCCTTCATGTTCTCCTTCACGTGCGGGTCGATCACGCGCGGGCCGGAGACGTAGTCGCCGTACTCCGCGGTGTCGGAGACCGACCAGCGCTGCTTGGCGATACCGCCCTCGTACATCAGGTCCACGATCAGCTTCAGCTCGTGGAGGCACTCGAAGTAGGCGACCTCGGGCTGGTAGCCGGCCTCGGTCAGCGTCTCGAAGCCGTACTGCACCAGCTGCGACACCCCGCCGCAGAGGACGGCCTGCTCACCGAACAGATCGGTCTCGGTCTCCTCGGTGAACGTGGTCTTGATGCCGCCTGCGCGAAGGCCGCCGATTCCCTTGGCGTAGGACAGGGCGAGGTCCCAAGCCTTCCCGCTGGCGTCGTTCTCCACCGCGACGAGCACCGGCACGCCCCTGCCCTCGGAGTACTCCCGACGCACGAGGTGACCCGGGCCCTTGGGCGCCACCATCGCGACGTCGACTCCCTCCGGCGGGGTGATGTAGCCGAAGCGGATGTTGAACCCGTGCCCGAAGAACAGCGCGTCGCCCTCGACGAGGTTGGGCTCCACAGCCTCCTTGTAGAGGTTTCGCTGTACGTGGTCGGGCGCGAGGATCATGATCAGGTCGGCCTCTTCGCAGGCCTCGTAGGGCGTCACGACGCGCAGCCCCTCGGCCTCGGCCTTCGCGCGGCTCTTCGAGCTCTCCGGAAGGCCGACGCGCACGTCGACACCCGAGTCGCGCAGAGAGAGCGCGTGGGCGTGGCCCTGGCTGCCGTAGCCGAGAACCGCAACGTTGCGGCCCTGGATCACGGACAGGTCGGCGTCATCGTCGTAGAACATCTCAGCCACGGTGGGCTCTCCTTCGTTGGTTTCGCTTTCGGGTGAGGGGCGACCGCTCCGAGCGACCACTCCCCCGCATTGCACGGGTTCTTGCGGTACGACGGGGTCAGACCGCCGCGGGTGGTGCGGGGACGGGCACGGGTCGAAGCGTCCGGTCGGTGATCGAGCGCCCGCCGCGGCCGATCGCGACCATCCCCGACTGCACGAGCTCGCGGACCCCGAACGGCTCGAGGACCCGGAGGAACGCATCGAGCTTCTCAGCGCTGCCGGTGACCTCGATCGTGACCGCGTCGGTGGCCACGTCGACCACCTTGGCCCGGAAGAGCTGGACCGTCTCGAGGACCTGCCCTCGCGTCTCGGCATCGGCCTTGACCTTGACGAGCAGGAGCTCGCGGGTGACCGAGGCGGGCGAGTCGAGCTCCACGATCTTGATCACCTCGATCAGCTTGTTCAGCTGCTTGGTGACCTGCTCGAGCGGGGAGTCCTCGACGTTGACCACGATCGTCATCCGTGAGATCTCGGAGTGCTCGGTCGGGCCCACAGCGAGGGAGTCGATGTTGAAGCCGCGCCGGCTGAACAGGCCCGCGATCCGGGCGAGCACGCCGGGCTTGTTCTCGACCAGGACGGAGAGGGTGTGCTTGCTCATCTGTTCAGGCACCTCACAGATCGTCTTCGTCGAACTCGGGCGCCATGTCCCGGGCGAACTTGATGTCGTCGTTGCTGGTCCCCGCCGCGACCATCGGCCACACCATCGCGTCGCGGTGCACACGGAAGTCGACGACGACCGGGACGTCGTCGATCTCCATCGCCTTCTGGATGGTCGCGTCGACGTCCTCGGGCGAGTCGCAGGCCAGGCCGATGCAGCCGTAGGCCTCGGCCAGCTTGACGAAGTCGGGGATCCGGACCTCCTTGGCGCGCTGCAGGTCGGTATTGGAGTAGCGCTCGTTGTAGAACAGCGTCTGCCACTGGCGCACCATGCCGAGCGAGGAGTTGTTGATGATCGCCACCTTGATCGGGATGCCTTCGATCGCGCAGGTGGCGAGCTCCTGGTTGGTCATCTGGAAGCAGCCGTCGCCGTCGATGGCCCACACCGTGGTGTCCGGGCGAGCGACCTTCGCACCCATGGCGGCCGGGACGGAGAAGCCCATCGTGCCCAGGCCGCCGGAGTTGATCCAGGAGTTGGGGTGCTCGTATCCGATGAAGTGGGTGGCCCACATCTGGTGCTGGCCGACCCCTGCGACGTACACCGCCTCAGGTCCTGCGATCTGGCCGAGCCGCTCGAGGACGTGTTGCGGCGCGAGCGAGCCGTCCTCGGGGGTGTCGTAGCCCAGCGGGTACTTCCTCTTCACGCCGGTGAGGAACTCGACCCAGGCTGCGTAGTCGCCCTTGCGGCCGGCATCGTGCTCCCCCTGGAGCGCCACGATCAGGTCGGCGATCACCTCGCGGGCGTCGCCGACGATCGGCACGTCCACGGCGCGGTTCTTGCCGATCTCGGCGGGGTCGATGTCGGCGTGGACCACCTTGGCGTTGGGTGCGAACGACTCGAGGTTGCCGGTGACCCGATCGTCGAAGCGGGCGCCGAGGCTGATGATCAGGTCGCTGCGCTGCAGGCCCGCGACGGCTGCGACCGTGCCATGCATGCCGGGCATGCCGAGGTGCTGGGAGTGGCTGTCGGGGAAGGCCCCGCGTGCCATCAACGTCGTGACGACGGGCATCTGCGTCATCTCCGCGAGCACCCGGAGCTCCTTGGACGCCTTGGCGCGGATGACACCGCCTCCGACGTAGAGCACGGGCCGACGCGACTCGAGGATCAGCTTCGCCGCCTCGCGCACCTGCTTGGCGTGGGGGCGGGTGACCGGTCGGTAGCCGGGGAGGTTGAGCTCGGTCGGCCACGCGAAGGTGGTCCGTGACTGCAGCGCGTCCTTGGAGATGTCGACGAGCACGGGGCCGGGTCGACCGGTCGAGGCGATGTAGAACGCCTCGGCGATCGTGCGCGGAATGTCCGCGGCGTCGGTCACCAGGAAGTTGTGCTTGGTGATCGGCATGGTGATCCCGCGGATGTCGGCCTCCTGGAAGGCGTCGGTGCCGATGGCGGCGCTGGCGACCTGGCCGGTGACGGCGACCATGGGGACGGAGTCCATGTAGGCGTCCGCGAGCGGGGTCACGAGGTTGGTCGCGCCCGGCCCGCTCGTGGCCATGCAGACCCCCACCTTGCCGGTGGCAGCGGCGTAGCCCTGGGCCGCGTGGCCCGCACCCTGCTCGTGGCGGACGAGGATGTGGCGGAGCCTGACCGAGTCGAACAGCGGGTCGTAGGCGGGAAGGATCGCACCGCCGGGAATACCGAATACGTTCTCGGCGCCCGCGCACTCCAACGCCATGATGAGGCTCTGGGCCCCTGTCACGGTGGTGCCGGTGACCTGGTCGCTCATGTTCGCCTTCCCTCTGTGCGGTGCATCCTGCCCAACAAAAAACCCCCCGGCCCGATGGGCAAACGAGGGGTGACGCGTGTGCTGCTGGCCGTTGGGCCGCTCAGCAGACGCGTCGCGTGCGTACAAGAATCTCCAAACGCATGCGCCAACTTTCTCCGTCAGCGCACCACCTCGTCAATCGAGTGTGACACCTGTCTCGAAATATGGAACGCCGGTCCCACATCGTGGAGGCAAGCCGCGGACGTACGACGGGCGCCCCCCGCCGTCGTACGTCCGCGCTCCCCTGACCCGGTCAGGTCTGGGTCGTCGCAGGCGCCTCCATCAGGCCGAGCTGAGTGAGCATGTCGAGCTGGTCGAAGTAGAAGTCGTGCTGCACGATCTTGCCGTCGCGCACGGTCGCCATGTCGGTGGAGCGCATCCGGACCTGCTTGCCTGTCGGCTTGATGCTGCTCCCGTCCGGGAGCCGGAACGGCCCGTTGTGGGTGCCGATGACCTCGCCCTGGTCGACGACGAAGTCCCCCGCCTCGTGCCGGGCAGTGAGCTGGTAGCGCATGTCCGGGAAGGCCTCGATGAGAGGGCGGTTCCACTCGAAGAGCGCGTCGACGCCGTTCAACGTGCCGGCGTCCGGGGTCGTAGCGACCACGTCGGGCGCGTACAGCGTCCGCAGTCTGTCGAAGTCCTTGGCGAAGAAGGCCTCGGTAGCCCTTTCCATCACCTCACGTGCCTGTCCCATCGTGCACCTCCGCTGGTTAGGTGTCCGGACGACCCGGGACGAGGCAGTCCGGGGTATCCCTCCCATGCCAACCTGCTGTCCCGGTCTGACTCCATAGCCCAGACGGGCTCGCCCGCGCTGCCTCGCGCCCGCGGATGACACAGGAGGGTCTGGCGGCGGGGTCCCGCTGACCGAAGACTGGGCGGATGGACGCTGAGAACGTGGATCCGGCACTCGACCTGGCCCTCGACCGGGCGCACACGCATGCCCGCGGCTGGCTGGCCGGCCTGGACACCCGGCCCGTGCCTCCCGCACTTGACGTGGGGGCGGTGAAGCAGCGCCTGGGCACAGCGATCCCCGAAGGCCCTAGTGACCCCGCCGACGTGGTCGACCTCCTCGCCGACGCTGTCCAGCCGGGACTGACCGGGATGCCGTCGGGACGGTTCTTCGGCTTCGTGATCGGCGGGACCCACCCGGCAGCCCTGGCCGCGGACTGGCTGGTCAGCGCCTGGGACCAGAACGCAGGGATGCGCAAGGTCACCCCCGCAGTGTCCGCGGTGGAGGAGACCGCGGCCTCGTGGCTCCTCGACCTGCTCGGGCTCCCTGTCGCGAGCGGGGTCGGCTTCACCACGGGCGCCACCACGGCGAACTTCACCGGCCTCGCCGCCGGGCGTGACGAGGTCCTGCGTCGGGTCGGTCACGACGTCGCCGCCGAGGGCCTCGCCGGCGGGCCGCGGGTCCGAGTCCTGGTCGGGCTGGAGCGGCACGACTCGGTCGACGTGGCGCTTCGCTACCTCGGGCTCGGTACGCCGGACGTAGTGGACGTCGACGACCAGGGCCGAATGGTTCCCGACGCACTCGAGAGAGCCCTCGGAACCTCGCAGGGCGCACCGACGCTCGTCGTACTCCAGGCGGGGAACCTGCACTCCGGCGCGTTCGACCCGTTCGAGGACTGCGCGCGCATCGCCCACGAGCACGACGCCTGGGTCCACGTCGACGGCGCCTTCGGGCTCTGGGCGGCCGCATCGCCGAGCACCCGCCCGCTGACGACCGGTCTGGCCGACGCGGACTCGTGGGCCACCGACGCGCACAAGACCCTCAACGTCCCCTACGACTGCGGAGTCGTTGCCGTCCGTGACGTCCAGGCCCTGCACGCTGCGATGGCGGTGCACGGCCACTACCTGATCGTGGACCCCACCGGCGACCCTTTGGCGCGCACGCCGGAGATGTCGCGTCGCGGACGAGGCATCCCCGTCTGGGCGGTGCTGCGCAGTCTCGGCCGCCAGGGAGTCGCGGAGATGGTCGACCGGATGTGCACGCACGCGCAGGCCTTCGCCAAGGGCATCGGCGAGCTCGAAGGTGCGGAGATCCTCAACGACGTGGTGTTCACGCAGGTCTGCGCGTCGTTCGGCGACGACGCTCGCACCCAGGCCGTCGTGGAGCGGGTCCTCGCCGACGGCACGACCTGGATGAGCGGCTCGCGCTGGCAGGACCGGGCTGTGCTGCGGGTATCGGTGAGCAACTGGTCGACCACCGAGGACGACGTCGCGCGAAGCCTCGAGGCGCTGCGCAGGGCGCTCGGCTGAGGACACCACGAGCGACCTGGGAGCGCCGCTGTCACTCCACGCTCCCAGGTCGGCAGTGCGGGCGGCGGGTCAGCCGCAGATGGCCCCGTGGGCGGCCGACTGCACCACCTTGGCGTACTTGCCGAGGACGCCCTTGGTGTACTTCGCCTCGCGCGGCACCCACCCGTCCCTGCGGGCCGCGAGCTCGGCCTCGTCGATGGTGACCTCGAGCAGGCGGTTGGCGACGTCGAGCCGGATCGGGTCGCCGTCGCGGACGAAGGCGATGGGGCCGCCGTCGACGGCTTCCGGCGCCACGTGGCCGACGCAGAGGCCGGTCGTACCCCCGGAGAAACGGCCGTCGGTCAGCAACAACACGTCCTTGCCGAGCCCCGCGCCCTTGATCGCACCGGTGATCGCGAGCATCTCGCGCATGCCCGGGCCGCCCTTGGGCCCTTCGTAGCGGATGACGACCACGTCTCCTGCCGTGATCTGGCTCGCCTCGAGGGCGTCCATCGCGGCACGCTCCCCGTCGAAGACCCGGGCGGTGCCCTCGAACACCTCGTCGTCGAAGCCGGCGGTCTTCACCACCGCACCGTCAGGGGCGAGCGAGCCCTTGAGGATGGTCAGGCCGCCGGTCTTGTGGATCGGCTTGGACAGCTCGCGGATGATCTGTCCGTCGACGTCCGGCGGGGAGATCTCGGCGAGGTTCTCCGCCATCGTCTTGCCGGTGACGGTGAGACAGTCGCCGTTGAGGAGCCCGGCGTCGAGCAGCGCCTTCATGACCACCGGAATGCCGCCGACCTTGTCGACGTCGTTCATCACGAAGCGGCCGAACGGCTTGAGGTCCCCCAGGTGCGGGACCTTGTCACCGATGCGGTTGAAGTCGTCGAGGGTGAGGTCCACCTCGGCCTCGCGGGCGATGGCGAGAAGGTGGAGCACGGCGTTGGTCGAGCCGCCGAGCGCCATGACGACGGCGATGGCGTTCTCGAAGGCCTCCCTGGTCATGACCTGGCGCGCGGTGATGCCTCGCCGGAGCATCTCGACCACGGCCTCCCCCGAGCGGTGGGCGAACCCGTCGCGGCGACGGTCGACCGCGGGCGGCGCCGCGGAGCCGGGCAGCGACATGCCGAGCGCCTCAGCGACCGAGGCCATGGTGTTCGCGGTGTACATGCCGCCGCAGGCGCCCTCGCCGGGACAGATCGCCCGCTCGATCCGGTCGACCTCCTCGCGGCTGATCCGGCCCGCGATGCAGGCGCCGACCGCCTCGAAGGCGTCGATGATCGTGACATC
Organism: Nocardioidaceae bacterium; assembly: GCA_035456965.1. Classification (GTDB taxonomy): domain Bacteria; phylum Actinomycetota; class Actinomycetes; order Propionibacteriales; family Nocardioidaceae; genus Nocardioides_C. The sequence continues at coordinate 43,769 of DATICF010000069.1, forward strand.
GCGCCCGTCCACCTGACCGGGCATGATCGACCCGGCGTAGAGGAAGACGCTCGCCAGGTCCAGGCGTGCGGCCGCCATCAGCATGCCGGGCAGCGACTTGTCGCAACCCGCAAGCAGCACCGACCCGTCGAGGCGCTCGGCCATCATCACGGTCTCGACGCTGTCGGCGATCACCTCGCGCGAGACGAGCGAGAAGTGCATGCCCTCGTGGCCCATGGAGATCCCGTCTGAGACGGAGATCGTGCCGAACTCGAGCGGGTATCCCCCACCTGCGTGCACGCCGTTCTTGACGGCCTTTGCGAGCCGGTCGAGCGAGAGGTTGCAGGGGGTGATCTCGTTCCATGACGAGGCGACCCCGATCTGCGGCTTGGCGAAGTCCTCGTCACCCATGCCCACGGCGCGGAGCATGCCTCGGGCGGCAGCGCGCTCGAGACCGTCGGTGACGTCACGGCTCCGCGGTTTGATGTCCGGCTGGTCCTGGGGAGGGGTGCTCTCGGCCATGGCCAGAGACTACGCCCGGGCTTTCGTACGGGGCCGTGCTGTCTCAGCATCCCGCGTGGCGGAGAGGAGCCGCTCGATGTCAGGGTGGGCCGGTGACCACCGAGGACAGACTGCGCACGGGCGCGGCGAGCACACGCCAGGCCCAGGCGGTGTGGCTGGTCATCGGCGGCATCGTGTCGGTGCAGGTCGGGGCGGCCATCGCCAAGGACCTCTTCCACCTGATCCCTCCGACGGCGATGGTGTGGCTGCGACTGGTCACCTCCGCCGTCATCCTGGTCGCGATCGCCCGTCCTCGGCTGCGCGGTCGAAGTGCAGCGGACTGGCGGGTGGCGCTCGCCTTCGGGGTCAGCCTGCTGACGATGAACTGGGCGATCTACCAGTCCTTCGCGCGGATCCCCCTCGGCATCGCGGTGACCATCGAGTTCCTCGGCCCGTTGACGGTGGCGGTCCTCGGCTCCCGGCGGCCCCGCGACCTGGTGTGGGTCCTTCTGGCCGGCGCCGGCGTGGCCCTGCTCGGAGCCTCACCCGGCGACCTGACCCTGGCCGGTGTGCTCTTCGCGCTGCTCGCCGCAGCCTCGTGGGCGGCGTACATCCTGCTCAGCGCGAGCACGGGCCGACGCTGGCCGGGGATCTCCGGGCTCGCCGTCGCCAGTGTCGTGGGTGCGGTGGTGCTGGCGCCGCCGGCGGTCCTCGAGGCGGGGTCGGCCCTGCTCGACCCGAAGATCCTTGCCCTCGGTGTCGCCGTGGGGCTGCTGTCGTCGGTGATCCCCTACAGCTTCGAGCTCACGGCGCTGCGACGGATCTCGCCGAGGGTGTTCGGGGTCCTGATGAGCCTGGAACCCGCGGCGGCCGCCCTAGCCGCGATGGTCCTGCTCTCGGAGTTCCTGACCCCGTTGCAGTGGGCAGCGGTCGCCTGCGTGGTCGCGGCGAGCGTGGGTGCGACCCGGTCCGCCGAGCCCAGCCCCGAGCCCGCCCCCAACTGAGCCGACTCGGCACCAACGCCGCCCAAACCCCGCCCAGACGGCACCAACGCGGCCCAACCCCCGCCGACTCGGCACGAACGCCGCGGCGTTGGTCCCGACTCGACCCCCCTGTCGCCGGCAGACTGCCGAGTGGGCAGGGTCAGACGAGCGCTGCTCGCACCACCACCACGTCGGGGAGGTTGCTCACGACCTCCTGCCACTGCTCGCCGCCGTCGATGCTGACGAAGACGTTGCCGGCCCGGCTGCCGAGGTACAGACCCGCAGCATCTCCCGCGTCGTCAGCCGTCATGGCGTCGCGCAGCACCGAGGAGTAGAAGCCGTCCGGAAGCCCACCGCCCAGCACGTCCCAGGAGGCACCGGCGTCCTTGGAACGCCAGACCCGCGCCTTGGCCTCGGGCGGGAAGCGCGACTCCCCCGCTCCGTTGGGGAAGACGAAGACCGTCTCCGGTTCGCCCGGGTGCACGACCACCGGGAAGCCGAAGTCCGAGGAGAGGCTGTCGCCGATGGAGGTCCAGGTGTCGCCGCCGTCGTCGGAGCGGTAGACGCCTCCATGGTTCTGGGCGTAGAGACGGTCGGGATGCTCGGGATGGCGGGTGACCTTGTGCACGCACTGGCCGAACTCGGGGTACTGCTGCCCCTCGGGCATGAAGCCGGCGATGATCCCCTGGTTGGCCGGCGCCCACGACTTGCGTGCGTCGTCGCTCCGGTAGACCCCGCCGGTGGACATCGCCACAAGCATCCGGTCCGGGTCGTGGGGGTGCGGCAGGATCGTGTGGATGGCCTGTCCGCCGAAACCGGCGCCCCACTGCGGGCGGTGCGGGTGGTCCCACAGCGAGCGGACGAGCTCGAACGTCTCGCCCCTGTCCTCGGAGCGGAAGAGAGCGGAGGGCTGCGTCCCGGCGTACACCACCTCGGGCTCCGCGGCGCTCGGCCACAGCTGCCAGATCTGCTGCACGCCGGTGCCCGCGTCCTCGGGCAGGACCATGATGTTCGGGGTCTCCTGCCACGTCTCGCCCAGGTCGTCGGAGCGGTAGACATGCGGCCCCCAGTGCGGTGATCCACTGCCGACCAGCAGCCGGGTCGACCCGCCACGCGTGTCGATCATGCAGGAGTAGACCTCCTCCATGAGGAACCTCGGCTCGTCCCACGTCCACGTACGCCGGTCCTCCGACCGCGCGATCCACAGACCCTTGCGGGTCCCCACCAGCATCATGAACTGCGCCTGCGCCATGTCACCCATCCTCCGTAAGGCTCGGAACTCCTCGACTATTTGACTCCTGTGACCGCCAGAAGTCATCGGAACGGCCTCACACCCGGATCCGGGCGCCTAGTAGTCGCCGTTCATGACGTTGGCCAGCGGCTCGTCTCGGGCGAAGCGCTCGAGCTGTTCCCGGACGAGCTTGTACGCCCTTGGCCACATCGCGCTGGAGCCCCCACCCACGTGCGGTGAGACCAGGAGGTTCGGCGCGCTCCAGAGCGGATGTCCTTCCGGAAGCGGCTCCGGGTCGGTCACGTCGAGTGCGGCGTGGATGCGCTCGGTGTGGAGCGCCTCGACCAGGGCGTCGGTGTCGACGATCGGACCCCGCGCCACGTTGACGAGCAGCGCGTCGTCCTTCATCCGAGCCAGGAAGTCGCGGTCGACCAGGCCCCGGGTCTCGTCGGTGATCGGCACGATCAGGATCACCACGTCGGCCTGGGGCAGGAGGCGGTCGAGCTCGTCGAAGCCGTGGACCCCGTCGCGCGGTCGTCGCGCCACGCGCAGCAGGTCGACCTCGAACCCCGCAAGCCGCTTCTCGATGGCGGCTCCGATGGCGCCGTAGCCGACGATGAGCACGGTCCTGTCAGCCAACGACCGCGCCTTGATCGGCCGCCACTCCTCGCGGTCCTGGGCACGGACGAAGCCCGGGATGCCACGCAGGGAGGCGATGACCAGGCCCACCGCGAGCTCGGCTGTGGAGGCGTCGTGGATGCCCCGCCCGTTGCACAGCACGACCCCCTCGGGCAGATAGGGCCGGACATGGTCGACGCCTGCGGTCACCGTCTGCACGACCTTCAGCCTGGGCATCAGCGCCATCAGCTCGTTGTCTGAAGGTTGGAAGCGGTACGGCGGAACGTAGAACTCGACTTCGGCCACCGACTCGGGCACGCCGTCGTGCTCCTCGGGCAGGAACTTCTCGTACCGAAGCGAGGACGGCAGCGACCCGACCTCCGAAGCATCGAAAGGCATCCAGACCAGGGGACGGGTGTCGCTCATCCCACGACCCTAGCCAGGGCGGTACGTCGACGGGCGGAGCCGCGCCCTCGATCCGTTCACACAGACGTCACACGACGTTGACTGGGCCGAAGCACCGGCTTTCTAGCGTCGTACCTACATGACCCAACGCTCCAGGGTCCGCACCCGCGAGGAGGCCTGATGTTCGCCGCACCCACACAGCTCATCCAGGTAGTGACCAAGTGGCATGTGCGCAGCCAGCAGGTCGCGCGGCGCAACGCGATGGTCTCCTGCACCGCACTCGCCGAGCGCCGCCGAGAGCTCGCCGAGGTCGAGGAGTTCCTCAGCGCTCACGCGGCCGCTCGCGCGGCACGAACCGCGACCCTGGAGGTCCAGGTCCGCCCGGCTTGACCGGTGCGCGTGATCTCGGGCACCTTCTGGTCATCGGGGAGGGTTTGTGATGCACACTCTGCGGCATGTCCGCCGCCCCCTCCGAGCAGCTCGCGCTTCGCTTCTACGACGTCACGAGCGCCGATGGCACGCTAATCAAGGCCTGGACCAACGATGCTGAGGGCCCGGCCCTGCTCCTGTGCAACGGCTTGGGCACGAACCCCTACGCCTGGCCGGCCCTGCTGCGGCCCGACTGCGGCGTGCGGGTGATCTCGTGGAACCACCGCGGGGTGGGCGGATCGGACCGCCCGACTGACCATCGCCGGGTCGGCATCGACGCCTTCCTCGACGACGCTCTCGCGGTGATGGACGCCGCGGGGATCGAGGCCTGTGCCGTGGCCGGCTGGTCGATCGGCGTGAACACCGCTTTCGAGCTCGCGGTCATGCACCCACACCGCGTCACGGGGCTGTTCGCGGTCGCCGGTGTCCCGGGTGGCACTTTCGCCTCGATGGGCGCGCCGCTGATGATCCCGCGCATCGTGCGACGGCCGATCTCGGTGGGCATCACCCGGCTGCTGCGCCGCACGGGCAAGCTGCTCACCCCTGTCGCGAGCAACCTCCCGGTCGGTGTCCTCTTCGCGCACCTGCTCAGCCACAGCGGCTTCATGCTGCCCACCAAGGAGATCCCGGCGGTCCGCCGGGCGGTCCGGGAGTTCCTGACCACGCCGGTCGACTGGTACATGCACCTCGCCCTCGCCGCGGCAGAGCACCCGCGGGTCTCCCTGCGGCGCGTGAAGGTGCCGACCGCCTTCGTCGCGGGGAAGTATGACCTCCTGGCCAGCTCCCAGGACATGGCGACCGCCGCAGAGCGGATCCCAGGCTCGACGTACGTCGAGCTTCCCGGCAGCCACTTCATCCAGCTCGAGCAGCCCGAGTCCGTTCATGAGGAGCTCCTGACCTTGCTCGGCCGCATAGCCTGACCTCTATGAAGGCCGTCGCGACCACGCTCCTCGTCCTGCTCGCGCTGGCCTCGTGCACCACGGAGGGCGACCCCGATGCCCTGGGCACGCCGTCGCCGTCACCGCAGCCGACTACTCGCACCGTGGAGCCCGACTCCTCCCCTGCCGGCCCCTCACCCGAGAACGACGGACCCGCCCACCCCCGCGTCGTGGGCACGGTCGCCCGTGGTCTCGCCGCCCCGTGGGGCATCGTGTTCCTCCCCGATGGCACGGCGCTGGTGAGCGAGCGCGACACCACGAAGGTGCTCGCCATCCCCGCCGGAGGTGGAGCGGCCCGCGAGGTCGGCCGTCTCGAGGCGGCCCAGCCGCAGGGCGAGGCGGGGCTGTTGGGACTCGAGGTCTCCCCGACGTACGACGAGGACTCCCTCGTGTATGCCTACTTCACGACGGCGACGGACAATCGCGTGGTCCGGATGACGTACGACGGCCGCCGGCTCGGCGAGCCAGAGGTGGTGCTTGACGGGATCCCCGCCTCGTCGTTCCACGACGGCGGCCGGCTCGAGTTCGGCCCCGACGGGTATCTCTACATCTCCACCGGCGAGATCGGCCAGGAGGAGCTCGCCCAGGACCGTGACTCGCTCGGCGGGAAGATCCTGCGGATCACCCCGGACGGCGAACCTGCCCCGGACAATCCTCGCGACGGCTCCCCGGTGTGGACGATGGGCCACCGCAACGTCCAGGGTCTCGCCTTCGACGACCAGGACAGGTTGTGGGCCAGCGAGTTCGGGTCGAGCGTCTGGGACGAGCTGAACCGCATCGAGCGGGGCCGCAACTACGGGTGGCCGCTCGTCGAGGGGCGCGGCGACCTGGAGGAGTACCGCAACCCGTTCGCGCAGTGGCGCACCTCCGAGGCTTCGCCATCGGGCCTGGCCTATGCGGAGGGGGCGCTGTGGATGGCCTCGCTGCGCGGACAGCGGCTGTGGCGGGTCCCGGTGCACGACGACGGGACGATCGGTGAGCCCCGGGGATTCTTCGTCGGCGACTACGGCCGCCTGCGCACCGTGGTCGTCGCCCCCGACGGGAGCCTGTGGCTCTCGACGAGCAACCGCGACGGACGAGGCGACCCCGCGCCCCAGGACGACCGGATCCTGCGGGTCGCGCTGCGCTGACGGTCGGTCAGGCACGGTCGGTCCGTCTTCGCACTGCAGATGCTGGTCAGCGGTCCTGCGCAGCCACGGTCCCGGCGTCGTCCCACGACAGATTCCGGTCAGCCGTCCTGCGCAGCCACGGTCCCGCCGTCTTCCCACGGCAAACTGTCGCTTCCCACGGCAAGATCACCGTGGGAAGCGACAGTTCCCCTGCATACCTTGGTAATTGGTCGGCTCAGCTGAGCTTCTGCAGGATCAGCTCGCGGACCCGGCCGGCGTCGGCCTGACCGCGCATCTCCTTCATCACCGCGCCGATGAGCGCACCTGCCGCAGCCACCTTGCCGCCCCGGATCTTCTCGGCGACGTCGGGGTTGGCCTCGATCGCCCGGTCGACGGCCTCGGACAGCGCACCCTCGTCGGAGACGACCGCGAGCCCGCGCGCGTCGACCACCTCGTCGGGGGTGCCTTCACCGGCGAGCACGCCGTCGAAGACCTGGCGGGCGAGCTTGTCGTTGATCTTCCCCTCGTCGACGAGCGCCTGGACGCGCGCGACCGCTGTCGGCGAGATCCCGAGGTCGGCGAGGTCCACGCCCTGCTCGTTGGCGCGGCGCGCCATCTCCGAGAGCCACCACTTGCGCGCCGCGGCCGGGGCTGCTCCGGCGGCGATGGTCTCCTCGACGAGGTGCAGTGCCCCTGCGCCGACGGTGTCGCGCATCTCGAGGTCGCTGAAGCCCCACTCCTTCTGCAGGCGCGCACGGTGCTCCCGCGGCGGCTCCGGAAGGGTCCCGCGCAGCTCCTCGATCCACGCGGGGTCAGGCGCGATCGGGACGAGGTCGGGTTCGGGGAAGTAGCGGTAGTCCTCGGCGTCGGACTTCTCCCGGCCCGAGGTGGTGACACCGGTGTCCTCGTGCCAGTGACGCGTCTCCTGGACGATCGACTCGCCGGCGGCCAGCCGGGCTGCCTGCCGACCGATCTCGTAGCGCACGGCGCGCTCCACCGACCGGAGGGAGTTGACGTTCTTGGTCTCGGTGCGCGTGCCGAACTTCTCCTCGCCCTTCGGCTTCAGGGAGAGGTTGACGTCGCAGCGCAGCGACCCCTGTTCCATGCGCACGTCGGAGACCCCGAGCGCCAGCAGCAGCTCTCGCAGGTGGGCGACGTACGCCTTGGCCACCAGCGGAGCCTTCTCGCCGGTGCCGACGATCGGCTTGGTGACGATCTCGATCAGCGGGATCCCGGCGCGGTTGTAGTCCACCAGCGAGTAGTCCGCGCCGTGGATGCGCCCGGAGGTGCCGACGTGGAGCGACTTGCCGGTGTCCTCCTCCATGTGGGCGCGCTCGATCTCGACGCGGAAGGTCTCACCCTCGACCTCCACCTCGGTCCAGCCGTCGTAGGCGATCGGCTCGTCGTACTGCGAGGTCTGGAAGTTCTTCGGCATGTCCGGGTAGAAGTAGTTCTTCCGCGCGAACCGGCACCACGACGCGATCTTGCAGTTCAGGGCAAGGCCGATGCGGATCGCGGACTCGACGCCCTTGCCGTTCACCACCGGCATGGCGCCGGGAAGGCCCAGGCAGGTCGGGCAGACCTGGGTGTTGGGCTCTGCGCCGAACTCGGTGCGGCAGCCGCAGAACATCTTGGTCACGGTGTTGAGCTCGACGTGCACCTCGAGACCCATCACCGGGTCGAACTTCTCGAGCGCCTCGTCGAACGACATCAGAGCGGGTGCGGTGGTCATCGCACGACCTCCTTCTGGGCGAGCTCGGGCGCCTTGTCGAGCAGCGGAGCGCCCCACGAGTCGAGCAGCGCCGCCTCGAGAGCGGCACCGACCCGGTACAGACGGTCGTCGGCGGTCGCCGGCGCGAGGATCTGGAAGCCGGTCGGCAGGCCGTCCTCTTCGGCGAGACCGCTCGGCAGCGACAGTCCGGGGACGCCGGCGAGGTTCGCGGGGATGGTGGCGATGTCGTTGAGGTACATCGCCACCGGGTCGTCGAGCTTCTCGCCGAGCTTGAACGCGGTCGTGGGTGCGGTCGGCGAGACGAGCACGTCGGCCGACTCGAACGCCGCGGCGAAGTCCCGGCTGATCAGGGTGCGGACCTTCTGCGCCTGGCCGTAGTAGGCGTCGTAGTAGCCGCTGGACAGGGCGTAGGTGCCGAGGATGATGCGGCGCTTGACCTCGTCGCCGAAGCCGGCGTCACGGGTCGCCCGCATGACCTCCTCGGCGTTGGGGTCCTCGATGCCCTCGGGGAATACGCGCAGGCCGTAGCGCATCGCGTCGAACTTCGCGAGGTTCGAGGACGCCTCGCTCGGCAGGATCAGGTAGTACGCCGCGAGTGCGTGGACGAAGTGGGGGCAGGAGACCTCGACCACCTCGGCACCGGCGTCGACGAGCAGCTGCACGCTCTCGTCGAACCTGGCCTGGACGCCGGACTGGTAGCCCTTGCCGGTCAGCTCCTTCACGACCCCGACGCGCAGCCCCTTCATGTCACCGGCCGCACCCTGGCGGGCGGCCTCCACGAGGTTCGGGACCGGCTGGTCGATCGAGGTGGAGTCGAGCGGGTCGTGCCCGCCGATGGCCTCGTGCAGCAGGGCAGAGTCGAGGATCGTACGCGTGACGGGGCCCGCCTGGTCGAGCGAGTTCGCCAGCGCCACGAGGCCGTAGCGCGACACCCCGCCGTACGTCGGCTTCACGCCGACCGTGCCGGTGACCGCGCCGGGCTGGCGGATCGACCCGCCCGTGTCGGTGCCGATCGCGAGCGGGGCCTCGAAGGCGGCGACGGCTGCCGCGGACCCGCCGCCGGAGCCGCCCGGGATCCGGTCGAGGTCCCAGGGGTTGCGGGTGGGGCCGTAGGCAGAGTGCTCGGTGGAGGAGCCCATCGCGAACTCGTCCATGTTGGTCTTGCCCAGGATCGGCAGGCCGGCCTCGCGCAGACGGCGGACGACGGTCGCGTCGTACGGCGGGATCCAGCCCTCGAGGATCTTCGACCCGCAGGTCGTGGGGAGCCCCTTGGCGGTCAGCACGTCCTTGACGGCGACCGGGACCCCGTCGAGAGGGCCGGCGGACTTCCCGGCGGCACGGCGCTCGTCGGAGGCACGAGCCTGCTCGAGCGCTCCGTCGGCGTCGACGTGCAGGAAGGCGTGCACCTCGCCGTCGACGGCGGCGATGCGGTCGAGGTACGCCTCAGTCAGCTCGCCCGAGGTGGTCTCGCCGGCGGCGAGCGCGTCCGCGAGCTCGGCGGCGGTACGTCGGATGAGGTCGCTCATCTCACTCCTCCCCCAGGATCCGCGGCACGGCGAAGCGCTGCTGCTCGACCTCGGGCGCCCCTGCGAGAGCCTCCTCCGCGGTCAGACCGGGCCGGGGCGCGTCCTCGCGGAAGACGTTCGTGATCGGCATGGGGTGCGAGGTCGGCGGGATGTCCTCGGCGGCCACCTCGCTGATCGACTTGATCGAGTCGAGGATGACGGCGAGCTGCGGCGCGAGGTGGTCGAGCTCTGCGTCGCTCAGGTCGATCCGCGCGAGGTCGGCAAGGTGCGCCACCTCTTCACGGGTGATGTCGGGCATGGACTCTCGCTCCCTGGCGGGGTGTGGTCTTGGGTTTCGCGCCCATCCTATGGTCCGCGGCGACGCCGCCGTCCCCTGCCCTTGCGCCGTCTCCGCCCCGGCCGCGACCTGTGCTGTGGCCCGATGGCGGCGGCGGTATGGACAAAGCGGCCGCCTGTGTCAGTATCGGGAGAATTGCCCCCGAAGGGACAGGTGACCGTGCCCTTGTATCTCCGCGACCAGACGACCGACCTCCTGGTCACGCCCCACCCGCAGACACCCGAGGCGCAGCTGCGGCTCGGGTCGGCACGAGCCGGCTTCCTCGCCCGTGCCGCCCGAAGCGTCGGCGGCTCGATGCAGACCGAGCGCGCGGTCGAGCTGATCCTGGAGATGCTGGTCCCCGAGGTGGTCGACTGGGCCCAGGTCGTGCTGCGGCAGGCCGGCCAGCTCCACTGCCACGCCACCCTGGCCGGCGGCCCGGTGGAGCACGCCACCGTGCCGGCGCCCAGGGAGGGTAGCTCCACCCTGAGCCGCGTGATGTCGCACGGACTGCGCGAGCTCTCCCTGGTCAGCATGGGGGTCGGCGAGCCGGACAGCGGCGCGATCGCGTCCGCGGTGCCGGATCCCGGCATGCGCGAGTCGCTCAACAGCATCCGCCCCGCGGACCTGCTGGTGATCCCGCTGAGCGCGCGCGGCCGAGGGTTCGGGGCGATCACCCTGGCGCGTCGCGGTGGCGACGGCTTCGACGAGGACGGCATCGAGTTCCTCGAGGAGCTCGCCCACAGCCTCGCCGTGACCCTCGACGCCACGCGCAACCTAGCCGATTCCCGCCGGGTCGCCGGCGTCTTGAGCCGGGACCTCGCCCCGCCGCGACTCCCCGAGATGCCGGGGGCGCGACTCGCGAAGTACTACCGCGTCGCCTTCGAGCACGAGGCTCTCGGCGGTGACTTCTACGACGTGCACGGCGAGGACGACGACTGGACCGCCGTGGTCGGCGACGTGTGCGGCAAGGGCGCGGAAGCCGCTGTCCTCACCGGCCGGGTGCGCCAGGCGGTGCGCACGGCCGCCCTGGTCGACCGCAGCCCCGCCAAGATCCTCGACCTCGTCAACCGGGTGCTGGTGAGCGAGGGCGAAGGCACCTTCGTCACGGCTCTTTGCGCACGGGTCCGCAGGACCGGCGACCAGCTTGCACTGTCCGTGGCGGCGGCCGGCCATCACCCGCCGTACCTCCTGCGGGCAGGCGGAGGGCTCGAACGAGTGGCGACAGAAGGCACCGTGCTCGGGCTCTTCGACACCAACGACTACGCCGATGCCGAGGTCGTGCTCGAACCCGGCGACACGTGCCTGTTCTTTACCGACGGCGTGCTCGAGGCCCCGGGTTTCGAGGAGCAGTTCGGCGAGGAGCGGCTTCATCGTGTGCTCGTCAACGCGCCGCGCGCCGACGTCAACGCGATCGTCGAGACGGTCGCGATGACGCTGGCCGAGCACGTGGGCGATCGCGCGCACGACGACATCGCGATCCTCGGCGTACAGAACCTCCCGGACCCGCGGTGAGCGGGGTCGCCTGGACGGAGTACTTCGACGCGGTCGCTGCCGGTGACCGGACCCGGGCGCTCGAGGTCGTACGCCGCTACCAGGACGCCGGCGCGAGCCCGATGCAGATCATGAGCGAGGTCATCGCCCTGGCGCAGACGCGGGTCGGTGAACTGTGGGCAGCAGATACCTGGAGCGTGGCCCAGGAGCATGCCGCAACGGCGGTCAGCGAGTCGGTCCTGAGCGTGTTGGGCTCGCAGATCCCGCCGCCTGCGGATCCGGCCTGCCCAGTGATCGTTACGTGCGTTGAGCAGGAGTGGCACGCACTTCCGGCGCTGATGGTCGCCGAGCACCTGCGCTCGGCCGGCATCCCGGTGAGCTATCTCGGGGCCAACGCCTCGGCGGAGCACCTGGTGCGCCACGTCCACGACGTGGAAGCCCGAGCCGTCGCCCTGAGCTGCTCGCTCAGCGCGTCGCTCCCCCGTGTGCGTCGCCACATCGAGGCGGTGACCGCGACCGGGACCCCGGTGCTGGTCGGTGGTGCGGCCTTCGACCCAGCCGGACGTCGTGCGTCGGTGCTCGGTGCCACGTCGTACACGTTGTCGGGCGAGCTGGCCCCGGACGCGGTGCGCGGACTGCCCGCAGCGGTGACCCCGGCCGCACCTCTCACCCACGAGGGTGCCGACGAGGGCTTCGCGGTCCACGCCGAGCGGGAGGCGATCACCATGCGACTTCATGATCGGGTGAAGGCGAGCCGCACTACCTACGATCTGCGGGATCTCATCTCGGGGTGGCAGCACGCGCTCGCCGACCACCTGCCCCACCTGGTCGGCGCCCTGGCCGGGGCACTCGTGGCCGGGGACCGCACTGTGCTCGCACAGTCGGTGACCTGGCTCGACGACGTGATGGGGCACCGCGACGGTCCCGACGGCATCACGCGTTCGGTGGTCGCGGAACTGCAGACCTTGATGAGCGAGCATCCGGTCGCTTCGCGGATGCTGTCAGGGGTCCTTGGGACCGCCCGGGCTTGAAGGGCGGCCCGGAGGCCGGTTGGGCTTCTCCTTCTCGTATCCCGGTGTCTTGGTGGGCGCGGAGCCGGCAGTGGTCGCCGGCGCCCGCCCGGATTCTTGGGAGCTTGTTGACCCGGACGGCGCGGCCGTCTCAGTAGGCGCATGGGTCGAGCCTGCCGAGCTCCCATCGTCCTCCGACGTGCGGTCGGGACCTGTCGCGGAGGAACCGCCGGGCTGATCCATGCCGTTCGAGGTTGATCCATCCCCGGAATCGGACGGCACGTTGGTGCTCGTCCCCCCGTCACCACCGGGGGAGTCGCTGCGACCAGCCTGGGTGGGGTCCTGCGGCGGCGCCGACCCGATCGAGGCAGCGGCGACGCCACCCGCCACGACCAGGGTGGCCAGCGACACAGCGCCCTGACGCCGCGAGCCGACTGCTGCCACGGACGCGGGGACCGATTCGTCGAAGTTGCCACGCCCCGCGCGAAGCTCGATCCGGTGCCGTAGGTGACGCTGCACCGGTGCGAGTGCCACCAGGACGACCAGCCACGCCAGGGCACCGACGACCAGTCGGGGAGTCGAAAGGTCGGAGACCGCCATCCGGTACACGAGCATGCCGAGAAGTCCGACGGCCGCGGTGAGCTGAAGCGCCCACACCACGACTCCCCTGACGCCCCACGACGGTGTCGCGCGCGCCCACGCGAGCACCGACACCCCAAGGACGAGCGCCGTGGTGAGTGCCCCGAAAGGCCCTTGACCGAGCAGTGCGGCCACCCCGAGACCCCCGACAGCAACCGCCGTGACCGCGGTGAGGAGATGGACGACCCGGGTCGAGTCCCCCGCTGCAGCGACGTGCGCGCGGCGGCCAGGTCGGATCCTGAGAAGGGCGGCGCCGGCGGGGACCAGGAGCACCGCCGCGGACGCCGTCAGGACCATGAGCCAAGAGCCGACCACGGGCCATAGTTACCCCGGACGGACCTGGGCGAAAACGCAGTAGTCAGGACGCAGAGGGCCGTCCGTGTCCGGGCGAAGGAGCACCCCAGGGACGGTTCGGCTTCTCTTTCTCGTACCCGTAGGTCTTGTCGTCGACAGGCTCGATGGGGTCCGGCTTCACCCAGAGCGAGACGCGTTCGGAAGGCACGAACGTCTTGGTCCGGCCCGGGAACGCGGCCGGCGGACCGCCCCTGCTCACGCCGGCTCCCAGAGTCTTCGCGCTCGACGGCCAGTGCGACTCGGCGTTGTGATGGCCGAGGGAGCGCCCGATCGCTGTGACCACCGGCGACGGCTTGGCGTGCGGGTTGCGCACGAGCCCCGGGACGGGTTCGGGCGAGCGCGGCGGAGGCGCCCAGGCCGGCCCCCTCGAGTCGGCCGGTTGCGGCGACGTGGTGGTCGGCGCAGCCGTGCCCTCGCCTGTCGCGGGCGTCTGGGCGGGGCTCTGCGACGGGCCCTCGGACGAGGGCACCGCGGTCTTGGTGCCGTCCCCGTCGCTACCGGTCCCGGAGCCCGGTCGCACCTTGCCACCCTCCGCACGCCCATCAGGGGCTTTCGCCGGACCGGTCGTCGGGCACGACGCTCCGGGCGCGACCACCGACCCGGGTCGCACCGCCGACGCACCGGCCACGACGTTCACGCCGACGCCGCCGGCAGTGTCGCCCCCGGCAGTCGCGGCGCCCGGTCCTTGCGTCCTAGTCACTTCAGCCGACGTCCCGCCCGGCTTCTTGCTCCGGGCCCCGTTCGGCGTGCGGCTCCCAGTCGCTGCCGAGGACGGCCGTATCGAGCTTGTGCCCGCTATCGTCTGCGAGCCCGCCGTCAGACCCGCCTCGGGCGACTGCCCCTCGTCCGCGGGACCGGTGTCCTCAGCCGTGACTGCGACGAACAGACCGATCGCGGCGAGGAGCGCGGCCAGCGACAGCACCGGCCGCAACGTCGGGATCTGCTGGGCCACGGCCGCTCCCGGGACCAGACCCGCCTGCGCCCCGATCACCGGTCGTACGTAGTGCTGCAACCTCGAAACGGCAAGAAGCAGCAGCAGCCAACCAGCAACACTGGCGATCCGCTCCCCTGCCGACATCGAGGAGACCCAGATCTGCTGCAGCAGCCAACCCAGGAACGCCAGCACACCGGTCACGAGAAGTGCCCACACGGCGACGCCGCGAACCGCCCACGAGCTGCTGAGAGGCGACCAGACCAGCACCGAGACCGACAACACCACCGCGACCGCGAGCGCGGGCACGGCGTCGGCGCCGAGCGCCGCAGCTATCCCCAGCGCCCCCAGACCGACCAAGGTCGCGGCTGCGGCGACCCTGGCACGGCGCGACCTTTCCTGGGACTGCGCAAGGTGCCGGTGCTTCTCAACACCCAGCAGCGCGACGAACGCTGGAACTAGCAAGATCCCCGCAGCCGCCGACAAGAGCAGGAGCACCGAGTCGAGCACTTGTCATTCTCATCACGGCGCTCGAGGGGGTGGAAGCAGTAGCGAGGCTATTCCCCAACTTGGGCGATATTGCGGGCTGCTTCCGGCCCATCGGCCAAGAGCAACCGGAAGCCCTCCTCGTCGAGGATCGGTACCTTGAGTGAGACCGCCTTGTCGTACTTCGACCCCGGTGCGTCCCCGACGACCACGAAGCCGGTCTTCTTCGACACCGACGAGGCAGCCTTGCCGCCGCGGGCGATGATCGCCTCCTTGGCCTGGTCGCGGCTGAACTGGGTGAGGGAGCCGGTCACCACGATGCTCAGGCCCTCGAGGTTTCTCGGGATGGACTCGTCTACCTCGTCGGCCATCGTCACACCGGCGTCGCGCCACTTGTCGACGATGGCGTTGTGCCACTGCGACGCGTCGCCGTCGAACCATCGGCGGATGGACTCGGCGATCGTGAAGCCGACGCCGTCGACCTCGGCGAGGTCCTCCACCGAGGCAGCCCGGATCGCGTCCATGGATCCGAACTCGGTCGCCAGCGCGCGGGCTGCGGTCGGTCCCACATGACGGATGGAGAGCCCGACCAGGACGCGCCACAACGGCCGGTGCCGGGCCTCCTCGAGGTTCTTGACCAGTCGGGCGCCGTTCGCCGAGAGCACAGGTGAGTCACCCTCGCCCTTCTTCGGCGCACGGGTGAACAGCGGCACACGCAACAGCTGCTCCTCGGTCAGCGTGAACACGTCCCCCTCGTCCTCGATCACTCCGGCTGTCAGGAGCGCGTCGGCCGCTTCGTACCCGAGGACCTCGATGTCGAAGGCCCCGCGGCCGGCGACGTGGAAGACCCGCTCACGCAGCTGTGCCGGACAGGAGCGGTGGTTGGGGCAGCGCAGGTCGGCGTCGCCCTCCTTCTCCTGGGCGAGCTCGGTGCCGCACGAGGGGCACACGGTGGGCATCACCCATTCCTCCAGACCCTCGGGCCGCAGGTCGAGCACAGGACCGAGGATCTCGGGGATCACGTCCCCCGCCTTGCGGAGGATCACGGTGTCCCCGGGGCGGACGTCCTTGCGCTTGACCTCGTGCGCGTTGTGCAGCGTGGCCATCTCGACCGTGGAGCCGGAGACCTTCACCGGCGCCATGACACCGAACGGGGTGACTCGGCCGGTCCGGCCGACATTGACCCGGATGTCGAGGAGCTTCGTGTTCACCTCCTCCGGTGGGTACTTGTAGGCGATCGCCCAGCGCGGCGCCCGGGAGGTCGAGCCGAGGCGACGCTGGAGCGAGACCTGGTCGACCTTGATGACCACTCCGTCGATCTCGTGGTCGACGTCGTGACGGTGCTCGCCGTAGTACGCGATGAACTGCCCGACCGCTTCGAGGTCGGGCAGCACCTTCGCCCTGTCGCTCACCGGCAGCCCCCACGCGGCAAGGGCTGAGTAGGACTCCGACTGGCGTGTCGGCTCGAACCCTTCGCGGACGCCGAGGCCGTGGCAGACGAGCGCGAGGGGACGAGTGGCGGTCACACGTGGGTCCTTCTGGCGCAGCGACCCGGCAGCTGCGTTGCGAGGGTTGGCGAACGGCCCGCGACCTGTGTCGAGCATCGTCTCGTTGAGCTGCTCGAACGCCTCGACCGGGAGGAACACCTCGCCGCGGACCTCGACCCGGGCGGGCACGGGGTACTCGTCGGTGCCGGAGAGCCGATGGGGGACGTTGTCGATCGTGCGGACGTTGGGGGTCACGTCCTCTCCGGTGCGACCGTCGCCGCGGGTCGCCCCGCGCACCAGACGGCCGTCCTCGTAGAGCAGGCTGACCGCAAGCCCGTCGACCTTGAGCTCGCAGAGGAAGTCGGCGTCCTCGACGCCCTCCCTGCGCAGCCGAGTGGCCCAGGTCTCGAGCTCCTCGGGAGAGAACGCGTTGTCGAGGCTCATCATCGGCTCGACATGCTCGACGGGGGTGAACTCCGTCGAGACCGCACCGCCGACCGTCTGCGTCGGCGAGTCGGGGGTGCGGAGGTCGGGGTAGAGCTCCTCGAGCTCCTCGAGGCGACGCATCAGCCGGTCGTACTCTGCGTCGGAGAGCGTCGGGGAGTCCTTCACGTAGTAGCGCCAGCGCGCCTCCTCCACCTGCTCCGCGGCGTCCCGGTGCTCCTCCCGTGCCTCCGGTGGCGCCTCGGGCGCGGTCGCACCGGTGGACTCGGGCAGGTCAGGGGTCTCGCTCATGGCGCCTATCTTGCCCAATGGCACCGACGGGTTGTGGCACGCTCTCGCGACGCCTCGATCGCGGCGACTCCGCCCATCCAGGAGGCCTCGCAGCACGAACCCCTGACCGCCGCCTTGAAAGGATGTGCGCATGCCCTCACCCGAGCTTCACCGGCTCGACGCGCCCGGCCGCCCGACCGGCCTGGTGCTGATGCTCCACGGCGGCCAGGCCAACAGCCACGCACCGGTGGGCGACCGCAGCGCGTCCTGGCGCCGCTCCCGGTGGATGCAGCGCCAGATCGCGGACCGTGCCCACGCCCAGGGGGTTGGGCTGTGGCTTCTGCGCTACGGTCGCCGCGGCTGGAACGCCGACACCGGGCCCGAGCCGTCCCCGGTCACCGACGCTCGATGGGCCCTCGACGAGGTGGGCCGTGAGCTCGGTTCCTTGCCCGTCGTACTCCTCGGACACTCGATGGGCGCCCGGACCGCCGTCGCCGTCGCCGACCACCGGCAGGTCACCGGGGTCGTCGCGCTGGCGCCGTGGCTTCCCGCCCAAGAGCCGGTGCGGCCGCTGGCCGGTAGGCGCTTCGCCGCCGCGCACGGCAGGGCCGACCGGATCACCAGCTTCAAGGCGACGGCGGAGTTCGTACGCCGAGCGGAGTCGGTCGCCGAGTCGACGGAGCTCGTCGACATGGGCCGCGTCGGGCACTACATGTTCCGGCGGCTGCGGGCCTGGAACGACTTCGGCCTCGGCCGCTCATTGAACTTCCTCCAGCTGCACGCCGACCGCTGAGCGCAGCGGCTCAGCCGGGATAGCCGACCGCCCCTTCGCCCGGTGCGTAGTCACGAGCCGACGTGGAGGCGGCCATGCTCTCGTAGCTCCCCCACTCCGAAGCGGCCGACCAGCGGAAGGACTCGGCTCCCCCGACCCGGTCGACCGGGAACGTCGTGACGAGTGTGCGGCCCTCTACGCTGACCGTGATGCGCGACGAGGGACCGAAGCTCGCCCTCTCCTCACGCCGATCCAGGTGGCCGGTGCCCCAGCCGTTGTCGGCCAGGCTCGCCCAGACCTCGTAGTCGATGATGCCGTTGCCGTCGACGTCGTAGAACGAGGCAACGTTCATTCCCTTGTTCCCGCTCGTCCTGGTCGGGACGGCGCCGGCGAAGGTGGTGCGGACCTCGATCGTGCCCTGGGCGCGGCTGAGCTCGACCGCGACGATGTCCGCGCTCGCCGGACCCGGCTCGACACCGCGGGTCATGTCGCCGGTCGGGTCGCCGACACGCACCGCGGAATCGGGCTCGGCCGCCGGCCGGGCGCGGGTGGCGTTCGGCTCGCTGTGGCCGCTCGACTCAGGAGCCCGGGTGGTCTTGGACCGGGAGGGCTGCGAGGGCAGCCGTGCGTCCTTCTCCTTTGTCTCGACCGTGGAATCGGCGGATCGGCCCTTCGTCGTCCGCTCGCCGCCTTCCGGTCCAGTCGGCTCCTGACCCGGACTGGCGTCGTACGACGGAGCGAGGTCGGTCATGGCGGGACCGGCCGTGACCTCATCGGACGATGCTGCACCGCAGCCGGCTGCAAGGACAGCCACGGCGGCAAGGGAACCGATCCGGCAGACGAGGCAAAGATTCATTGATTTCGACCCTTGTGTCCGCAATGAGTGATACGCCAAACTACCCGCAGGTAACCCAAGGTGTCATCCGGGGAGGGACTGCACCGCAGCGCGGGGGTGCCGCTGTCCATCTCCCCGAAAGGATCGACATGCGAGTCAAGACGCTCGTGGTCTCCGCAGCGGTGACGCTGCTCGCCGTCGGTGGCGCCGCCACCGCCACCACTGCCGCCGCCGACCCCGGCCCGAACGGTCCGAACAACTTCGGCCTGTGTACCGCCTACTTCGCCGGCTCCGAGAACGGCCAGGAGCACAAGCGGAAGGCCCCGCCGTTCGCTGCTCTCGAGGCCGCCGCTGAGGCCGCCGACCAGTCGGTCGAGGAGTGGTGCGCGGAGAACGGCCAACAGCCGGGCAACCGTCAGGACGGCTGAACCAGCTCAGCGTTTCGAGGGGAGTCCGGTCGCCCGGGCTCCCCTCGTCCGTTTCTCACCCGTCGGCCTCGACCAGTGCCTGCCAGCCGCTGCCCTCGACATGCTCGAAGATCAGGTTGGTCTCGGAGTGGGACACCGCCGGGTGGGTGGCGAGGTGGGTCAGGACGAACTCGCGCAACCCGTCGGCGTCCCGGGCCACCACGTGCAGCAGGTAGTCGTCGGCACCCGCGGTGTGGAACATCGACAGGACGCCGGGCCAGGTCGGCGCCGCGGACCGGAAGCTGTCGACAGCGGGGCGGTTGTGCTGGCCCAGGCGAACCGCGATGAGGGCTTGTAGCGACAGCCCGAGCACCGACAAATCGATGTCGGCTCGGTATCCACGGATCAGGCCGCTCGCCCGCAGGTTGCGCAGCCGGGTCGAGACGGTCGACTCGGCCACCCCCACCGCGGTCGCGAGTGCGGCGCCGGGGGCCCGCGCATCCGAGGACAGCGCACGCAGCAGGGCGCGGTCGATCCGGTCCAGCACCGGTTTCTTCACCATCGAGCTTCACCTCTGGGACGTTGTCACAGGATCTTCGCCCTCAAGGGTAGATAGGCGCAGGTTCGTGCGCACTTGTTGCCCGTATCCGCTGATGATGCTGCCCTTTGCGCATGAGCACCCACGCCCGCCGCCTCGAGACCCTCGCCGTGCACGCCGGGATGCAGGACCTGACCGCGTCCGGCTCGCACGTCCCCCCGATCGACCTGTCGACGACCAACCCGCTTCCCTCGGTCGAGGAGGGTGGCGACGCATACGAGGCCCTGGCCACCGGCAACACCCTCGAGCCCGGCCAGACCGCGGTCTACCAGCGGCTCTGGCAGCCGGGTGTGGCCCGCTTCGAGGAGGCGCTCGCACAGCTCGAGGACACGACCCATGCGGTGGCGTTCGCCTCCGGGATGGCAGCGCTCAGCGCCTGTCTCATCGCATCGGTGAGCCAGGGACGGCCGCACGTCGTGGCGCTCCGCCCGTTGTACGGCGGAAGCGACCACGTGATTGCCACCGGGCTCCTCGGCACGCGGGTGACCTGGTGCGAGAGCCAGGACGAGATCTCCGCGGCGATCACGTCCGACACCGGCCTCGTGGTGGTCGAGACACCTGCGAACCCGACCTGCGACCTCG
Organism: Nocardioidaceae bacterium; assembly: GCA_035456965.1. Classification (GTDB taxonomy): domain Bacteria; phylum Actinomycetota; class Actinomycetes; order Propionibacteriales; family Nocardioidaceae; genus Nocardioides_C. The sequence continues at coordinate 63,845 of DATICF010000069.1, forward strand.
TCGACATCGAGGCGGTTGCCGCGGCGGCGGGTGACGTGCCGGTGCTGGTGGACAACACGTTCGCGACCCCGGTGCTCCAGCAGCCCGCCCGCCATGGCGCACGGCTGGTGCTGCACAGCGCAACCAAGTACCTCGGCGGCCATGGCGACGTGGTGGGCGGGGTCGTGGCCTGCGACGGCGAGTGGGCGGCCTCCCTGCGCCAGGTGCGCGCACTGACCGGCGGGATCTTGCACCCCCTCGGGGCGTACCTGCTCCACCGTGGCCTGCGCACCCTGCCGGTCCGGGTCCGGGCGCAGCAGGCGACCGCGACCGAGCTCGCCAACCGGCTCGGCGCGCACGACGGCGTCCGTGAGGTGCACTACCCCGGACCCGGTCGCGACCCGCGCCACGTCCTGGGGCGGCAGATGCTCGGCACCGGCTCGATCCTTGCTCTCGACCTGGGCGACTACGACGCCGCCTCGACGTTTGTGGAGGGCTGCGAGCTGGCCACGCACGCGGTCTCACTCGGCGGGGTCGACACCCTGGTCCAGCACCCGGCCTCCCTGACCCACAGGCCGGTAGCCCCGGAGGCGCGACCTCGAGCGGGCGTCGTCCGGATCTCGGTGGGTCTCGAGCACGTCGACGATCTCACTGTGGACCTGCTCAACGCCCTCGACAAGAGCCTCAGCCGGACGCGACGTTCCGAGCCACTCGCGCGCTGAGCTCATATGCACGCCGCGCCCACGCGGTGGAAGCGCCGGCGAGCCCGCAGGACGGCGTGATCACCAGGTCACCGCTCCCCTGCGTCCCGGCCGGGTCGAGCCCGAGCATGTCCAGCAGTCGGAGGACGCGTTCGGTCACGCCGGCGTCGTCGGGCCAGGTGGCGGGATCCGTCGACGGCACGACGCCGAGCATGAGCATGCGACCGCTCTCGACGAGCTCCGCCATCGGGTCGTAGGACTCTGGCCCCAGTGCGGAGAGGTCGACCGAGACTCCCCGTGCCCCGGCGCCTACGAGCAGACCGAACGGGACGTTCGACGCGCAGCAGTGCACCACCGGGGTCGCCCCGCTGTCGGCGATGGCGGCCATCACCCACTCCAGCGCCGGTGAGGCCTCCGGGGCGTCGACGCTGCGGTGCCGGTGAAAGCCCGAAGCGGTGGGGACCGATCCGGCAAGCACAGCAGGCAACGCGGGCTCATCGACCTGTACGACGAGCGAGGCACCCGGCACACGACGACGTACGTCGGCGACATGGGTCCCGATCCCCTCGGCCAGCGCCTGCGCGAGCTCACGTCGAGCGCCGCGGTCGGCGAGGAGCCGGTCGCCCTTGGGGCGTTCGACGGTCGCCGCGAGGGTCCAGGGGCCGGCGACCTGGAGCTTCAGGCGACCGTCGTACCCCTGGGTCTGCTCCTCGAGGGCGTCGAGGTCCTGGGCAAGGAGGGAGCGACCCCGCCGCTGGTCGAGCCCGGGCGCACCACCGGTGAGCCTCCACCCGGCGGGCTGGACGTCGGCGCCGAGCTCGGCGACGAGGCTGAGAGCACGGCCGGTCATGGCGGCATGTGCGCCGCGGCCGGGGAGCTCGGGCAGGTGCGGGAGGTCGGACAGCTCGCCGAGGACCACGCGCAAGGCTTCGTCGAAGGCGGCAGCGTCCTCGCCGGGAAAGGACCCGACGCCGCTGGCGAGGATCGTCATGCGTCCTGGTGCTCCCGGCGCGCTGCGCGGGTGATCGTCGCGGACCCGACGACGCGGGTGCCGTCGTAGATCACCGCAGCCTGGCCCGGGGCCACGCCCTGGGCGGGCTCGTGGAGCTCGATGACCACCTCGGCACCGGGCTCCTCGGAGACGCGCACCGTTGCCCGATGCTCCTCGCCGTGGGCGCGCAGCTGAACGGTCCCGTGCAGCGGCTCGGTGGGGACCGTGCCGCACCAGCGCGGGCGGAAGCCGGTGATGTGGTCGATCGTGAGCTCCTCGCGCGGACCGACCGTGACTGTGCCGCTGACCGGCTCGATGTCGAGGACGTACCTGGGGCGGCCGTCGGGGGCGGGCCTGCCGATGCGCAGACCCTTGCGCTGCCCGATGGTGTAGCGGAAGGTCCCCTCGTGCGTCCCCAGCACCTCGCCGGTGGCGTGGTCGCGGATGTCACCGGAGGCCAGCGGCACCCGCTCCCCCAGCTTCTCCTGCAGCCAGCCGCCGGTGTCGCCGTCGGAGATGAAGCAGATGTCGTGGCTGTCGGGCTTCTTGGCCACCGAAAGGCCACGCTGCTCGGCCTCCACCCGCACGTCCTCCTTGCGCGAGTCGCCGAGGGGGAAGAGGGAGTGCGCGAGCTGGTCCTGGGTGAGCACGCCGAGCACGTAGGACTGGTCCTTGCCCATGTCGACCGCCCGGTGCATCTCGATGAGGCCGTCCTGACCAGTGACGAGCTGGGCGTAGTGGCCGGTGGCGACCGCGTCGAAACCGAGGGCGACGGCCCGCTCGAGGACGGCGGCGAACTTGATCTTCTCGTTGCAGCGCAGGCACGGGTTCGGGGTGCGGCCCTCGGCGTACTCGGTCATGAAGTCCTCGACCACGTCCTCGTGGAAGCGGTCGCTCATGTCCCAGACGTAGAAGGGGATCCCGATGACGTCAGCGGCGCGGCGGGCGTCGTTGGAGTCCTCGATCGTGCAGCACCCGCGTGCCCCGGTCCGGTAGGACTGGGGGTTGCGCGAGAGCGCGAGGTGCACACCGGTGACGTCGTGACCGGCCTCGACGGCCCGGGCGGCGGCGACCGCGGAGTCGACGCCACCGGACATGGCGGCAAGAACCCGCACCGGTCAGCCCGCCTTCTTCACGCCGAAGCCGGAGGCGATGCCGGCGGCGCGTGCACGCTCCACGACGGGACCGATCGCCTCGACGAGCGCGTCCACGTCGGTCTGGGTGCTGGTGTGCCCCAGGGAGAAGCGCAGCGCGCTGCTGGCCGCCACGGAGTCCGCGCCCATGGCGAGCAGGACGTGTGAGGGCTGGGGCACCCCGGCCGAGCAGGCCGACCCGGTGGAGCACTCGACGCCCTTGGCGTCGAGCAGCATGAGCAGCGCGTCGCCCTCGCAGCCGGGGAACTGGATGTGCGCGTTGCCGGGCAGCCGGTGGTCGAGGGTGCAGTCGCGGTCGCCGTTGAGGACGGCGTCGGGGACCTCCGCGGAGACCCGGCGCAGCAGGTCGTCGCGCAGCGCCGACACGCGTTC
>DATICF010000070.1:0-32565 GCA_035456965.1 Nocardioidaceae bacterium
TACTCCATAGAGTTTCGGCGGCCATAGCGAAAGGGAAACACCCGGTCCCATTCCGAACCCGGAAGTTAAGCCTTTCAGCGCCGATGGTACTGCACACGCGAGTGTGTGGGAGAGTAGGACGTCGCCGGACATAAATTTCACAAAGCCCCCGCGGGCCTGGCTCGCGGGGGCTTTGTCATGCCCAAAATCAGGCCGAATCTCGTCAGCTTCCGCTCGGTGGTCTAGCGAGCCGGCTATTGGGGATGTGACCGTCGTCTCAAACGAGGGCGCGTCTCTGGCTCCTGAGACCACCGTCACATACTCTCGGTATCATGTCTGCCACGCCTGAACCCCGCGAGTCAGCCTCGGCCATGGTCACGTCCGGTCCCGCTGACCCCGAGCTGGATCCCACCGCTTCCTACGCCCTCGATCCCGCCTATGTCCGGGCTCTGACCTCGCGGATCGTCGCGACATCGGGTGAGACCGTGACGACGTCGTGTCCGTTCAACGGTCAGCCGCTGGCGATGATCCCGCAGTCGAGTGCGGCGGACGTGGCGGAGGCTTTCGCCCGAGCTCGGCGGGCACAGGAGGCTTGGGCGGCCACCCCGCTCGAGGAGCGGGCGGAGAAGCTGCTGAACCTCCACGACCTGATCCTCGAGCGCCAGGACGAGATCACCGACCTGATCTGCTGGGAGTCCGGCAAGTCCCGCAAGCACGCCTTCGACGAGCCGTTGCACGTCGCGATGACTGCTCGGTACTACGCTCGCACGTTCGAGCGGCATCTCCACTCCGTGAGAAGAATCGGGGTTGTCCCCGGGTTGACCCAGGTCGAGGTGCACCGCGTCCCCAAGGGGGTCGTCGGGATCATCTCCCCGTGGAACTACCCGTTCACGATGGCGCTCTCCGACGGGCTGCCCGCGCTCATGGCGGGGAACGCCGTCGTGCAGAAGCCCGATGCGCAGACCATGCTCTCCGCGCTGTTGGGCACCCGGCTGCTGGAGGAAGCGGGTTTCCCCGCGGACCTCTGGCAGATCGTTGCCGGGCCGGGGCGGGTGCTCGGAAGCGAGATCATCACCAGGTCCAACTACATCTGCTTCACGGGCTCGACGGCGACCGGCCGTGTCATCGGCGAGCAGGCCGGACGCAACCTGATCGGCTGCTCCCTCGAGCTCGGCGGCAAGAACCCGATGCTCATCCTCCGCGACGCCGATGTCGAGCGAGCCGCAGAGGGCGCTGTGCGGGCCTGTTTCTCGTCCGCAGGTCAGCTCTGCGTGTCGATGGAGCGGCTCTTCGTGGCCGACCAGGTCTACGACAAGTTCGTGGAGCGGTTCGTCTCCCGCACGAAGGCGCTGAAGCTCGGCGCTGGGCTGGAGTGGGGCACCGACCTCGGCTCGCTGATCTCGCAGCAGCAGCTGGACACGGTCAAGGCGCACGTGGACGATGCCGTCACGAAGGGCGCGCGCGTTCTGGCCGGCGGCAGTGCCCGCCCTGACATCGGGCCGTACTTCTACGAGCCGACGATCCTCGAGGGCGTGGACCCCGGCATGAAGTGCTTCGGCGAGGAGACTTTCGGCCCGGTGGTGTCGCTCTACCGCTTCCACGACGAGGCTGACGCGATCGCCCGCGCCAACGAGGGGGAGTACGGGCTCAACGCGTCGATCTACACCCGCGACGTCAAGCGTGGGCGCACGATCGCCCGCCAGATCAAGTGCGGCACGGTCAACGTGAACGAGGCGTTCGCAGCGACCTTCGGCAGCCTCGACGCGCCCATGGGCGGCATGCGGGAGTCCGGTCTCGGCCGCCGCCAGGGCGTCGAGGGCATCCAGCGTTACACCGACCCGCAGGCCGTCGCGGTGCAGCGGCTCTTCCGGTTCTCGCCGGTCCTCGGCATGAAGGACGAGACCTTCGCCAAGGTGATGACCGCCCAGATGCGCCTGATGCGCAAGACGAAGCGGCCCTGAGGGAGCGAGAGTGACGAATTCCTTCGACTACGACGTCCTCGTCATCGGCTCAGGCTTCGGGGGCTCGGTGTCGGCGCTGCGGCTGACCGAGAAGGGCTATCGGGTCGGCGTGCTCGAGGCCGGTGCCCGCTTCGAGGACAAGGACTTCGCGGCGACGTCCTTCGAGGTCGACAAGTACCTCTTCCGTCCAGAGGTGGGCTGCTACGGCATCCAGCGGATCGACGCGCTCAAGGACTGCCTGATCCTCTCGGGTGCGGGCGTCGGAGGCGGGTCCCTGGTGTACGCCAACACGCTGTACGAACCCTTGCCGGCGTTCTACCGCGACCCGCAGTGGTGCGACATCACCGACTGGAAGGACGAGCTCGCCCCCTTCTACGACCAGGCCAAGCGCATGCTCGGCGTGGTCGAGAACCCGTTGCGAACCCCGTCCGACGACGTGATGGAGAAGGTGGCCAACGACATGGGGGTGGGCGAGACCTTCCACCCCACGCCGGTAGGCGTCTTCTTCGGCGGCCCGGACCAGGACAAGGGGCAGCAGGTAGCCGACCCCTACTTCGGTGGTGCAGGCCCTGACCGAAACGCATGCCTCGCGTGTGGTGAGTGCATGACGGGTTGCCGCCACAACGCCAAGAACACCCTCGTCAAGAACTACCTCTACCTGGCCGAGCAGAAGGGGGCGCGGGTGCACCCCCTCACGACGGTCGAGCGCGTGCGGCCGCTCGACGACGGCGGCTACGCGGTAGACGTCCGGTTCACGAAGGCGAAGGTACGCCGGAAGGCGGTTCGTCGTACCCTCACGGCGGAGCAGGTCGTCTTTGCGGCCTCGGCGCTCGGCACGCAGCGACTGCTCTTCAAGATGCGCGACGAGGGGCACCTGCCCAGGCTCTCGGGGCGTCTCGGCTACCTGTCGCGCACCAACTCCGAGTCCATCCTCGGTGCCATCGCCCCGGACACGAAGGTCGACTACAGCCAGGGCATCGCCATCACCTCGTCGTTCCACCCGGACGAGGACACCCACGTCGAGCCGGTGCGCTACGGCAAGGGCAGCAACGCGATGTCGCTGCTCCAGACGGTGCTGACCGACCACGACGTTCCGCACTACCCCCGGTGGAAGATCTGGCTGAAGGAGGTCTGGAAGGAAAAGGGCAACGCCCTCGACCTCTACGACCTCCGGCACTGGTCGGAGCGAACCGTGATCGCTTTGGTGATGCAGTCGATCGACAACTCGATCACCACCTTCTCCAAGCGCAGTCGGCTGACCGGCCGCTGGCACCTGAGCTCGCGCCAGGGCCATGGCGCGCCGAACCCGACCTGGATCCCCGTGGGCAACAAGGTCGTCCGCGACATGGCCAAGATCCTCGGCGGGAAGCCAGGCGGGTCCATCGGAGAGCCGTTCAACCGCCCGTTGACGGCCCATTTCATCGGCGGATGCACGATCGGCGAGAGCTCGCAGACCGGCGTCATCGACCCCTTTCAGCGGGTGTTCGACCACCCGGGGCTGCACGTGGTCGACGGCTCGGCGATCTCTGCGAACCTCGGTGTGAACCCCTCGCTGACGATCGCCGCTCAGGCCGAGCGCGCGATGGCCTTCTGGCCGAACAAGGGCGAGGCCGACCGGCGGCCACCGCTGGGTGCGGCGTACGAGAGGATCTCCCCGGTTGAGCCGCGCGATCCCGCAGTCCCTCCGAGCGCACCTGGCGCCCTCCGGCTGCCGATCGTCGCCGTCTCCTGACCCAGCCCTCCCCGCCGACCCAAGAGTGGGGAGATCGGGACAGTGCGTGCGGTCATGGCTCACAATCAGGGGCATACCGGAGGGGGTCTGTGGCTGTGGCGAGGTTGCGATCAGTCACCACGCCGTGGCCCAGGCGGGAGGCGACAGGGACCAGTGCCTCTGCGGGGCGAGGCACCCTCGCAAGGTCTGCCTTCTGGCCCGCGCTTGCGATGGTGATGTGTCTGCTTGGGGTGTACGCGGACGAAGGGGGTGGGCTGCCGGAACCATGGCGCTTCGTCGCCGAGTTCGGCACGCCCTGGTTGGTCGCCTCGTTCCTGGCTGGTCGCCGGTGCCCCAACCCCTGGCGGGCAGCCCTGATGGGTGCGCTCACCATTGCCCTCGGGCTCCTGTCCTACTACTGCTGGTTGCTGTTCATCGAAGGGGTTGTCCTCGATACCGTGATCCGCCACTACGAGTCTCCAGGCTGGATCGCGGTAGGCGGCCTGATCGGTTCCGGGTTCGGGCTTCTCGGCCTCGCCAGTCGTGTGCACCCGCATGCGCTTCTCCGCGACGGCGCTTGGAGCGTGCTTGCCGCGGTTCCTCTCGCCGAGGCATGGAGGGCGATGCAGTGGACCTACGTCGCCGACTATCTGGTGCTTGTTGGTGGGTTGTTGCTGGGGGCAGCCCTCACCATGTTGTGGGCTGTGCGCCTGTCAGGTGCGCGCCTTGGCGTGCTGTCACTCGGGACACTTCTTGCCGCCGTCGTCCTGGCTCAGGCTCAGCACCTCGTGATCCACGCCGTGCACTAGCTCGATGGCCTTGGCGTGTGGCCGAACGCTCTCGCAGATCCGTCGATCGGCGCCAAATGCGGCGGGCAACAGGGAAGAAGTCACCTGGAAAGGACTCAGGGCCCGACCGGGGAGGGAGGGTTGGTCGGGCCCTGGACCGTCCACGCGCCTGAGGGACAGTGCGCGGACCTGCTGAGATCCGGCCTGGGAGGGAGCAAAGCCACCGGATCTGACGTGAACAACGAGTCCTCTTGTGGCGAGTTACGCGATTCCGGACTTTTTTCTCGAGCTTTTCTTGGGGTCTGCAAAGTCGCAGGCCAGAGGGCTGAACTGCCTAGACGGGCGGCCGGAACAGGGGTCCGGCCACCCGCCTGCTCACGGGTGGGTCAGGTCGTCGGCAGCCCGTTCTCGTACAGCCGCGGAACCGGGTGGTTGGCCATGATGACGCCTTTCGGGTCCACCGCGGAACGGAGGCCGGCCAGCTGCTTCCAGGTCTCGCTGGGGTAGGACGCGCTCACGTCGACCGCGTTCTCCACCAGGTTGAGGTAGCTCGCCTTGCAGGCGAAGGGCCGCAGCGCGTCCACGAGCGCCGTAGCGTCGACGTGCCCCTGCTCCGCCATCTCCGGCGTGGCGGCGATGGCGACCGCGAACAGTACGAACTGCCCGTCGAGCTTGGGCAGGGCACCCGCCCCGGGGTGCGGCCGGCCGAGGGCACCCCCGAGCTGCCGGAGCTCGGCCACCAGGAGCGAGGTCTGCGAGCCCGGCCCTGCCGCGGCGAGGAAGGCATCGACCGCCTCCTCGGGCAGGGCATCGAGCATCGAGGAGGCGGAGGTCCCCGGGGTCGGGCCCTCCGGGTCCATGTGGAGCCGCACCAACGAAGCCGCGGGAACCCGCGCGAACGTGTCCATCTCCGGCTCGAGAGCCCGCAGCGAGGCCAGGACCTCCTCGGCACGCTCGTCCGTGTCGAGGACCGCACCGTCGATGGTCACCAGCGAGCGGCCACGGAAGGCCTCGGGGATCTCCGGGATCGGCGGCAGGTTCATCAGCCGGAACGACGTGGTGACCTCGTCCGGCGCCTCTACGCTCCAGCGCGCCCACTCCCGCAGCACCTTCTCGGCGTGCCGCTGGTCCCAGGCGAGCATGCCGGCGTAGGCGGTCTCGATCGGGAAGAGCCGGAACTCCATCGCCGTGACGACCCCGAAGCTCCCGCCGCCTCCGCGAACAGCCCAGAAGAGCTCGGGGTTCTCGTGCGCGTCGGCGCGGACGATCGAGCCGTCGCCGAGGACGAGGTCGACGGAGACGACGCTGTTGGAGGCCAGACCCAGCTTGCGGGCGTACCAGCCGAAGCCGCCACCGAGCGAGTAGCCCACGATGCCGACGTCGGGTGAGGACCCGTGCAGCGCGGCGAGACCCGCGTGGGCCGCGGGCTCGACGGCGTCGAGCCACAAGGCACCGGCCTCGACCCGGGCGATGCGCCGCTCGGCGTCGATGTGCACTGCGGTCATGGCCGAGGTGCGCAGGAGCACCACGTCGTCCAAGGGGCCGAGTGGGCCTGCGTTGTGCCCCGTGCCCTGGGGGGCCACGCGCAGCCCCGCGGCGGACGCCGCCCGGACGACCTCACTGACTTCCTGGGGGGTGGCGGGGTAGGCCACGGCGGCAGGTCGCTGGTCGACCGCTACGTTCCACGGCATCCGGGCCTCGTCGTACCCGGGGTCGCCGGGGAAGTGGATCGCGCCCGCGCACAACCCGCGCAGTGTCTCCACGCGGGGATCGGCGGTCGCCCTGGTGCCCGATCCGGTCGGCGGAACAGTTGAAGCAGTCGACATCCTGAGCTCCTCGGAGGTGGGTCGGTTCGTGGAGCCACCCTGGAGCGCTGCACTTGAACCGTGCTTGGACGTGACTTGGGACCTGGCTCGGACCCGGTTCCAAGTCGGACAGGACCCCTCAAACCTCGTCGAGAGCACCCCTGAGATCGTCGAGCGTCGTGGCGCGGAGCCGCTGCGACACCGACTCGAGGGTGTTCTGGACAGTGCGCGGTGTGATGAACAGCGACTCGGCGATCTCACGTTCGAGCGCCCCTTCGAGCGCCAGCCCGACGATGCGGCGTTCGGTGCGGGTCAGCGACGAGCGCGCCGGCGGCTCCGCGGGTACGTCGACGCCCAGGCTGCGCAAGGCCCGGGCTATCCGCTCGCGCAGGGGGACGGCAGCGGACTGCTCGGCCAGGGCGAGGGCCTGCCGGAGCAGGCTCAGGGCCGCCCTGCGTGCATCGGTGCCGGAGGTGGTCAGGAGCGCCTCCCCGAGGGCGGCCTGCGCCTTGGCCCGTTCGAGGAGCTGAGGCCGCTGCTCGAGCAGGTCGACCGCCTCGCGGAGCACGTCCACCCGGTCCGGCGTACCGATCTCGCCGAGGATCCGCAGCGTCCGGCCGACCAGCTCGGGGGTGCCCCAGTCCCGCGCCGCGGCGAGGTCCTCCTCGACGAGACGAACCGCCTCGTCGTGGCTCCCGAGCGCCGCGAGCACGACCCCCCGCTGGGACTTCTGGGACCGCCACACCGGGTTGCGCACGCGGGTCATCAGGTCGTGGACCTCGTCGAGCCGGGCCAGCGCCTCACGTGGACGCCCCTCGGCGAGGAGCACAGCAGCCTCACCCTCGCCGTAGAGACGGCGGCCGTCGCCGAAACGCTCCCGGGGCCGTGCCAGGTCCACGGTGCGTCGGGCAGCGGCGACGTCGCCCCGGTCGAGCAGGATAGGGATGCTGAAGCCGTCGACGTAGGCCTGACCGATCGGGTTGGCGCCCCACAGCTGGTTCTGCTCCGCGCAGGTGGCGAGCGACTGCAACGCCTCCTGGAGGTCGCCGCGGGTCCATAGCGTCCAGCCGAGCCACAGATGGGCTCGCATCGCGGCGAAGAGGGCGCCCTGGCGATGGGCATCCCTCAGCGCTCCCTCCCAGAACCCGACCGTGTCTTCCCCGGACATCTCGAGGACGATGCCGGCGACCACCCACAGCAGGCCGGCGTCGACCTCCTGGAGCCGGCCGTCCTCGACGGCGAAGCGGGCCTTGGCGATCGCCCGGTCGCGATGCGTGCTCGTGGTGAGGTCCTCCCAGGCCAGCGCTGCTGCCAGGGCGCGTGCGCCCGTGCCGGCCCCCTCGACCGAGGGCCGGATGTCCCTGGCGTACTCGGGCCCGGGGAGGTCGTGCAGGTAGCCGGCGAACCGCTGCAGGGCGAGGAGGCCCTGGCGTTCGTCGACGAGCTCGGGGGAGAGCTGGTCGATGGCCTGCCTCGCGAAGGCACTGGCCCGGCCCTTCTCGCCTCCGAACACGAGGGTCCGGGCGAGCATGATCGCGGTCTGCGCCCGGTGGCCGGGGTCCTCGAGTGAGCGGTAGGCCTCCCCGAGGTGCTCGATGGCCGAGGCGCCGTGGGTTGGCTCCTCCACGCGGCCGAGCCACATCAAGAGCTCCGGCAGGTCCTCGTCCAGCGGCGGCTCGGCCAGAGCGCGCCGCAGGTAGGCGACGGCGCTCTCGGCAGCGCCCCGGTCCACGTCTCGGCGCGCCGCCTCCCGAAGGACGCGCACCACTTCGAGATCGCCGCGCGGTGGGACGAGCAGCAGATGGGCGGCAGTCTGCTCCGGGGCTGCCCCCATCGCCGCGAGGACCCGCGCTGCCTGGTCGTGCGCGAGCTCTCGCTCCCCGACCGAGAGGTCGCCGTACACCGCGTCTCCCACCAGAGGGTGCACGAAGCCGAGCGGATGGTGCTCGCGCAGGACCTCGGCTCGGGCCAGCGAGGCGATGGCCGCGGCGGCGGCGTCCTCGGACAGCTCGGTCATCGCGGCGACGGCCGGCAGGGAGGCGCCGTCGCCGAGGACCGCGACAGCACGTGCGACGCGACGGTTCTCGGGTGGCATCCGGCTGAAGCGCATCAGGACCAGGCTCGACACCGCACGAGAGCCGATGGCGCGGACCGTGTCGGCGTGGGCCGTGTCGGGACGCACCTGCTCGGCCTCGAGAGCGCGGAGCAGCTGCCGCAGCAGGAGGGGGTTTCCGGCGGTGGTGCGGTAGCAGGCGGTGACGAACGGATCCTCGGTGGCGGGCCCCAGCCGTGCCCGGACCAGGTCGGCAACGCCGTCGCGGGAGAGCGGCTCGGGACTGACCAGCACGGTGGCCGGGTCCGCGGCGAGCTCGTTGAGGAGGCCCTCGTCGTCGTACTCCTCGCCGGTTCGCAGTGAGCCGACGACGAGCAGCGGCATGCCCTCGAGCCGGCGCAGCAGGTAGGCGAGGTAGCGCAGCGAGCCCGTGTCGCAGTACTGGAGGTCGTCCACCGCCAGGACGAGCGGGGCCCGGTCGCTCAGGTTGTGGGTGAGCCAGTAGAGCCCGTGAAGTACGCCGAACACGCCCTCGCTGCGGGGCTGCACGAGAGGACTGGTCGCGTCGAACACCGCGTCGGCGGCTGCCGCGGCCCCGTTCAGGAGGGTGGCGCGGGCTGTCTCGGCTGCGAGGACCGGGTCGAAGAGCTGTCGAACCATCCCGAACCCGAACGCCTTTTCGAGCTGGCTGCCCCGAGCCGAGAGCACGGTCGCCCCTCGGGCGGCTGCGAGCTGTCGGAGCGCGCCGAGCAGACGGCTCTTGCCGATCCCCGCCGGGCCGGTGACGAGGGCGAGGCCGGCCTGCCCGTTGAGCGCATCCTCGAGGCAGGTGCGCAGCAGCGCGAGCTCGTGCTCCCGCTCGACGAGGTCGTCCTGTTCCGCAGGCGCGACATCACGCTGCTCGGGCACATGGCTCGTCGAAGGCGCTGGGGCGGGTGCGTGCGCGGTGCCGACGGCCCTCGGGGCGGTGAGCGCCTCGGACTGCGCGAGGATCTCCGCCTCGAGCGAGCGCAGGGCCGGACCAGGGTCGACGCCGAGCTCCTCGGCGAGGAGGGTCCGGGCCCGGCGCAGAGTCGCGAGCGCGTCGGCCTGGCGCTGTGAGCGGTACTGGGCCAGCGCGAGGAGGCGCCACGGCTCCTCACGCAGCGGCTCCTCCGCGATCAGGGCCTCGATCTCGGGCACCAGAATCGCGGTCTCGCCGCTGTCGAGGCGGGCCGAGACGAGCTGCTCCCGGGCCAGGCTGCGCAGGTCGGTGAGCCGTCGGGCATCGGGCCGGGCCCAGTCCTCCTCGGCGTACTCAGCGAGCGCGGGACCACGCCACAGGCGCAGTCCCTCGCGGAGCTTGGAGATCCGGGATCCCGGGTCAGAGGTCGAGGATGCCTCGGTGACGAGCGCGGTGAACCGCCACGCATCAACCGCCTCCTCGGGGACCCTGAGGGCATAGCCCGACCCTTGGCTCACCAGGACGGTGCTCGGCTCCCGGGCGGCACGTCCCGGCTCCAGCAGCCGACGCAGGTGGGAGACGTAGGCGTGGAGGCTGCCCGCAGCGCTTCGCGGCGCGCCGTCCGGCCAGAGCGCCTCGAGGAGACGGTCGCTGCTCACCACCTCACCGCGGGCGAGGAGCAGCGCGGCGATCACGCTGCGCTGGCGTCGACCGCCCAGAGCCAGGACCTGGTCGTCCAGGGTCGCGACCAGCGGTCCCAGCACGCCGAACCGCAGGCGCGTGGACAGCGTTTCGCGCAGGACGGTCATCGGCCTCTCCACGGTGTCTGCCATCGCTGTCCCGAGACGCCCCCGACACAGCGACGATAGGGCCTGGGTCGGGGGCTTGCCACGCAAAAGACCTGACTGTCTGGTGGCAGAGGCCAAGGCATCCCCGTTCGTGGGAGGGCCGATAGACTCGACACGCCGTGTCGCCGCGGCTCTCCGTCCCTCCTCCGCCCACTCGAAAGGGCCGTCGTTGACCACCGAACACGACCTTGTCCTCGTCGTCGACTTCGGGGCGCAGTACGCCCAGCTGATCGCCCGCCGCGTCCGCGAGGCCCGTGTGTACTCCGAGATCGTCCCGCACACGACGCCGGTGGAGGAGATGCTCGCCCGCGGGCCCAAGGCGATCATCCTCTCGGGCGGGCCCTCGTCGGTGTACGAGCCGGGCGCGCCTCAGGTGGGCCCGGCGATCTTCGAGGCCGGGGTGCCCGTCTTCGGCATGTGCTACGGGTTCCAGGCGATGGCGCTCGCCCTCGGCGGGGAGGTACGTCGGACCGGTGTCTCGGAGTACGGCCGCACCCCGGTGACCGTGACCACCCGCGGCACCCTGCTGTCGGAGGTGCCGGAGAGCCACAAGGTCTGGATGAGCCACGGCGACTCGGTCGTCGCCGCCCCGGAGGGGTTCACGGCGCTCGCAACCTCGGCCGGATCGCCGGTAGCCGCCTTCGAGGACCTCGACCGCCGGCTCGCCGGTGTGCAGTGGCACCCCGAGGTCATGCACACCGAGCACGGCCAGGCCGTCCTCACACACTTCCTCCACAACATCGCCGGCTGCCGGCCGACGTGGACGATGGTCAACATCGTCGACGACCAGGTCGAGCAGATCCGGGAGCAGATCGGTGACAAGCAGGCGATCTGCGGCCTCTCGGGCGGTGTCGACTCCGCCGTCGCCGCGGCTCTCGTGCAGCGCGCCATCGGCGACCAGCTGACCTGTGTCTTCGTCGACCACGGGTTGCTCCGCAAGGGTGAGGCGGAGCAGGTCGAACGCGACTTCGTCGCCGCGACCGGGGTCTCCCTGCATGTCGTCGACGCCCAGCAGCGCTTCCTCGACGCGCTGGCAGGGGTGACCGACCCCGAGGAGAAGCGCAAGATCATCGGCCGTGAGTTCATCCGGGTCTTCGAGGCCGCCGAGCTCGAGATCGTCGGCGAGGCCGCGGAGCACGGCGAGAAGGTCTCCTTCCTGGTGCAGGGAACGCTCTACCCCGACGTGGTCGAGTCCGGCGGGGGAGCGGGAACCTCCAACATCAAGTCCCACCACAATGTCGGCGGCCTGCCCGAGGACCTCGAGTTCGAGCTCGTCGAGCCGCTGCGCACGCTGTTCAAGGACGAGGTGCGACTCGTCGGTGAGCAGCTCGGCCTGCCCGCGGAGATCGTCTGGCGCCACCCGTTCCCCGGCCCGGGCCTCGGCATCCGGATCATCGGCGAGGTCACCCACGACCGGCTGGAGATCCTCCGCGAGGCCGACGCCATCGCGCGCGAGGAGCTCACCCAGGCGGGCCTGGACCGCGACATCTGGCAGTTCCCGGTCGTGCTGCTGGCCGACGTCCGCTCCGTCGGCGTGCAGGGCGACGGCCGCACCTACGGCCACCCCGTCGTGCTGCGGCCGGTGACGTCGGAGGACGCGATGACCGCGGACTGGGCCCGGCTGCCCTACGACGTGCTCGAGGCGATCTCCACCCGGATCACCAACGAGGTCCGCGAGATCAACCGCGTCACCGTCGACATCACCAGCAAGCCGCCGGGCACCATCGAGTGGGAGTGAGCCGGGTCCCGGGCAGCGTGTGGTGAAAGAGCTCCTGCTCTAGACCGCCCTCAGAGTCAGGGCTTCCTACGCCGATACCCAAGTCGTAGGAAGGAGTGCCCCCGATGACCGTCATCTCGGTGCCCAGGACAACTGAAGCCCTGCCCTCCATGCGGTTCTGTCCCTCGTGCAACAGCGCCGAGACCTCGGTGAGCTACCGCAACAGCGACGGGGCCCGCTACTGCCGCTGCCTCACCTGCGCCTGCCGGTTCTGGGGAGCCTGACGCTCAGCGCACCCTGGCCGGCTCGACCGCGGGCAGCTCGTCGGGGACGCCCCTTTTCGAGCGGTCGCTCAGCCGGTGAGTAGGTCGTGGGTGGTGACCACCGTCGCGAACTCGCCGTGGAGGTTCGTGGCGGTCGCGCGGGTCAGCTCGTCAGCCGTCAGGGTGCTCCCGTCGGGCCCGGTGCGGTCGAAGGTGTGCGTCGCGTCGACGGCGAAGAGCACGTCGTGACCGAGGTTCCCGCCGACGCGCGCGGTCGTCTCGCAGCAGTGGTTCGTCGTGATCCCGCAGACCACGATCCCGTGCACGTCGTGGGAGAGCAGCCACGCGTGCAGGTCCGGGGTCCCGTGGAAGCTGGAGTTCACGCTCTTGGTCACCAGGAGGGCCGGGGGAGTGGCGAGGTAGTCCTTGAGCGCGTTGCCCGGCGAGTCCGGGTGCAGCGGCGATCGAGCCTCGACCGAGTCGTGGCGCACGTGTACGACGGGCCGCCTGGCGGCGTGCCAACGCTCGACGAGGGCCGCGATGTTCTCGTCGCAGGCGGGATTGTTGCGCCGGCCCCAGACCGGGTCGTCGAACCCCTTCTGGGCATCCACGACCACCAGCGCCACGCGAGACAGGTCTCGACCTTCCATGAACGTGGACCCTAGCCCCCGTCGTACCTCTGTGGGGTCGAACGACCCTGTCGGCGCCGCGCCCGTCAGCGCATGCTCGGCCTGAGGGGTAGCGAAGGGTGGTGACTCATGAGAGCTGACGGCCTCGGACGCATGAGCGGGGACAGCACGGCCGACCCCCTGCTCCACGTCTACGACGGGATCGGATGGGCCGGCTGGTGGTTCCTGACCCTTCTGGTCCTGATCCTCATCGGGCTCGTGGTGGGGGTGGTCCTGGCTCTCTGGCGCGCCGGCCCGGCCTCGAGCAGTCGCAGCGCGGCTCCTGCCGTCGGAGGCTCGGCCTCGGCTCAGCAGCTGCTCGACGAGCGCTACGCGCAGGGCGAGATCGACGAGATCGAGTACCTCCATCGCCGGGCGGTGCTGCGGGGCAGCTGAGTCCGCCGGCGAGGGCGGTCATCCGATGCCCTGGTCCGGCACCAGGTCGGTGCGCTCGAGCGCCAGCAGCAGCGCGCCCATGACCGGCGCTCGGTCGCCGAGGGCGGCGCTCGTCACGAGCGTTCCTGAGGAGACCGAGGCCAGCGCGTGGCGGCGCATCCCGATGTGGATGGCGTCGAGGAGCAGCGCACCTGCCCGGGACATGTCGCCCCCCACGACGATCGCGCTGGGGTTGACCAGGTTCGCGAGCATCGCCAGACCCCACCCGAGGTGAAGTCCGGCGTCCTCGAACATCCGCAGCGCGGAGACGTTTCCGTCCTTGGCAGCGGCGACGATCTCGTCGATCCCGGCGCCCGGCATCTGCGAACCCAGGGCGGCCTGAGCCATCCCGACCGACGCGTAGGCCTCCAGGCATCCGCGGCTGCCGCAGCGGCAGAAGGGGCCCTGCTCGTCGATGGTCAGGTGGCCGATCTCGCCGGCCGTGCCGTTGGCCCCGCGGAACAGCCGGCCTCTCAGGATCATCCCGGCGCCGACGCCCGAGGAGACCTTGATGTAGACCATGTCCTCGTGGCCGACGCCGGCTCCGCGGTGGTGCTCGGCGAGGGCACCGAGGTTGGCGTCGTTCTCGATGTGAGCGGGCCGTCCGAGACGACTCTCCACCTCGGCCTTGGCGTTGACGCCCACCCAGCCAGGAAGGATCACCGAGGAGAGCACGACGTTCTCGTCGGTGATCGGCGCCGGAAGGCCGAGGCCGATGTTGAGGATCTCCCCGCGCTTGGCGTCGAGCCCGTCGAGGAGCGCGTCGAGCATGAGGGCGCACCGTTCGAGGCCGTCGGCGTACCCCAGGTCGTGAGGGATCTGCTCGCGTTGCTCGGCCAGGATCTGGCCGGTGAGATCGCCGATCGCGACCCGCACGTGGCGGTGGCCGAAGTCGATCCCGGCGACGAGACCCGCCCCCCGTGAGATACGAACCGCGGCGCCGCGGCGGCCGCTGCCGACGACGGCTTCGACCATGCCCGCCGCGGTCAGGTCTCGCACGATGTTCGACACCGTGGCGGGAGCGAGATGTGTGCTGCGGGCGATCTCTGCCTGGGTGAGCGTCGCGCCATCCACCAGCCCTTGCAGGGTGTGTACGACGCGGCGCTGGTTGGCGGCACGTAGTGAGGCGGTCGACCCCGGGGACGGGCGACCTGTTGTGCCCCCGTGACGCGCAGTTGGCATGCGTGAACTGTCCTCCACAGCGAGCCTAGTCGTCAAGAGATGACGGAAAACGGGCCTTTCCGGCAGCACAGGCAGCGTATTCGTTCAAGTCTTGACGACTAGGCTGTGACCTAGGACACTCGGTCCAACGAGTTATGCGGGCAGAGGACCCGGACAAGAGGAGGACCAGTGAAGCTTTCCATCCGGCGTGCCGGTGTGACTGCGGCCGCAGTCATCATCGGTGTGGGCAGCCTGGCTGCCTGTGGTGCCAACGAGGCGCAGAACGAGGGGGGCGACGGAGCAAAGAAGATCGCGCTTCTCCTCCCGGAGTCGAAGACCACGCGCTACGAGGCTTTCGACAGGCCTCTGTTCGAGGAGAAAGTCGCGGACCTGTGCGGAGACTGCGAGGTCGTCTACTTCAACGCCGACCAGGACCCGGCCAAGCAGCAGCAGCAGGTCGAGACCGCGATCACCGACCAGGTCGAGGTGATGGTCCTCGACCCGGTCGACAGCGAGTCCGCGGTCAGCCTGGTCACCTCGGCGCAGCAAGCCGACATCCCGGTCATCGCCTATGACAGGTTCATCGACGGCTCCGACTACTACATGTCCTTCGACAACAACCGGGTCGGCCAGATGCAGGGTGAGGCCCTGGTCGAGGCCGTCGGCAGCGGCGGCATCCTCATGCTGAACGGCGCGCCGACCGACCCCAACGCGGGGCAGTTCAAGGAGGGCGCGCACAGCGCCATCGACCCCAGCGACCTGGAGATCCTCGCGGAGTACGACAACCCTGACTGGAGCCCGGACAACGCCCAGCAGTGGACCAGCGACCAGCTCGGGAAGTTCAAGCCTGCGGACATCAAGGGCGTCTACGCGGCGAACGACGGCCAGGCAGGTGGCGTCATTGCGGCGCTGACCGGTGCCGGCATCAGCCCGGACAGCCTGCCGCCCATCACCGGGCAGGACGCCGAGCTCGCGGCCATCCAGCGCATCGTGGCGGGTGAGCAGTACATGACCATCTACAAGCCGATCAAGGTCGAGGCCGAGAAGGCCGCCGAGGTCGCAGTCCAGATCGCCAACGGCGAGGAGATCACCGGCACCGAGGACTTCCAGGGTGTCGCGTCGTTCATCTTCGACCCGGTCGTGGTGACCCAGGACAACGTGGCGGACACCGTCGTCGCCGACGAGTTCTACAGCGTCGACGAGATCTGCACCGCAAACTACGCCGACGCCTGCGCCGAGGCCGGCCTGTCCTGATGGACCAGAACCTTGGAGGTGGCCTGCTGACAAGGCAGGCCACCTCCTGTCACGATCACCTCAGGTGGAAAACAGGAGGCGGCATGACCGCGATCACATCCGAGCGCCCCTCGACGACGACCGACGAGCCCGTTCTCTTCCTCGAGGGCATCGGCAAGAGGTTCGGAGCCGTGCAGGCGCTCACTGACGTCAGTCTTCAGGTCTCCGAGGGCGAGGTCGTCGCTCTCGTCGGAGACAACGGTGCCGGCAAGTCCACGCTGGTCAAGATCATCGCCGGTGTGTACCAGCCGGACGGAGGCTCCATCACCTTCGCGGGCCGCAAGGTGCACGTAGGTGGCCCCAGCGAGGCCCAGGCCCTCGGCATCTCCACGGTCTTCCAGGACCTCGCGCTGTGCGACAACCTCGACGTGGTTGCCAACCTCTTCCTCGGCCAGGAGAAGGCCGCGGGCGGGTGGCTCGACGAGGTGGACATGGAGAAAGAGGCGTGGCGCCTGCTGCGCACGCTGTCGGCAAAGATCCCGTCGGTGCGCATCCCGATCGCCGCGCTGTCCGGCGGCCAGCGGCAGACCGTTGCCATCGCGCGGAGCCTGGTGGGGGCGCCGAAGATCGTGATGCTCGACGAGCCCACCGCCGCTCTGGGCGTCGCCCAGACCGCCGAGGTCCTCAACCTGATCGAGCGGCTCCGTGAGACCGGGCTCGGGGTGATCCTGGTCAGCCACAACATGGCCGACGTCCAAGCGGTGGCCGACCGGATCCTCGTACTCCGACTGGGCCGCAACGCCGCGGAGTTCAACGTCGACGAGACCACCACCGAGGAGCTCGTCGCGGCGATCACCGGCGCCTCTGACAACGTCGTCGCGGACCGGATCCGCCGCAACCAGGAGGTCCATCACGCGGCTCACGAGTCAGGAGGCCACGATGCCTGAGACGACGACACGAAGCCCCGAGACCGGGCCCCCCGGTCCGATCCCCGCTGATCGCAGCGACGAGCGGCTCGTCCACGGTGGCGGACTGCGCGGCACGATCGACAGCTTCGGCCGCAGGGTCCGGGGCGGTGACCTGGGCAGCCTTCCGGTCATCATCGGCCTGATCATCATCTCCCTGGTCTTCTACGTCCAGGAGCCGACCTTCCTGTCCTCGCGAACCCTGGTCTCGATCACGCTGTTCGCCGCGCCGATCGGCATCATCGCGCTCGGCGTCGTCATGGTCCTCCTGCTCGGGGAGATCGACCTGTCCGTCGGCTCGGTCAGCGGTCTCGCCGCGGCTGTGCTGGCCGTCCTGGTCGTCTACCAGGGCCAACCGTTGTGGGTGGGCATGCTGGCCGGCATGGGCACCGGCTTGGCGATCGGTCTCCTCTACGCATTGCTCTACACCCAGGTGGGCGTGCCGAGCTTCGTGATCACCCTCGCCGGTCTGCTCGGGTTCCTCGGCCTTCAGCTGTGGGTGCTCGGTGACCGCGGCACCGTCAACCTGCCGCCCAACTCCGGCCTGATCGAGTTCACCAGGTTCTCCTTCGTGACCGGGGTCGCCTCCTACGTGCTCGTGCTCGCAGTCGTGCTCGTCTACGGGGCCACGCAGCTGTGGGGCATCCGCAGACGCACCGCAGCCGGACTCTCGGCGCAGACCTACACGAGTGTTGCGGTGAAGACCGGGCTGCTGGCCGCCGGGCTGCTGTACGTGACCTACTACCTCAACATCGACCGTGGGCTCGGCTACCTTCCGCTGGTCTTCGTCGCTCTGGTCGTGGTCATGGACCTGCTGCTGCGCAAGACCAGGTGGGGACGCCATGTCTTCGCGGTCGGCGGCAACGTCGAGGCGGCTCGCCGGTCCGGCATCCGGGTGACTCGCGTCTACTTCTCGGTCTTCGCGCTCACCGGGTTCTTCGCTGCGCTCGGTGGCCTCATGGCGGCCGGCCAGCTGACCTCCGTCTCGCAGGCAAGTGGTGGCACGGACACCAACCTGACCGCGATTGCGGCTGCCGTCATCGGCGGCACGAGCCTCTTCGGCGGTCGCGGCTCGGCGTACGCCGCACTGCTCGGCATCATCGTGCTCCAGTCGATCCAGACCGGCCTCAACGTCGTGGGCGTCGACTCGTCGGTCCGCTTCATGGTGACCGGCGCGGTGCTGCTGCTCGCCGTCGCGATCGACTCGATCTCGCGCAGGGCGCGGTCCAGCAGCGGGCGCGGTTAGCGCTCGCCGTCTGGCCGGGTGCCCGTCGCGTGTCTCCGGTGCGCGACGGGCACTCGCCTGTAGCGTCCTCCCGCATGGTCGAGGCGCAGCGAGGCAGCAACGCCGAGGGAGTGGCTGAACGAGTACGGCTGTTCACGGAGGCGGACTGGGAGTGGCGCCATCGCGGTCCCACGCCCGAAGCGGTGCGTGCCTTCGGGGCCCGAGAGCGTTCACTGCGTCGCCTTGACGGCGGCCAGGGGCAGGCCTGGACCGACGGTCGGCTTGTCCTCAAGGCGGTGGGCTGCGTCCCCGAGCACACCTGGAAGTGCGAGGTGTACGCCGCCTGGACCGCCCACGATGAGGTGCGAGTGCCCGAGCCGGTCATGGCCGAGAGGGGAAGTGGGCCCGGCTGGACCGTGGACGGCTGGGGTGCACACGTCTTTCTGCCCGGCCGCGACGCCGAGCTCCTCCGCGAGATCGACCGGGTCAAGGCCGCCAGCGAGGGTTTCCACGCAGCGATCCGGGACCTGCCGCGACCGGACTTCCTGGACGACCGCGACGACCCGTGGGCCTTCGGCGACCGCCTCGCCTGGGGCGAGGCCGAGCCCGTCGGCGACGAGCGCACGCTGGAGGTGGTCGAGCGTCTTCGGGCCCACCTCGCGCCGGTCGAAGCTGCCTCGCAGGTGATCCACGGCGACATCCTGCCGAACGTACTCGTGGCAGACGGCCTGGCTCCGGCCGTCATCGACTGGCCGCCGTACTTCAGACCCGCCGGGATGGCCGACGCGATCGCCCTCACCGACGCGGTGACCTTCCGCGGGGCGCCCTTCGCCCTTCTGGACGAGTGGTCGACCGGGGACGACTGGACCCAGCTGCTGATCCGGGCGATTCTCTACCGGCTCGGGCCGACCGGGTTCTTCGCGATGCACGACAGGCTGATGGGGTCGCTGGTCACCCACGTCGAGCGCCTCGGGCCGGTCGTCGAGGCGATCCTCGCCCGCCGAACAGCCTGAAACCGGGTACTGCTCGATCGGCGGAGCTAGCCGGCCGGGAGCCGGCCGGTAGGGAGCTGGTCGACGTACCCGTAGGTCGTGGTGCGCTGGCGCACCGGACGGCCGATGCCGACGCCGATCTCGACGAGCTCGCCGACCGTCTTCGCCGAGCCGTGCTCGGAGCCGGCCATCCGGGAGATCGTCTCCTCCATGAGTGTCCCGCCGAGGTCGTTGGCGCCCGCGCGCAGCATGGCCTGCGTGCCCTCGATCCCGAGCTTCACCCACGAGGTCTGGATGTTGTGGATGCGTCCGTGGAGCATGATCCGCGCCAACGCGTGGACCGCGAGGTTGTCCCGCATGGTCGGCCCGGGGCGAGCCACGCCCGCGAGGTAGATCGGGGCGGAGTGATGGACGAACGGCAACGGCACGAACTCTGTGAAGCCGCCGGTCTCGTCCTGGATCCGCGAGATCACCCGCAGGTGCGTCACCCAGTGCGCTGGGTTGTCGACGTGGCCGTACATCATCGTCGAGCTCGACCGGATGCCCACCTGGTGCGCGGTGGTGACGACGTCGACCCACGTTGAGGTCGGCAGCTTGCCCTTGGTCAGGATCCACCGCACATCATCGTCGAGGATCTCCGCGGCGGTGCCGGGGATGGTGTCGAGACCCGACTCCTTCGCGCGCAGCAGCCACTCGCGGAACGACAGCCCGGTACGCGAGGCGCCGTTGACGATCTCCATCGGGGAGAAGGCATGCACGTGCATGCCGGGCACGCGGGCCTTCACCGCAGAGGCAAGGTCGAAGTACGCCGTCCCGGGCAGCTCGGGGTCGATGCCGCCCTGCATGCACACCTCGGTCGCGCCGTCTCGCCAGGCCTCCTCGGCCCGGTCTGCCACCTCGTCGAGGGAGAGTGAGTAGGCGTCCGCGTCGGTGCGCCGCTGGGCGAAGGCGCAGAACCGGCAGCCCGTGTAGCAGACGTTGGTGAAGTTGATGTTGCGGTTGACGACGTAGGTGACCTCGTCGCCTACCACCTCGCGGCGAAGATCGTCGGCGATCCGGCAGACCTCGCGGAGGGTCTGGCCCTCGGCGGTCATGAGCGTCAGCGCCTGGTCGTCGGTGAGGTTTGCGGGGGCCCGTTCTGCGGCCGCGAGCGCTGCCCGCTCGTCTCCGGACGGCCTGCGCGCGGACGGGGGCCGGCCCGCGGATGCTCGGCCGGCGACGGAGTCGCGGAGGGCGTCCCAGCTGCCGTAGACGGACTCGAAGTCGTCGCGACGGTCGGTCGAGCGGCCTTCCGAGTCGATGGCTGAGTGGAGGTCGGTGCGGCCGACCGAGGCGAAACCGCCGTCGGGCTCCTGCCACCGCAGACCGTGCGGCTTGCGGCCCTCGACGGCCAGGCCGTCGTCTCGAGCCAGGGCGGCGACGTGGCCGGAGACCCGGGGGTCGATCCAGGGCTCGCCGGCGCGGACGTACTCGGGGTGAACCGTCAGCCGCTCGGCGAGCTCGAAGCCGCCGGCGTCCGTCACCGAGCGCAGCCGCTCCAGCGAGGGCCACGGCCGCTCGGGGTTCACGTGGTCAGGGGTGAGAGGTGAGACTCCGCCCCAGTCGTCGATCCCCGCGTCGAGGAGGGCGGTGCACTCAGCGAGGTCGACCAGGTTGGGCGGTGCCTGGAGGCGCATCTTCGGCCCGAGGACGATCCGGGTCACGGCGATCGTGGCGAGGTACTCCTCCAGGTCCAGGTCCTCCGCGGAGCGCATCGCCGTGTCGGGCTTGGCCCGGAAGTTCTGGACGATCACCTCCTGGACGTGGCCGTACTGCCGCGCGACCCTCCGGAGCGCGAAGATCGACTCTGCCCGCTCCGTGACCGTCTCTCCGATGCCGACGAGCAGCCCGGTCGTGAACGGGACGTTGAGCCGGCCCGCGTCCTCGAGCACGCGCAGGCGGACCGCGGGGTCCTTGTCGGGGGAGCCGTAGTGGGCACGGCCCTTCTCGGTGAAGAGTCGGGTCGAGGTGGTCTCGAGCATCATCCCCATCGACGGGGAGACGGGCTTGAGCCGGTTGATCTCCTCCCACGACATCACGCCGGGGTTGAGATGGGGGAGCAGGCCGGTCTCCTCGAGCACGAGGATCGCCATCGCCCGGACGTAGTCGAGCGTCGAGTCGTAGCCGCATCCGTCGAGCCATTCCGCTGCGACCGGCCAGCGGTCCTCCGGGCGGTCACCGAGCGTGAACAAGGCCTCCTTGCAACCGAGCGCTGCACCTTTCTCGGCGATCGCGAGGACCTCGTCGGGGGAGAGAAAGGGGGCCTCGCCAGCGGCCGCGAGCTTGCCGGGCGTCGTGACGAACGTGCAGTAGTGGCAGCGGTCGCGACACAGCCGAGTCAGGGGAACGAAGACCTTCGGCGAGTACGTCACCACGCCGGGTCGGCCCGCGGCCTCCAGCCCCGCGTCGCGCACCCGCGCGGCCGTCGTACACAGTGCTTCGAGGTCCGCGCCACGGGCGGTCAGGAGTACGGCGGCCTCCGACTCGTCGAGCATCACCCCGCGGCCGGCCCGGGCAAGGGCTCGGCGCATCGCTTGTGGGGTGGCGCCGACATCGTCCATGCCTCGGCAGACTACCCACGTGGATCGCTCTCGCGGGCGGTGGTCCAGGTGCCGGCCCAGCTCGGGCCGAGGTCGCTCAGGGAGTACCCGAACGGGTAGGTCCGGGACGCGTCGTGCTCGTAGGGTCGACCCTCCGGCCGCGGGGGTACGACGGTCCGCAGCGCGAACGAACGCAGCCGCAACGCGGTGTCGAGCAGCCTCCTGAGCCATCGCGGCTGCGGGGGCAGGCCGAGGGCCTCGACGAGCGGGTCGTCGAGCATCGCGATGCTGATCCTTCGCACGAGCGGGCGGAGGGGTCTCGGGTACCAGTTCGTGACGATCCGGATCGAGGCCTCGGCGACCCGTTCGTTGGAGGGGGCGTACTCGAACCGCGTTGCCTCGTAGGCGTCGAGGAACTGCTCGTACCCGTCGTAGCTCTCGGGCAGGTCCTTGATCCCCATCAGCTCGCCGAACCGGGTGGTGACCCGGTGCATGGCCTCGATCTCGTGCGGGTGCAGGGGGCGCCACCCATGGGCGTCGATGAACCTCTTCGGCCCGACGATGGTGGTGGCGAGGACGTAGACGAACTCGTCTTCCGGGATGTCGTACCTGCCGTGGATGCGGTTGAGGTGCCGGATCGCCGCCCGGCCCCTTGGCGACTCGAGTGTGTCGACGGTGGCTTCGAAACCGATCAGGATCGTGTCGTCGTACCGCTTCTGGCCGTGGTGCTCGAACTCGCCGGTGCGGTCGAGCAGGGCACTGATCGAGGGGACGCCGAAGTCGCGCATGAAAGCGATCGAGGTGCCCTGGACGTACTCCCAGGGGAACTCGTACCGGGTGAGGAGTCTGAAGATCTGGTCGTGGTCCAGGGCCGGGTCGAGCGCCTCGATCCGTCTGAGGTTCGCGTAGCGCCCCCTCGCGTGCACGGCTGCTTCCTCAGGCGTAGAGCCGCTCCAGGACGTCCTGGTACTTCGTGTGGACGACCCGCCTCTTGAGCTTGAGAGTCGGAGTCAGCTCCTCGCTCTCCGCGGTCCATTCCGTCGGCAGCAGCTCCCACTTCTTGACCTGCTCGGGGCGGGAGAGCCGCTCGTTCGCGGCGTCGACCGACTGCTGCACGAGGCCGAGGATCTGCGGGTTGCGGGCGAGATCGGCCAGGTCTGTGAACTCGATGCCGTTCTTCTGCGCGATCACCGGCGCGATCTCGCCGTCGAGGGTGAGCACCGCGACGCAGTAGGGACGCCCGTCGCCGAAGACGAGTGCGTGGCCGACCAGCGGGCTCTCCTTGAGGAGGTTCTCGATGTTGGAGGGAGCGATGTTCTTGCCGGCGGAGGTGATGATCATCTCCTTCTTGCGGTCGACGATGTAGAAGAAACCGTCCTCGTCCATCTGGGCGATGTCGCCGGTATGAAGCCACCCGTCCTCGTCGATGAGCATCCGGGTGGCGTCCTCGGCCTTGAAGTAGCCGGCGGTGGTGACCGGTCCGCGTACGAGGATCTCGTTGTCCTCGCCGAGGCGGACCTCGACGCCCTCGATCGCACGGCCGACGCTGCCGAGGCGGAAGCCCGAGGGGCCGTTGGCGGTGACGACCGCGCTGGTCTCGGTCATGCCGTAGACGTCGTAGATCACCAGGCCCAGACCCGCGAAGAACCGGGTGACGTCGACCGGCATCGGCGCCGCGGCGGAGGCTGCCCACTCGACCCTGTCGAGTCCCAGCAGGCCGCGGATGGGCCCGAGGACGGCGGCGTCCACCCGGGCGTACTGCTCCGCGAGCTCGGGCGGGGTCCTCTGGCCGGTCTGCCGCGACTCGACGTACCGCAGCCCGATCTCCATGGCCTTCGCGACCGCGGCCTTCTTCTCCGGGTCCGTCTCGGCGGCCATCAGGCCCGAGACGCCCGTGCGGATCTTCTCCCAGACCCGGGGGACGCCGAAGAACCGCGTGGGGTGGACCTCGCCGAGGGCTCCGACGAGCTGAGCGGGGTCGCCGATGAGGTGCACGTGGCCGCCCTGGAACTGCGGGATGTAGATGCCGAGCATCCGCTCCGCGATGTGCGCGAAGGGCAGGTACGAGATCGTCTCACCGGGGCCGAACATCTGGTGGGTCTCGAGCGAGCTCTCGGTCTCGAAGCAGATGTTGTGGTGGGTGAGCACGACCCCCTTGGGGTTCCCGGTCGTCCCGGAGGTGTAGAGGATGGTCAGCGGCTGGTCGGGGCTGACCGACCGCCACAGGTCGTCGTACTTCCCGGGCTCGGCGGCTCGGGCGTCTCGTCCGCGTGCGAGCAGGTCGTCCCAGGTGACCGCCCGCTCGTCGGCGGCGGCGAGCGCGGGGTCGAGCACGATCACGGTCTCGATGCCGGGCACCTCGGCGAGCGCCTTCTCCCAGCGGTGGAGCTGGTCGGCGCCCTCGAGGACGACGACCGTGGGCTCGGCGTGCCCGGCGACGTAGGCCACCTGCTCCGGGGCCAAGGTGGCGTAGATCGACATGGGCACGGCACTCGCGTGCACCGCGGCGATGTCGGCGAGGACGTGCTCGATGCGGTTGCCCGCCATGATCGCCATCGTGCTGCTCGGAGCGAGTCCGGCCTGGTGGAGGCCTGCGGCGAGGTCGAGTGCCTGCTCGCGCACCTCGGACCAGGTCAGTGTCCGCCAGCCGGCCTGACCCGGCTCGATCCCGATCTTGTCGGAGTACGCCGGGGCGTCCCCCCGTTCCACCACGGTCTGCTCGAGCCTGGTGCAGAAGGTCATGCCCGCGATCCGGTCCTCGATCCTCGTGCGCTGCTGCAGGACGTCGTTCATGTCTCTCCTCGGCATCGGCGGTGACGGAGGTCACATCATGCCTTGGATGGGTGGATTTGCGGAGGGGAAGTCGTCCGCGGCTTTGGGCAGCCTGCTGGCGAAGTCCACCGATCTGAGGGATGTGCGCTTCGACGCCTTTCCTCAGACTTGTCTCAACGTCCAAGACCGGGGGGTCGGACGTCTCCGGGGGTCTGGCATGACTCAGGGAAGCGACTCGGGGGCCGTCTTCAGGGTGATCACCTGCACGCCCTGCAGGCTCGGCATCCACTCGTGCTGCAGCAGCCGCATGTGCGACTGCCAGTGCGACGACCAGTGGCACGCCGAGAACGCCCTGCCGTCGGCCCGGTACGGCTCGGCCCCTCCGACAGCCAGGAAGGCCGGCTGACCCGAGCGGCCTCAGTGGGCCGCGCCTTCCTGGACTCCGGTCAGGGGCGTCCAGCAGGGGGGAGCCCAGGATGGAGAGAACCGCCGGCGACATGCGGGCCGTGAAGTACGCCGTGATGTCGATCCTGGTGTTCGTAGCAGTCGCGATCGTCTTTGCCTACATCAGTTATGTCCGAGCTCAGCACGAGTTGTGGCTGGGCCGCACCAATTGCTCGCCTGGCGGCGTGTACGCCGAGGCGGGCGTCGCGACCATGGCGCGTGAGAAGGCCTGTGCCTGATTGCAACTCCCGCCGCCGCGCAAGCTGCTCCCCGACCGGACCTGAGGCGCCCGCTCGTCAGAGGCCGAGCGACCGGCCGATGATCTCCTTCTGGATCTCGGTCGTGCCGCCGTAGATCGTCTGGACCCTGCTGTCGACGTAGGCCCTCGCGATCGGGTACTCCATCATGTAGCCGTAGCCGCCGTGGAGCTGGACTGCCCGGTCGACGAGCTTGTTCTGCAGCTCGGTGGTCCACCACTTGGCCATCGACGCGAGCTTGGCATCGAGCTGGCCGGCGTTGTGCCTGTGGACACAGTCGTCGACGAAGACCCGCGCGATGTGCGCCTCGGTGGCCATCTCGGCGATGAGGAACCGGTTGTGCTGGAACTTCCCGATCGGCTTCCCGAACGCCTCACGCTCCTTGGCGTACTCCAGGCAGAGGTCGAGGATGCTCTCGCATGCGGCGGCGGCGATCATCGCGATCGACAGGCGCTCCTGCGGGAGGTTCACCATCAGCGAGATGAAGCCGCTGCCCTCCTCGCCGAGGAGGTTCTCCTTCGGCACCACCACGTCGTTGAAGAAGAGCTCGGCGGTGTCCTGCGCCTTCATCCCCATCTTGTCGAGGTTGCGGCCGCGTTCGAAGCCTTCCATCCCGCGCTCGACCACGAGCAGACTGATGCCCTTGTGGCCGGCCTCGGGGTCGGTCTTGGCCACGACGATGACAAGGTCGGCCAGGATGCCGTTGCTGATGAAGGTCTTGGACCCGTTGAGGAGGTAGTGGTCGCCCTTGTCGACCGCGGTCGTGCGGATCCCCTGGAGGTCGCTTCCCGCACCCGGCTCGGTCATCGCGATCGCGCTGATCGTCTCGCCGCTCACCAGACCCGGGAGCCAGCGCTGCTTCTGCTCCTCGGTGCCGAGGCTGCTGACGTAGGGGACGATGATGTCCGTGTGGACGAGGAACCCGGGCCCTGTCGCGCCGCCACGGGTGAGCTCCTCTGCCATCACCATGTTGTAGCGGAAGTCCTTGACCCCCGCGCCGCCGTACTTCTCGTCGACGTCGAAGCAGAGCAGTCCGAGCTCACCGGCCCGCGTCCACAGCGAGCGGTCGACGGCGCCGTCCTTCTCCCACTGGTCGTGGAAGGGCTTGACCTCCTTCTCGATGAAGGCGCGGACGGTCTGTCGGAACGACTCATGCTCTGACTCGAAGATCTCGCGCATGCTCTAGGACACCCATTCCTTCATCTGGCCCACGAGGGCCGCTGGGTCGTCGGCAACCGGAGTGATCTGGAGGCTCGTGACACCGGACGCACGGAACGCCTCGATGCGCTCCTTGACGTACGACGCGGGGCCGACCAGGTTGCACATCTCCAGGAGCTCGACCGGCACGAGGGCCTCGGCGTCACGCTTGTGGCCGTCGAGGTAGAGGTCCTGGATCTTCTTGGCCTCCTGCTCGAAGCCGTACCTGCTGACCAGCTCGTTGTAGAAGTTCTTGCCCCGCGCGCCCATGCCGCCGATGTAGAGGGCGAACATCGGGCGGGCGAAGTCGAGCATGCCCTTCACGTCGTCGCCGACCGCGACCATCCCACCGGCCGCGACCTCCAGCGGCCCGAGCTCGCCCGAGCGCTTGGCCCTGCCCTTGGCGAGAGCCTCGCCCCAGACGTCGTCGGCCTTCTCCGGTGCGTAGAGGAACGGCAGCCATCCGTCGGCGTACTCCGCGGTGCCCTGGACGTTCTTCTCGCCGAGTGCGGCGATGTAGATCGGGACCGCGGGGCGCTCGGGCTTGGTGAGCATCTTCAGCGGCTTGCCCAGGCCGAGGCCCTGGTCGGACGGAAGCGGCAGGTCGAACACCTTGCCGTGGTAGTCGATGGTCTCTCGGCGCAGCATCGCCCGGACGATCTCCACGACCTCACGGGTGCGGGTCAGCGGCTTGTCGTAGGGGAGGCCGTGCCAGCCCTCGATCACCTGCGGCCCGGAGGCGCCCAGACCGAGGATCGCCCGCCCGCCGCTGACGTTGTCGAGTCCGGCGGCCGTCGAGGCGAGCGTGCCGGGCGTGCGAGAGTAGATGTTGATGATCGCCGACCCGATCTCGAGCGTCTCGGTCTTGGCGGCGAGGTAGCCCATCAGGGTGGGAGAGTCGAACCCGTAGACCTCGGCGACCCAGACGGTGTCGAGTCCGGCCTTCTCGAGGGCGACGACCTGGTCGGCGGCCTCACGGGGGTTTCCGGCGTACATCAGGGGCATCGAGAGCTTCATGGCCCTACTTTCACGTATGTCAGACATGGGCACGTCGGGAGTCCACCCGTGCAAGGCACTACCGTGACAGCAGCGCTGTCATGATTCAAGAGGCGTGAGACGTAACGAACAGGAGCATCACGTGACGAGCTACCGCATCGCGGTCATCGGAGGAACGGGTCCGCAAGGCAAGGGGCTGGGCTACCGGTTCGCCAAGCACGGCCACAAGGTCGTGCTCGGTTCGCGCTCCGCCGAGCGGGCCGAGGCCGCGGCCGCGGAGATCCGGGAGCGGGTCCCTGCTGGAGAGGTCTCCGGCGCCGGCAACGCCGACGCCGCCGCGGATGCCGACGTGGTCCTGCTGGCGGTGCCGTACGACGGGCATGACGAGCTCGTGGACGACCTGGCCCCTGTCCTGGAGGGCAAGACGGTCATCTCGTGCGTCAACCCGCTCGGCTTCGACAAGCAGGGGCCCTACGGCCTCGACGTGGCGGGTGGCAGCGCAGCCGAGTCCGCGGCCCGGATCGTTCCGGATGCCACCGTCGTGGGCGCCTTCCACCACGTCTCCGCGGTCACGCTGTGGGGCGAGGAGGAGTACCTCGACCACGAGGACGTGCTGGTCTGCGGAGACGACCAGGAGGCCAAGGAGGTGGCGATCGAGCTGGCGAGGACCGTCACCGGCCGCGACGGGGTCGACGCGGGACGGCTCCGCCTGGCCCGGCAGCTCGAGCCGCTGACCGCCGTACTCATCAGCATCAACAAGCGCTACAAGACGCGCTCGGGGGTAGCCATCTCCGGCATTCCCGGCCGGTAGCAGCGCCCGGCACCTGAGCGTGGGGTGAAGCAAGCTGGCTCTCACGGGGCCCACGATCGGTGCAGGTTGCTTCGAACAGTGTCCGGGAGCTCGTCGGTTGTGCGAAAACCGATGGAAGGTCGGGGTTCGCCGGGGGAGAATCACCGCTCGTGACCCTCGCCTCCCGCCTCGCACCCGCCCGCCTCGGACGGGACTTCCGCTGGATCTGGGGCGCCTCGAGCGTCTCCAACCTCGGCGACGGCATCGTGCTCGCGGCCGGCCCGCTCCTCGTCGCCTCGATCACTCGGGAGCCGTTCGCCGTCGCGATGGCGGCCTTCCTCCAGCAGCTGCCGTGGCTGCTGTTCGGGGTCCCTGCCGGCGCGGTCATCGACCGGCTCGACCGGCGGATCCTGACGATCGTGGTCGACCTCCTCCGCTTCTCGGTGCTCGCGCTGCTCGCTTTGGCGGTCGCCCTCGACCTGGGCTCGCTGCCGGTGGTCTTCGTCGCGGTGTTCCTGCTCGGCACCTCGGAGACCTTCGCCGACAACGCGGCCAGCACTCTTGTGGCGACCGCCGTGCCCAAGGACGGCCTCGGCCTGGCCAACTCCCGGCTGTTCGGCACCGCGATCTTGGCCAACCAGCTCGCGGGGCCACCTCTGGGCGCCTTCCTGTTCGGGGTCGGCATGGCGGTGCCGTTCGGCGTGAACGCCCTGTGCTTCCTCCTCGCGGCGGTGCTCATCTCCCGCATCTCGAAGCCGGTGGTCGAGCGCTCAGCCGAGCCTCGGGCGATGCGGCACGAGGTCGCCGAAGGCCTCCGCTGGCTGTGGTCGCACGCGCCGGTCCGCACGCTCGCCCTCACCATCACCGCCTTCAACGTCACCTTCGGCGCGGCGATGGCGGTCTACGTGCTCTATGCGACCGAGCTGCTCGGCCTCGGAGAGTTCGGCTACGGCCTGCTGATGACGGCGAGCGCGGTCGGCGGGATCACCGGCGCGGCGACGTACCGCTGGCTCGAGGAGCGGTTCAGCCTGGCCACGCTGATGCGCATCGGGCTGGTGGTCGAGACGCTGACCCATCTCGGCCTCGCGCTGACCCGGGAGCCGATCCTGGCCGGGCTGATCATGGCGATCTTCGGCGTCCATGCGGTTGTCTGGGGCACCACGTCCACGACCGTCCGTCAGCGGGCTGTGCCGTCGCACCTCCTGGGTCGGGTCACCAGCGTCTATCTTCTCGGCGGCGTCGGCGGGCTCGCTCTCGGGTCGGTGCTCGGTGGCGCGCTCGCGCAGCGCTGGGGGGTCGTGGCGCCGTACTGGTTCGGGTTCGTGGGCTCCGCCCTGCTGACCGTCGTGATGTGGAGGTCATTCCTCAACATCGCCCACGCCGCGGAGGTCGGGCCGGAGCCGGACGAGGCTGCGATCGATGCCGCCGACGCGACCCGACCCGCGACCGACCCCGCCCGGGACTGAGAAGGAGACCCTCTTGTCCGAGACCTCGTCTGCCGTCGAGCTGGTCCGCTGCCCGGCTCTGACCGAGCAGGTGCCCTACGCCTACGCGTCTGTCGTGGGCGAGGGGCGCCTCGTCTTCACAGCAGGTGCCTGCCCCCTCGACGAGCACGGCGAGGTCGTGGCGCCCGGAGATGTCACCGCCCAGGCCGAGCGTGTGGTCGCCAACCTCCGCGAGGCGCTCGCCGCCGCCGGCTGCGGAGTCACCGACGTCGCGAAGACCACCGTGTACGTCGCATCCGCGAACCGTGCCGACCTGGTCGCGGCCTGGCAGGTGGTGAGTGCCGCCTTCGCCGACCACGACGTGCCCAGCACGCTGCTCGGGGTGGCCGTGCTCGGCTATCCCGACCAGCTCGTCGAGGTCGAGGCCGTGGCCGTGGCCCCCTAGGCGTTCTGCCGAGTCCGGTGCGGTAGACCGGTCAGGGACGTGCTCGGCACTCCGCGTAGGAGCCCAGCGCGACGCCGTCGAGGGCAGCGTCGGCCCGCTCCCGGCCCAGGTTCCACCCCAGCCAGTCGTCCTCGTAGGCAGGTGGCATGTCCTGGAGGACGCAGCCCCGGTACTTCTCGGGGAGGTCGGCGAGCACCGGCACGGCGTCCGCGGAGAGACCCGAGAGGTAGTACCAGTCGATCTTGCCGGTCTCCTCGAAGCGCTCGATGTTGTGCTCGGCGATGTAGGCGTCGGGGTTGACCGCGGCGAGACCCAGCAGCATGAGCGCGCCGGTGACCAGCGAGGTGAGCGGGACCCAGGCGCCGCGCAGCCTGACGCCTGCCGCCATCACGAGGACGAGGACCAGCCCGAGCCAGGCCTCGAACAGCGACACCAGCACCCGCAGCCGGGTGAAGCCGTAGGCCTCCTCGTAGACGTGCATGCGGTACAACGCCGATGCCACGACCACGAGGGTCAGGGCGCACACCGCGCCGAGCATCGCCCTCAGCACGATCCGGTCACGAGGCGTCGCGACCGAGGCCTTGCGGCGTGCGATCGCCACGACGGCGAGCGTCAGGGCGGTTGCGACCGTGAGCTGCCCGAACCCCTGGTGGACGTACTCCGCATAGGTCAGCCCGGTCGTACGACGAAGGTAGGCATGGCCTCCGAACATCACGGTCAGCTGCGCGACCACGAAGACCGCGAAGACACCGACGACCAGGCCGACCGGCACGGCCCACTCGAACGGCCGGTTCACGGGACGACCCACGGGCAGCGCCAGTCGTTCCACACGCGGCCGGGAGAGCGCGACGTACACCCCGGCGAGGGTGAGGCCGGTGAACGCCGCCAGCACGAAGGCGCGGACGAACAGCTCCTCGGACCCGAAGTCGGGGACCAGCGCACCGATCCAGCTGGCGAAGAGCGCGTCCGCCGAGGCGAACAGTGCCCCGAACACGACGACCAGCACTAGCGAGACGGCCGCGGTTCGCAGCAGCGACCACCAGGCGTCGGCCGGCTTGCCTCTCAGGGACGTGGGGTGCAGCGAACGTCCCAGCCAGGGCAGTCCGCGCAGCCCCGCGAGAGGGACCGCAGCCGCGGAGGCCAGCAGTCCCGGGAGCGAGCGACCGCCTGCGAGGACGGCGGCACCCACCGCGGACGCCGCCAGCAGGCAGAGCGCCACGATCCATCCGGCGTCGCGGACGAGCAGGGTGGCCGTCAGCAGGACGCAGAGACCGAGAGCGGCCAGGTGCGACGCCGACCGCAGCTGCCGGTCAGCCGCGGCGACCACGCCGAGGAGCGCCGCGAGCGCGAGGAACAACGCCAGCCCGTGAGAGCGGTAGGGGACGACGACTGCGGCAAGCACGCCCACCCCGGCCGCGGCTGCGACCAGCCGCGGGGCCGGCGTCGTCCGGTCCGGCCAGAGCTCGCCGAAAAGCGAGTCCAGCATGGGCTTGCTCGGGGCGGGAACGGCGACAGGTGGCGTCGTCATCAGCTTCTCCTGAGGGGAAGGGCCACGCGGATGTGGCAGCCGGAGTCGGAGTCGGTGACCTCGATGGAGCCGCCGTGGAGGTCCGCGACCCAGCGGCTGATCGCCAGGCCGAGACCGGTACCCCCGTCACCGGGCGCAGCGGTGCCGGTCGTGAACCTCTGGAAGACCGCCGAGCGGTCGGCCGGCGCGATCCCGGGTCCCTCGTCGACGACGTCGAGAAGGACCTGGTCCCCGTCGTGCGTGGCCCGCAGGGTGACGGTGCCGCCGATGGGGCTGTGCCGTCCCGCGTTGTCGAGCAGGTTGGCGACCAGCTGGTGCAGGCGCTCCCGGTCGGCGGGCAGCACGAGACCCGCAGGCCGTACGTCGACCGAGTACTCGACCGGGCGAGCCCCGACCCGCGCCTCGTCGACCACCGACGACAGGAAAGGCTCGATCTCGAGCTCCTCCACGTCGAGGGGGGTCAGCCCGGCGTCGACGCGCGACAGGTCGAGCAGGTCGTTGACCAGCCGAGCGAGCCGCTCGGTCTGGCCAAGGGCCGCCTTCAACGTCGCCTCGTCCGGGGGAGAGACACCGTCGACGAGGTTCTCGAGGACGGCCCGGAGGGCCGAGACGGGGGTGCGCAGCTCGTGGGAGACGTTCGCGACCAGGTCTCTCCTCTGCTGGTCGACCGCCTCGAGGTCGGCGGCCATGGTGTTGAAGGCCCGGGCGAGCTCGCCGACCTCGTCACGGGAGGTCGCGCTGACCCGTCGCGAGTAGTCGCCCCTGGCCATCGCTCGTGCGGCCGCGGTCATCTCCCGGAGGGGCGAGGTCATGCCACGCGCCAGGACCTGGGTCACGACCAGGGCCACGATCACCGCGGCGGGGATCGTGTAGCGGGGCCACAGGCCGATCCTGACGCCCAGGACCGGCAGGGTCGCCGCGACCGCGACCGTGACCGCGACGAGGACCCCGAGCTTGGTCTTGATCGATCCGAGGCGGTCGAGCGGCCGGATCACGGCCTCACCTCGAGGGCGTAGCCGACCCCGTGCACGGTGCGCACGCGGTCGGACCCGAGCTTGCTGCGCAGCGACTTCACGTGGCTGTCGACGGTGCGCGTGCCGGCGGCGTCCTGCCAGTCCCACACCTCGGCGAGCAGGTGCTCGCGCGTCTGCACGGCTCCCGGCTTGGTCGCGAGGCAGACGAGCAGGTCGAACTCCGTCGGCGTCAGGTGTACGTCGACCCCGTCGCTGTTCACGCGTCGCCGCGCCTGGTCGATCCGCAGCGACCCGACGACGAGCTCGGGGGGAGTCCGGGTGGCGAGCTCGGCGGCCCGCTCGACCCGGCGTAGGAGCACCCGGATCCGGGCCACGAGCTCGCGCATGCTGA
>DATICF010000071.1:0-115833 GCA_035456965.1 Nocardioidaceae bacterium
AGCAGCCGCAGCTGACGCCCGGCCCGCCCGGTGCCGAGCGCCTGCTCGGCGTCGACCACGCGGGTCACGGCGATGCCGATGGTGATGAGGGCGGCGGCGCCCACCGTGCAGAACAGGCACAGTGCGCCGATGGCGAACGCCGACTGGTGCATGTACCAGGTCACGAATCCCGTCATGAACACCGTGAGCCCGAACAGCGTCGCAAGGTAGCCCCGCGAGAGCCGGGATCCGAGGACCCCGGCGAGCCCGGCCGAGGCGAGGAGCGCGAACACCGGCAGGCTCACCAGCGTGTTCGGTACGCCGAGCGCCGAGGACTGCCAGTGGCCGAATATGCTGTTGCAGGAGATCACCGAGTTGATCTCGCAGAACGACGCCGAGGACGGGCTCTCGGCGTAGGCGATCCGCTCGACGAGGCTCCAGCCGGCAGCGACCGCCCCGAGCACGCCACCGCCCAGCATGAGGGCGAACCACACCGGCACCCGACGCCGCTCCTGGACCTCGCGCTCGGCGTATTGCCGTGACCGCACCTGTGTAGCCATGGAGCTCCCTCCCGTCTCGTCTCGATGATCCGGGCTCACCCGGTTCGTCCCGTAGGGCCGAGGGTCCCGATGAGGTGAGGCCGAACGGCTCAGGTCGGGCCAGGACGTGCCGATGTCTTACCGACATGAGCGTCCGGTTCTCCCGCCTCAACGGGATCTGCGCCGTAGCCGTCGCGGCCGCGATGTTCTGCGTCCCGGTCCGCGCAGTCAGCCCGTCCGACGTACCGATGGCCATCTCGGCTGATTCGAGCAGCGCTCCGGTCCTGGTCCAGCGGCGTGCTCGGCTCACCGCTTCCTGGAGCCATGACGTCGCGCAGGTCGGTCAGCGTGACGTCCGGGTCCGTGGCCGGCTCAGCGAGGGCGGCGTGCGGCGGGTCGTGCTCAAGGTGCGCCGTGGGGGCCGATGGGTCGCGCGGGCGCGGACGAGGACCGGGCCCAGGGGTCGCTACCGGGTCGCCGTGCCCACCTCGGCGTCCGGCGCCTTCACCTACCGGATCTTCGCCCCGGTCGGTCCACGGCAGCGCAGGGCGGGCCTCACCCGGGCGGTCAGCACGCGCACGAGGTTCCGGGTCATCGAGGCGCAGCCCGCTGCGGGCGGGACGCGGACGGCGCTC
This sequence comes from Nocardioidaceae bacterium, assembly GCA_035456965.1. Taxonomy (GTDB): domain Bacteria; phylum Actinomycetota; class Actinomycetes; order Propionibacteriales; family Nocardioidaceae; genus Nocardioides_C. The sequence continues at coordinate 1,154 of DATICF010000071.1, forward strand.
GGGGACCCCGACGACTTCAGCTACCTCACGACGACCTACGCACGGTGGAACCCGTGCAGCAAGATCACCTTCCGGGTGAACGCCAAGCACGGCCCCGCGTCCGCGCTCGAGGACGCGTTGGGCGCCGCGAAGCGGATCGAGCAGGCCACCGGTCTCGACTTCGAGTACCTCGGGCCGACAGCCCTGATCCCGCAGGACAACGCGGCGAAGGGCTACCCACCGGACACGCAGATCGTGATCGCGTGGGCGAGCCGGGAGCAGTCGGCGATGATCACCAGCGACGGCATGGCAGGAATCGGCGGCCCGCTGGGCTGGGGCGGCACCGTCGAGGAGGACGGCGACGAGGTCCTGACCTGGCGACGCGGGACGGTGGTGCTCAACAGCGCCTTCAACTGGCTGGCGCCGGGCTTCGGCACGGGTACGACGCTGGGCAAGCTGCTCATGCACGAGATCGGCCACGTCGTGGGTCTGGGGCACGCCGAGGGACGGACCCAGGTCATGTACGCCACGCTCCTGCGCGACTACCCGAGCGCGTGGGGTGCCGGTGACCTCGCGGGCCTGCGCAGCCTCGGGGCCTCCCGCGGCTGCATCTACGAGCGGGACGGCTCGTCGCCTGCCTACCGGGGGACCGGCGTGGCCGTCGTCTCGCCGCTCGTCGTGGACGCCGCTCAGTAGATCTGCCCGAGACCGAGCACGTCACCGCGACCGAGGGTGCGGGCTGCGAGGTCGCAGCGATCCATGAAGGCGCTCATCGTGAGGTCGGCCGAGTCCTCCGTCTCCGGCACATGGCCGATTCCGAACGAGTGGCCGCGCTCGTGGGTCATCACCGACTGGAGGTCGAACTCGTCGACACAGTCGTCCACGGGCTCGAGTGTGAACATCCCCGGCTTGTCGTTCAGGAGCACGTCGGACTGCCAGATCTCGCCGCCCTCGCTGTAGGTGCACGTGACCGCCACGACATTCTCGGGCAGGGGGCCGAAGGACACCACGCTGATGCCGTCGCTGCTCGCGGCGCCGAAGCAGTCGGTGTCCCTGGTGATGTTCGCGTGCCGGTGGGTCGTCCCGCCGAAGACGGTCTGGGCGGCTTCGGTGACCTGGTCCAGCAGGCAGGGGGACTCGGCTCGCGCGACCGTGCTCGTCGCCTGGTCGATGGCCCGAGTGGCAAGGCCGGGGTCCAGGTACGCCGGTATCGAGCTGACGTTGAGGACCCAGGTGAAGGTGTCGTTCTGGACGGCGTCGCGGAGCACGTAGGCGGTCTGGCCGCATCCGTTGTCGGCCGGCTCGAGCGAGGGGTCGGGCGTGGCACCTGGAGACAGCAGCACAAGGGCCGCCAGGCCGATCCCGGGTGCCATGACTCATCCCCCTCCCCGACTCCATCGCAGCAGGATGGAGTCAGGAGAGGTAGAGCCCGTCCTCGTGGTTCAGGAATGGCCCGGACGACCCACGAGATCAGCCGGCCGAGAACCTCCGGAGCCGGAGGCTGTTGGTGACCACGAAGACAGAGCTGAAGGCCATCGCCGCGCCCGCGATGAGCGGGTTGAGGAACCCGAGGGCAGCCAGCGGGATCGCCGCGACGTTGTAGGCGAAGGCCCAGAACAGGTTGCCCTTGATCGTCCGGAGGGTCGCGCGGGCCAGCCGGATTGCGTCGGGGGCCGCCTTGAGGTCTCCGCGGACGAGGGTCAGGTCGCTCGCCTCGATCGCCACGTCGGTGCCGGTGCCCATGGCCAGGCCGAGGTCGGCCTGGGCCAGCGCGGCGGCGTCGTTCACGCCGTCGCCGACCATGGCGACGACCGCACCTTCGGACTGGAGCCGCTTCACCACGTCCACCTTGTCGGCGGGGAGGACCTCGGCGATGACGTCGTCCTGGCCGATGCCGACCTGCGCGGCGACCGCGTGGGCTGCCCGCGCGTTGTCACCGGTCAGCAGCACGGGCCGGAGCCCGAGGCCGCGCAGCTGTGCGATGGCCTCCGCGGAGCTGTCCTTGACGGCGTCGGAGACGACCACCACGGCGCGGACCTGTCCGTCCCAGCCGACCCACACCGGGGTACGGCCCTCGGACTCGGCCTCGGTGGCCTCGGCCGCGAGGGCATCGGGGACCTGCATCGCCCACTCGTCGCGGAGCCAGGAGGCGCGGCCCACGACCACGGCGTGCCCCTCGACGACGCCCGAGACACCCTGTCCGCCGTGGTTGGTGAATCCCTCGACAGGCGGGAGCGCGGCGACCTGCTCGGCGGCGTGGCGGGCGACGGCTTGCGCGATCGGGTGCTCGGAGGCGTCCTCGAGCGCGCCGGTGATGCGCAGCACCTCGTCGGTCGACTCGCCCTCGGCGGGGTGCACCGACGCGACGCTCATCTTGCCCGTGGTGACGGTGCCGGTCTTGTCGAGCACGATCGTGTCGACGACCCGGGTGGACTCGAGGACCTGGGGCCCCTTGATCAGCACGCCGAGCTGGGCGCCGCGCCCGGTGCCGACCATCAGGGCCGTCGGCGTCGCGAGGCCGAGCGCGCACGGGCAGGCGATGATGAGCACCGCGACCGCTGCGGTGAACGCCGCCGCGGTCGGCTCGCCGAGGATCAGCCAGGTCGCGAGCGTCCCGAGGGCCAGGGCGATGACGATCGGCACGAAGATTCCGGAGACCCGGTCTGCCAGACGCTGGACCTCGGCCTTTCCGGTCTGCGCCTCTTCCACGAGGCGGGCCATCTGGGCGAGCTGGGTGTCCGCTCCGATGCGGGTGGCGCGTACGACGACCCGCCCGCCGGCGTTGACGGTGGCACCCACGACGCTGTCGCCGGGCCCGACCTCCACCGGGACCGGCTCGCCGGTGAGCATCGAGGCGTCGACGGCTGAGGTGCCGGACTCGACGACGCCGTCCGTGGCGATCTTCTCGCCCGGGCGGACGATGAACGAGTCACCGACCACCAGCTGCGCCACCGGGATGCGGACCTCGGCCCCGTCCCGGAGCACCGCGACGTCCTTCGCGCCCATGTCGAGCAGCGCCCGCAGGGCCGCGCCCGAGGACTTCTTGGCGCGTGCCTCGAGGTAGCGGCCGAGGATGATGAAGACCGTCACCGCGGTGGCGACCTCGAGGTAGATCTCGGCGACGCCCTCCTCGGCGCTCGGCAGGAGGGTGAACTCCATCTTCATCCCGGCCATCCCTGCCTCGGTGAAGAACAGGGCCCAGACCGACCACAGGAACGCCGCACTCACGCCGACCGAGATCAGGGTGTCCATGGTCGCCGCGCCGTGGCGGGCGTTGGCCCACGCGGCGCGGTGGAACGGCAGCGCGCCCCACACCACGACCGGCGCGGCCAGGGTGAGGGAGAGCCACTGCCAGTTGTCGAACTGCAGCCAGGGGATCATCGCCATCGCGACGACGGGCACGGTGAGGATCGCCGAGATGACCAGGCGCTGCCGCCAGCCGGCCGCTTCGTCGTCGCGGGTCTCGGCCTCGGGCCCCTCCTCGGCACCTCCGGCCTCGGCCGCGGGCGGGGCGGGAAGCGTGGCGCCGTACCCGGTCGCCTCGACCGTCGTGATGAGGTCGTCGGGGGTGACGTCGCCGGTGTAGGTGACCTTCGCCTTCTCCGTGGCGTAGTTGACCGTGGCGGTGACGCCCTCGAGCTTGTTGAGCTTCTTCTCGATGCGGTTGGCGCAGGAGGAGCAGGTCATGCCACTGATCTCGAGCTCGAGGTCCCTGGCGGTGCCCTCGGTCGTGCCGTCGGCGTGCACGGGATTGGTGGTCATGCCTGCTCCTCCTCGATTGCCCGGGTCGTTCCCGGGGTGTGCTGTCCTAGTTGGCGAGCTTGTAGTCGCCGGCCTCGTCGAGCGCCGCCGCGACGGTCGCCTCGTCGAGCGGGGTCTCGCTGGTGACCGTGACGGTCGACGTACCGCCGGCGACGAGGTCGACGTCGACCTGGCTGACGCCGGCGACGGCCTTGAGCTCGTCGGTGACGGCACCTGCGCAGTGGCCGCAGGTCATGCCGGTGACGGAGTAGTTCTGAGTGGCCATGATGCTCCTTCTCGTGGGTTGGGTGCGGTCAGGATCGGACGAGGCGGGCGATGGCCGCGGAGGCCTCGGTGATCTTGTCGTCGGCCTCGGTGCCGCCGACCTTCACCGCGTCGCTGACGCAGTGGCGCAGGTGCTCGTCGAGCAGCGAGAGCGCCACGGTCTCCAGGGCCTTGGTCGCCGCGGACACCTGGGTGAGGATGTCGATGCAGTAGGTGTCCTCGTCGACCATCCTCTGGATGCCCCGGACCTGACCCTCGATGCGCTTGAGCCGGTTCAGGTGAGCCTGCTTGTCCGCGATGTACCCCGGCTTCACGTGTGCCATGTCGTCCTCCTCGTCACAAACCCCTAGGGGGTATCTAAACAATATACCCACGGGGGGTATCATGCAAGTGGTCTCAGTCCTGAGGGACCGTTTTCCAGGAGCCGCCCTGGTCCGACGAGGCGAAGAGGCCGCGTTCGGTCGCGGCGTACCACGTCTCGGCCTCGGTGGTGAGTGCCTGAGGCGACCCCGGTACCTCGCCCACCTGGCTCCACGAGGCGGCGCCGTCCGTGCTGAGCCACACCGTGCCCTCCGGTCCGAGGCCGACCAGCCGGTCCTCTTCGGCCCAGTCCAGCCACCCGAGCAGGGGAGCGCCCTCGACCGGCTGAGGGTTCCCGCCCGTCTCGAGTCTCACGAGCTGGCCGCGCTGGTCCGCGAGGAGCAGGGAGTCCGGGTCGGCGGGGTCGGCCTCGACGTCGAGGAGCGGGCCGGTCAGTAGCTTGCTCCAGGTCCGACGGTCCTCGGTGACCATCAGCGCGCCCGTCAGTGAGTCGTAGCCGTAGAGGCGCTCGCCGGCGACCTCCAGGGCGTGGAAGTCGGCCTCGCCCGCAAGGGAGAGCTCCTGCCAGGTCTCGGCGGCGTCGGTCGTCTCGATCAGGCCGAGGTGGACCGGCTTGTCCTCCCGGGTGTCGGGGTGTCCGCTGCCAAGGAAGTGGTCGGGTCCGGCGACGGTGAACGCCATGGTGTCCTGCCACCGGTCGGCGACCCGGTCGAAGCCCTGGTCGGTCTGTCGGAAGACGCCCATGTGGGAGGCGACGTAGAGGCGGTCGTCGGCGGGGTTCACCCCGAGGCCGTGGACGTGGCCGAAGGTGTTCTCGCCGTGGGCGGCGGGGGCGTCGGCGCCCTCGCCCCCGCCCGTGTCGGCCGACGAGCAGCCGGCCGACACGAGCAGGAGCAGAGCGACCAAGCCGGCCCCGCGAACGCGGGACGGGAAGGCCATGTCTCAGCCCTCCAGCAGGCCCTGCATGGTCTCGATCTCGGCGGACTGGGTCTCGATGACGTCCTCTGCGAGCGCCCTGACCTCGGCGTTCTGACCCTCGTCGACCACGGTCTCGGCCATCTCGACGGCGCCCTCGTGGTGCTCGATCATCATCTCCATCCACATGGTCTGGAAGGCCTCGCCCGAGGAGTTCTCGAGCGCGTCCATCTCCTCGGCGCTCATCATCCCGGGCATGTCGGTGTCCATGTCGGTGCTCTCGCCGTGCTCCTGGGCATGCGCGTTCGCGTGGTCGCGGCTGGTCTCGGGCACGGGCTTGTCCCAGTCCTCCAGCCAGTCGACCATCTGCTCGATCTCCGGCGCCTGGGCGGCGCGGATCTGCTCGGTGACCTCGGCGACCTTCGGGTCGAGCTGGCGGCCGAGGGTCAGGTCGACCATCTCGAGGGCTTGGGCGTGGTGCTGGATCATGTCGCTTGCGAAGTCGACGTCGGCGTCGTTGAAGCCCTTGGGGTCCGCGGACGTCGCATTTGACGAGCAGCCTGCGAGGGCGATCGTGGTGATGGCGGCTGCGGCAACGGTTGCGGCGCGCTGGAAGCGCATGGCGGTTCTCCTTCTCGGTGTCCTGGTCTGGGCGTGCTGTTCGGGTCCTGCCGGACTCCTCAGCAGCGCATCACCGTGAACCGGGGGACCGGTGACCTGTCGCGCAGCACCGGTGGGGAGGGAAGTCGGATGCGGGCTACGCGTGTGGACGCGTCCGCGACCCAGGTCGTACGTCGACCCGCGAGTGCGACCACCCCGACGGCGAGCAGCAGCGCCACGCAGAGCGCCAAGGCTGTGGATGCGTCCCCGTCGCGCTCGCCGGCGTCATCGGACAGCATCGCGGACATCGTGTGCTCGTGAGCAGCGAGCTCGGCCTGGACGACGGGGGCGGAGGCACTCGCGGCCAGGCTGTGATGGGCGGCCGTCGTGCCGGCGCTCGTCACGAGTGCGTGCATGCCGACGATGCCGAGCACGAGGAGGCCCAGCAGGAGGCGCTTGGTCGACAGCATCGCCGCAGATTCTAAGCGGCCCGGACAACTCCTCACATTCCACGATCGTCCTGGGCGCCAACCGACCGCGCTCGCGAGGCCGGTCTTCGTCCACAGGGCGGGTGGTGCGAAGCTCGTCCACTCGTCTCGAACACGTGTTCGAAATCAGGAGGAGTTGTTCCTAGGTTGGTGGTGTGTCCACGACCGACGAGCGCAGCTGCGACGCCGTCCCCGCCAGGGGTGATGGCGTCGGCTGGGCTGTGCCCGGCGTGGATCAGTCCGGCGACGGCTCCTGCGTGGAGCCTGCTGGGCGCCTGGCAGCGGACGAGGCGGAGGCGTGCTCGCCGGAGGAGCTGCCGCGGGAGGTGGCCGGGACCGGGTCGGTGCATCCGATCGTCACCGCGCTGTCGACGTGCCTGGAGGCGTTGGAGGGCGTGCGCGGGGTGTCGGCGGCGACGCTGTCCGCGCGGGAGATCCGGTTGATGCTGCTGGCGGTGGTGCAGGTGGTCACCATTGCGTTCGCGCTGAAGATGCGGCTGCTGGTGGCCGGGGACGCCCAGCGGGTGGCGGACGTGACAGGGGCGACCTCGACCGCGGCGTTCCTGGCCCATCTGACCCGGACCAAACGTGCGGACGCGTCCGCGCAGGTGCGGCTGGCCAGGGACCTGGACCGCCGCTTCCCACTGCTGGCGGGGGCGTTGGCGGCGGGCCGGGTGAGCCCGGAGCAGGTGCGGGTGTGTGTCTCCGCGCTGCGGCGGCTGCCAAACGACCTCGCCGCGGGAAAGATGGAGGAGTGTCAGCGGTTCCTGATCGAGACCGCGCAGAGGTTGGCGCCGGACCAGCTCAAGCGGGTCGGCCGGCGGTTGTGGGAGGTGGTCGACCCCGACGGCGCGGAGGCCAAGGACGGTCAGGCGCTGGAGGACGAAGAGGAGCTGGCCCGGGCCAAGGCGTACTTCCGGTCCTGGCGAAACGGGGACGGCACCACCGGGTTCCGGGGGAAGCTCCCGGACCTGCAGGCGGACATGCTGCTCAAGGCGATCCAGGCGTTCGCGTCCCCGCGGCGGCGGTCGAACCCGAACATTGCGACGAGCCAGCCCGACGACGTCGCCCACCCGCGGCCGGGCGGAGGGTCGCCTGAGGGGACGCCGTCGGATGAGACGCGGTCGGGCGAGACCCTGCTGGATGAGGTGGGACCCGATGCCGGTGGCCCTGGGGAGCACACGGGCGGCGAGGTTGAGGACGAGTGCACGTCGCCGGAGGGGCGCGAGACCGGGCGGGTGATTCCGTACCCGGTGAGGCTCGGACACGGGCTGATGGACCTGGTCGAGCGGATCCCGGCCGGTCTGCTGCCGGCCTCCGGTGGGGTGGCCGCGACGGTGAACGTGACGATGCGGCTGGACCAGCTGCGAACGGGGCTGGGGGTGGCCACGGTGGACACCGGGATGGAGGTCTCTGCGGCACAGGCGCGGCGCCTGGCGTGTGAGGCGGGGCTGGTGCCGATGGTTCTCGGTGGTGAGTCGGAGGTCCTGGACGTGGGTCGGGAGCGGAGGCTGCACAGCAGGGCCATGCGTCGGGGGATGGCCGTGCGGGACGGCACCTGCGTCACCGAGGGGTGTGACCGGCCGGCCTCGTGGGCCGAGGCCCATCACCCCCACGCCTGGGAGGAGGGCGGACAGACCAGCCTGGCCAACGGCGCCCTGGTCTGCGCGTACCACCACCGGCTGTGGCACAGCTCGGGATGGACCGCGCTCTGGGACGGCAGAACAGTCCGCTTCCGGCGCACCGGTCAAGTCGCGGAACGGAGAGCACATGGGCCTTCGTGCGGCTAGCGTGATGAGCATGCCCCGGGCCAAGGAGGTCAGCCACGCCGACCTCGTGCACGCCCTCGTGGCCACGGAGTACGACGCGGTCGAGAGCTCCGTCGAGATCGTGCGAGAGAAGCGCTCGGGCAAGGACGCCGCGGTCGCGGTGAGCTTCGACCAGCGGAATGGCGCGCAACGCCGTGGCCTCATCGGGCTGTGCCGGCACCACGACGGCCTGTGGCAGCCGTCGGGGGCCTTCATGGGCAGTGTCCGTGGGACCGGACCCGAGGACGTCTTCATGACCTCCGGCGGTTGGGGTCCCGGTGGGAGGAAGGAACGGGCCGTCCTCGGCGGCTGGGTGGCCGACCCCGCTGCGGTGTCCGCGAGGCTCGTCGACATGAGGAACGGCGACGTGCTCGTGGACGAGGTCCTGAACGGTGTGGTCGTCTTCATGTGCAAGGGGGACCTGGCACTCCCCAACATGCGCGTTGAGCTGCTCGACTCCGCGCACCGCGTCCTCCGTGCAGGGCCCGTGATGCGCAGGGGTCACTGAGAGCTCCGCCCTCGGAGTCAGACCACCGACAGCGGCAGCGACCGACCCACCAGGCTCCGGCGTACGACGGGCAGGGCAGACGCGATGCGGCGAAGCTCCTGGACCGAGTGGGCCTGTGGTGATGCGACCATCGCCGGAACGCCGGCGTCCCCTGCCTCGCGCAGCTCGATGTCGAGGGGCACCTGGCCGAGCAGGGGCGCACCGATCGCCTGCGCAAGGCGCTCGCCGCCGCCCGATCCGAACAGGGCGGTGCGCTCGTGGCAGGACCCGCACACGAGCGCCGACATGTTCTCCACGACACCTGCGACGGGCATCCGCGCGTTGCGGGCCATCCGGCCGACCCGCTCCGCGACGGTCTGGGCGGCGGGCTGCGGCGTGGTGACCGCGATGAGCGCTGCGTCCGGCACGAGCTCGAGCAGGGACAGGGACACGTCGCCGGTGCCCGGGGGCAGGTCGATGAGCAGCGCGTCGAGGTCGCCCCAGTGCACGTCGCCGAGGAACTGCTCGATCGCCTTGTGCAGCATGGGTCCGCGCCAGACGACAGGTTCCTCGTCCTGGACGAAGAACCCGACCGACATGAGCGCGACGCCGTGGGCCTCGACCGGGAGCATCAGGCCCTTCAACGCCACCGGCGCCCGTCGTACCCCGAAGAGGTGTGGGATCGAGTAGCCCCACACGTCGGCGTCGAGGATGCCCACGCGCTTGCCCTGCTGGGCCAGCGCGACGGCGAGGTTCGCGGTGACCGTCGACTTGCCGACACCGCCCTTGCCGCTGGCGACGGCGTACACCTGGGTCGAGGAGTCGAGGTCGAAGGGATGTCCGCCCTCAGGGCGCGAGCCGCGGAGTCGGGTGGCGAGCCGCATCCGTTCGCTCTCGCTCATCGCGTCGAAGCCCACCTCCACCTGCGAGACACCCGGCACAGGGCGGACCGCCGCGGTCACGTCACGGGCAAGGGTGTCCTTGAGCGGGCACGACGGCGTGGTGAGCCGGACCGTAACGGAGACGCGGCCGGCTCGGTCGACCGAGACGTCCGCGAGCATCCCCGCCTCGGCGAGCGGGAGGTGCAGTTCGGGGTCCTCGACCGTGGCCAGGGCGGCGTGGACCGCGGCCACATCCACCTCGGCCGAAGGCCGACGGCGCGAGAGCAGGCTCATCAGGCGTTCCCTTCGACCATGGCGACGCGGTAGGCCGACCGCTTCGGCGTGACGTGCCGCATCATGAACTCCGGCCGCCGCTGCCCGTCGGGGCCCGGACCCGGCCGGGTCATGGCGAGCCATCGGCGATAGACCTCGCGGGACTTGTTGACGTCGACCTCGACGTCGCCGTAGCGGTCCTCGGCGTGTGCTTTCTCGATGCGGACCTTCTGGTGCCAGCAGTGCATGCCCGACACGGGGTCGGGCTGCACCGGGAACGTGAGGTTCTGGTGCACGCCGGGGTCGTCCCAGTAGATCCGCTCGGAGTCGGGGTCCTCGCTCTTGAACGGCTTGATGCCGTCGATGTAGCGCAGCCGCCAGATCCCGTCCTCGGAGCGGTTCAGGTCGACCTTGCCCATCACCCAGCGGCTGCCGGGGTGGCCGTCCTGGGTCCACCGGCCCATGTGGTGCGAGAGGCCGACCACGCCGGGTCGGATCGCCTCGGTGGCCCAGACCCGCACCACGAAGCGCCCGATCTCCGTCGTCACCCGCACCAGGTCGCCGGTGTTGACACCGAGCTTCGCCGCATCGGCCCTGTTGAACCAGAGCGGGTGGGTGTTGGCGATCTCGTTGAGGAACTTCGCGTTGCCCGACCGGGTGTGGATCAGTGTGGGCAGCCGGAAGTTCGGCATGAGCACGAACTCGTCGTTGCCCCGGTCGATCCTCCGAGCGGAGACGTGGGACTCGATGTAGCCGGGCGTCGCGTGCTCGGGCCAGCCCCAGTCGGCGAGCGTCGTGGAGTACAGCTCGAGCTTGCGCGACGGCGAGAGCCACCCCGCGGTCCTGGTGCCGTCCTCGTGCACGACACCGACCGCACCGGCCTCGCCGACCAGCGGCGGCTGGGAGTCCAGCGTCACGGGCTTGCGCAGCACGCCCTTCTCGTCGGCCACCGCCCCTTCGAGCTCGGCGTCGGTGAGCGGCCGCTCGTCGAGTCGGTAGACCTCCTTGGCGACCTCGAAGACGCCGTACTTGCGCATGTACTGCAGCGGCGTCATCCCCTGCGCGGCGGCCGCCTCGGGGAGACCGGGCACGCTCGTCTGGAACAGCCGGTTGTAGTACTCGTCCTGCGTCATCTTCTCGCCCGGACGGTCCTTGGACTCGAAGTACTGCCGGATCCCGAGCGACCCGTCCGGGTCGATCCGCCACGACAGGTCGAACCAGAACTCGTTCTCCTCCCACACCTCGCCCGGGTTGGCGTCGCGCGTGTCCTGGTAGGGGATGCCGCGCTTCTCCATCGCCACCCGCTGCACCGGCTGTCGGAAGGCGATCCACTTCGAGGTGTGGGTCTCGAACGACATCGTGTCGTGGCGCTCCGAGGCGTGCCCCATCGGCAGGACGTAGTCCGCGAACGTCGCCGACTCGCTCCAGGTCGGGGTCAGCGCCACGTGCAGCCCGATCTTGGACTCGTCCTTGAGCACGTCGATCCAGGTGAACCCGTCGGGGTTGACCCACAGCGGGTTGTAGACCCGGCTGAAGTACACCTCGAGCCTCCCCGACCCCCGGCCGTCCTTGAGCAGGTGCGGCAGCAGGATCGACATCTCGTTGGTGGTGAGCGGGTACTCGATCGGCCAGAGCTTCTCGCTCCAGGTGTCGTTGGGCTCGGGCATCTCCGGGAAGTGCGGGATGAACTTGTCCCAGCCGTTGGGGTGGGTCCCGCCGACCGTCCCGACGCTGCCGGTGAGCACGTTGAGGAAGAACAGGCTCCGCGCGATCTGCCAGCCGCCGAGGTTGCCCGCCGACGCCGACCGCCAGGTGTGGGTCGCGAGACGGGTGCCGGCGTCGGCGACGATGTGCGCGAGCCGCTCGACCTGCTCGATCGGGACGTGCGCCTCGGCTGCGGCGTACTCGAAGGTGAACTGCGCGTAGTCCTCCGTGAGCCGCTCCAGGAACACCTCGAAGTCCTTCGGGGCATCGGGGTGGAGGCGCTCGAGGTAGACGTCCCAGTTCACCCACCGCCTCATGAACGCGGCGTCGACCTTGCGGGTCCTCAGCAGGTAGGAGGCGACGGCCAGAAAGATCGCCGCCTCGCTACCGGGCCACGGCGAGACCCACAGGTCGGCGTGCGAGGCGGTGTTGGACAAGCGCAGGTCGAGCACGACCAGCTTGGCGCCGCCTGCCTTGGCCTCCATGATCCGCTGCGCGTGGGGGTTGAAGTAGTGGCCGGTCTCGAGGTGGCTGGAGAGCAGCAGCACCACCTTGGCGTTGGCGTAGTCGGGCGAGGGGCGGTCGTAGCCCATCCAGTGGGTGTAGCCGCTGCGACCGCCCGCCGAGCAGACGTTGGTGTGGCTGTTGTGCCCGTCGACGCCCCAGGCCTGGAGCACGCGCTCGACGAAGCCGTCCTCGCCGGGCCGGCCGACGTGGTACATCACCTCGTCGCGGCGGTCCTCGACGATCGCCCTGCGGATCCGGCCGCCGATGTCCTCGAGGGCCTCGTCCCACGAGACCCGCTCGAACTTCCCGGACCCGCGTTCGCCGACCCGCCGCATCGGGTAGAGGATCCGCTCCGGGTCGTGGACCTGGTTGATCGTGGCGGGGCCCTTCGCGCAGTTGCGGCCGCGCGACCCCGGGTGGGCAGGGTTGCCCTCGAACTTCTTCACCGACAGATCGTCGTGGTCGACGTAGGCCAGCAGGCCGCACGACGACTCGCAGTTGAAGCAGATCGTGGGGATGAGCGAGTAGGTGTGGGGGACCTTCCTCGGGTGCGAGCGTGCGTCGTACTCGACGTGCGCGTCCCAGTCCTCCGGCGGCGGGAAGTTCCGCAGCCGCTCGTGCGAGCGCGCGCCGGGCATGGGTACCTGTGCGGCCTCGCGTCCGGTCTCGGCGGTCATGACAGGTCCTTCCTGACAAGTTGAGGGGTGGTGTGCGGCCTTGTCGTCACCCGTGTCATCACCGAGGTCATGACAGCGGCATGTCCTGGCCGGCCCGGACGAACACGCTCTCGTAGGCGAGCAGCGCGGGCTGCGCGATCAGACCGGCCACCACCAGCAGCCCGGCCGCGGTGCCTGACGCCGGGGCGCCCCACGCCACCGCGCCGAGCACGGCGGCGACGCCCGCGGGAAGTACGGCGCCGAGCCAGAACGTCCTTGCGTAGCGGCCGCCCGTGATCACGTGGGCGGCTGTCGCGGCCTGCCGGGAGGCGTGCTTGCCGCCGTACTCCACGGCCAGCATCAGCAGGTGTACGACGGTCCCGAGCACGAACGCGGCCGCGACGAAGCGCCACTCGTCCTCCGACCAGCCGGCGAACGCCCCTGCGACGGCGAGGGCGCCGCTGCCGACCATCACCGCCTGTGCGACGAGGTGCCAGAAGAGCACCGGCGACTGCCACAGGTCGCGCCCCTCGGCCTGGCCGAAGAGGAACGCCGTGTAGCCGGCCATCATCGCCCCGGCCGGCAGCGCCGCCCAGGCGAGGAACGTCATCAGCCAGGCGATGTCGAACCCGGCCGCCAGCAGCCACAGGACGGCGCCGCCCGAGAAGAGCGTGAGGACGTAGGCGCCGAGGACCAGCCAGGACCGGAAGTTCGACTTCAAGAAGATGTAGAGGAACCGCTCGGGGCGCTTGAGGTCCCAGACCAGCAGCCCGCCCGTGGTGGCCGCGCCGAAGAGGGCGAGGACTGGCGCGACCCAGTCGCCGACCCCGCCGAGTCCGATGCCCAGGAGGTACGCGAGTCCCGCCAGCATCAGCGCTCCCGCGCCGACGCCCTTGGTCCACAGGTAGGTGACCACCTTCCAACCCCACGGCCTCGGGTGGGCGGTGTTGAGCGTGGTGCGGGCCTTCGTGCGGGGGCTACCGGGCAGGTCGCCCGCGGTCTCGAGGCGCTGGGCGTCCGGCTTCGCCCAGATGTAGGTGTCGTCGACCGGCGCCGCGAGCGGGTCGAGCACCGCCTGGTCGGCGCCGAGGTAGAAGACGTTCGGCCCGGTGTTCTGCTCCGGGGCCCGGACGGCGGTCTCCTCGGTGCGCACCAGCTTCGCGATCCCGCTGGTCGGGTCGTCCAGGTCGCCCACCCAGATCGAGTGGGTCGGGCAGACCACGACACAGGCGGGCTCGAGGTCGTTGTCGACCCGGTGCGCGCACAGGTTGCACTTCGCGGCGGTCTGCGACTCGGCGTCGATGTAGATCGCGTCGTACGGGCAGGCCTGCATGCAGCTCTTGCAGCCGATGCAGCGGCTGTTGTCGAAGTCGACGATGCCGTCCTCGCGCTTGAACAGCGCCTGGGTGGGGCAGATCTGGACGCAGGGGGCGTCGGTGCAGTGGTTGCACCGCATCACCCCGAACGACCGGGTGGTGTCGGGGAACTCGCCGCTGTCGACGTACTTCACCCAGGTGCGGAACTGGCCCAGCGGCACGTCGTTCTCGGTCTTGCAGGCGACCGTGCAGGCGTGGCAGCCGATGCAGGTGCGCTGGTCGATCGCAAAGCCGTACTGCACCGGCTACTTCTTCCGGATGACGTAGCGGAAGACCCCGTCCTCGGCGCTCTGCTCGAGCAGCTCGTTGCCGGTGTCCTTCGCCCAGGACGGGATGTCGCTCCTCGAGCCGCTGTCGGTGGCCTCGAGGACGAGCACCTGCCCGGAGTCGAGCTTCTTGATCCCGCGCGAGAGCAGCAGCACGGGCATCGGGCACTTCTGGCCCTTCGCGTCGATGGTGGCGTCGATCGTGTAGGAGGTGGACATGGACGCTCCTCGTGGATGTCTGGGTGGATGCCGGGTCGGGTGTCGGTCAGATGAAGAGGTTGATCTGGGAGCGGCTCATCTCCGAGAGCGCTGTGGCTGCGCCGACCGGGGTGCCCACCCCCTCGAGGAGCTGGTCCTGCCTGAGGCCGAGCAGCTCCATGGTCATCTCGCAGGGCCAGAGGCGTACGTCGAGCTCGAGGCACATCTCGATGAGCTCCTTGGGACTCGCCACCTTCTGGTCGTTCGCCAGCTTCTTCATCATCCAGGCGCCGGCCCCGGCCATGTTGAGCTTCGAGAGCTTCATGTGGCTGATCCCGGGACGGTTCATCCCGGCCAGCGCCTTGGTCATGGCGTTCGTCCCGGTGATGCGCACGTCGTCGCGGACCAGCGGGAACAGGCCCCAGAAAGTGAAGAAGATCGTGGTCCTCATGCCGTACGCCGCACCGGTGGACCCGAGGATCAGCGTCGGCCACATCTTGTCCAGGTCGCCGCTCCAGGCGACGATCGTCATGCTCTCGGGCACGTCCTCGACTGAGTCGTCCGACATCTCTCGCGGTCCTTTCCCCTGTGAAGGAGGCATTGCCTTCTGTGATCTCGGACACTACATTCGTGCTTGCGCATATAACAAGACCCAATTTTCGAGGGAGAGGCGCGTGGCCGACACCATCACCCCCATGGAGCTGTTCCACGAGATCGCTGAGGGCCGCGTCAGCGAGATCCTCGACGTCCGCAACATCGACGAGTTCGAAGCCGCACCCGTCGAGGGCTCCCGCCCCGTCGCCACCCGGAACGTCCCGGTGTACCGCGTCTTCGAGGAGCTGGAGGACGAGGCCGCCCGGACCAAGGAGGGAGCGGTCGTGATCTGCGGGCAGGGCAACGGCTCGGCTCTCGTGGCGGAGGAGTTCGACGACCTCGGCGTACACACCCGCTCCCTCGAGGGCGGCACCGACGCGTGGAACCGCCTGCTCGTGCCGTTCGAGATCACCGGCCTCCCGGGCGAGGTCCGGGTCTGGCAGTTCCAGCGACCCGCCAAGGCGTGCCTGTCCTACCTGGTCGGCGTACCGGGGCAGAGCTGCATCGTCGTCGACCCCACCCGCCAGCCCCAGCCCTACCTGGACATGGCCCAGGAGCACGGCATGACCGTGACCCACGTCGTCGACACCCACGTGCACGCCGACCACATCAGCGGGGGGCCGGCCCTCGCCCGGGAGCTCGGCGTGGAGTACCACCTGCCGCCGGAGGACGCGGGCGGCGTCGTGCCGTTCCCGAACGTCCCGCTCAAGGACGGCGACCTCCTCGACCTCGGCTCTGCCTCGGTGCGGGTCATGTCCATGCACCTGCCCGGCCACACGCCCGGGACGATCGCGCTGCTGGTGAGCGACTCGGTGCTCCTGGTGGGTGACACGGTGTTCGTGCGCGGCCTGGGTCGCCCCGACCTCACCGGGCAGGCGGAGCAGCTCGCCCGGGACCTCTTCCGCTCCTGCCACGAGCGGCTGCGCCCCCTCGACCCGCGGACGATCATCGCCCCGGCGCACTGGACGACCTCCGAGGAGATCAACGCCGAGGGTCTCGTGGTCACCACGCTCGAGGACGTCTTCACCTCGACCCTGCTCAACGAGAAGGCGATCGAGCGGTTCGTGGAGGAGATCGTCACCTCGCTGCCGGCGGCCCCCGACTTCTACGACACGATCCGCCTCGTCAACGCGGGGCAGCTGATGCCTCCGGAGGACGAGGTCGACCAGCTCGACGTGGGGCGCAACCAGTGCGCGGCCTCGACCTCGATGGCATGACGCCACGTGCGCGGATGAAGCTGCACGAGGTCGGCGAGGCGCCGGACTACCGGTTCACCCTCGCCAACGAGCGGACCTTCCTCGCCTGGGTGCGTACGGCGCTCGCGCTGATGGCGGCCGGTGTCGCCGTGGTGCAGTTCGTTCCCGGCCTGTCGGTCGTCCGGCACCTGCTCGGGTTCGTCCTGGTCGGTCTCGGAGGAGTCGTCGCCACGGTCGCCTACACGCACTGGGAGCGCAACGAGCGTGCGATGCGCCTGGGGGAGCGGCTCCCGCACTCGCCGGTGCCGAGGATGGTCGCGTTCGCGCTGGCGTTGACCGCGTTCGGCGCGCTCGCCCTCGTCGCCTACGACCTGGTCGGGGTGTAGGTCGTGCTGCACGTGATCCTGCCGCACCGTCGACGCCCGGGGCCGGCGCTCGACGTCGGTCTCCCGGCCGAGCGCACTGCGATGGCGTGGCAGCGCACCGGGCTCGCGCTGGCGGGGTTCTCTGCGCTGCTGGTCCATCTCGCCGACCGAGATCCCCTCGCCGCAGTGCCCGGCCTAGTCGGGCTGGTCCTGGCGCTGGCGCTGCTCGTCGTCGGGGAGAGACGCTACGGCTGGACGGTCCGCCGGGTCGAGGGCGACGAGGACTGCATGGCGCCGGGTCTGGTCAGGCTGCTGACGGTCGGAACAGCCGCACTGTCGGCGGGCTCGCTGGTGCTGGTGGTGGTGCTCGCCACGTGATCGTCGTCCGCCGAGGGCGCCGGACGGAACTAGACTGCCTTCCTAGAAGGCGCGGGGAGGACGCATGACGCAGGACGTGGCAGCCCAGCTGCAGGAGCTGCATGCCCGCGTGTGCAAGGCGATCGCGGACCCCAAGCGACTGATGATCATCAACGAGCTGCGCGACCGCGAGCTCAGCGTCGGCGACATCTGCGAGGCGCTCGGTTTCAGCCAGTCCAACGCCAGCCAGCACCTCGCCGTACTCCGCGAGCGTGGCATCGTGACCGCCCGCCGGTCGGGCAGCAACGTCTTCTACTCGCTGCGCAGTCAGAAGATCGTGCAGGCCGTCGACCTGTTGCGTGAGTTCCTGGCCGAGGACCTCGCCGACCGCGGCGCGCTCAGCGGCGCGATGACCACGACCTGAGGGTCACTCGGTTCCGGTACGCCGGAAGGGGTGGGTCGAGTCGTAGTCGAGCCGCTTGACCATGTGCACCACCGCACCGATCTTGGGCTCGCTGACGAAGTTCAGGTTGTCGACGAGGGCGCGCATCAGGGTGAGGCCGCGGCCGCTCTCGGCGTCGTCGTCCTTCTGGTCCGAGACCAGTGTCGCGTCGAAGCCGTCGCCACGGTCGAGCACCGTGATGGCGCACCGGTCGGCGGCGAGCTCGATGCTCACCTCGTACCCCTCGCTGTCGATGGCGTGCTGGATCACGTTCGCGCAGGCCTCGGAGATGGCGAGCTCCACGTCGTGGATGCTGTCGGCCGCGACTCCGAAGGCACGGAGGATCTGGGCGGCCAGTCGCCGGATCACCGGCACGCTGTGGCTCTGCCGCGGCAAGGAGACCGTCATCTCCAGGCGAGGCGAAGGGTCGGACTGCGCATGGACGCCCGCCGGCGGCCACTGGTAGGTGCTGCCGCAGATCTCGTCCTCGACATCGCCGAAGCGGACCCGGAGCCGGTCGGTACGGTCGCCGAGCCCGATGGTCTCGTCCTGGATGACGGTGGCCTTGCCGTGCAGTCGGGCGGAGATGCGGCCGGCGATCGCCTCGGTCACCCGCGCCATCGAAGGCAGCTGCCGGATCGCGGCCCCGAAAGGGCTCCTGTCGATCTCGAGCTCGAAGCCGTCGTCATCGACCCGCACGCGTTGGTAGGTGCCGCCGAGCGCCTCGTGCAGCCGACCGAACAGGTCGACCGCGTCCTTGGTGCTCTCGACCACGTCGTCCTGGCGCATCGACGCGTCCGCCAGGATCGCACCGGCCGCAGCCGCGACCTGGTCGGGCCCCGCAACCGGATGGGACTCTGCCGCGGCCGCGAGCGCCACCGCGGCGGCAGCGGGACCGTCGTTGACCGGGTCGAGGTCGACGAGCACTGCGACATCGGGGTCGTAGTTCAAGGTGACCTCCTTGGGGACCGTGAGGTCGATCGAGGTCGGTTCGCTCAGCGCGGCGTGCGCAAGCGAGTCGCGCCGAGTGGCGCTCACAGCGTCGAATCCGGCTTCGAGAACCGGGGCTGCGTCACGTGGAACTGCTCGGATGGTCAGGTTCGGCAGCACGCGGCTCCAGTCCAGGTGAAGCCAGAGCGGGGAGTCGCCCGCGTCCTCCGCCTCACTCCGGATGGCCGAGTCGGCGACCTCGACAGCGGTCGGCACGGACGACTCGTTGCTCGTGTGACGGCGGAGGTGGTCCTCCACGGCCTTCACGGCAGCCTTCTTGGCGTCGTCGCGTCGTGAGTCGAGTATCCAGTCCACGTCCTTGGAACCTTTTCCCCGTCGTTCTGCCGCCGGGTATGCGGCCGGTCAGAGGGTCTATACCCAGGCAAGGTGGTATGCACACGGGGCGCGGTCACATCGCGGACGTGGCCTTCAACGCAGTTTAAGGATCTCCAGGAGGGAGCGCGCGGACGAGCCACCCTCGGCGGTCGCGACCTCCAGGGCGCTCGGCACGTCGAGGTCGTCGAGCAGCGCGGAGACCACCGCCTCGTCGGCCTCGGGGCTCTCGTGGGTGCGTCCTGCCGCCTCGTAAAGCGCGTCGAGCGCAGCCTCCGCAGCCTGGATCTCGCGGTCGTCGTACTCCCAGGCCTGGTGCCAGACGCGGTTGATGATCATCAGCCGCACCGCGGCCGGCCGGTGCGTGGCGAGGAGGTCGCGGACCAGGGTCATGTTGCCGGTCGACTTGGCCATCTTCTTGCCGTCCTTGTGCACGGCGCCCACGTGCACCTCGCGGCGGGCGAAGGGAGCCACGCCGCTCGCGGCCTCCACCATGGCGCACTGGTAGGCGTGGTGGGGGTAGGTGAGGTCCTCCCCGCCGACGACTACGTCCACGCTGGTGCCGAAGGTCGCCCAGGCCATCGCCGCACACTCCGCGTGCCAGCCGGGTCGTCCCCAGCCCCAGGGGCTCGGCCACGCCGGCTCGTTCTCCGGCGAGGGTCGCCACACGGGTACGTCGTAGGGGGAGGACTTGCGGGGGTCACCGGGCTCGTCGCCGAAGTCACGCGACCTTTGGAGCGCCTCCTTCTCGCTCAGGCCGCTCCGGGCGGCCACCCCGTAGCCGCGGAAGTACACGAAGCCGTCGCGCTCGTAGGCCTGGTCGGTCGCGAGGAGGGCCGCGGCGAGCTGGGTGACGTGCCCGACGTGGAGCCGGGCGTGCGGGCTGTGGTTGGGTGCCCGGTTGCCGAGCGCACGCATGTCGCGCTCGAACAGGAACTCCTGGGTCAGGGCGAACTCGTCGTAGGGCCTGCCGTGCTCGAGCGCAGCGGCGGTCAGGACGTCGTCGACATCCGTGACGTTCCGGCAGGTCTCGGTCTCCACGCCGGACAGCCGCGCGACCGACTGGAGCACATCGGCCCACACGAACGTCGCCGCGTGTCCGAGGTGGGTGACGAGGTAGGGCGTGATCCCGCAGACGTAGATCCGCGCGGTCGCCGTCAGCGGGAGGTGCCTTCCGGCCAGGACGAGGTCACTGCTGCGCAGGGGTTCGGTGTCGACGAGGGGCACTCTCCCCGCGGTGCCGAGGATGCCTGAGGCCGAGAGGTTGCTGTGCACGCAACGATCATGCCTCCAACTTGCGGCCGGTGTCATAGTGACGGCATGTCGTCAGCTGACGTCGTCGTGGTCGGTGCCGGACTGGCAGGGCTCACCTGCGCGCGCGAGCTCGAGCGCAGGGGCTTCGACGTGGTCGTGCTCGAGAAGTCCGACGCCGTCGGCGGCCGTGTGCGCACGGACGTGATCGACGGCTACCGCTGCGATCGCGGCTTCCAGCTCATCAACCCGGCATATCCGGCACTGAAGCAGCTCGTGGACATCGACGCCCTCGATCTGCGTGCCTTCGACCCGGGTGCGGCCCTGGCTGGTCCCGACGGCTTCGCGATCGTGGCCGACCCCAGGCGCAGTCCCGGGTACCTCCCGCAGGTCATGCGCAGCGGCTACGTGCGGCCGGGTGAGCTCGCCCGGTTCGGCGCGTGGGCAAGGCCGTCGCTCGGCAGCGTCCGCAAGCTGCTGGAGCTCGAGGACGAGCCGCTCGCCGACTCCCTCGACAGCGCCGGCGTCAGGGGGCGGATCCGGGAGGAGGTCTTCGAGCCGTTCTTCACCGGAGTGCTGGCCGAGGACAGCGGCGCGACGTCCGCGACGTTCGCACGCCTCCTCCTCCGGTCCTTCGCGCTCGGGACTCCCGGGGTGCCGGCGCTGGGCATGTCCGAGCTGCCAGGGCAGATCGCGGCCGACCTGGGGCGCGAGGTGAAGCTGGACACCGAGGTGGTGTCCGTCGAGCGCACGGCGGAGGCACGGGAGCGCTGGCGCGTGCTCACCCCGGGCGGCCGGTACGACGCGCGCGCGGTCGTCGTGGCGACCGACCCGGTCGGCGCTGCCGGGTTGACCGGGGTGGACGCAGCGTCGATGAAGGGGCTGGTTACGTACTGGTTCGCCACGGACGACGCTCCCACGGACCTCGACCTGCTGGTCCTGGACCCGAACCGCGACGGCCCGGTCGTCAACACCGCGGTCATGTCGAACGTCGCGCCCGCCTATGCGCCCGACGGCAGGCACCTGGTGCAGGCCACCACCCTGGCGCGCAACGGTGCGGTGACCGAGGCGGAGGTGCGGGAGCACCTCGAGCGCATGTACCGCACCTCGGCCCGCGACTGGGACCTCGTGGTGGCCCACGAGGTCGTGCACGCCCTCCCGCACCAGCGGCCGGGCGTCTCGATCCGTCAACCCGTCGAGCTCGGCGACGGGCTGTTCGTCGCGGGCGACCACCGCGACACCGCCTCCATCCAGGGCGCCCTCGTCTCGGGGCGGCGGACGGCGGCTGCCGTGCGGGTCGAGCTCGGCTAGTCGGGGCTACGGTGGCGGCATGCGGATGTTCGTCGCGCTGGTGCCGCCCGAGCACGCGCTCGAGGACCTGGGGGAGTTCCTCGGGCCGCGACAGGAGGCCGAACGCGGCTTCCGCTGGGCCCCTGCCGAGCAGTGGCACGTCACGCTCGCCTTCATGGCCGAGGTGGCCGACCGGTCCCTCGACGACCTCGTCGCCCGCCTCGCGCGTGCTGCGGCTCGACGTACTCCCTTCACGGTGAGCGTCGCCGGTGGCGGCGCCTTCCCCCACGCCGGGCGGGCCAAGGTGCTGTGGGCCGGGCTCGACGTGAGCGACACGGTGGAGCTGCGGCGTCTCGCGACCGGGGCCCGAGCCGCCGCGAACAAGTCCGGGGCGGAGGCGGCCGGAGGGCACTTCCACCCGCACGTGACCGTGGCCCGGATCGGCCGCCCGATCGATGCCACGAAGTGGATCCGGGTGCTCGAGGCCTACCAGGGCCCGACCTGGGACGCCGCCGAGATCAGCCTCGTTCAGTCGTACCTCGGCGAGGGTCCGCGCAAGCGCCCACGCTATGAGGTGATCGAGTCATTCCCCCTCGGACGAGCGCACCGTAGCGTCGCGCCATGAGAATCGCGGTTCTCGGCACCGGCATGGTCGGACGGACCCTGGGATCGGCTCTCGCGCGCCTCGGTCATGACGTGGCGATGGGCACGCGCGACCCCGAGGCCACCCGGTCGCGCGACGACTGGGACCTGTCGCTGCCCCTCATGGCGTTCGACGAGGTGGCCGCAGGCGCCGACCTGGTCGTGAACGCGACGTACGGAGTCGCCTCTTTGGCCGCACTCGACGCCGTGGGCGGTGACGTTCTCGCCGGGAAGGTGCTGCTCGACGTCGCCAACCCGCTCGACTTCTCAGGTGGGTTCCCGCCCACGCTCACCGTCAAGGACACCGACTCCCTGGCTGAGCAGATTCAGCGAGCCTTCCCGCGAACGCGGGTCGTGAAGTCGCTCAACACCGTGAACTGCGAGGTCATGGTGGATCCGAAGCGGGTCGGCGACGGGCAGACGACGATGTTCCTCGCAGGAGAGGACGCCGAGGCCCGAGCGGTCGTGAGGAGCCTGCTCGAGGGCTTCGGGTGGGAGGACGTGATCGAGTTCGAGGATCTCTCGGTGGCTCGCGGTATGGAGATGTGGCTGCCGTTGTGGGTGCGCCTGATGGGCCACCTGGGCACTGGTGACTTCAACCTCAAGATCGTTCGCTGAGGAGTCGACTCGCCTGCGAGTTCGACTGCTGGGACGGGGAAACGTCGGTGAAACCAGCGCGTGCAAACCTGTCACACATGCGTATCGACAGGATCGGGTTCACCTCCCTCAAGGGAGCGCGGCACCTCTCCCGCGAGGCGGTGGAGCTGTCCGCCGATGGCCCGGTGGGAGATCGGGTCTTCTGCCTCGTCGACCGCTCACGGGGCCGTGTCCTGCGCACGGTCGAGAACCACTCCCTCGTGCGAGCCGTGGCGCGCTGGGACGCCGGGATCCTCTCGGTCGACCTCCCGGGGGTGACCGTCGAGGGGTCCCCGAAGGCCACCGGCGAGGTCTTCGAGGTCGACTACTGGGGGCGCGCCGCGGAGTTGGAGGTCGTCGACGGGCCGTGGGCCAGGGCCTTCTCCGACTACCTCGGCTACGACGTGGTGCTCGCGCGCTCGCTCAACCCCGGGGAGGTCGTGTACGGCGCCTCGGTGACCCTCGTGACGACCCCGTCGATGCGCCTGCTCTCAGACCGCCTCGGCCGGCAGGTCGACAGCGCGAACTTCCGGTCGACGTTCCTCATCGACACCGACGCTGAGCCGCACGCCGAGGACTCCTGGGTCGGTCGGCACCTGCGACTGGGTGACGCCACCGTGCTGGTGCGCGGTATGGTCCCTCGCTGTGCCGTGGTGGACCTCGACCCGGAGACGGGTGGCGAGGGGCTGCCGGTGCTCAAGACGCTGGCGGGCTATCGTCGGGGCGACGCAGAGGTCCACTTCGGAGTGGACGCCGTGGTGGTCTCTCCGGGGATGGTTCACGCCGGTGACGCTGCAGACCTGGAAAGGGGCTGAAGGGCCCGATGCCGTACCTGCTTCGTGTCGAGCTGCCCGACGTCCCGGGCTCCCTGGGGCGCGTGGCCGCTGCCATCGGTGAGGCCGGTGGCGATATCGAGGCGATCGAGATCGTCGAGAAGAACCTCGGCACCCGCATGGCGGTCGACGACGTGCTCCTCGAGACCGCTCCGGGCGTGATGCCCGACTCGATCGTGTCGGCGTGCACCGGGCTCGAGGGAGTCCGGGTTCTGTGGATCTCCCGGTACGGCGCCGGTGGGAACCTCTTCCTGGACCTCGAGGCGGTGGAGGCGCTCACGGCAACGCCGCCCACGGCCCTCGACGAGCTCGTCGACCTGCTGCCCATCACGTTCCGGGCCGACTGGGGGATGCGGGTGCGGCGTACCGACTCGGGCGTCACCATCGTCCACCACACCTCCGCCGCACCCGAGATCATCGACGGGTCGGTCGACTGGTTCCCGCTGGGGCGGCCCGCCCGGGTCGAGGTGCCGGGCGACTGGGAGGAGCGGTGGACCTCGACGCTGATCGCCGCTGCGCCGCTCGGCGACAAGGACGACGAGCTGGTGCTCTTCGGGCGTCGCGGTGGACCCGCGATCCTCGACTCCGAGCTCGCACGGCTCGGGCACCTGGCGGCGCTGGCGGTCTCGATCGCGAAGGCCGGATGAGGCGGGGGTAGCCTGCGGCCATGTCTGACGCCGCGTCCCCGGAAGCTGTCTCCGAGATCTTCGACCCGTCCGCCTGGAAGCCCGTCCCCGGCTTCGACGACCTGACCGACCTGACCTACCACCGGGCGGTGGAGCACGGCACGGTCCGCATCGCGTTCGACCGGCCCGAGGTGCGCAACGCGTTCCGTCCGCACACGGTCGACGAGCTCCTGCGCGTCCTCGAGCACGCGCGGACCTCGAGCGACGTGGGCTGCGTCCTCCTCACCGGCAACGGGCCCTCGCCGAAGGACGGTGGCTGGGCGTTCTGCTCCGGCGGCGACCAGCGCATCCGCGGCCGCGCCGGCTACCAGTACACGCGACCGGAGGGAGCAGACAGCAGAGCAGGCGAGACGTCTGAATTCGTCGACAAGGCGAAGCTCGCCCGGCTGCACATCCTGGAGTGCCAGCGGCTCATCCGGTTCATGCCGAAGGTCGTCATTTGCGTCGTGCCCGGCTGGGCTGCGGGCGGTGGGCACTCGCTCCACGTCGTCTCCGACCTGACGCTCGCCAGCGCCGAGCACGCCCGTTTCAAGCAGACCGACGCCGATGTCGGCTCGTTCGACGGTGGCTACGGTTCGGCGTACCTCGCGCGGCAGGTCGGGCAGAAGTTCGCCCGCGAGATCTTCTTCCTCGGCGACGAGTACACCGCCGAGGAGGCACACCGCATGGGCATGGTGAACAAGGTCGTCCCGCACGCCGAGCTCGAGAGGGTCGCCCTGGAGTGGGGGCGCAAGATCAACGGCAAGTCGCCCACGGCCCAGCGGATGCTGAAGTACTCCTTCAACCTGATCGACGACGGCCTGGTCGGGCAGCAGCTCTTCGCGGGCGAGACGACGCGGCTGGCCTACATGACCGACGAGGCCGTCGAGGGCCGCGACGCCTTCCTCGAGAAGCGCGAGCCCGACTGGTCGCCGTTCCCGCACTACTACTGAGGGGTGCGGCCGTGCCTGGCGACGAGACCCGCTGGTCCGAGATCGGCGGCGTCAGCGGCGAGGAGTACGCCTCGCGGTTCGCGGCGCTCGCGCAGACGGGCAAGGACATGCACGGGGAGGCGACCTTCTGCGCCGCGCTGATGACCCCCGGTGCCCGGGTGCTCGACGCCGGGTGCGGCACGGGTCGGGTCGCCATCCGCCTCGACGAGCTCGGCTTCGCCTGCGTCGGCGTGGACGTCGACGAGTCGATGCTGTCCGTCGCACGACGCACGGCTCCCCCGATCCCGTGGCATCACGCTGACCTCGCAGGTCTCGCCTCCTCGGACCTCGACGGCGCTGCCGGGTTCGACCTCGTGGTGATGGCCGGCAACGTCGTACCTCTGCTCGCGCCGGGGACCGTCGGACGTGCGGCGGCGTCCTTGGCCGCACTGCTGAGACCGGGCGGGCTGCTCGTCGCCGGGTTCGGGCTCGACGCGGCGCACCTGCCGCCCCGCTGCCCGGTCACCCCGATCGAGGAGTACGACGAGGCCTGTCGTGCGGCAGGGCTGTCGCTGCAGGAGCGGTACTCGACGTGGGCCGGCGCGCGATTCGAGGAGTCCGCGGGGTACGCCGTCAGCGTGCACGCCGTGGGCGGGTGACGGGTCGGCCGTTCGGCGGGCGGGGTACGAGGAGGCGCTGGGTGGTGTTGACCTGAGCGAGCACTCGTCCCACCCTCGAAGCAGTACCCCCTCAAGCCTGCGGTGAGCGCACCTGACCTGCGGCCCGAACCTCCGGAGGTCCCATGAGCGCCACCGCCACCCCTCGACCTGCCGAGCCACGCTCAGCCCCGCTCGCGCTGATGCACCGTCTCTTCGACGAGGGATTCGCCGCGGGCAACACCGACATCGTCGATGAGCTGTGCTCCCCGGACTTCGTCGAGCACCAGTTCGGCCTCGCCACCGAAGGCGCGGGGGCGGTCGACAACCTCAAGGCAGCCATCGCCGACGTCCACGCCACCATGCCCGACGCGTCGTTCAGCATCGAGGACTCCGCCTTCAGCGACGGCAAGATCTGGGTCAGGGTGCGCGTCACCGGGACGGCGACCGGCCCGTTCTTCGGACCGCCGAGCGGGAGCCCGGTCGAGATGACCCTCATCGACATCGCCAGGATCGAGGATGGACGGCTGAAGGAGCACTGGGGCGTTCCGGACCGGTTCGCCCTCCTTGCCCAGACGGGAGTGCTGAGTCGGCTCGAGAAGTCGCCCGCGCCGCACTGACCGGTGAAAGCAAGTGCCGACCCGGGTCATCGAGGTGAGACCTACGGCGGGCCGCCGTTCACCATCGCGGTCGACGACAGCGTGCCGCACGCCTGATCGGGTCATCTGGTCGAGTCGGTCAGCCCCGGCCGTGAAGGACCTTGGACCCGGAACCGAGACACGCGCCTTGATGTTCCTCACAATGGGGAGCCATGCTCGAGCCTTTGCTCTAGTTTCACAGAGGTGAAGATCGCGGTAGCGAAGGAAGTGCGCGAGGGCGAGTGCCGTGTGGCCATTGTTCCTGAGCTGGTCGGAAAGCTGACCGGTCTTGGTTACGAGGTGGCGGTTGAGCCGGGCGCAGGAGTAGAGGCCCTGGCCTCTGACGAGGACTACGAGCACGCTGGTGCCGTGGTTTCTCACGACGCGCTGGACGGCGCAGACCTCGTCGTCTCGGTCCAGCCGCTGGACCCCTCGGTCATCCGAAGACTGCCGGCAGGCACGGCAACGATGTCCTTCCTGCCGCCGTCACAATCTCTCGGTCTGGTCGCCGACCTTCGCGACTGTGGCGTGACGTCGTTCGCGATGGAGCTGGTTCCCCGCATCTCGCGAGCGCAGTCCATGGACGCGCTGTCCTCGCAGGCTCTCGTGGCCGGCTACCGCTGCGCGGTCGTCGCGTCGGGTCTTCTGCGCAGGTTTTTCCCGCTGAACATGACCGCGGCCGGCACCGTGCCGCCGGCCGAGATCGTCGTCCTCGGCGCCGGTGTCGCAGGGCTCCAGGCGATCGCGACCTGCAAGCGTCTCGGTGCGGTGGTCAAGGCGTACGACGTGCGCGCTGCTGCGGCCGAGGAGATCCGCTCCATGGGCGCCCAGAGCATCGACCTGGACCTCGAGACCCTCGAAGGCGCAGGCGGCTACGCCCGGGAGATGACCGAGGAGCGCGCAGCGCGCCAACGGGAGCTGTTGACGCCGTACATCGCCAACGCCGACGCCCTGATCACGACCGCAGCCGTGCCCGGCCGCCAGGCGCCGATGCTCGTGACCGCGGAGATGGTCGAGCAGATGAAGCCGGGGTCCGTCGTGGTCGACCTCGCGGCCGAGTCTGGCGGCAACGTCGAGGGGTCGGTCCCCGGCAAGGTCGTCCGCATCGGCAACGCGCAGGTCTGGGGCGGGGAGAACGTGCCCTCCCAGATGCCGGGCCCGGCCTCGAAGCTGTACGCGCAGAACATCGTCAACATCGTCACCCTGATGACGGCCAAGGACGAGGACGGGACGCCGAGGTTCGCCCCGGACTTCGAGGACGAGATCGTCAGTGGCTCCTGCGTGACCCGCGAAGGCCAGGTGTGGCACGAGCCCACCCGCAACCTGCTGGAAGGAGTGGCCCAGTGAGCGAGCCGGTTGTCTGGTTGACGATCTTCGTCCTCAGCGTGTTCGTCGGTATCGAGGTGATCTCGAAAGTGTCCTCGACGTTGCACACGCCGCTGATGTCGGGCGCCAACGCCATCCACGGGATCATCCTGCTCGGCGCGATCCTGGTCACCGGGTACGCCGACTCCACCGTCGAGCTCGTCGTGGGTCTGATCGCGGTCGTGCTCGCGACGGTGAACATGGTCGGCGGCTTCGTGGTCACCGACCGGATGCTCCAGATGTTCACCCGCAAGAAGCCCCGGGTGGTCAAGGCCGACCAGAACGGCGCCGGGACGGGGGCGGAGGCATGACCGAGACCCCGGTCTGGGTGCAGCTGGTCTACCTCGCTGCTGCCGTCTTCTTCATCCTGGCTCTCAAGGGCCTGTCATCGCCGAAGTCCGCGCGCGCCGGCAACCTGCTCGGCGCCATCGGGGCCACCGTCGCGGTCGTCGTGGTGTTCTTCTACGCCGAGCTCGACAACGTCCTGCCGATCCTGGTCGCCATCGTCCTCGGATCGGTGGCGGGTGTGGTCGGTGCGCGGCGAGTGCAGATGACCCAGATGCCTCAGCTCGTGGCTCTGTTCAACGGCGTCGGCGGCGGGGCTGCCGCGCTCGTCGCCCTGCTCGAGCTCGGCGACATGACCGAGCCGGGCCACGACCCCGGCGGGTTCGCCCTGTTCGCGACGGCGTTCACGATCGTGATCGGCTCGGGGGCGTTCTCCGGGTCGGTTGTCACCTTCGCCAAGCTGCAAGAGCTGATGACCTCCCGGCCGGTGATCTTCCCTGGCCTGCCGGTGGTGTTCGGCGCCGGCCTGGTCGCCTCGGTCGTGCTCTCCGCGCTCACCGTCACGGCGCCCTCGATCGTTGTCGGGGTCGTCCTCGGCCTGCTCGGTCTGCTGGTCGGTGTACTCCTCGTGCTGCCCGTGGGCGGGGCGGACGTCCCGATCGTGATCAGCCTGCTCAACGCCGGCACCGGCCTCGCGGTCGCCGCGAGCGGCTACATCCTCGAGAACACCGTGCTTCTCGTCGGCGGAACGCTGGTGGGCGCCTCGGGTACGTTCCTGACCCTGCTGATGGCAGCGGCCATGGGGCGCAGCGTCGCCAACATCCTGTTCGGCGCGCTGAAGGGTGGCTCGACCCTCGGAGCAGGCGAGGCGTCAGACCGCCCGGTGCGCTCCGCGGGCGCGGAGGACGTCGCGATCCTGCTCGGCTACGCCAACCGCGTCATCATCGTGCCGGGTTACGGCCTCGCGGTCGCACAGGCCCAGCACACGCTCCGCGAGCTCGTCGATGTGCTGGGCGAGCGTGGCATCAAGGCCGACTACGCGATCCATCCTGTCGCAGGTCGCATGCCCGGCCACATGAACGTGCTGCTCGCGGAGGCGCAGGTGCCCTACGAGCAGCTCAAGGAGATGGACGACATCAACTCGGAGTTCAAGCAGACCGACGTCGTCCTGGTCGTGGGCGCGAACGACGTGGTCAACCCTGCGGCGAAGACCACGCCGGGAGCGCCGATCTACGGCATGCCGATCCTCAACGCCGACGAGGCACAGCAGATCGTCTTCATGAAGAGGTCCATGCGGCCCGGGTTCGCCGGCATCGAGAACGAGCTGCTGTTCGACCCCAAGACCACGCTGCTCTTCGGTGACGCCAAGGACACCCTCGGCAAGCTCCTGAGCGCGGTGAAATCCCTGTAAGTGGGTAGAATCCCCGGCCGGGGAGGGGTTCGACCGATTCACCATGCATGACTGGAGGTCATCGCCGTGGAAGGTGGAAGCAAGTACGACGCCCCTGAGCCGCCCGAGGAGACAAGCTCCAAGGGCATCAGCTACGCGGTGCTCGGGATCCTCGTGGTGGTGATCATGGTCCTCATCGCGACCGGCACCGTTCAGATCTTCGACTTCTGAGCCACAACAGCGAACCGCCCGCACGCAATGCGTGCGGGCGGTTCGTCGTACTCAGGGTCAGCCGGCGGCGATGCCGTACAGCCGGTCACCAGCGTCGCCGAGGCCCGGGACGATGTAGCCCTTCTCGTTGAGCTGCTGGTCCATGCCGGCAGTCACCACCGTCACGGGGACACCGAGCCCCTCGAGGTCCTTCTCGACCCGCTCGCAACCCTCGGGGGCGGCCAGCAGGCAGATCGCGGTGATGTGGTCCGCGCCGCGGTCCACCAGGAACTTGATCGCCGCGGCGAGCGTGCCGCCGGTCGCGAGCATCGGGTCCAGCACGTAGCACTGGCGGCCCGACAGGTCGTCCGGCAGCCGCTCGGCGTACGTCGACGCCTCGAGCGTCTCCTCGTTGCGCACCATGCCGAGGAACCCGACCTCCGCCGTGGGCAGCAAGCGCATCATTCCGTCGAGCATGCCGAGGCCGGCGCGCAGGATCGGAACCACCAGAGGCTTGGGGTTGGCTAGACGAGTCCCCTCCGCCTCGGCGACCGGGGTGTTCACCGTCACCGCCTCGACCCGCACGTCTCGCGTCGCCTCGTAGGCGAGAAGCGTCACGAGCTCGTCGGCGAGACGTCGGAACGTCGGTGAGTCCGTGCGCTCGTCGCGAAGGGTCGTGAGCTTGTGAGCGACGAGGGGGTGGTCTGCCACGTGGATCCGCATGCGGCAAAACCTAGGTCATGGGCAGTGGGTAGTGCCACGCGGGATGATCTGCAACCATCGGAGATTGCGGGTCCGACCGAGGAGGCTGCATGTCAGATCAGTCCGAAGCGTTCGCCGAGGGCATCGACTTCGCCGTTGTCGCCTACCGCGAGGAAGGTGTCTGGCAGGTCGAGGAGCTAGCGCCCGAGCACGTAGGCGAGGTCAGCTCCTTCGCGGACGAGCTGCGGCGCTGGCCGGGTGACGGCGGGGCCCTGGGCATGGTCTCGGTCGACGAGGACTTCTTCGTGATCGTGCGCGTTGCGGGAGCGACCACGAGGGTGCTGCTCTCCGACGTCACCGCCGGGACGGACTGGCCCCTGGCCCGATCCGTCGTGCAGTTCCTCGAGATCCCGCTGCCCGACGACGAGGACGACCAGGAGCCCGCCGGTGACATGGGCCTTCTCGCCGACCTCGGGATCAGCGCCATGGACATGGGCGCTCTCGTCGACGACTACGACCTGTACCCCGACGAGATGCTGGGCGACATCGCCGCCAAGGTCGGCTTCGGGGCGCAGTTCGACGAGGTTGTCGGAGTCCCCGCAGGCTGATGATCGGGTACGACGAATGGGTCGACCCCATGCGGGAGGCCCTCGCCGAAGCACGCTCCACCCACGACACGGGCGACGTCCCCATCGGCGCCGTCGTCCTCGACCCCGACGGCAAGGTCATCGGCCGTGGGCGCAACGAACGCGAGGCCGTGGGCGACCCCACCGCACACGCGGAGGTCGTCGCTCTACGCGAGGCGGCCGTTGCGCGCGGCGAGTGGCGGCTCGAGGGCTGCACCCTGGTGGTCACTCTCGAGCCGTGCACGATGTGCGCGGGCGCGGCCGTCCTGTCGAGGGTCGCCCGGGTGGTCTTCGGGGCCTACGACGACAAGGCGGGCGCGGTCGGCTCGCTGTGGGACGTCGTGCGCGACCGCCGGCTCAACCACCGGCCCGAGGTGATCTCCGGGGTGCTGGCGGACGAGTGCACGCTGATGCTGCAGGAGTTCTTCGCGACCCACCGCCTCCGCGACTGACTCGTCGGCGGATCCCGGGTCAGCCGAACGGACACTTTTGTCCGGATTCGGTTTGGCGCGCGACGTCTCGGGGGTAACTGAGCGGCCCACGCCTCGTTGTCGCTTTCGGCGACCCCGATCGAGTCGCCCTGTCGCGAAAGCAGGTAACCCCATGCGTCGTGTCCTCTGTGCCTTCGCAGCGCTCGTCCTGGCCACCACCGCCACGGCCGCAGCGCTCGTACCGGGGGCGGGCGCCTCCACCCCGGGCAGCACCACTCTCTCAGCCTCGGAGGGAGGTACGAGCACAGTCACGTGGACCGGCGGCCCCTACACCGGGTTCGTCGCGGATCCGGGGGTCTGCACCGAGGCGACCTGCGACGAGCACGCGACCACGCTCAACATTCCCGCCGACTACTGGGACACGCACGAGGGCTCGGTCGTCATCGACATCAGCTGGGACCTGAACGTCGACGACTTCGACCTCTACGTGTACGACGAAGCCGGCGAGATGGTAGGCAAGAGCGCGGCCGGGGGAACGACCGAGGAGAGTGTCGACCTCGGCATGGCCGCCCCCGGCACCTACACCGTCCAGGTCGTCCCCTATCTCACCGCCAATGCGACGTACGACGGACGGGCGACCCTGAGCGCGACGGCGGTCCCGGCCGGGTTGAAGTACCCCGAGACCCGGCAGGCCGTCGAGGACGAGCTGGTGGTCGACTACCCGCTCAACGTGATCTTCGTCGGTCGCACACCCAGCGCAGAGGAGGTGGCCGAGCTCGAGGAGTGGACGCCGGACAAGTACCGGCCGACGGTGTCCAGCAAGAGCGCGAGCGGCGGTGAGCTGACCCAGATCGGCGCCGGCCTGCTCAACTGGAACAAGGACCACCAGAGCGGCGACCCCTACTTCCTGGGCATCACCTACAACTACGACGTCCGCGTGCTGACCGCCTCGGACGAGTACGCCAAGGCGCTGTTCCAGGTCGCCGAGGACCACACGGCGCAGGACCAGAGCTACCACGGCGGCGCGTCGCGGACCGAGAACCAGGTCGAGTACGACGCGACCTTCGGCAAGTACCGGGTGCTGGCCAAGGGCGGCGACCCGTCGTACGCCGTGACCGACCCGACGAAGACCGACCTGGTCGACGCCTACGCCGTCGAGGACTGGATCTTCGACACCCGGTACGACGCCCGCTGGGAGTGCGCCTTCACCGACGCCACGAGCGGCGAGTGCCACGACCCGTCGGTGATCCAGCCCGACCGCTCGGCCTACCACGACCCGTACTACGACAAGGACGGGCTGAACCTCGACCGGATGCCGCAGGGGCTCAACAAGGGTTCGTCGTTCTTCTTCCTCGACACCTTCACACCTGAGTTCGCCAAGGACTACTTCCGCCCGAACGCGTACCACACCTACGGCACCGACAAGGTGATCGACGGAGCGATCGTGCCCAAGGCCGTCGAGGAGGGTGGCTCCTGGCGGATCACCGACCCCGACAGCGGCGACTGGGACGGCGTGGACTACGCCCGCACCTGGGGCGGCCGCTACCGGTTCCACTTCGTCGACCTCGGCGCCGCACCGAACGACTTCGAGGCCAAGACCTGGGCCGGCAGGGGCCTGGGCATGTCCTCGGACTACCCGCACGGCGACCCGCCGGTGTGGCAGTACGACGCGGACCCGGTCTGGCAGCAGGACGGCGAGACCTGCAAGACCGAGGGCACGCAGATCGCCGGCATGGACCTGCCGTACAACGACAACACGCCTTGCCGGATGATGCCGCGGTTGGCGAGGTCGGTCGCCTACGGCCTGTTCTTCCGGTCCACGCCTGGCTACCTGTACCGCCCGATCCCCCGCGGTGACGTCTACTGGCTGGCGGTCTCGAACTGGACCGACTTCTACTCCCGCCCGCAGTGGGTGGAGGGCCAGCTGACCAACGCCCCCTGGTACGGCACCTGGTGGACCGACCCCGACAAGCTCTACAAGATCGGCGACGTCGCCGACGGGGTCCAGCAGGACGACACCCTGCGCTGGCTCTCCTCCGCCACGCCGTACGCCCGGTGGGTGGGGCGCAAGAACGAGGTCATCCCGCTCTACGACCCGACGAACAACCAGCCCACCGGCGAGGTGCTGGACACGTCCCCGAAGACCGAGGACCTGCCCGCTCCGGAGCACCACGTCACCAGCGGTGCCACGGGCGTGGACCTCGCCCCCGAGCCGCTGTACGGCGGTGAGCACGAGCACGCGACGTACGGTGACTCCGAGGTGGACCTGACCGCGGTGTCGAACGCCGTGGAGAAGGCCAAGGCCAGCGGCCTCACCGGGCTGTCGTACGACGACTCGGTGAACCACGAGATGTTCCGTGACTTCATCGACGCCAACCGGCCGGGCATCGCGGACCACGTCGACGGCGTGAACACCATCCCGTCGATCAACATGGTCTTCGAGAAGGCCTACACGTGGGCGCTGCCCGCGATCGTCGGCGGCATCGCCGTGGGGACCGAGGACGGCGAGGCCTGGGGCGTGATGAACAACGTCAACGACCGCTTCAAGTCCTCCAAGGCCAGCTACCCGGGCGTGCAGCCGGGCGACGAGGCCGGCTCGAAGCGCTCGATGACCGACGCCTCCCTGCCCACGCAGGACAGCGGCGGCGGCTTCAGCTACACCATCGAGCACGAGGCAGCGCACAACCTCGGCCTGTCCCACCCGCACGACGGCTCGTACGGCGTCGACCGGTGCCCCGAGGGCAGCCCGAACGCCGGGGAGTGGGAGTGCTACTGGTCCGGCCTGGGCTGGATGTACGACATCTCGGCCGCCCCGACGACGTACGCGATGTCCTACCGGCCCTACGAGGTCGAGGACCAGGACAACCTGCAGCGCGGCCACGTCGCGGAGTACCTCATCGCCGCGCAGGACGCCCTGTCCGACCGACTCCTGGAGCAGGCGGAGAGCGGCCGCACCACGCCGACCGCGCAGTGGGAGTCCGACTTCGAGCGGATGAAGGAGTGGCGCGTCCAGGCCGGCGAGCTGTTCCGGAACGGTGACTACCTGCACGCCGAGTACGCCGCCCGCAACGCCGCCATCGCGGCCCGCGGCATCCCGCAGACGGAGGAGAACACCAGCGACCCGAAGCTGCTGGAAGCGGGCCAGGTCTTCTACTTCAACGTGAACCCGCAGGGCGGTGGCGACCCCGGTACGGCCGAGCCGAACCTGCGGCCGACCGACCTCGAGGCCACGCAGGGCAAGCCGAAGGAGACCGCCCTGAGCGCGACGGTCGCCAACGACGGCTCCGCCGACGCGACCGACGTGGTGGTCCGGTTCCTCGACGGTGACAGTGTCATCGCCACCTCGGAGCCGGTCGACCTGGCCGCCGGAGGCACCAAGGCAGTCACGGTCACGTGGGACACCC
This sequence comes from Nocardioidaceae bacterium, assembly GCA_035456965.1. Classification (GTDB taxonomy): domain Bacteria; phylum Actinomycetota; class Actinomycetes; order Propionibacteriales; family Nocardioidaceae; genus Nocardioides_C. Next base: position 35,872 of record DATICF010000071.1, read on the forward strand.
GCGGCGTCAAGGGCGACCGCACGGTCAAGGCGGTGGTCGACCCCGCCGACACGGTCGCGGAGTCCGACGAGACCGACAACACCCTGGTCCGCACGATCACCGTCCGCGGGAACAAGGTCACCAACGGCTCCTTCGAGCAGTCGAGTGGCGGGTCGCCGGACGGGTGGATCGGCGGGCAGGGCACGTCGTACGACACCTCCGGAGCCCACGCCACGGACGGTGAGGGCGCCGTCGGCCTCGAGGGTGGTCTGTTGAACGGCTCGTGGACCTCCGCGCCGATCAGCGTGAGCCCGGGGGAGAGGTACGACCTGTCGATGTCCGTCGACGGCCCGGCTCCTGCGGTCTCGGTGTCGTTCCTCGACCCAGCCGGGTCGGTGGTGGGCACCGCGACGCTTCCGGTCACCACGCTCACCGGCGAGCTCACAGGCACGGTGACCGTGCCCGCCGGCGTCAGCGCACTGAAGATCGCGATCGCGGCCGCTCCGACCTTGTCAGCCGGCAAGACCACCTGGGTGGACGACGTCTGGCTCTGGTGATCGAGGGGAGGTCGCCGGCTCTTACGCCCGATTTAGGACGTACCGGCGAGGTCTAGTACCCTCTTCGACGGTGGCGTGTCCGAGCGGCCTAAGGAGAACGCCTCGAAAGCGTTTGTGGGTGCAAGCCCACCGAGGGTTCAAATCCCTCCGCCACCGCCAGGGGGTTCCGACGAAAGTCAGAGCCCGTACCGACGAAAGTCGGGAAGAGCCGCCTTCGGCCGAGAAATCGGGTTTTCGGAGGCGGCTCTTGTCGTTCCTCCGGTTGCTGGCCTACGTTCTAGCGCGCGTCTCCGACGAGGTCGAGCACGTAGCGCATGCCCTCCGCGTAGGAGCCGTCTCCCATCTTGTAGTCGCCGTGGGCTTCCTCGGGAACGAAGCCCACGCGTTCCAGGACGGAGCGAGAGGAGTGATTGGCGGCTGCAACGTTGGCACGCAGGCAAGCCACCCCCGGGCCAGACGGGCTCGCAGTCCACCTCGCGATTGCCCGGACTGCGACGGTCATCCACCCCTTGCGGCGTCCCGCCGGGTGCAGCCAATACGACAGGGTGATGCCGGATTCGGTCAGGTCCGAGAGCGCGATCTTGCCGACCAAGCGGTCGTCGGCGTCGACCACTGCCCAGGCCCAGTAGGGGTCATCGGATGCTTCGGCTTCTGCGGGAGTCGCTTCCTCGGCACCGCCGAGATCGCGCCGAGCATCCGCCTCGGAGTACGACTCCGGAACGCCGTGCATCCAGTAACGGATCTCGGGATCGTTGAGCGCTTCGGCGAAGCGCGGTGCGTCGTCGAGACCGAGCGGGCGCAGGGTGAACCCGGCGTCGGACGGAAGGCCCGAGCCGGGACGCAGGATGGGCGTGAACAACGGCTTCCCCCTTGGGTGGCACTCAACCGACGTCCCAGGCATCCTGCCTGCCCGAACGGACAGGTCGCCTCGGACACGCGGCTTCGCCGGAGTCGACGCCTCGACGTGCGCCAGAACGCTCTGCTGTAGGCCATGTGGCAGACATGCCGGTTGTGTCACGGGGAAACGGAGTCTGCTTCTGAGTACGTGAGCGGATCTCGAACGCCCCGATGCACGCCACAATCATGGACATGAACGCACCGCGAGGGATACCTCAGCCCGCCTTCCTGTCGGGCCACCCTCGCCGCCGTGCCGCGCTGCTCGGGCTCATCCTGACGGTGCCGATCTCTCTGTTCTTCGTGGCCGCGTGGCGCCTCGACCCGGACGACGGGTTCACGATGATCGGACTGGGGTTCGTCTCTGTCTACCTGTTCGCCTATCTGCCGTGGGTGGTGTGGCTGGCCTACCGGGTGTGCGGGCTGTCACTGGGGTGGCTGGCCGGCCTCGGAGTCACCATGTCCTACCTGACCGGGGTCGTGGCCTGGGGGTGGGCGATGTCGACCTCGGCGCTCGTCCCGTGGCTGTGGCTGGTCCTGCCCGTGGCGGTGGTGGCCGCGACCGTCCGGTCCGCGAGGCTGCTGCCCCTTCCCTCCACGGTGTGGCCCCGGGTCGTGCTGGGGGTGGTCGGTGCTCCAGTGACTGCGTACGCCGGGTTCCTCGCGATCCACTTCACGACCTCCAGTCCCGCCAACCTCGGCTGAACAAAGCTCCCGCCTCGCCGCCGCTGCATGAGCGCTCTCTCCTGGCGGGACCTGACCGGGACGAGGCACCTCGGGAGTGGTGCGTAGATGACCGGGTGACGCCGCGTCTGGACCACGCCGGTCGGGTCTTGGCAGCGGTCTGGTCCGGGCGGACGATGAGGCCGTGGGGAGGAGGGACGAGGAGCATGCCCAAGGCATCGAGGACCACAGCCGCCGAGACGGTCGAGCTCGAGGGCTACGAGGGCCACATGGAGAGCATGGAGGGAGGCACCACGGTCGTCTTCGAGAGGTACTCCCAGGACGCCGACCTCGCGCCCTTCTTCAAGGGTCTGCCGAACGACCAGTGCCAGTCCGCGCACTGGGGCTACGTGTTCAAGGGCAAGGTGACGTTCAAGACAGCGCACGGCGACGAGACCTTCAAGGCAGGCGACGCCTACTACGTCGGGCCGGGCCACACCCCGGTGATGTACGCCGACACGGAGATCGTCGAGTTCAGCCCGACGGAGGAGCTGCGGCAAACCCTGGAAACCGTGGCCAAGAACATGGAGAGCACCGTCTGAGCAGGCCGCTACGGTGGCTCCATGCGAGCCTTCCGAGAAGCCGTCGAGTCCTGGGACATCGACCGCGTGGTGTCGTTGATGACCGAGGACGTCGTCTTTCGGAGCCCGGTCGTGCACAAGCCCTACCAGGGGCGTGACCAGGTCTCGACCATCCTGCACGCCGTCGCGCGAGTGTTCGAGGACTTCCGCTACGAGCGCGAGATCGGTGCCGAGCAGGGCGGCGGCGACCACGCCTTGGTCTTCCGTGCCCGGGTGGGGGACCGCCAGCTCGAGGGCTGCGACTTCCTCCACGTCGACGCGGACGGTCGCATCGACGAGTTCTTCGTGATGATCCGACCGCTGTCGGGGGCCCTGGCGCTTGCTGAGGCGATGCGCGCCGAGCTCGAAGGTTCCCCGGCTCAGGTGTCGCCCCCGATGTCGACCTCGTAGGCCTCGTAGACGAGGTCGGCGCCGCGCTGCCGGTGGCGGGAGAGCGTTGCCAGCAGCTCGGTGCCCAGGTCGCGGAGCCTCGCGACGTCCTGCTCGGCCTGCGGGGAGCGGACTTCGGTCAGCAGCCCGTCGACGGCCTTCCGCAGCACGGTGTGCTCGCCGGTCAGGTGGTCGACCTCCCCGGCCAGCCGAGGTGCCGTCTGCATGAGGTCGTGGTAGAGCCCCTCTGGCCCTTCTGTCACGTCGACGTGCTGGCGGAGGTCGGCGGAGAGCCCGATCAGCGCGACCTGCACGCGGTCGGTCCACCGGGATGCGTCGCCGGCCGCCGGGCTCGCCAACGCGTGCTCCAAGCTGCTCATCGAGTCCTTCAGCTCGGCGCGACGCCGTCCGAGCCGCTCCAGCATGGCCTGCTCGGTACCTGACCAGATCGGATCCATCGAGTCTCCCTCCTGCCCATGTCCTAGGGCCTGCGAAGGCTCCGCGCCAGAGGCGATGGTCCCGAAGCGGCGACGTCCGGGCGGCGGGATCGTCCCACCTCGGTGAATCCTCCCTTTTGGCACGGCTCGGCGAGCCTCCGCCGGTCCCGTCCTCCCAGCGTCTTTACTTTGTGGTTCCGCAGGAGAGCCGAGACCACGCTCGACGTTCGACTGGGAGGACGAGCGAACGATGCCGAATCGCAGGATCAACAGACCTACGGCGATCGCGGTGGCGCTGCTCATGGCGGCCGGCGCCGGCGCCGTACCACTTCAGACAACCGTTGCCTCGGCCGCCGAGCAGACATCGGAGGCTGTCAGAGGCTGGACCGTCGAGCTCAACCGGAGTGCGCTGAGAAAGAAGGGACAGCTGGTCCGCAGCCGCCGCACGTTCGAGACCGTCGGTGTGACCTGGGCGCGCGGAGACGACCCCGGCGTCGAGCTGCGCACTCTTTCGGACGGCACGTGGTCCCCATGGCAGGACGCCGACGAGGTCACGATGTCCAGGAACCCGGGGACAGAGCCGCTGTGGGTCGGGCCTTCCGAGGGCGTGCGCGTCCGCGTCGCGCAGTGGCGCAAGGGGCTCGAGCTGGTGATGGTGGACCCCGGTGCGGAGACCGAGCAGGAGGGGTCTGCGCAAGCCGCCCGGATGAGCGCCGCCGGGGAGACGACCACCGTTGTCGCTCGGAAGCGTCGCACGCACGCCCCGATGCCCAAGCTCCACCTGCGTTCCGCCTGGGGCGCCAACGAGAAGCTGCGTGACGGCGACCCGGTCTACCTCGACCGGATCAAGATGGCCCACGTCCACCACACCGCGGGCAAGAACGCCTACTCGCGCGCCGAGGTGCCCGGGATCATCCGCGGCATGTACTGGTACCACACGAAGCAGCTCGGCTGGAGCGACATCGGTTACAACTTCCTCATCGATCGCTTCGGGCGGATCTGGGTGGGCCGCGCCGGTGGCTTCCGCAAACGGGTCCGTGGCGCACACACCCTCGGCTTCAACCATGCGTCGTTCGGCGTTGCCGCAATCGGGAACTACGAGGAGATGCGCACGAACGAGCGGGTCAAGGGCGCTTACACGCGCCTCATCGCGTGGAAGCTCGACCGTGAGGGGAGGAACCCGGCGGGGCGGGTGACCATCTGGTCCCAGGGCAGCGACCGATACCCGGAGGGGACGAGGGTCCGACTGCCCGCGATCCTCAGCCACCGGCGCACGAACCAGACCGCCTGCCCTGGCGAGAACCTCCACCGGTTCGTCCCCCGTCTGCGTGAACGTGCCCAGAACCGCGCCGACGACTGGGACTGACTAGGTCATTCGGGTCAACCCCGCTCCTGACATGCCGTCATGCCTTCCACATCCCGAGGATCGGTCGCACACTGGAAAGGAGTCCTACCCCTCGGCCCGGGAGCTGGCCCATGACGAACCGCAGCCGTACCCCAGACTTCATGCCGACGCTCTCCCCCGGACGTCACCGCAACCCGCGCAAGGGCGCCTGCTTCATGGAGATGGCCTCGTTCCTCGCAGGGGAGCGTTGGTCGGACCACCCGAACTGCACCCATCCACTCCTCGCAGCAATGGCGCGCGAGATCAACGACCGCCTTGGGGACCGAGCACGACAGGACCTCGTTCCGCTGATCCCCTCCGTCGTAGGGCTGGTCAGCGACGACCCGAGGGTCGACGTCTGGATCGCGCGGGAGGCAGCACTCACCGCGCTCCCCGTGGTGTCCATGACGAACCAGCGGGCCGTGGCCGTCGGCATCCTGCGCAGTGAGGCGGTGCTCAACGAGCTCGACTGCCTGCCCGCGAGCAGCCTCTCTTCGCGAGCGCGGAGCAGCCTCGACCTGGTCCCCGAGGCAGAGCAGTGGGCACGCGAGTTCATCAGCACCGCGCTGAGCCGCCGTGACGCCTTCGCCAGCCGAGGGGCCCCGGCCGTCGTACACCTCTCCGTCGCTGGGATCTCGCGCGCCTGCGTGCCCGAGCCCGAGCAGATGCTGGTGGGCCTGCTCCGGAGGACGATCGAGGGCGTTGCCCAGATGACCGGGAAGGTCGTCAGCCACCCCTCCAGCCGGGAGAGCGCGTCCTCGACCCCGGTGGGCGAGCCGGCGAACGACGCCCTGACGAACCTCCCGCCGTCGACGGTGTCGAAGTCGATGCCCGACGCTGTGGCCACCCCCGTGTCGGCGAGCAAGTGGGACACGTTGGCGTAGACGCGAGCGCGCGGTCGAGCTGACCGGTACGACGACGAGCTCAGACCTCGTGCGGAGGAGCACGGGCCGCTCACGCACCGCGCCCTCGTGAACCCTCCTGGCACGCTCGACCCGGGCTGGAGACCTGGGTCTGCCGCCGGTGTGACGGGTCGCTGTCCCCCCTAGGATGGTGGCCCGGGGCCAGACACGTCGGAGGTGAGCGTGAGCTTCGACGTGCACCAGCTCGACGCGGTCCTGCTCTCCGGGACGCTCGTGATGCTGGCCGCGATCCTGGCGGTGCGCGGGTCGGTGCGCGTGGGCCTCCCGAGCCTCCTGATCTACCTCCTCATGGGTGTCCTCCTCGGCGAGGCGGGGATCGGGATCGACTTCGACAACCCCAGCGTGGCTCACGCTCTCGGGTTCGCGGCCCTGGTCGTGATCCTCGCCGAAGGTGGTCTGACCACGCAGTGGGAGGAGATCAAACCGTCCATGGGGGTGGGCGTCGCCCTCGCCACGCTCGGCGTCGGGGTGAGCGTCACTGTGATGGCAGTCGGGGCGCACTACATCTTCGGGCTCGACTGGCAGCTCGCCATCCTGCTGGGAGCGGTCACCTCGCCCACCGACGCCGCAGCGGTGTTCTCGGTCCTGCGCCGCGTGCCTCTACCGCGTCGCGTAGTGGGCGTGCTCGAGGCCGAGTCAGGGCTCAACGACGCCCCCACCGTCCTCCTCGTGACCCTCGTCAGCACCGGCACCGCGCTCGACCACGGCGTGCTCGGCTTCGCCGGCATCGTGGTCTACGAGCTCAGTGTCGGGGTCATCGGCGGCCTTGTCGTGGGCTTCGGCGGGGCCTGGATGATGCGCAGGCTGGCGCTCCCGGCCTCAGGCCTGTACCCGATCGCCGTGCTGGCGTTGACGGTGCTCGCCTATTCGGGGATGTCTGCCCTCCACGCGTCCGGCTTCGCCGCCGTCTACACGGCCGCGCTCGTCCTCGGCAACTCCGAGCTTCCGCACCGCGCCGCGACGCGGTCGTTCTCCGAGGGAGTGGCCTGGCTGGCGCAGATCGGGCTGTTCATCATGCTCGGCCTGCTGGTCTCACCGACCCGCATCGACCTCGGGGACGTCGCCCTCGCCATCGCCGCCGGGCTGATCCTGACCCTGGTGGCGCGCCCGCTGTCGGTGGTGGCGTGCGCGCTGCCCTTCCGGATCGGTGCGCGGGAGCAGGCGTTCATCACGTGGGCGGGACTGCGCGGCGCCGTACCCATCGTGCTCACCACCATCCCGCTCGCCAACGGCGTCACCGGTGCCGTCGACATCTTCGACATCGTCTTCGTGATGGTCGTGATCTTCACCGCGCTGACCGCGCCGACGCTTCCTTGGGTGGCAAAGGTCCTCGGTGTGGCACAGGCGGGCGAGCCGAGGGACCTCGAGGTGGAAGCCGCGCCGCTGGAGCGGATCGCCGCGGACCTGCTCCAGTTCACGATCACGCGCAGATCTCGCCTGCACGGGGTCGAGGTCGGTGAGCTCCGCCTTCCGTTGGGCGCTTCGGTCGCGCTCATCGTCCGGGACGGGAACAGCAAGGTCCCGGCCGACCGGACCGTGCTGCGCCGTGGGGACGACCTGCTCGTGGTCACGCCGCGGAAGCTGCGGGAGGAGACGGAGGACCGGCTCCGGGCAGTCTCCCGGTCGGGGCGCTTGGCCAACTGGTGGTCGGAGGACTGATCAGCCGGCCGGTGCGCTGGGCTCGACGGGCGCGCAGACGTCCACCGAGTTCTTGACGAGCAAGGTCTTCGGAGCCCGCTTCAGGCCCTTGAGCCGGTCACCCACGATCACATCCACGCCCACACCGAGGTCGAGGTCCTTGTAGCGCACCTTGACGCTCTTCCCGAACTGCCGGGCCACGAGCTTCGCGCGCGCGTCGTTCTCGATCGTCGACCAGATCTCCACCCGTCGTACGTCGACGTCGGAGGGTGCGTTGCCGATGTCCCCGCCGACGAACCCCCGCTCGACGAGGAGGTCCATCGTCTGGCCGGCAAGGCCGGAGCGGTTGCTGCTGTTGAAGACACTCACCTTGACCTGACCCGCCTTGATCTTCTGGCCGGCCTTGACCTGCTCGGTCGTGCAGGTGGGCGAGGGGTCCTCGGAGACGACGTCCACCGCGGGGACCGGCGCGAACAGTGCCTTCCATCCCCACATGCTCGCCGTGACCAGCACCCCGATGAGGATCATCATCGTGGTGGCCGTGACGAGCTGCTGACGACGCACAGCCTCAGCCCCCCATCGAGTACACGCGGGCGTGCAGGACCTGACGTTGCTGGAGGGCTGCCCGAAGGGCGCGGTGCAAACCGTCCTCGAGGAACATCTCACCCCTCCACTCGACGACATGGGCGAACAGGTCCCCGAAGAAGGTCGAGTCCTCGTCGAGGAGCGTGGCCAGGTCGAGGGTGTCCTTGGTGGTCACCAAGTCGTCGAGGCGGATCTGGCGCGGCGGCAGCGAAGCCCAGTCCCGCGGAGCGAGTCCGTGGTCCGGATAGGGGCGACGGTTGCCCACGCGCTTGAAAATCACAGGCGTCAGCATAGGTGAGCAGGCGCACCGAATCAGGCTGATCGCAAGGCTGAGGTGCGGGTCAGTAGCCCCATCGACCCACGGGCGCGCTCAGCGCGTAGGCCAGGCCCAGCACGACGCCGGCGACCCAGGCGCCCGCGGCGAACAGGCCGAGGACCGCGGCTCCGAACAGCCCGATCTCCACGGCCAGCCGCTTCGGGTCCTCGAGCCGTCTTGCGGCGCGAGGGGACACGAACGCTCCCCAGACGGTGGCCGCACCCGCAACGAGAACGACAGCCACGACGATCGCCACGCCCTGGTTCGCCGCGGCGACTCCCCATCCGACGTACGCAAGAGCGGTGAGCATGCCGAGCTCCGCGAGGAAGCGGACCGCCGCGAGGGCGAGGCGGCCACCGCTCAGGTCAGGTTGGCTCTCCACGGTCCCGATTCTTGCGCCAGGTCAGCCGAGCCCGGAGCGGAATCCTTCCCGCCAGCTCGGGTAGCGCGGCTCCCAGTCCAGCTCGCGCTTCGCCTTGGCGTTGGACGAGCCGCGGGTCCGGGTCATCATCGAGACCCCTTGCTCGCCGATCAGCGGCTTGGCAAGCCACGACGGGAGCTGCCGCGGTGGCTTGGCCCCGATCCGGGCGGCGAGCTCCGGCAGCCACTCGGCAACGGGCGCGGGTTCGTCGTCGACGACGTTGTAGAGACCCGGCTCACCGTGGTCGAGCGCCTTCAGGGTCGCGCGCGCAGCGTCCTCCACGTGGATCATCGACCACACCCCGGTGCCACCGCCGACGACCGGGAACTGCCGCTTGCGGACCATCTCGAACATCTCGCCCCCGGGGCCGAGGCCCGTGCCGGGGCCGTAGAAGCTGCCGTACCTGAGCACGATCCCAGCCATTCCGCTCGTGCTCGGGACGACCTCCTCCACGTGACGCAGGGCCTCCACCGTCCGCCGGGACGCGGGCGTAGGTCTCGGGTCGAGCCCGTCGTCCTCGGTCTTGACCGGGCCGCCAGTGCGCGGGTTGGGCCAGCCCGTGTAGCTCTGGGCGACGAACCGCTTCGCACCCGCCTCCTGAGCGGCGGCAAGGAGGTGGTCGGTGCCCTCAGTCCGCAGCCGGTTGGTGAGCTCGAGCTCATGGTCGAGCTTCTTGATGTTGCGCACCCCTCGCAGCGCGGTGAGCTGGTGGATGACGACGTCGGGTTCTGCGCCCAGGACTGCCGAGCGGACGGCCTCTGCATCAAGGCCGTCCATCAGCGCCGGCTCGACGCCCATGCGCTCCAGCAGCTCGAAGCGTGGCTGCGAGCTCGTGCTGCCCACCACGTCGTGCCCGGCTTGCACGAGCATCGGCGCCAGGGACTGTCCGAGGGCGCCGGTCGCGCCCGCGAGGAACACTCTCATCTTCGTAGGTCCTTCCTGCGTTCAAGTCCACGTACATGCCTACGACGGGACGACTCCCGGATCTGTGACAAGAACCTGTGGTTGCATCGAGACGTGACCGACCTGGCTGCGGCGTACGACGATCTGCGACCGCTGATGTTCTCCGTCGCCTACCGGATGCTCGGCAGCGTCGCGGAGGCCGAGGATGTCGTGCAGGAGGCCTTCCTGCGGATGCACACCAGCCTGGCCGGGGGAGGGGAACCCCGGTCGCCCGAGGCGTTCGCGACCACGGTGACGACCCGACTGGCCATCGACACGCTGCGGTCGGCCAGGAAACGGCGGGAGCAGTACGTCGGCTCGTGGCTGCCCGAGCCGCTGCTGGAGCCCGCGACCGGCGACCCCGCCTGGCGCGTCGAGATGGACGAGACGGTGACCCTGGCGTTCCTGGTCCTGCTGGAGCAGCTCTCACCCGTGGAGCGTGCGGTATTCGTGCTTCGCGAGGCGATGGGCTACGAGTACGCCGACATCGCAGAGGTGGTGGGCAAGAGCGAGGCCAACTGCCGCCAGCTCTACTCGCGGGCCCGGCGCCGTGTGGAGGCGGACAGGCCCACCGCAGCAACCCCGTCAGAGCAGCAGCGAGCCGTGGCCACGCAGTTCCTCGAGGCCCTGCGCGCAGCCGATGTCGACCGGTTGGAGCGCATGCTGGCACACGATGTGGTGTTCTACGGCGACGGAGGCGGGAAGGTCGCCGCCGTTCAGAAGCCCGTGGCAGGCTCGGTCAGGGTGGGCAGGTTCCTTGCCGGCCTCCACCGTCGGGCCGCGAGGTTCGGGGTCCGCTACGAGGAGACGACTGCGAACGGGCAGCCCGCCGTGCTCGTGCGCACGACCCAGGGCGCCGTGCTCGGCGTTCTCACCATCGACGTCGCGGACGGAAAGGTCGTTGCGCTCAGGAACCAGGTCAACCCCGACAAGCTTTCGCACCTCGGCCCGGTCGGAGACCTGAACGCGATGACCGGCGCCACCGGAACTGCCGCTGGCGACTGACTTGGCAATGGGCTGCCCCGTTCGCGCTATGGCCGCCCTTCGCGTCCGCGACTTGGATGGAGTCGTCCGCTCGGACGGCCTCGTCCCTGGTCGCCCGGGCATCTCGACTCCCGTGGAGGTGCGTGATGGGACTTGCACGTGAACTGATGGATCGAGGAACCAACGCCGTCCTCAGTGGTGATCTCGAGGTCCTGCGAGAGATCTACTCCGCCGATGTCGTCGCCACCACACCCGACTCGGGCACGTTGCGAGGCATCGAGCAGTTCATCGCGTGGAACCAGGCGTTCGTCGGCGCGTTCACCGACCGCGCGTACCACCCGGTGAAGCAGCTGGAGACCGCCGACTGCGCCATCGACCAGGGCGACTTCGTCGGCACCCACACCAACCCGCTGCAGCTTCCCGACGGGCAGAGCGTGCCTCCGACCGGCAGGCAGATCCGCATGCGATCGGCGGACATGGCTACCGTGGCAGACGGGAAGATCGTCCGCCACGACTTCTACTTCGACCAGCTGGACATGCTCGTCCAGCTCGGTCTCATGGAGGCGCCAGCCGGCACCAAGGTCGAAGGAAGCTAGTCGGTCGCCTGAGACCCGACGTGACACGCCGGCTCGGTCCGTGGCGGTCCGAGCCGGCGTCTTGCCTGGGCTAGGTCAGCTGTCGACTTGTGGAGTGGGATTGACTGGTCGGCGCAGCGATCATCGAAAGACTTCCGCAGCTCACGACTAGGAAACCCGAGATGGACACGGACCTCGACCTGACCCAGTTCAAGGCGCTCAGCTTCGACTGCTACGGAACGCTGATCGACTGGGAGGCCGGGATCGTCGCCGTCCTGCGCCCATGGGCGCAGGAACAGGGCCTCCGCCTCGGCGACGAGGACCTGCTGGCCGCCTACGCGGACAACGAGGCGGCCGTCGAGCGGGAGACCCCTTCAGCGTTGTACCCCGATGTCCTCGCTATCGCCTTCCGCCGCACCGGGGACAGTCTGGGCAAGCCGGTCAGCGACCAATGGGCAGCCCGGCTGGGCAGCTCGGTGCCGGACTGGCCGGCCTTCCCCGACTCGCCCGGTGCGCTGGCTCGGCTGGCCCAGCATTACCAGCTGATCATCCTTTCCAACGTGCACCGCGACGGCTTTGCCGGCAGCAATCGGCACCTGCGCGCAGACTGTGCCGCCATCATCACCGCCGAGGACGTCGGCGCCTACAAGCCCGCCGAGAACCACTTCCGTGCCCTCGACGCCAAGCTGCCCGAGCTCGGCGTGGACCGGCAGGAGCTTCTCCACGTCGCCCAGAGTCTGTTTCATGACCATGTCCCGGCCAGGCGCGAAGGGCTGCCGTCGGTCTGGATCAACCGACGTCACGACCGCGCCGGGTGGGGAGCAACGCCACAGCCGTCCGACGAGTGGACCTACAGCCTCGAGTTCAGCTCGATGGAAGAGTTCGCCGACGCCGTGGACCATGCCTTCACGAGTCCCCGCGAGGCCCAGAACTGAGACCAAAGACCAAACGCCGGGTCGGACTCGATGAGCCCGTCCCGGCGTTTTGCGCTGGTCAGCGTGGCGGAGGATAGGGGATTCGAACCCCTGAGGGCTGTTAACCCAACCCGCTTTCCAAGCGAGCGCCATAGGCCACTAGGCGAATCCTCCGCGGGAGAGGTTACCGGTCCGGGTGGCGCAGGGAGAAATCAGCCCTGTTTGGGCGGCTCGGGGGCCCTGCCCTAGACTCGGGGCAACCCCCCGTGCGGCGGCATCTCGCCCAACTCCCCCAGGGCCGGAAGGCAGCAAGGGCAAGCGAGCTCTGTCGGGTGCGCGGGGGGCCTTTTCATGTCCGGGTTCATGTCCCGGCTACCGACTGTCGATGGTGGTAGTTAGGGTTCAGGGCGTGGAAGCACCCCTCGCCCTCTACCGCCGGTACCGGCCCGAGACGTTCGCCGAGGTCATCGGCCAGGACCACGTCACGACGCCGCTCCGCACCGCGCTGGCCAACAACCGGGTGAACCACGCCTATCTCTTCTCCGGGCCGCGTGGCTGCGGCAAGACGACCAGCGCCCGCATCCTCGCGCGTGCCCTCAACTGCGAGCAGGGGCCGATCGCGGACCCGTGCGGTGAGTGCCGCTCCTGCGTGGACCTGGCCCGCGGCGGGCCGGGGTCCGTGGACGTCATCGAGATCGACGCAGCGAGCCATGGCGGTGTCGAGGACGCGCGCGACCTGCGCGAGCGGGCCTTCTTCGCGCCGGTGGCGAGCCGCTACAAGGTCTACATCATCGATGAGGCTCACATGGTCTCCACGCAGGGCTTCAACGCGCTGCTGAAGCTCGTCGAGGAGCCTCCGCCCCACCTGAAGTTCATCTTCGCGACCACCGAGCCGGACAAGGTGATCGGCACCATCCGCTCGCGGACCCATCACTACCCGTTCCGGCTTATCCCGCCGCGCCTGCTCTCGGCCTACCTCTCCGAGCTGTGCGAGAAGGAGGGCGTGCGGATCGAGCCGGCTGCACTGCCTCTCGTGGTACGGGCAGGTGGCGGGTCGGCGCGTGACACGCTCTCGGTGCTCGACCAGCTCTTGGGCGGCGCAGCCGACGACGGTGTGACCTACGAGCTCGCCACCGGGCTGCTGGGCTTCACCCCTGACGCCCTGCTCGACGAAGTGGTCGACGCGTTTGCCGCCAACGACGGTGGCACGGTGTTCGGGGTCGTCGACAAGGTGATCGAGACCGGTCAGGACCCGCGCCGGTTCACCGAGGACCTCCTGCGCCGACTTCGTGACCTCGTCATCATCTCCGCGGTCCCCGACGCCCCCGCCACAGGTCTGATCGACGTCCCCGAGGACCAGGCCGAGCGCCTCGTGGCGCAGTCGGCGCGGTTCGGCCGCTCCGAGCTCACCCGCGCTGCCGACCTGGTCGCAGCAGGCCTGACGGAGATGCGTGGTGCGACTGCTCCGCGACTGCTCCTCGAGCTGATCTGCGCCCGGGTCCTGCTCCCGGGGTCCGACGACTCGACCGACGGGCTGTTCGCGCGACTCGACCGGCTCGAGCGTCGTATGTCGATCGAGGGCGGCGCCCCGGCCCCGGCGCGCCCAGCAGCTCCTTCGCCTCAAGCCTCTGCTGCGCCTTCGGCACAGCCGCCCGCGGCTCCCTCGTCACCGGTGACTCCGGCGCCGCCGCAACCGGCGCCGGCGCAGCCCCAGCAACCGCCCACGCAGAGCGAACCTCGCGACGCCGAGCCCGTGCGCGCCGAGCCCGTGCGCGCCGAGCCGGAGCCTCCTGCAGCGGCACAGCAGTCCGCGCCCGCGCCTCCGCCCGCTGAGCCGGTGGCGCCTGCGGCCCCTGCGTCGGGCGGCCTCAATCTCGTCGAGGTACGCCGGCTCTGGCCGGACCTGCTCGAGTCGGTGAAGCTCAAGCGGCGATTCACCTGGATCATGCTGAGCCAGAACGCCCAGGTGGCCGCCGTCGACGACAAGACGCTGACCGTGGCACTCGTCAACGCCGGTGCGCGGGACTCCTTCGTACGCAGCGGCAGCGACGAGATCCTGCGCCAGGCCGCCATCGACGTGATCGGCCACGACTGGCGGGTCGAGGCGATCGTCGACTCCTCCGCCCAGCCCGGAACCGACCCCGGCAACGACCCGCGGGTGGTGCGGCCTGCCGTCCGCCGGCCAGAACAGTCCGGTCCGCAGCCTCCCGACGCACCTAGTGCACCTGGCGCACCTGGCGGATCCGGCGGCGCTCCGGGTGGTGCTCCGACCGACCAGGCCCCGCAGCCGCCGGCCGAGAACCCGCAGGCAGCGCAGCAGCCACCTCGCGCGGCGGTCGACCCCGAAGCGATCGCCACCGCCCGCGGCGCGATCCAGGCGACCCGCGCGCCGGGTGCGGTCCAACAAAGCGGCCCCAGCGTCTCGGACGACGACGTGAGCCCGGACGATCCCGATGCCGACGACGGCCATCTCGCGGGAGCCGAGCTGCTCCAGCGCGAGCTCGGCGCGAAGGTCATCGAGGAGATCAAGCACGAGTGACCACCCCACAGCCACCAGACCACCACAGCAGAGGATGACGAGATGACTGAGGCAAACCCCTTCGGCGAGGGTTTCGACATGAACGCCCTGCTCCAGCAGGCGCAGCAGATGCAGCAGCAGATGATGGACGCCCAGGCCCAGCTCGCCGAGGCGACCGTGACCGGCACCGTCGGCGACGGACTCGTCGCCGTCACGCTCAACGGCACCGGTGAGCTGGTCGGTGTCTCGATCAAGCGCGGGTCGTTCGACCCCGACGACACCGAGGACCTCGAGGACCTGATCGTGGCGGCCTACCGCGACGCGAAGACCCAGGCCGACGCGATGGCCTCGGACAAGCTCGGCCCGCTCGCCGGAGGCCTCGGCGGTGAGGGCCTGCCCGGCGGCGGCCCAGGCGGACAGCTCGGTTTCTGATGTACGAAGGCGTTGTCCAGGACCTGATCGACGAGCTCGGCAGGCTGCCGGGCGTGGGTCCGAAGAGCGCCCAGCGGATCGCGTTCCACATCCTGCAGGCCGACCCGGTCGACGTACGACGGCTGGCGGACGTGCTGCTCGAGGTCAAGCAAAAGGTCGCGTTCTGCTCTGTCTGCGGCAACGTCGCTGAGGCCGAGACCTGCCGGATCTGCCGCGACCAGCGGCGCGACCCCTCGGTGATCTGCGTCGTGGAGGAGTCCAAGGACGTCGTGGCCATCGAGCGCACCCGGGAGTTTCGGGGGCGGTACCACGTGCTCGGCGGCGCGATCTCCCCGATCGAGGGGGTTGGTCCCGACGACCTCCGGATCCGGGAGCTGATGAGCCGGCTCGCCGACGGGGTGGTCACCGAGGTGATCCTGGCGACCGACCCGAACCTCGAAGGGGAGGCGACCGCGACGTACCTCACCCGACTGCTGCGGCCCATGGGGTTGCGTGTCACGCGACTTGCTAGTGGACTGCCTGTAGGCGGTGACCTCGAATACGCCGACGAGGTCACGTTGGGCAGGGCTTTCGAAGGGAGACGAGCCGTCGATGAGTGAGCAGACTTCTGCGGCCACCGGCGACAACGGGATCCACAGCGATCTCGAGGACTTCGCGCAGCAGATCGCAGACCAGGTGGAGAGCTTCCTGCTGGCTCTGCGGGCGATCGCCCGCGGCGAGGCGCACGGTGGCCACGCGGTGTCCCTGCTGCTGCTCGAGGTCAGCCAGATCCTCCTGGCCGGCGCCCGCCTCGGTGTGCAGACCGACTTCGAGACCGTCGAGCAGTACCAGCCCGACGCCGGTCCCGACCCGGACCTCGACGCGATGCGGCTGCGTCTGGCGGTTCTCCTCGAGGGCGTCGACGCCTACACCGAGGTCTTCGACCCGTACGTCGACCCGCCGGAGCTGGCTCCCTCGCTGCTGTCGGACGACCTGACCAGCATCGCCACCGCCTTGGCCCACGGGCTGCGCCACTACCGGGCCGGCCGTGTCGACGAAGCCCTGTGGTGGTGGCAGTTCTCCTACGTCGCCTCGTGGGGCAACGAGGCGAGCAGCGCCCTCCGCGCCTTGCAGTCGGTCGTCTCCCACGACCGGCTGGACGCGGACTTCGAGAGCGAGCAGGATCAGGTGGCCGCGGCAGACGAGATCCTCGATCCCGCAAAACCTTGATCTGCGGAGTTCGCCGGGTCCCCTGATCGGGAAATCTTCCTGCCGCAGACCCACCATCACGACGTCTTGTGATGCGGCAGGCAACCGGGGCCGGACGGGTCGACCGTTAGAATTGGGCGCGTCCGCCGAACGTCTCTAACCACCCCCTGAGGAGAACCGTGGGCATTGTCGTGCAGAAGTACGGCGGCTCCTCCGTTGCCGACGCAGCAGGCATCAAACGCGTGGCCCAGCGGATCGTCGAGGCCAAGCGCGCCGGCAACAACGTGGTCGTGGTCGTCTCCGCGATGGGCGACACCACCGACGAACTGATCGACCTTGCCCAGCAGGTCTCGCCGCTTCCCGCAGGTCGTGAGCTCGACATGCTGCTGACCGCAGGCGAGCGGATCTCGATGGCGCTGCTCGCGATGGCGATCGGCAACCTCGGCCAGGAGGCGCAGTCGTTCACGGGCAGCCAGGCCGGCGTGATCACGGACGGCTCCCACGGCAAGGCCAAGATCATCGACGTGACCCCGAGCCGCATCGAGAAGGCGCTCGAGGCCGGCGCGGTCGCAATCGTCGCGGGGTTCCAGGGCGTCAGCCAGGACACCAAGGACATCACCACGCTCGGCCGCGGCGGCTCCGACACCACGGCCGTCGCCCTGGCCGCGGCGCTCGGCGCCGACGTGTGCGAGATCTACAGCGACGTCGACGGTGTCTTCACCGCCGACCCCCGGATCGTGGCGACGGCTCGCAAGCGGGAGCTGATCTCCTACGAGGAGATGCTCGAGATGGCCGCGAGCGGCGCGAAGATCCTCCACCTGCGGTGCGTGGAGTACGCCCGCAGGTACCAGATGCCCATCCACGTCCGTTCGTCCTTCAGCAAGAAGACCGGCACGTGGATCGCCGACGACGACAAGGTGGAGAACATGGAGCAGGCGATCATCGCGGGGGTGGCGCACGACCGGAGCGAGGCAAAGATCACCGTGGTCGGCGTGCCCGACAAGGTCGGTGAGGCGGCGCGCATCTTCGAGGCGCTCTCGGAGGCGCAGATCAACCTCGACATGGTGGTGCAGAACGTCTCCGCCGCCTCGACGAACCTGACCGACATCTCGTTCACGCTGCCGCGCGCCGACGGCCAGCAGGCCATGGCAGCTCTCGCGCAGCTCAAGGACGAGGTCGGCTACGACTCCCTGCTCTACGACGACCGCATCGGCAAGGTCTCGCTGATCGGCGCCGGCATGCGCTCGCACCCGGGCGTGACCGCGAAGTTCTTCGCCGCCCTCGCGAGCGCCGGCGTCAACATCGAGATGATCTCGACCTCCGAGATCCGGATCTCGGTGATCGTCGACGAGTCGCAGGTCGACGACGCCGTGGCCTCGACGCACACGGCCTTCGAGCTCGACGCCGACGAGGTCGAGGCGGTCGTCTACGGCGGGACCGGGCGGTGACCTCGATGAGCACGAGCAAGCCCACCCTGGCCGTCGTCGGCGCCACCGGTGCAGTCGGCACCGTGATGCTCGGCATCCTGTCCCAGCGCGAGGACGTGTGGGGCGAGATCCGTCTCATCGCCTCGCCGCGTTCGGCCGGCAAGAAGCTTCGCGTGCGCGGCCAGGACGTGACGGTCCTCGCCCTGTCGGAGAAGGCGTTCGAGGGCGTCGACGTCGCGATGTTCGACGTCCCGGACGAGGTGTCCGCGGAGTGGGCCCCGATCGCCGCCGCCAAAGGAGCGATCGCGGTCGACAACTCCGGGGCCTTCCGCATGGACCCCGACGTGCCGCTCGTCGTACCCGAGGTGAACCCCGAGGCCGTGCGCCACCGCCCGCGCGGGATCATCGCCAATCCGAACTGCACGACCCTGACGATGATGGACGCGCTCGGGGCCCTCCACGCCAAGTGGAGCCTCACAGAGCTGGTCGTCGCGTCGTACCAGGCTGCTTCCGGTGCCGGTCAGCCCGGTGTCGACCGGCTGTACGACGAGCTCGAGGTCGTCGCGGGAGACCGCACCCTCGGCACCGTCGCGGGTGACGTCCGCCGCGCCATCGGCGACAAGCTCGGCGACGTGAACTCGCCGTTCCCCGCCCCGCTCGCGCTCAACGTCGTGCCGTGGGCCGGCTCGGCCCGCGACGGCGGCTGGACCAGCGAGGAGCTCAAGGTCCGCAACGAGTCGCGCAAGATCCTCGGCATCCCCGATCTCAAGGTCTCGGCTACCTGCGTGCGCGTGCCCGTGGTCACCACGCACTCGCTGGCGGTGCACGCGACGTTCGCCCAGGAGGTCTCGGTCGAGGAGGCGCGCCATGCGCTCGTCCAGGCCCCCTCGGTCGTGGTGATGGACGACCCGGCCACCGGCAACTTCCCGACGCCGGCGGATGTCGTCGGTGCCGACCCGACCTTCGTCGGCCGGATCCGTCAGGCGCTCGACTTCCCGAACACGCTCGAGATGTTCGTGTGCGGCGACAACCTCCGCAAGGGTGCGGCGCTCAACACCGCTCAGATCGCCGAGCTGCTCGCCAAAGAGCTCACCGCCTGAGGTCGGTCGGCGCCTCGTCGAACCGAGTCGTCACCCAGTGCGCGCTCAGGAAGGCGAGCGCGCCCAAGACGGGGATGACCACGAACATCAACGGCGACAAGATCACGTCCAGCAGCACCAGCATCGAGATGACGGCGACCATGCCGACGGCGAGGAAGCTGGTGCTGCCGGGCGCGGCGACGCGGAACGCCTTGAGGATCGCACCGCCCAGCAGGACCATCAAGGCCAAGATGGCGACCAGGATGAAGAAGCCAGGTGCGCCGCCGCAGGTGCTGACGCCTCGGACTGCCTCGCAGCCCTGGAGCGCGGCGTACGTCGCGGCGCCTCCGGCAACGGCGACAGCGAGGCCGGTGATCGCGGCGGCCACACGTCCCGGGATGGCCGGAGCCTTCGGCGTCGACGGCGCCTTGCGGCGTGCGGGGTCCGGTTGCTCCCGCTCGATGAGCTGGGTCGCGTCGCCGTTCTGACTCGGCTCCGCGGCCTCCGGCGCACGTCGCTCGGGTGCCGCTGGCCTGCTCGGTTCTTCGCCCTTGTTCTTCGACTTCTTCCGGCGGCCGAAGCCCGGAAGGGAGAGTGACGGGAGGTCGAGCGAGGGCTGGTGGTTCTGCTCGTCGCCAGGAGTCTGACCCATGCACCGAGTCTGCCAGATCCTCTATGTCCGGATCGGACCAGTCTGGCGTCACCCACGGCGCCGAGTTCCACGGGAAACCCTCACGCCGCCCAATCCGACCGGTGATCGCGCACGAACGCGGGATGTGGCAGACGCCACGACAACGGGAACCACCCAGGGAGGGAACACCCATGAACCTGCGCAACCTCACGTCCGCCTTCGCAGCACTCGTCCTCACAGGGTCCGCGCTCGGTGTCGCTGCCGCGCCGGCGCAGGCCGACGACGAGCACGACCTGGGGAAGCGAAGCCTTGCCACGGTCCTCGGGGCAGACGGCAACCGCTTCGACAGGAACGCCGGTGACTTCGACATCCTCGACCGTGCTGTTCGCACGGTCCTCAAGGCCAAGCCGGAGAGTCCTGTGGGTGTGCTCGCGGACGGGAAGGTCGCGCTGACCGCCTTCGCGCCCACCGACCAGGCCTTCCGCCGTCTGGTCGAGGACATCAGCGGCGAGCACATCCGCTCCGAGCGGCGAGTCTTCGGTGTGCTCGCCAGGACTGCCGGCGTCGACACCGTCGAGACGGTGCTGCTCTACCACGTCGTCCCGGGAGCGACGATCACCTACAGGCAGGCGAAGACCTCCAACGGCGCGCGGCTCGAGACGGCCACCGGCCAGAAGATTCGCGTCATGGTCCCTGGTCGCGTCATCCTGGCGGACGCAGACAAGAACGACCGCAACCCGCGGGTGATCTTCGCGCTGAGGAACATCAACAAGGGCAACGAGCAGATCGCCCACGGCATCGACCGGGTGCTGCGCCCGATCGACCTTCCTTGAGTCGACAGCCCGAGAACGCGAGAGAGCCCCGGGACAAGTCCATGTCCCGGGGCTCTTCACATCTGTCGGGCTGACAGGATTTGAACCTGCGGCCTCTTCGTCCCGAACGAAGCGCGCTACCAAACTGCGCCACAGCCCGATCGCCTTGGCGGCGTGGGGAGTCTACCTGAGCAGGCGTGGTGCGACGAAACCGGGATCGGCTACCGCGCGGTGAGGGTCACGAGGGTCGCTTCGGGCCTGCAGGCGAACCGCACCGGGGCGTAAGGCGAGGTGCCGAGCCCGGCGGAGACGTGCAGCCAGGAGCTGTTCGGATCGCCGGGCAGGGAGTCCGCCGGATGGCGGTGGAGGCCCTTGACCCGCGCCGGCTCGAGGTCGCAGTTGGTCACCAGCGCACCCTTGCCCGGAAGGCACACCTGCCCGCCGTGGGTGTGGCCGGCGAAGATCGCGTCGTAGCCGTCGTCGGCGAAGGCATCGAGCACCCGGAGGTACGGCGCGTGGGCCACTGCCACGCGTACGTCGGCATCAGGATCGGCAGGACCCGAGACGGCAGGCAGATCGTCGTACTCCAGGTGCGGGTCGTCCACACCGGCGAAGGCGAACCGCACGTCACCGACCTTCACCTGCTCTCGCCGGTTCGTGAGGTCTACCCAGCCGTGCTTCTCGAAACCGTCGCGGAGGTCGCGCCACGGCAGCGGCGGAGTGTGGGTGTTGCGCTGGCCGTCGTCGGGCAGCAGGTAGCGCAGGGGGTTGCGCACGGTGGGCGAGAAGTAGTCGTTCGAACCCATCACGAAGACTCCCGGGACATCCAGCAGCTGCCCCAGCGCGCCGAGCACGACGGGGACCGAGTGCTTGTGGGCGAGGTTGTCCCCGGTGTTCACGACCAGGTCGGGCTTCAGGTCAGCGAGGGAGCGGAGCCACTCCTGCTTCTTCCCCTGACGCGGGGTCATGTGCAGGTCGCTGAGGTGGAGCACCTTCAGCGGCGCGCTGCCCGACGGGAGCAGCGGGATCTCGGTGCGGCGGAGGGTGTAGGCGCGGGCCTCGTAGCCGGCTGAGTAAGCGAGGCCGGCAACACCGACGAGCGCGCCGAGGGCGAGGGTGCGGGTGACGGTGCTCTGCTGCGGTCGCATCCGACAAGGCTGCCACAATGGTGGTCATGAGCGACCTCAAGGACCGTCTGCGCACCGATCTCACCGCCGCCATCAAGGCCCGTGAGGAACTGCGCGCCTCGACTCTGAGGATGGTGCTCACGGCCGTCACCAACGCCGAGGTCGCCGGCAAGCAGAGCCGCGAGCTCAGCGACGAGGACGTCCTCGGCGTCCTCAGCAGCGAGGCGAAGAAGCGCAGGGAGGCAGCCGAGGCCTTCGACGAGGCCGGACGTTCCGAGATGGCAGCCAAGGAGCGCGCCGAGGCGGAGGTGCTGGCCGACTACCTCCCGGCTCCGCTGACCGACCAGGAGATCGCGGACCTGGTCACCTCGGCCATTGCCCAGACCGGCGCCCGCGACGAGGGCATGCGCGCCATGGGGAAGGTCATGGGCGCGATCAGCTCGCAGGTGAAGGGCCGTGCTGACGGCGCCACGGTCGCTGCCGAGGTACGCCGCCAGCTCGGCTAGTCGCTAGCCGTCCCCGGGGCGAGGCCCGGCGTCACCGCCGCCTCCGCCACCGCCGCCACCGCCACCGCCGGGACCGTCAGTGGTCCCGCCGCCGTCACCGCCGCCACCGTTGCCGCCGCCGTCACCGCCGCCACCGTTGCCGCCGCCGTTCGACGGGGGCGGCTGAGGTGCGACGTACGGGGTGCCGTCGGAGATGTAGATGGTGACCGTGCTCCCGGAGCCGATCTCCGTGCCCGACCCCGGGTCGAGGTAGGCCACGGTGCCGTAGGCGTTCGCGGAGTCGACCATCGGGCCGATCGTCGGGACGAGGCCGGCCTCGCGCAGCAGCTTCGCGGCCTGCTCGGGCGAGTAGCCGTAGACGGTCGGGACAGTGACCATCTTGCCCTTGATGGTGCGCGGGTTGGGCGAGGAGAAGTCACGGTCGGGCAGCCACTGCTCGATGACCTTCATCGCGTCGCCCCACATCGGGCCGGCGTTGGTGCTACCTGCGGCTCGGCTGATGTACGAGCCACCCACCGTCTGACCGTTGAGGGTCACCCACTCACCCTTGCTGTTGGCGCCGGCGATCATCGAGGCGGTGGCGAGGTTCGGGGTGTAGCCGATGAACCACACGGCCATGTTCTCGTTGATGGTTCCGGTCTTGCCCGCCGACGGCTGGACGGTGTTGATGCCCGCGTTGTAGCCGAAGCCGCCGGGCTCCTGAACGCCGCGAAGGATGTCGTTCACGGCGTCGGCTACGTCACGTGGGAGCACCTGGTCACAGGTCTTCGGGTACTCCTTGAGGAGCTTGCCCTTGCTGTTGAGGATCTCGGTGACCGGACGAGCGTCGCAGTGCAGGCCCCGGCCGGCGAACGTCGCGTAGGCCTCCGCCATGGTCAGCGGGTCGGTGTTGACGACGCCGAGCGTGAACGGGGGGAAGATCTGGCCGTCCGGGACGGTGACCCCCATCTTGCGGGCGAGCCGGACCGGCTCACACAGCCCGGTGCGCTGCTCGAGCTGCGCGAAGAAGGTGTTCACCGACTGCTGAGTGCCGGTGTAGAGGTTGAACGTGCCTGCACCGGTGGAGTTCTGGGGTGACCACACCTCGGTGCTGCGGATGGGCCCGTCGCAGCGCCGGAAGCTGCTCACCGGAAGGCTGATCGACTGTGGTGAGTTGATCTGTGTCGAGAGCGAGACGCCCTGCTTGATGGCGGCCGAGAGCACGAACGCCTTGAACGTCGAGCCGGCCTGGAAGCCGTTGGCGTCGCCGTACTCCGGCGGGGTCACGTAGTTGAGGAAGGTCTGGCCCTGCCGCTTGTTGCGTCCCATGGGGCGGGACTGGGCCAGCGCTCGCACCTCGCCCGTGCGCGGTTCGACCATGGCCAGGCCGCCGATCGCCTGGTCCGTCGGGTAGACGTGGTCGCGTACCGACTTGTCAGCGGCACGCTGGAAGCGAGGGTCGATCGTGGTCTGGATGGTGAGGCCACCCGACAACAGCACTTGGGTGCGGTCGTCGACGGTGCGGCCGAGGTCCTCGTCCTGGATGACGTACTCGCGGACGTAGTCGCAGAAGAAGGGAGCGATCGAGGAGACACAGCCGTTGCGCGACGGCGTGATCTTCAGGCCGAGGCCCTTCTCCTGGACCTGCCTGGCCTCGCGGTCTGTGATCACGTTGAGCTCGGCCATGCGGGCGAGCACGATGTCGCGGCGGGTCTTTCCGGCGCCGGGGTCGTTCGTCGGGTCGTAGGCCGTCGGGTTCTTCACCAGCCCGGCGAGCAGCGACGCCTGCTGCAGGTTCAGCTCGGACGCGCTGACCGAGAAGTAGTGGCGGGCAGCTGCCTCGATGCCGTAGGCGCCGTCACCGAAGTAGGCGATGTTGAGGTAGCGCTCGAGGATCCAGTCCTTGTCGTACTTCTCCTCGAACGCAATCGCATAGCGGAGCTCGTTGAGCTTGCGCTCGTAGGTGTCCGCCGTCGCGGCAGCCTCTTCCTCCTCGGTGTCGGCCTGCGCGAGCAGGGTCATCTTCACCATCTGCTGGGTGATCGACGAGCCACCCTGGACAACGCCGTCGTTCGCCTGGTTGGTGATGAATGCGCGCAGCGTGCCCTTGAGGTCGAGCGCGCCGTGGTCGTAGAACCGGTAGTCCTCGATCGCGATGATCGCCTTCTGCATGATCGGCGAGACGTCTTCGAGGTCGACGTTGACGCGGTTCTCGTCGTAGAAGGTGGCCAGCAGACTGCCGTCGCGGGCGAGCATCCGGGTGCGCTCGGCGAGCGGCTCGGCGGTCAGGTCGGCGGGGAGGTGGTCCATGCCCTCGGCGACCGTGCGGGCACTGAGGCCGGCGACACCGGCGAACGGGATCGCCAGGCCTGCGACCAGGAGGCCCATGACGGCAGAAACGGCCGCCATGACCCCGAGGTGGGACAGGACGCTGGCGAACCCGAGACCCTTGTCTCTGCTGGCTGACATGGCTCCAAGGGTACGGGAACGGCCACACCGTCCGCGTTATCCCATTTCAGTGGGGAAATCACGCCTCCGGACCAGGTGTGTCGTGGCCCGAATGACAGCGAATCACCCGAACGTGCTACGGGATGACTACTGCGTCTGGGGTACCGACTGGCCTACGCTCACAGCGGACCCCGGAACGGCCCCGGATGCCAGATGAGGGGTCATCTAGCACTACTTGGTAGTCCAAAAGGGCTATGCGAAGTTGCTCCCTCTGTGTCTGTTTCGAGATGCGTTGACTCTTTAACTTTTAACCCGAGGGGCTGACTCGGCCGTCCGCGGGGGATGCGGACGGGTCTAGATCTCGGAGGAGCGCATCATGAACTGGAACGAAGACTGGGCCACGAAGGCTCTTTGCAACCAGACCCGCCCGGATGAGTTGTTCGTCCGCGGCGCCGCCCAGAACCGCGCCAAGCAGCTGTGTGCCGGCTGCCCGGTGCGCACCGAGTGCCTTGCAGAGGCGCTCGACAACCAGATCGAGTGGGGCGTGTGGGGCGGAATGACCGAGCGCGAGCGTCGCGCGCTCCTTCGCAAGCGCCCGAACGTGACCTCGTGGCGCCTGCTGCTCGAGACGGCCAAGGCCGACCACGTCGCGTCTGCGCGCAGCGTCTCTGCCAGTGCCTGAGCTCACGGGATAGGTCGCTGACCTAACCGGCGATCAGCTCACCGACCTGGCGCAGACCGTCGAGGTCGTGCACGTCTGTCGACAACGCCGGCATGACGGCGGTCGGAACGTGCGGGTGGGCTGCCGCGAACCGCTGACGCAGGTGGGACTCTCTCGCCACGATCCGCGTCCGATCCGCGTGAAGCCGCAGCAGACCAGCCGTCACCGTCGCTGAGTCGTCGGCCCTCGCGTCGAGCCGCTCGGCAGCAGCCATCGCCTGATCCCCGGACAGACCTGTCAGGCTCACCCGACCGGCCCGGTTCACCACGAGGCCGGCCAGCGGCATCTGCTCGCCGGCCAGCCGCTCGACGAAGTACGCCGCCTCGCGCAGTGCGTCGGGCTCCGGGGCAGCGACCACCACGAACGCCGTACCCGGTGCCTGGAGCAGTGCGAAGGTCTTCTGTGCCCGCTGGCGGAAACCACCGAACAGGGTGTCGAAGGCCGCGACGAAGGTCTGCATGTCGCGCAGCACCTGGGCTCCGAGGATCTTCGTCATCGCGTTCGTCACCACGCTCAAGCCTGCCGTCATCAGCCGGGCCGGTCCTCGAGCCGGTGCGAGCAGGATGCGGATGAACCGGCCGTCGAGGAAGCTCGAGAGCCGCTCCGGGGCGTCGAGGAAGTCGAGGGCGGACCGTGACGGCGGCGTGTCGACCACGATCAGGTCCCACTTGCCCGTCTTGATGGCGTCCTTGTGGAGCTGGCCGAGCTTCTCCATGGCCATGTACTCCTGCGTGCCGGCGAAGGAGCTCGACAGTGCCTGGTAGAAGGGGTTCGCCAGGATCTGCGCGGCCTTCTCGGGGCTCGCCTGGCTCTCCACGACCTCGTCGAAGGTCCGCTTCATGTCGAGCATCATCGCGTCGAGGCTTCCCTCGCCCTCCACGCCGGGCACCGGTCGCGGGGTGTTGTCGAGCGTCTCGATGCCCATCGACTGGGCGAGCCGGCGCGCCGGGTCGATGGTCAGCACCACGACCTTCCGGCCCCGCTCCGCAGCCCGCAGTGCCAAGGCGGCGGACGTCGTGGTCTTGCCGACTCCGCCCGATCCCGTGCACACGATGATCCGCGTGTCGAGGTCGTCGAGCAGTGCGTCGATGTCGAGCGTGGGGGGCTCCTCGGGCCTGCCGGCCAGGGGTCCTACCCGGCGCGTGGACTTGCCTCGGTCGCTCATGCCAGTCCCTCCTCACACAGGTTCGCGGCGAGCTCGTAGAGGCCGCCCAGGTCGACCCCGTCCGACAGCCTCGGAAGCTCGTACGTCGGTACGTCGAGCGCCGCGATGCGCTCGCGCTGCTCGTCCTCGAGCGCCCTGCGCTCGGCGTGCTCGCGGGCCTCGGTGAGGAGCCCGTCGACGATCTCCGGTGTGCTCTCGACCCCGATCCGGTCGAGGTCCTTCTCGATCTGCTCGCGGGGCAGACCTCCGCCGAGCGCCAGGTCGCGGGCCTCCTCGTCGAGCTCGTTGCTGCGGACGAGGTTCACGATGACCGACCCCACAGGCAGGTCGTTCTTCCTCAGCTCGGCGATGCCGTCGGTGGTCTCCTGGACCGGCATGTCCTCGAGCACGGTCGTCAGGTGCACTGCGGTTCGCGGGGAGCGCAGCAGGGTCATGATCGAGTCGGCCTGGCTACGGATCGGGCCGACCTTGGCCAGTCCCGCGAGCTCGCTGTTCACGTTGAGGAACTGCGCGATGCGGCCGGTCGGCGGCGCGTCGAGCACGATCGCGTCGTACTGACGGTGGTTCTTGCCGCGCTTGTTGCGGTATGCAGCCTCGTAGACCTTGCCGGTGAGCAGGACGTCGCGCACACCCGGGGCGATCGTGGTGGCGAAGTCGATGACCCCGAATCGGTCGAGTGCCTTCCCGGCGCGGCCGAGGCGGTAGTACATCTCGAGGTACTCCATCAGCGCGGACTCGGGGTTGATCGCCAGCGCGTACAGGTCGCCGCCGTCGTTCGGACCGCTCGCGATCCGGGTCTCCTCGTAAGGCAGCGGGGGCACGTCGAACAGCTGGGCGATGCCCTGACGACCCTCCACCTCGCACAGCAGCACGGTCTTGCCGCGTGAGGCCAGCGCCAGGGCCAGGCTCGCGGCGACCGTGGTCTTCCCGGTCCCGCCCTTGCCGGTCACGACATGCAGCAGAACCTCGTCCCACCGGGGGTCGGGGCCGCTCTGGTTGTCCGTCGTCGGTGCCACGGTTGCGAGCCTACGTGGGGCGAACACCGCTGCGGGAGGCGTGTGGCACGAGTCATGTGTGGCGCCCGGTCATGTCCATCCGGGCTATGTGTGGCGATCCGTCATGCTCCGGCGGGTGCACCCGTGGCTAGGATCACAGGCGTCAGCCGCCCGTCGTACCTCTCGGACACGACGAGGCGGGAGTGCGTCGAGGGAGGACTTTGTGGACAAGGTCGTCGCGAGTGCGGCCGAGGCGGTTGCTGACATCAGCAGCGGCTCGTCGCTCGCTGTGGGTGGATTCGGGTTGTGCGGCATCCCATCAGTGCTGATCGAGGCGCTGCTCGAGCAGGGTGCCGACGAGCTCGAGGCGGTGTCGAACAACTGCGGCGTGGACGAGTGGGGTCTTGGCCGGCTCCTGTTCGCCAAGCGGATCCGCCGGATGGTCTCGTCCTACGTCGGTGAGAACAAGGAGTTCGCCCGCCAGTACCTCCACGGCGAGCTCGAGGTGGAGCTGACCCCGCAGGGCACGCTTGCCGAGCGGATGCGGGCCGGCGGCTCGGGCATCCCGGCGTTCTTCACCGCGACCGGCGTCGGCACACAGGTGGCCGAGGGCGGTCTGCCGTGGAAGTACGACGCCGAGGGCAACGTCATCGTCGCCTCGCCGGCGAAGGAGGTCCGCGAGTTCGAGACCGCCGAGGGGCCGAAGGAGTTCGTCCTCGAGCGGGCGATCGTCGCGGACTACGGCCTGGTGCGCGCCTGGAAGGGCGACCGCCACGGCAACCTCGTGTACCGGGACTCCGCCCAGAACTTCAACCCGCTGGCCGCGATGTGTGGTCGCGTCACCATCGCCGAGGTCGAGCACCTCGTGGAGCCGGGCGAGATCGACCCGGCCGAGGTGCACACCCCGGGCGTGTACGTGCAGCGGGTCGTTGCGCTCACCCCGGAGCAGGCGGCGGACAAGCGGATCGAGAAGCGGACGGTGCGGCCGCGCGGGACGGAGGCCTGACATGGCATGGACACGTGAGGAGATGGCCGCGCGGGCGGCGTCGGAGCTGACCGACGGGTCGTACGTCAACCTCGGCATCGGCCTGCCGACACTGGTGCCCAACTACGTCGCCGACGACGTGGAGCTCGTGCTCCAGTCCGAGAACGGCATCCTCGGCGTAGGGGCCTACCCCTACGAGGGCGAGGAGGACCCCGACCTGATTAACGCCGGCAAGGAGACCGTCACGCTACGGCGCGGCGCCTCGTTCTTCGACTCCGCGACGTCGTTCGGGATGATCCGCGGCGGCAAGATCGACGCCGCGATCCTCGGCGCGATGCAGGTCTCGGTCGGCGGGGACATCGCGAACTGGATGATCCCCGGGAAGATGGTCAAGGGCATGGGCGGCGCGATGGACCTCGTCCACGGCGCCAAGCGGGTGATCGTGCTGATGGAGCACGTCGCCAAGGACGGGTCCTACAAGATCGTCAACGAGTGCTCGCTGCCCTACACCGGCCGTGGCGTCGTGCAGCGGATCATCACCGACCTGTGCGTCCTCGACGTGACCGAGGACGGCCTGAAGCTCGTCGAGCTCGCCCCCGGTGTCACCGAGGACGAGGTGCGCGAGAAGACCGAGCCCGCCCTGATCTGAGTGGCTGCCGGCGCCGCTACCAATTACCAAGGTATGCAGGCAATCTGTCTCCTCCCATGGTGATCTTGCCGTGGGAAGAGACAGATTGCCGTGGGCAGTTCGTCAGGCCACTCGACGCATGAAGCCGCGGATCATGGCAGCGGTCTCGGCTCCCCTGTAGAGGTCGGCCCACGTGAGGCGGACCATCGAGAAGCCGGTCAGTCGGCGAAGGGTGTCCTCCCGTCGCTTCTCCCGAAACACCGCATCGCCCGGGGACTCGCCCGGCCTGAGCAGTCGCCCGTACTTGACCTTGCCGTCGAACTCACCGAGGAGCCGGTGCTCGCGCCACGCCATGTCGGTGATGCCCGCGAGGCCGCCGCGCTCGTCGTACACCCGGAACTGCAGCTCGGGGGCGGGGAGGCGGTGGGTGTAGCAGAGGTAGCGCGCGCGGGACTCGCCAACCGACTCGGCGAGCCCATCGGCGAAGCGGACCGCGAACTGCAGGTGCAGAGCACCCGGCCAGTGCTGCATCTGGGAGAAGGCATCGTGCAGCTCGTCGGAGCTGAAGTGCTTGAGGTGGAGGCCGGAGTCGAGCGTGACGACCGCGGCTTCAGATGACATCGAGGCACCCGACTCCAAGGCTGCTCGGACGGGCTTGACCCGAAGGTACCCGTCGTTCTCCATCACCTCGGAGTCCACGCAGAATCCTTCGTGGTGCTGCACGCCCGCCTCGGTTCGACCGGCGCCGCCGTCAAGGCGGGTGACGTGCACTCGTGACAGATCCGCTCCCCACACAGTCATGCCGTGGTCGAGCGCTGCGCTGACGTGGCTCAGGGCGACGCTGGGGCCCAGCTTCCTTGCGACCGATCGCGCAGCGGCGAGATGTCGAGAAACCTCGTCCTGCTCGGTCCACAGGTCCGTGAAGGTGTAGACGCCCCATCGGACTCGTCTCCAGAGGCGGGCCTTGAGGGCACGGCGGATGGCGTTGTCGTCGAGCCCGGCACTGAGCGCCTCGCCCCGCGTGAAGCAGCCGTTGGTCTCGGCCAGGATGCGCAGCTGGTCCATGTCGGGAGTCTGCAGTCAGACCTGGGTCGCGCCCACCGCCGCCGAGGTGAGATTGGGGAGGACTGATGAGGACCGGCGGCTGTGGACGTTCTCGGGCTGGGGTCTTCCCACGGCAATCTGTCTCTTCCCACGGCAAGATCACCGTGGGAAGAGACAGATCCCCTGCATACCTTGGTAATTGGTCAGACGTCAGGGTGCCGGGTGGCGAGGCGGTAGGCCCCGGAGTGGAAGACCAACGGCTCGCCGCCCGGAGCGTCGTAGGCCTCGATCTCCCCCAGGAACACCACGTGGTCGCCGGCGTCGACCTCCTGCGTCTTGCGGCAGACGAAGTGGGCGACGATGCCCTCCAACACGGGTACGTCGGACTCCGGCCCGACCAGGTCGACCCCCTCGAACTTCTCCGCACCGGACGTGGCGAACTGCCTCGACAGGTGGTGCTGGTCCGAGGCGAGGACGTTCACGGCGAAGCGGTCGGCGGCTGTGAACGCTGGCAGGGACGGTGAGCTCTTGCCCGCCGCCCAGAGCACGATGGGCGGATTCAGCGACACCGACGTGAACGAGTTCGCCGTCATCCCCCACGGGCGCCCCGCGTCGTCGCGGGTGGTCACGACGGTCACCCCCGTCGCGTACTGCCCGAATGCCCGGCGCAGGTCGCGCACGTCGAAGCGCGCGGTCTCCTCAGCGAGCTGCTCGCCGAGGAAGCGCTCCGCCTCGGCGGGGTCGAACCACCATGGCACGAACAGCATCGGGTCGTCGAAGCCCGCCACGATGCGGGCGGCCACGCCGGGGTGTTCCTCGGCCGCGGCGCCGACGCGCTGCTGGTGTGGTTGCGCGGGCTGCAGCCACGAGTTGGTCCACGCTGTCGCCCACTGGGCCCAGCCACGCCAGAAGTTGTCGAAGGTCCGCTGCATCCAGGCGGCGTCGAACGGGCCGTCGTGGGCGGTGATCGCCTCGAGGTAGAACGAGGCCGACTTGATCGCGGTGTTCGAGCCCTGGCTGGTGAGGGGGTCGTTGAGCACGACGGTGTCGGCCATGCCCAGCACGGTCGCCCCGGACGGCAGTGTGCCGACGGGCCGTCGTACCCCGGGAGTGATGGAGCCCCGGAGCACGGCCCCTGCGTCGGTGAGCTCGGCTCCGCGCACCCGATCGCCCTCCGACGGGAAGTGCTCGGCCAACGCCTCCTTCAGCCGGGCCAGGTGCTCGGCGTCCGTGTGCACGTCGGACCAGCGGTCCAGCGGCCCTCCCGGGACGCCTTCGACGACGTAGATGTCGCAGGGCCCGTCGACGCTCAGGGCCGGGCAGGTGAAGCACTCGCCGACCCCCTCGACCGCGTGGTAGCGGAACGCCGGCCCCTCCGCCGGCTCGACGCCACGAAGGTAGGTGAGGGCGATGCTGCGCTGCGGCGAGGAGTACGGCGAGCGCTCCGGGTCGTCCTCGAACAGGTCCGTGATCCCGCCGCGACCTGTGGAGACCACGACCAGGTCATGGGAGCGGGCGAGCTCCTCCAGCTCCTCCACCCCTGCGTTGCCGACCACGACCTTCCCGCCCAGTCGCTCGATCTCCGCGAGCAGCGCGGGGACCTTGACCCTGAGGTCGATGGACCGCGCAGGTGTCTCGAGCGGGACGGTGAACGACGTGCGCGACCCGTCGAGCCGACGTACGTCGTACTCCATCCTGCGCAGCGGCGGCGACTCCGGCAGGAGGCCCGTCACCCCGAGCGTGGTCTCGACCTCGAGGGCGGACTCGAACGTGATCTGGCTAGACATGACCGGCCCGGTGCGGATCTCCTCCGCGCTGCGACCGGAGACCAGCGTGACCGGCCAGCCCTCCTGGAGGAGGCCCAGGGCGAGCATCGTCCCGGCGGGGCCGGCGCCGACGATCGCGATGGCGGGTCGTGTCATGCGACCCAGCCTCTCATCCGGTCAGCGAACGGCCGCGAGCACGGCGGGCCAGGCTGACGAGGTGGGGTCGATGACGTCGAAGTGGTCGGCGCCGTCGAGGACCCGCAGGTCGACGAAGGGGCGTTGCGCGGCGAGGCCTTGGGAGTTCGACACCGGGACGACCTCGTCGGCCGATCCGTGAACGACCACCACCGCGCAGCGCGGGCGGGTTCCGAGGCGGGTCAGCGGGTCGGCCTCGTCGTAGCGCTCAGGTTGCTCCTCGGGCTCGCCACCGAGCAGCGCCTGGGTGGCGCCGTCGCCCAGCCTCGCGCGGGCGGCCGTACGCAGATCGCCCACCGGGGCAAGCCCGACGACGCGGTCCAGCTCGTGGCCCTGGTTCGCGAGCCACAGAGCCAGGTGGCCTCCGGCTGAGTGCCCGAGGACGGTCGTGCGCTCCGTGGCGACGCCGAGGTCCGCGAGCAGACGAGGGGCGGCCTTGACCACGTCGTCCACGTCCTGCGCCGTCGTCGGCCACCCGCCCGCACCGCCGACCCGTCGGTACTCCGGCGTCGCCACCACGAACCCCTCCACCGCCAGTGCCGCCGCTGCCGCCCGCGTGTGCCGTCGGTCGTAGGCCTGCTTCCAGAATCCACCGTGCAGGAGTAGGACGAGCGGCGCCGGTGTCGCGCCACCCACCGGCAGGTGTACGTCGACCAGCCCGTCGTCGTGAGCGGCATAGCGGACCACCGCGTCGGGGGCCGGCAGTGCGAGTCTGCTCACAGAGCCGAGGTCGTCGTCGCTGTCCATGGCGCAAACCTAGTGGTCAGGCTCACCTCCTGCGGCCCCTGGATGTGAGAGATCTACGCATCGTGGGTAGGACTGCTCCTTGAACCCGAAACGACATGTGGAGGTCATATACCCATGCCCGAGAGTCCGCCGACGACGCCGGAAGCTCCAGCGGCCTCGTCTCGACGCCTGATCGCCGCACCGCGGGTCTTCGTTCCCGCAGCAGTTCTGCTTCTCGTCTTCGTGACGCTCGCGGCCCTCAAGCCCAAGAAGCTGGGCGAGCTGATCACGTCCGCCAACACGTCCGTGGTGACCGACCTGGGTTGGTGGTACATCCTCGTGGTCACCGGCTTCGTCGCTTTTGCGATCTGGATCGCCGCCTCCCCGATGGGGCGCATCCGGCTGGGTAAGGACGGCGAGGAGCCGGAGTTCGGCCTCAAGTCCTGGTTCGCCATGCTCTTCGCCGCAGGCATGGGCATCGGCCTGGTGTTCTGGGGCGTCGCCGAGCCGCTGAACCACTTCGCCGCACCGCCCCCGGGCTTCGGCGGTGACGAGGCCACGCGTGCCCGTGTCGCCATGGACACCACCTACCTGCACTGGGGCCTGCACGCCTGGGCCATCTACGTCGTGGTCGGCCTGGCGGTCGCCTACGCGGTGCACCGCAAGGGCCGTCCGGTCTCGATCCGCTGGGCCCTGGAGCCTCTGCTCGGCAAGCGAGTCACCGGCTTCTGGGGTGACGTCATCGACGTGATCGCCATCGTCGGAACCCTGTTCGGTGTCGCCACCTCGCTCGGCTTCGGTGTCACGCAGGTCGGCGCGGGCCTCTCCTACCTCGGTGTGGTGGAGAAGCCCACGAACACCCTGCTGGTGGTGCTGATCGCCGTCATCACCAGCATTGCGCTGGTGTCGGTCGTGACCGGTGTCGACAAGGGCATCAAGTGGCTCTCGAACGTCAACATGGGTCTGGCCGGTGTGCTGCTGGCCGCGGTGCTGCTGCTCGGCCCGACGGTCTTCCTGCTCAGCGACTTCGTGCAGCAGGTCGGCTCGTACCTGCAGAACTTCCTGCGTCTGTCGTTCAACACCTTCTCGTTCCGTGGCCAGGAGGGTGAGGCCTGGCTCTCCGGCTGGACCACCTACTACTGGGGCTGGTGGATGAGCTGGGCGCCGTTCGTCGGCGTCTTCATCGCGCGCATCTCGCGCGGTCGCACGGTCCGTGAGTTCGTGCTCGGCGTGCTGGGTGTCCCGACGCTGGTGACGTTCCTCTGGTTCGCGATCATCGGCGGCTCCGGTCTGCACCGCGAGATCTTCGGCAACGGCGGCCTCATCGGTGAGGACGGGTCCGTCCCGCTCGACACCGCGCTGTTCGCGATGCTCGACGGCCTCCCGGCCGGTGGCGTGCTGAGCGGTCTGGCGATCTTCTTGATCATCGTGTTCTTCGTGACGAGCTCCGACTCGGGCTCGTTCGTGGTCGACATGATCGCCACGGGCGGCGACCCGAACCCGCCGATCTGGAGCCGTGCGTTCTGGGGCGGTCTCGAGGGCGTCATCGCCGCGGTGCTTCTCGTCGCGGGTGGCCTGGCTGCCTTGCAGACCATGGCGATCCTGGTCGCGCTGCCCTTCAGCATCGTGATGGTGCTGATGGTGTGGTCCACGGCGAAGGCGTTGATGGGGGAGCAGCGGGCGATCAAGCGCCGCCGCGAGCACGCGTTCGCGGAGCGGATCGTCGACCACGTGAACGGCGACGCCGAGCTGAACGTCAACGGGGACGGCACACGCGCCGACACCGCGACCGTCGGCACCCGCTGACGATCCTGCCGATGCCTGGCGGCCTGCTTCTCGATGAAGCGGGCCGCTAGGCTCGCCCGCATGACGAAATGGGAATACCTGACCGCTCCGGTCCTCGTGCACGCCACCAAGCAGATCCTCGACAACTTCGGTGAGGACGGCTGGGAGCTGGTGCAGATCGTCCCGGGGATGAACCCGGAGAACCTGGTCGCCTACTTCAAGCGCCCGAAGCAGTGAGCGGCGCGGTGACCCCCGAGGAACGCCTCGCCGAGCTCGGTCTGTCGGTGCCCGACGTGGCCAAGCCGGTCGCGTCGTACATCCCGGCGGTCCGCAGCGGCAACCACGTCTTCACCTCCGGCCAGCTGCCGATGCGCGAGGGTCAGCTGATCACGACCGGGAAGGTCGGCGGCGAGGTGAGCGCCGAGGAGGCGGTGGAGTGCGCCCGCCAGTGTGCCCTCAACGCGATCGCCGCGGTGCGTGCCGAGGTGGGTGAACTGTCGAACGTCAAGCGGATCGTCAAGGTCGTCGCCTTCGTTGCTTCCACCCCCGACTTCACGGGCCAGCCGGGCGTCGCCAACGGCGTGTCCGAGCTGCTCGGCGAGGTCTTCGGCGAGGCAGGTCGTCACGCCCGCTCGGCGGTCGGTGTCCCGGTGCTCCCGCTCGACGCCCCGGTCGAGGTCGAGATCATCGTCGAGGTCTGATGGACGCGCTGCACCGGCTCCCCTCACACATGGTGGAGCAGCTTCGCGGCTTCGTCGAGGGCACGAGCACCCCGGCGGAGCCGCGCAAGGCGGCCACCATCGTCCTCATGCGCGAGGGGGAGGCCCGTGAGCCGGGGGCGCTCGAGGTCTACCTCCTGCGTCGCCGGCTCGGCATGGCCTTCGCCGGCGGCATGGCTGTCTTCCCCGGCGGCGGGGTCGACCCTCGTGACTTCGACGGGGCCGTCGACTGGGTCGGTCCTACCCCCGACGTGTGGGCCGCGAGACTGGGCGTCGAGGTCTCCCTGGCACGGGCGCTGGTCTGCGCCGCGGTGCGTGAGACCTTCGAGGAGTCCGGTGTGCTCTTCGCCGGCCCCACCGAGGACAGCATCGTCGAGGACACGACCGGGGCCGACTGGGAGGAGGACCGCCGCCGACTCGAGGCACGCGAGCTCTCCTTCACCGACTTCCTCGCCCGGCGTGAGCTCAAGCTCCGTTCGGACCTGCTGCGGGTCTGGAGCGCCTGGCGGACCCCCGTGTTCGAGCCGCGGCGCTACATGACCTGGTTCTTCGTCGCAGAGCTGCCGCCGGGCCAGGAGACCCGCGACGTGTCCACCGAGTCGGTCGAGGTGACCTGGCTGCCGGTGCGCGAGGCGATCACCGCGGCCGACGAGCAGCAGATGCTGGTCCTCCCGCCGCAGTACTGCACCTTCCTCGAGCTCTTCGACTGCAGTACCCCCGGTCATGCTCTGGCGGCGGCCGACGGGCGCGACCTCAGCACGGTCGAGCCGGCAGGGATCGTCGAGGGTGACGAGGCCTACCTCCGGCTTCCCGACCGCCTGGTCGAGCTCCGGGAGAAGGTCGCCGGGAGGTTGCACGCGTGACCGCGTGGGCCGGGGGATTGTTCGGGATGCGGGCCCGCTGCGTGCTGGCGCCCAACCCGAACATGATGACCCTCGACGGCACGAACACCTGGGTCCTGCGCGAGCCCGACGCGCGTCGCTCCGTCGTGGTCGATCCTGGCCCGGAGATCCTCGAGCATCTCGACGCCGTCGCCGAGGCGGCAGGGGACGTGGCCGTCGTACTCCTCACTCACGGGCACCTCGAC
Source organism: Nocardioidaceae bacterium (assembly GCA_035456965.1). Classification (GTDB taxonomy): domain Bacteria; phylum Actinomycetota; class Actinomycetes; order Propionibacteriales; family Nocardioidaceae; genus Nocardioides_C. The sequence goes on from DATICF010000071.1 coordinate 72,057, forward strand.
CATTCCGAGGCCGCGCGCAGTTTCGCCGAGCGCATGGGCTGCGGGGTGAGGGCTCTCGACCATCGGCACCGGCTCGGCTCGGAGGGGCTCGGGGACGGCGACGTGGTCGAGGTCGACGGGCTGGAGATCCGGGTGGTCGGGACCCCCGGTCACACCTCGGACTCCCTGTCCTTCGTGCTTCCTGCCGAGCGCGCGGTGCTGACCGGCGACACGGTCCTGGGCAGAGGTACGACGGTCGTGGCGCACCCCGACGGGCAGCTCGGGGCCTACCTCGACTCGCTGCACCGGCTCCATGCGCTCGCCGAGGCGCACGAGGTGGAGGCGGTCTGGCCCGGCCACGGCCCGGTCATCGACGACGCGCTCGCCGCGCTCGACTACTACCTGGCGCACCGCAAGCAGCGGCTCGAGCAGGTGCGCGAGGCGCTGCGGGGGATCGATCCGGCGCGCGAGGATCTGCCACGCGCCGTTGTGGAGCGGGTCTACGCGGACGTGGACCCCGTGCTGTGGGGCGCGGCGGAGCTCTCCGTCCGCGCCCAGATCGCCTACCTCGAGAACTAGCGGGCGCGGCGCCCCAGGCGCTCGATGTCCATGATCACGACGGAGCGAGGCTCCAGGCGCAGCCAACCGCGTGAGGCGAAGTCGGCGAGTGCCTTGTTGACCGTCTCGCGGGAGGCGCCGACGAGCTGGGCGAGCTCCTCCTGGGTGAGGTCGTGATGCACGTGGATGCCGTCGTCGGCGCTTCGGCCGAAGCGGTCGGCGAGGTCGAGCAGCGCCTTGGCGACACGGCCCGGGACGTCGGAGAAGACCAGGTCGGCGACCACGTCGTTGGCCTTGCGCAGCCGGCCGGCGAGCTGACTGAGGAGGCCGCGCGCGACCGCCGGGCGGCCCTCGAGCCACTTCAGCAGGTCCTCGTGCGAGAGGGAGGTGAAGGTCGTGTCGGTGACAGAGGTGACGGTCGCCGAACGCGGGCCAGGGTCGAACAGCGAGAGCTCGCCGAACATCTGCCCGGGACCGAGGATCGCGAGGAGGTTCTCACGGCCGTCGGAAGAGGTGCGGCCGAGCTTCACCTTCCCGTCGATGACGACGTAGAGCTTGTCGCCCTCGTCGCCCTCGCGGAAAAGGACCTCGCCGCGGCGCAGCTTGGTCTGAGCCATCGAGGCGCGAAGCGCAGTCGCCGCCTCGTCGTCAAGAGCACTGAACAGTGGTGCTTGACGCAGCACGTCGTTATCCACGGATGGTCCTCCTCGTCAACGCCGGGCTCCTTACCTGGCGATGCAGTTGGTCACAGTGTGACGTATCGGCGGCGGGTTTCGCCAAGAGGCTGTACTCCGAGACGCCCGTACGATGTGCAGCGTGCCTGAAACCGCCCTCGTCCGCCGTGCCCGCAAGATCAACCGGGTGCTCGCCGAAACGTACCCGGACGCGCACATCGAGCTCGATTTCGACGACCCCTTCCAGCTCCTCGTCGTCACCGTGCTGTCGGCACAGACCACGGACAAGCGGGTCAACGCGGTGCGCCCGGGGCTGTTCGCGGCCTACCCCGACGCCAGGGCGATGGCGGGTGCGGACCGCGAGAAGCTCGAGCAGCTGATCCAGCCCACCGGGTTCTTCCGCGCCAAGACCGAGTCGCTGCTGAAGCTGTCGCAGGCGCTTGTCGAGAGGTACGACGGGCAGGTGCCGGGTCGCCTGGACGACCTCGTGAAGCTTCCCGGCGTGGGTCGCAAGACCGCCAACGTCGTGCTGGGCAACGGGTTCGGCGTCCCGGGCATCACCGTGGACACCCACTTCGGCCGCCTCGCCCGCCGCTTCGGATGGACCACGGAGACCGACGCCGTGAAGGTCGAGCACGAGGTGGGGGCGCTCTTCCCGAAGCGCGACTGGACGATGCTCAGCCACCACCTGATCTGGCACGGCCGCCGCATGTGCCACGCCCGCAACCCCGCCTGCGGCGTCTGCCCCGTCGCGCGCTGGTGCCCGTCGTACGGCGAGGGGCCGACCGACCCCGAGGCGGCCGCCAAGCTCGTGCGCACGGAGGGCCGCGCGTGAGCAGGATCCGTCCCGTGCGGGTCCGCGCAGCCGCCGCCGCGGCCGCCGCCTCCGGCGTACTCGTTCTCGCAGGGTGTACCTCCGACGACCCGTCCGGGGGCGGGAGCGCAGATGGCCCCTTCGCCGTGGACGTCGACGTGGACACCCCTGAGCTTCGAGCGGCAAAGGAGAGGGCAGGTATCGCCGACTGTCCAACCCCCTCCGGGGGTGGTGCCGAGCCCACCGAGCCGCTGCCCGAGGTGACCCTGCCGTGTCTCGGCGGCGGGCGCGACGTGGCGCTCTCGCAGCTGCGAGGGCCGATGGTCGTGAACCTGTGGGCCCAGTGGTGCGGTCCCTGCCGCGAGGAGCTCCCGCACTACCAGGAGTTCCATGAGCGCGCCGGTGACCGGGTGCAGGTGCTCGGCGTCGACTACCAGGACACGCGGCCGGCGTGGGCGCTGGACCTGCTCCGCGAGACCGGCGTGACCTACCCCAGCGTCGCCGACCCCGCGGGCGAGCTCAGGGAGCCGCTCGCCGTCCGGGGCCTGCCCGCGATCCTCCTCGTCGACGACCAGGGCGAGGTGGTGCACCGGGAGTTCGCCGTCATCGAGTCCTACGACCAGCTCGCCGGCCTGGTGGAGGAGCACCTCGGTGTCGACGTCGGTACCGGTGGGTAGGCTCGAAGCCGTGTCAGAGCGCAGCCCCCACACCGAGGAGCCGGCGGGCCACCCCTCCCTGCCCGACTGGCTCGAGCCGGTACGTCGCGGCGCGATGGACATCACCGTCGACGAGCTGACCCGCTTCGTGCCGCCCGAGGGGTCCGACACTCGTCGTGGAGCGGTCCTGATTCTCTTCGGGGAAGGGCCCCTCGGCCCTGACCTGCTGCTCACCGAGCGGGCGCACGACATGCGCTCCCACCCGGGGCAGGTCTCCTTTCCCGGCGGCTCGATCGACCCCGGCGACCCGACCCCCGAGCACACCGCGCTGCGCGAGGCCGAGGAGGAGACGGGCCTCGACCCCGATGGTGTGGACATCTTCGCGATGCTTCCCGAGCTGTGGCTGCCGCCGAGCAACTTCGCGGTGACGCCCGTGCTCGGCTGGTGGCGCGAGCCGAGCGAGGTCGGTGCGGTCGACCCCCGAGAGGTGCACGCGGTCTACCGGGTTCCGATCGAGGAGCTGCTCGACCCCGACCACCGCGTCTCGGTGCGCCACCCCTCCGGCTGGAAGGGGCCCGCCTTCCTCATCGGTGAGGAGAAGGACCTCGTGCTCTGGGGCTTCACCGCGGGCATCATCGCCAGGCTCTTCGACTTCGTCGGGTGGACCCGTCCTTGGGACCCGGACCGGTTGCGCGACCTGCCTGACCACATGCTGTCGGCGCCGCGGGAAGCGTCCGCACACATGCCGACCCCGAACACCAACTTCCGAGAGCGGTGAGGGTGCACCCTGTGACGCGTCTGTGAACGTCCTCGACTGGATCCTCCTGGGAGTAGTCCTCGCCTACGCCGTCTCCGGCTACTGGCAAGGCTTCATCTCCGGCGCCTTCGCCACCGCAGGTCTGCTGATCGGCGGCTTCGTCAGCGTGCTGTGGCTGGTGCCGCAGCTCCTCGGCGACGCCGACCCCTCACTGTGGGTCTCACTCGGAGCCCTGTTCGTGGTGCTGCTCTCGGCATCGCTCGGCCAGGCCGTCTTCCAGTACGCCGGAGCGCGCATCCGCGACCGCATCACGTGGCAACCCGTGCGCGCAGTCGATGCCGTGGGCGGTGCCGCGTTGAGCGCCGCCGCGGTCCTCGTCGTCGCGTGGGTCCTCGGTGTCGCGGTCAGCGGCTCGGCGTTGCCCGGGGTCAGCAAGCAGGTGCGTTCCTCGGCCGTTCTCGGCGAGGTCGACAAGCTGATGCCGGAGGAGGCCGACCAGGCGCTGCAGTCCTTCAACGAGGTCGTGGGGTCGAGCTTCTTCCCGCGCTACCTCGAGCCGTTCGCCACCGAGCGCATCGTCCAGGTCGGTCCGCCCTCCGACAAGGTGGCCCGTGACCCGCAGGTCCGCGCGGCCCGGGTGAGCGTGCTCAAGATCCGCGGCGAGAACGACTGTGGCCGAGGAGTCGAGGGCACGGGCTTCGTGTACTCGCCGGGCCGGGTCATGACCAACGCTCACGTTGTCGCAGGAGTCGACGACCCGAACGTGCTCGTGGGGGACCAGGAGGTCCCCGCGCGCGTCGTGCACTACAACCCCGACCTCGACGTCGCGGTGCTCGCGGTCGACAACCTGGGCCGGCCCTTCCTCCGCTTCGACAAGACCGGCGAGTCCGGCGACAACGCTGCGGTCCTCGGCTACCCCAACGACGGGCCGTACAACGTCCAGGCGGCGCGGATCCGAGGCGAGCAGCGGCTGCGCAGCCCCGACATCTACGGCCGGGGCTCGGTGGTCCGCGAGGTGTACTCGCTGCGCTCGCTCGTGCGTCCCGGCAACTCCGGCGGGCCCCTCCTGTCGGAGGACGGCGACGTCCTCGGCGTGATCTTCGCAGCCTCGGTCACCGACCGCGAGACCGGCTACGCCCTCACCGCGGACCAGGTCTCGGAGAGCGCTGCGGCGGGCCTCACCAACGACAGCGAGGTCGGCACCGGCGACTGCGCCTGACCCGAGTCAGGACGACGTCACCTTCTCCAGCCACGGCAGGAGCACGGCGTTGAACGCGTCGGGGTCCTCCTCGTGCGGGAAGTGGCCGCAGCCGCGCAGCACGTGCGACTCGAAGGCCGCGTCGACCCGGTCGCGCGAGCGGGCGCTGCCCCGGACCGGGACGGCCGGGTCGTCAGCGCCGTGGATCGCGCACACCGGGACCGTGACCGGCGGCTCCATGAGGGTGTTGAAGCGGCGCCCGTCGGCGCGGACCCGCGAGCGCACAAGCCAGCGGTGGTACTCCAAGGCGCAGTGGGAGGCAGGCCAGAGGGCGAGCGCATCGTGGTAGCGCTGGGCCGTCTGGGGGTCCGGAAACGACGAGGCCGGGCTGCTCCACGAGCGCAGGTGGTCGGCGACGTAGGTGCTCGTGGGCCGGGAGAGACGTCGCTCAGGGACGAAGGGCGCCTGCATGGAGAGCACCTGGGTCAGCGCGCCGACCGTGCGCGGCGAGCGGAACCCCGACAAGAGGATCGGCAGCATCACCAGGGGGTGCGGCGCGGCCACGGCGCACAGGCCCGCGACCTCGCGTGGGTGGAGAGCCGCGGCCGCCCATCCGACGTACCCGCCCCACCCCTGGCCCACGATGACCGCACGTCGCCCACCGAGAGCCTTGACGACCCCGGCGACGTCTCCGGCGAGCGTGACCGGGTCGTAGCCGCGCGGTGGCTTGTCGGAGCCGCCGTAGCCGCGCAGGTCCATCGCGACCGCGCGGTACCCGTGGGCGGCGAGCGCGGGCAGCTGGTCGCGCCAGCACCACCAGAACTCCGGGAAACCGTGGAGGAGCAGCACCAGCGGACGACTCGGGTCGGTCTGGCCCGTCGACTGCGGAGGGGTGGCTTCCACGACGTGGAACCGGGCCCCGTTGGCGGCGACGTACCTGTTCTGCCAGGGGCCCGGTATCTCGACGACTCCGGTCGGATCGGGGGGCAGAGCCACCGCCGTCGACTAGTTCCGCTTGAAGACGGCAGCGGTCTCCTGCGCCTGATGGATGGCGCGCTCCGGGCCGCGCACCTTCTTGACCTTGCTCACACCCACGGCGGCGAGCAGCCCCGCGATGAGCACGTAGGCACCGAAGACGATGAGGAAGCACCAGGCGAGGTGGAGACCCGTCATCTCCAGGAAGTAGGCGAACGCCACGGAGAGCATGATGATCGCGAGCAGCCCGAGGAACGCGGCGGCTCCGAAGAGACCCGCCCCCGTGCCGCCGTACTTCAGGCTGACCCTGAGCTCGGACTTCGCCAGAGCGATCTCGTTCTGGATCAGGCTCGAGATGTCCCGGCTCGCGTCGGCGACGAGACGACCGATGGTGGGTTCCTCGACCTCGGCGGGTGCCATGGCTCGGTCGTCGGCGGTGGTCGTCGGGCGGGAGTCGGTGGCCATCGGTGCGTTCCTCGTCATCGTCTCGTCCTTGCGGGGCGGGTCGGGTGTTCCTCTCGGATCCGCCACGGGTGCGTGCCCCTGAGACTAGAGGAATAAACCCCTGGCGGGGGAGTCTGACCCGTTCGACGGCCGGTGCCCGGAGGTCACCGGCGGTCAGCGGCGCTTGTGCGCGCGGTTGCGTCGGCCCAGCACGACCGAGGCGACCACGGCGGCCATCAGCGAGCCCAGCAGCACCGCTGTCTTGGCCGCCTCGGCGTCCCCGCCGATGAAGGACAACTCCGCCACGAGCAGGGCGACGGTGAACCCCACTCCGGCGAGGACAGCGACGCCGAAGACCTCACGCCAGGAGAGCTCCTCGTTCAGCTCAGCCCGCGTGAACCGCGTGGTGAGCCAGGCTCCCAACATCACCCCGATCGGCTTGCCCACCACGAGGCCGAGCACGACACCGATCACGACCGGGTCCCTGACGAAGTCGGCGCTCGCGTCGATCGCCACGCCTGCGGACATCAGCGCGAAGAAGGGGACGGCCACGCCTGCCGACAGGGGAACCAGGCGGTGCTCGAGCCGCTCTGCGGGCGATCGCCGCTCGTCGTCGTCGGGGGTGACCCGGGTCAGGAGGCCGAGGGCGACACCGGCGATCGTCGCGTGGATACCGCTCTCGTGCATGAACCACCACGCCACGATCGCGAGGGGGACGTACAACAACGACGACCTGACGCGGTAGTGCTGCATCAAGGCGTACAGCGCCAGGGCGATGCACGAGACGAGCAGGGGTACCAGGGCCAGGTCGGAGGTGTAGAAGATCGCGATGATGACGATTACGACCAGGTCGTCGACCACCGCGAGGGTGAGCAGGAAAGCGCGCAGCTGGCTGGGGAGTGCGGAGCCCACGACAGCAAGCACGGCGAGGGCGAACGCGATGTCGGTCGCCGCAGGGATCGCCCAGCCCGCGAGCTTGCCGCTGTCGAGGTTGGCGAGGGTGAAGATGATCGCCGGCACCACCACCCCGCACAGTGCGGCGACGATCGGAACCATGGCGTCCGCCGGGTTCCGCAACGACCCGACGAGGAACTCCCGCTTGAGCTCGAGGCCTGCGATGAAGAAGAACAACGTGAGTGCGCCGTCGGCGGCCCAGTGCTGGAGGTCGAGCCCGATCTCCGGGAAGGGCACCCAGTAGCGGAGGCTCTCGTAGCTCTCCGCGAAGGGTGAGTTGGCCCAGAGGATCGCGATCACGGCGGAGACGAGGACGATCGCGCCGCCGATGGTCTCCTTGCGGAGGAACGACCCGAGGAACGTGCTCTCACCGAGCTCAGCGTCTGGGAAGAACTTCCGGCGGCGGGTGATCATGGTCATTCGCGGTTCGTCCTCGGCAGTCGGCGGTCACCTCGCCGACCAGACTTCCCGGCACACCATCGAGCTCAAGGACAGGCTATCGGCCCTGCCCGACCCGCCGCGAGTCGAGCGGGCCGGGCGGGCGAGTCGAGTACCTCCCACGGCAGCTCACCTCGACCTGAGTACTTCCCACGGCAAACTGTCGCTTCCCACGGCAAGATCACCATGGGAAGCGACAGTTTGCCTGCATACCTTGGTAATCGCTCCCAGCTACTCCTCGCCGGACTTGTTCGAGGACATGCCCTCCTGGATGAGCGACATCACGGTCGAGTCGGCGAGCGTCGTGACGTCGCCGACCTCGCGGTTCTCGGCAACGTCGCGCAGCAGGCGTCGCATGATCTTGCCCGAGCGGGTCTTCGGCAGCTCCTGGACGACCATGATCTGGCGCGGCTTGGCGATCGCGCCGATCTCGTGGGCGACGTGCGCGCGCAGCTCCTGCACGATCTCCTCGCCACCGTCGCCGGCGGACTCCCGCAGGATCACGAACGCGCAGACGGCCTGGCCCGTGGTGTCGTCGGTGGCGCCCACGACGGCGGCTTCGGCGACCTTCGGGTGCGACACCAGCGCGGACTCGATCTCGGTCGTGGAGAGCCGGTGGCCCGACACGTTCATCACGTCGTCGACGCGACCGAGCAGCCAGATGTCGCCGTCCTCGTCCTTCTTGGCGCCGTCACCTGCGAAGTAGCGGCCGGGGAAGCGTGACCAGTAGGTGTCCTTGAACCGCTCGTCGTCGCCCCACAACGTGCGGAGCATCGCCGGCCACGGCTCGGTGAGCACGAGGTAGCCGCCCTGGCCGTTCTGGACCGGGGTGCCCGTGTCGTCGACCACTTCGGCCGAGACGCCGGGGATCGCTGTCATCGCCGACCCGGGCTTCCCCGCGGTGACACCCGGCAGCGGCGAGATCATGATCATCCCGGTCTCGGTCTGCCACCACGTGTCGACGACCGGAGTGCGGCCACCGCCGATGATCTCGCGGTACCAGACGTAGGCCTCCGGGTTGATCGGCTCGCCCACCGAACCGAGCAGGCGCAGCGAGGACAGGTCGAACTTCTCGGGGATCTCCGTGCCCCACTTCATGAAGGTCCGGATCGCCGTGGGGGCGGTGTAGAAGATCGTGACCTTGTGCTTCTCGATGATCTCCCACCAGCGGCCCTTGTGCGGCGTGTCCGGGGTGCCTTCGTACATCACCGACGTGGCGCCGTTGGCCAGCGGGCCGTAGACGATGTAGCTGTGCCCGGTCACCCAGCCGATGTCGGCCGAGCACCAGTAGACGTCCGTCTCGGGCTTGAGGTCGAAGATGCTCCAGTGCGTGTACGCCGCACCCACGAGGTAGCCGCCGGTGGTGTGCAGGATGCCCTTGGGCTTGCCCGTCGTGCCGGAGGTGTACATGACGTAGAGCGGGTGCTCGGCGTCGAACATCTCCGGGGTGTGCGAGGCGTCCTGCTTCTCGACGAGGTCGTGCCACCACACGTCGCGGTCGGAGTTCCAATCGACATCCTGGCCGGTGCGACGTACGACGAGCACGCTGCGGACGTCGGGGCAACGGGTGATCGCCTCGTCGACGGCCGGCTTCAACGCGGAGGGCGCTCCGCGCCGGTAGCCGCCGTCAGCGGTGATCACGACTCGGGCGTCGCAGTCCTGGATGCGGCCGGCGAGGGCGTCTGCGGAGAACCCCCCGAACACCACGGTGTGCGGAGCGCCGAGTCGAGCGCAGGCCAGCATCGCGACGACCGTCTCCGGGAGCATCGGCATGTAGATCGCCACACGGTCACCGGTCTTGACCCCCAGCTCGACGAGCGCGTTGGCGGCTCGTGACACCTCGTCCTGGAGCTCGGCGTAGGTGATCGAGCGAGTGTCGTCCTTGGGCTCGCCGACCCAGTGGAAGGCCACCTTGTCGCCGCGGCCTGCCTCGACGTGGCGGTCGACGCAGTTGTAGGCAGCGTTGAGCTTGCCGCCGACGAACCACTTGGCGAACGGCGGGTTGTCCCAGTCCAGCACGGTGTCCCAACGCTGCGCCCAGTCGAGGCGCTCTGCCTGCTCCTCCCAGAAGGCGAGCCGGTCGGCCGAGGCCTGCTCGTAGGCGTCTGCCGTGACGTTGGCGTTCTCGGCGAGGTCGGCGGGGGGCTCGAAGCGTCGATCCTCGCGCAACAGGTTGGACAGTGTCTCGTCGCTCACGTCGTCTCCTCTTGTGTCTTCGGGTGCTGCTGGATGTGACCGGGGTCTCTGTCCGGCCACGATATGACGTCCGGCCTTCGGCGACGAGGGGACGCATCCCCCAGGGGTCGTCGTGCGGCGGGTCTGGTGCGACGAACGGTCAGAGCGGATAGGGGCCGCGGTCGAGCTCGACGGCCTCGGGTGTGTGCAGCCTGACCATGGTCCGCGACAGGTGTCGGGGCAGGCGGCGCGGAGTGAGGAGCGAGACGCCCGTCATCGTCACGAACGCGGCCGGCACCGTCCACGCCGCGGGGTGCGCGAGGAGTGCACCGCCCCAGCCGTCCCGCGAGGTCTGCATCAGCGTGTCGACGACCGCGACCACCGACAGGCCGCCGCCCACGACCATCCCGGCGATCGCGCCCACGTCGGTCAGGCGGCGCCACCAGATCCCGAGCACGAGCAGCGGGCAGAAGGTCGAAGCGGCGACCGCGAAGGCCAGGCCGACGGCTCGAGCGACGCCGACCCCCTCGGCCAGGATCGCCAGTGCCAGCGGCACGACCACCGCGACGACCGCCCCGGCCTGGAACGACCTCACGCCCCTGAAACGGCGACCCAGCACGTCCTGGCTCAACACCCCGGCGACCGCGATGGTCAGCCCCGAGGAGGTGGAGAGGAAGGCTGCGAACGCACCGGCCGTCGTCAGGGCCGAGAGCAGGTCCCCTGCGACACCGCCGACCATCCGGCTGGGCAGCTCCAGCACGACCGTGTCGGTTGCGCCCGCGTCGATCAGGTCGGGTGCGTAGAGCCTGCCGAGGGCGCCGTACACCGGAGGCAGGAGGTAGAACAGACCGAGCAGGGCGAGCACCACGAGCGTCGTGCGCCGGGCCGCCCGCCCGTCGGGGTTGGTGTAGAAGCGCACCACCACGTGCGGCAGGCCCATCGTGCCGAGGAAGGTCGCGAGGATGATCGAGTACGTGGTGTACATCGGGTGGTCGCTCGAGGACGCCAGGGGCGAGGTCCACACCCCGTGCGGGTCGGGCGAGAGGTCGGCCGGCGACACCGCCCCGTCGCCCGACCACACGACGAGCAGGAACATCACGGGGATCAGCAGCGCCGTGAGCTTGAGCCAGTACTGGAAGGCCTGCACGAACGTGATGCTGCGCATCCCGCCCGACATCACGTTCACGAGCACGACGACCGCGACGAGTGCGCCGCCCACCCACTTCTCCGTCCCCGCCACCGTGCCGAGGGCCAGACCCGCGCCCTGGAACTGCGGCATGAGGTAGAGCCAGCCGATGCCCACCACGAGCACCGAGGAGAACCGGCGCACCACCAGCGACTCGAGCCGCCCCTCGGCGAAGTCCGGCAGCGTGTAGGCACCCGAACGGCGAAGCGGCGCCGCGACCAGGACGAGCAGCATGAGGTAGCCGGCGGTCCACCCGACCGGGTACCACAGCATCTCGGTGCCGAAGGCGAGCACGAGACCCGCGATGCCGAGGAACGACGCCGCCGAGAGGTACTCCCCGCCGATCGCGGAGGCGTTGAGCGCAGGACCAACCGTTCGCGAGGCGACGAAGAAGTCGCTGGTCGTGCGCGAGAAGCGCCACCCGTAGGCGCCGATCGAGAGAGTGGCGATGAAGACCAGCGCGACGGCGGTGATGCCGTACGACGAGCTCACCGGGCGCTCACGGTCGCTCCACCATCTCGGCGAAGTCGCGCTCGTTGCGCTCGGCAGCGCGAACGTAGAGCCAGCCGAGGAGCACCAGGAACGGGTACGCCGCGAAGCCGAGGACGACCCAGGCCAGCGGCATGCCGAGCACCCGGACCTGGTCGAGGCCCGGGAACAGCAGGTACGACAGCGGCAGCCCCCCGACGCCGATCGCGAGCGTGACGACGACGATCACGGCCAGGCGCAGCTGTGCGCGCATGAGGGTGCGGATGTACAGCTCGCCGAGTCGGGTCTGCGAGTCGATCTCGGAGGGGACGTGGACCCGGCGAGGGCGGCCGGCGGTGGTCCGAGGGCTCGTCACCCGGACCCGGCGAGGTGGGTTGCCGCCCTCGGGAGTCATGGCCTTGCTGTGCTTCCCGGGCGGGCGCGTCGTACCAGGAGGTCGCGGAGCTCGCGGGTGTGGCGCCTGCTGACCGCGAGCTCGCAGCCGCCGACGAGGACAGTGCACCGCCCCGAGTCCATCCGCACCTCCTCGACGTGGGCGAGCGCCACCAGCAGCGAGCGGTGGATGCGCACGAAGCCCGCCTCCCGCCACTGCTCCTCGAGCGAGGTCAGCGGCACTCGCACGAGGTGGCTTTCAGAAGCGGTGTGCAGGCGTGCGTAGTCGCCGTGGGCCTCGACGTACCGGACGTCACTGCGGGAGATGAACCGGGTCCTGCCCCCGAGCTCGACGGCGATCGTGTCCTCGTCGGCGGGCGTCGTCGCTGCCCGGGCTTCGACCACCCGGCGCACCGCCTCGGCGAGCCGGTCGCCGCGCACCGGCTTCAGCACGTAGTCGACGGCGTTGAGGTCGAAGGCGTCAACGGCGTGCTCGTCGTAGGCGGTGACGAAGACGACCGGAGGGCGCTCCTTGAACCGGGAGAGCACCCGGGCCAGGTCGATCCCGGTGAGGCCGGGCATGCGGATGTCCATGAACACCGCGTCCACGGTCTGCTCCTGGAGCACGCGCAGTGCCTCGGCGGCGGAGTCGGTGGCGAGCACGTCCCCGATTCGGGGGTCGTGGCCGAGCAGCCAGGTCAGCTCGTCGAGGGCAGGCCGCTCGTCGTCGACGACGAGGACCCTCATCAAAGCCGGGGCGGCGGTCATGGTCGGACTCCTGGTGCAAACTTCGGCACCCTGACGATAACCTTCGTGCCCGCTCCAGGGGCGGTCTCCACCACGAGTCCGTATTCGTCGCCGAAGGTCGATCGCAGCCTCTCGTCGACGTTGCCCAGGCCGACCGAGTCCATCCCGGCGTCGCCGGCCAGCGCCTGGCGTACCCGCTCGGGTTCCTCGCCCACACCGTCGTCCTCGATCGTGATCACGCACTCGGCGTCGTTGTCCTCACCGACGATGGTGATGTGGCCGGGGGTGGCCTTGTCTTCGAGACCGTGGCGGACGGCGTTCTCGACCAGCGGCTGGAGGCACAGGAACGGCACCACCACCGGGAGCACCTCGGGCGCCACGCGGAGCGTCACCCGCAGCCGGTCTCCGAACCGAGCCTTCTCGAGCACGAGGTACCGCTCGATCGAGCGCAGCTCCTCAGCCAGGGTGGTGTACTCGCCGTGCCGCCGGAAGGAGTAGCGGGTGAAGTCGGCGAAGTCGAGCAGCAGCTCGCGCGCACGCTCGGGGTCCGTGCGGACGAACGACGCGATCGCCGTCAGCGAGTTGTAGATGAAGTGCGGGCTGATCTGGGCTCGCAGCGCGCGGACCTCGGCCTCCATCAACCGGGTGCGGGAGGCGTCGAGCTCGGCGAGCTCGAGCTGTCCCGAGACCCACCGGGCCACCTCGTCGGCGGCGCGGACCAGGCCCGCCGAGGTCGTCGGCGTGAACACCTGGAGGGTGCCCACGACGCGCTCCTCCACGGTCAGCGGGCTGACGATGGCGTGACGCAGCGTGCAGCCGGGGTCGTGACAGGGGAGGTCGGACTTGTCCGCGACAGAGGTCCCGCCGTCCGCGACGACCTGTGAGGCCAGGCCGGGAGCCTGTTCGCCATGGTGGGCGTAACGGCCCTCCCACGCGAGCAGCCGCGCGGTGTCGGTCAACGCGACCGCGGGGGTGCCGAGCAGGTCGCGCAGGTGGCGGATCGCCTTGGTGGCCGAGGCCTCCGTCAGGCCCGAGCGGAGCGGCGGCCCCGCGAGCGAGGCGGTGTGCATCGTGCGGAAGGTGGCGCGGTCGGCCTCGCTGCCCAGGTGTCCGGGACGCAGCCACGCCGCCCACCGTGAACGCATCGCACCGCCTACCTGAAGTCGATCAGGAGGGAGTCGTCGTCGCCGAGCCCGGGCGGGTCGACGAGGGGAGCCTGCGCCGCCGGCTGGGCGACCGGCTCCGGAGGCAGTGCCCACGGGAGAAGGTGCGTGCGACAGGCGGTGGTGACGTAGGGCAGCAGCAGACCGTCGGGACCGCGGCCGTACTCCGCGTAGAGCTCGTCCACCCGGCGCAGCACCCGCTCGCGCTCGAAGTCCGGCATCACCGCGACGTGGGAGCGCGAGGCCACGAGGTCGCGCAGTGACTCCCGGCTCAGCGGCTGCCAGAACCGGAAGGTCGCCCGCTCGACGGCCTCGAACATCCCGGTCTCGTCGATCGCGGCGGTGGGGTCGTTCGGCTGGTCGGCGGTGCCGATGATGCGGCCGAGCCGCTTCACCCACGGGATCCGCTCGTCGCGGGCGTTCCAGACCACAGCCATTCGCCCACCCGGGCGAAGCACCCGAGCGATCTCCGGCAGGGTGCGGTCGAGGTCGAACCAGTGAGCGGCCTGGGCCGCCACGACGAGGTCGGCCGAGCGGCGCGCGACAGGGATCTGCTCGGCTGCACCCGCGAGCACGCGGGCCCCGGGTGCGCGAACTCCGAGACGGCTGAGCATCGCCTCCGAAGGGTCGGTGGCCGTGACCGTGCATCCGCGGGCCAGCAGCTGCTCGGTGAGCTTGCCGGTGCCGGCCCCGAGCTCGAGGACCTCGACTGCTCCCCGCGCGTGGTCGGGGTGGTGGGCGTGGTCGTCGGCGGGCGGGGGGACGCCATCGAGCAGCCACGCCACGGCCGCCTGGGGGTAGGACGGTCGGGCCCGGTCGTAGGCATCGGCGACCAGGTCGAACGAGCGCGCCGGAACCACGGCGGGGCGGGGGTGGGGAAGCTCGTTCATCGTCGCGAGGCTACCGGGTCGTGCCCTCCCCGGCTCGGTTAGCCTTGACGATCGTGTCTGCAGCAGCATCAACTCCCTCGGACCCCCTGGCACGGCTCGCCGAGCTCGAAGGCGTCGGTTCGGCCATGGCCGCGGCGCGTGACGGCATCGACGTACTCCTGCGCGACCGCGGCCTGAGGAAGAGCCCTCCCGAGCTGACCGCCGAGTCCCTGCTCCGAGGCGCGCACGCAAGTGCTGTGCTCGAAGGATCGGGCACCAGCCTGGAGGAGCTCCGGGCCGGCTCCGGTGGTCCGATGTCGCAGGCCTCGCTGCGGGTGAGCACGGAGCTGCTCGGTCTGCTGCCGGTGCTCACCAACTCGCCGCTCCAGGCGTTCGCCCGGTTGCACATGCTTGCGGGGAAGGGCGTGGCTGCCGACGAGGACCTCGGACGTCCCCGCGATGCGGCAGGTGCGGCACGGCTCAACGACCTCGCTCGGCTCCTCGTCGCCCCGACCGGGGCGCCCGCGCTGGTGGTCGCGTCCGTCGTGCACGCGGAGCTGGCGACCGTGGCCCCCTTCGTCTCCCACAACGGAATCGTGGCGCGAGCAGCGGAGCGGCTGGTGCTCGTGGCGCGCGGGGTCGACCCCAAGTCGTTGGTCGTCCCGGAGCTCGGACACCTGAGACTGCGACGGGAGTACGAGTCGAACCTGAGAGGCTACCGCGAGGGTGGGTCCGCCGGGGTGCACTCGTGGCTGCTCTACGCGGCGGAGGCCTACGCGGCAGGCGCGGAGGCGAGTCCGGTGGCGCGTCAGGAGCAGTAACCCCGGGCGGGTCTCCCCTGAACATGCGAGCGGCACTCCGATCCATCGACCGTGAGTGCCGCCGCTGACACGTGAGACCTTGGCTACCAGGCGTGCACCGGATGTTGTTGCCCCGGGTGAACCCGAGAGTCAACGCCCATAGGAAGGGTAGGTCGCCGCGTGGGTACCTGGCTCACGTGCGGGTCTTGAGTTGTGGTTCTTTTTCTACGCCACTTGGCGAAATCGGACAAGGGCCTCATGGCTCTTGTCTAGTGCCCGGGCGTGTCGTTCGGCGCCTCAGGCACCGGGCACCCGCCGACGAGCAGCGAGGTAGACCGCGCCTCCGACGCTGACGGCCGTGCCGAGGGCGATCGCTGCGAGGGTGGAGCGGCTCGACGGCAGCCGCATCCGCCGGGTCAGCGCGACCGGGCGGTTGAACCACAGCACCGGCCACCCGCGGGAGGCGGCGATCTTGCGGAGCTCCCGGTCGGGGTTGACGGCGTAGGGGTGGCCGACGATCTCGAGCATGTGTACGTCGGTCATCGAGTCGCTGTAGGCGTAGCTCCGGGAGAGGTCGTAGCCCTTCTCGCGAGCCAGCTCCTCGATCGCGGTGGCCTTGTGCTCGGCGTAGGCGTAGAAGGAGATCTCGCCGGTGTACTTGCCCGCGTCGATCTCCATCCGGGTGGCGATGACCCCGTCGGCCCCCAACATCTCGCCGATCGGCTCCACGACCTCCGCGCCGGACGCCGAGACGATCACGACGTCGCGGCCGGCGAGCTGGTGCTCCTCGATCAGGGAGACGGCCTCGTCGTACACGAGCGGATCGACGATGTGGTGCAGCGTGTCCGCGACGATCTCACGCACCGTCTGTACGTCCCAGCCGGCCGACAGGTCGGAGAGGAAGTCACGCATCTTCTCCATCTGGTCGTGGTCGGCGCCGCCGACGAGGTAGACGAACTGCGCGTAGGCGCTGCGCAGGACGGACCCGCGGGAGATGAGCCCGCCCGCGTAGAAGGAGCGGCTGAACGCCAGCGTGCTCGACTTGGCGATGATCGTCTTGTCGAGGTCGAAGAACGCCGCGGGGCGGCCGGGGTGCGCACGCTCGCTCGAGGGCGTCTCTTCGGTGTTGGTGCCCATCGGGCTACTCCTCTGGGGGCGACACAAAGTAAAGAAAGGCGCTACGATGGGAGCGTTGCGTGATTCGTCCCGCTCGTGCGACTTGACGGTCACCACGATACTGGCGCAGCCAGCACCTGAGCCCCAGCGGCACCCCCCCGCCGCTGGCCCCGGCCCGGCTCATCCCCCCCGAGCACGGGCCCGCGGCCCTCGATCATCCCCCCGATCGAGGGCCGCTTCTGTTTTCTGATGCTTTGTCATGACTTTTCGTCGTACGTCGTGGCCGTTCTTCATCCACAGGACGCCCCGAGGTGCCCTCGGTCCACACCCGCTCGCCGGGCCTTCGCTGCGCCCGGCGGACCACCAGCACGCTCGTGCTCATGACTGTGTCGACCGCCCCGCTCCTGGTGACCCGCGACCCCTCGATCGAGGCCGAGCTGCGCCGTCTGGCGGCCGCGGCGGGGACGTCTCTCGACGTGGTCGCACACCCCCACGACGCTCGGACCCGGTGGGCCTCCGCGCCGGTGGTGCTTCTCGGGCCGGACTGCCTCGCGGCCGTCGTCGACATCGCCCCCGGGAGGCGCGAGGGCGTGCACGTGGTGAGTAACGGTCCGGTGCCGGGCGACCTGTTCCGAAGGGCGCTCTCCGTGGGCGCCGAGAGCGTCGCTGAGCTTCCCGCAGCCGAGGCCTGGCTCGTCGAGAGCCTCACCGACAGCGTCGACGGATCCACCTCGAGGGCGGCCGTGGTCGCGGTGGTCGGCGGGTGCGGCGGCGCGGGTGCGACGACCTTCGCGGCGGCTCTCGCGGTGGCTGCCGCAGCCGAGGTGCGCTCAGGTGACAGGGGGTCGGACGCCCTCCCGGTGACCCTCATCGACACCGACCCGCTTGGCCCCGGGATCGAGCGGGTGGCCGGCCTCGACGACGTCGACGGCGCCCGGTGGGGGCCGCTGCACGAGTCGGCGGGCCGGCTCGGCTCACGGGCCCTGCGTTCCTCGCTGCCTCAGCGCGACGGTCTTGCGGTGCTCGGCTGGGGCCCGGGGGCCAGGGTCACACTCGAGCCCGGGGTCGTCCGCGAGGTGGTCAGCGCGGCCGGCCGCGGGAGCGCGCTCGTGGTTGTGGACCTCCCGCGCCGGCTCGACCGGGCAACCGAGGAGCTCCTGCATCGTTGCGACCACCTCGTCGTCGTCAGCCCGACCACGTTGCTGAGCGTCGCCTCCGCTGCCCAGGTGGTCGGAAGGGTGCTTCCGCTGGTGCCGAACGCCCACCTGGTGGCCCGCGGGCGGGCATCGTCCTTCGAGCCGGACGAGGTCGCGGGGGTGTTCGGGATTCCTCTCGCCGCGGTGATGAGGGACCAGCGCCGCCTTGCGGAGTCCCTCGAGCTCGGGCTCGGGCCGCCTCGCTCGCGTCGTGGACCGCTCGCACAGGCGGCTCGGACCATCCTCGGGCGAGTCCGGACCCACGACCCGCTGGGCACGAGGGGTCTCACATGAGTCGCCAGGACCTCCTGGAGCGGGTTCGTGACCGGCTCGCCAGCAGCGGCACGTCCCTGGGCCCGGCCGAGGTCGCACGTGCTCTACGAGAAGAGGGGCGCCCCGTCGGCCACACCGAGACGCTCGCGATCCTCGACCACCTCCAGCGCGACGTGCTCGGCGCCGGACCGCTCGAGTCCCTGCTGCGCCAGGACGGGGTCACCGATGTGCTCGTGAACGGTCACGCCGATGTGTACGTCGACCGCGGGGCCGGCCTCGAGCGGACCGAGGTGACCTTCCCCGACGACGATGCGGTACGAAGGCTCGCCCAACGTCTCGCCTCGACCGCCGGGCGCCGCCTCGACGACGCCACACCGTACGTCGACCTTCGCCTGCGTGATGGGACGCGCTTCCACGCGGTCCTTGCACCCCTGTCCCGCCCAGGCACCGTCCTGTCCCTCAGGGTTCCTCGGAAGCGGGTCTTCGACCTCGCCGAGCTCGTGGCCAGCGAAACCGTCTGCGAGGAAGGCGCCACGCTGCTTCGGCGGATCGTCGACCGGCGGCTCGCCTTCCTCGTCACCGGCGGCACCGGCACCGGGAAGACGACCCTGCTGTCTGCCCTGCTCAGCCTGGTCGACCCGGCTGACCGCATCGTCATCGTGGAGGACGCCGCCGAGCTGCAGCCCGACCACCCGCACGTCGTGGGCCTCGAGGCCCGCCCGGCCAACGTCGAGGGGGCTGGTGCCGTGCCTCTCCAGATCCTTGTCCGGCAGGCGTTGCGGATGCGCCCGGACCGTCTCGTCGTGGGGGAGGTGCGCGGCGCCGAGATCGCTGACCTCCTGGCGGCCATGAACACCGGCCACGAGGGAGGCTGCGGGACGTTGCACGCCAACTCGTGCGCGGACGTCCCGGCCCGGGTCGAGGCGCTCGCGATGGGCGCGGGCATGCCCCGGGAGGCGGCACACAGCCAGCTCGCCTCGGCGCTCGACGTGGTGATCCACCTCAAGAGGTCCGCGCGTGGGCGCAGAGTCGAGGAGGTGGCCGTGCTCTCGCGCCGCGACGACGGCTACGTGGTGGCCACCCCCGCAGTCACCTTCGCCGAGGACGGAACCCTCCGCGCCCACGCCGCCGCGGACCGGCTGGCGGAGCTGCTGTGCAGGTGAGCGCGGTGGCTGCCGCCTTGGGTGCTGCCGGCGCGCTGTGGCTGCTGCTCCCGCCCCGGGCGAGCAGCTCGGCGTCCTTGGGGCTGCCGCGGCCTCGGGCGACCGGTCCTGGCCTGAGGCTCGGCCCGGCGCTCGGGCTGGCGGTCCTCGCCGGCGGGTTGGTGGCGCTGCTCGACGGCACGGCCCTCGCGCTCGGACTCATCGCCGCGAGCGCCTTGGCGGGCGGCTGGCGGATGGTCGTTCGTGGCCGGTCCCTGAAGGGGGCGCACCAGCGTTCCGACATCGTGTTGGAGGTCTGCGAGGCGCTGGCCGCCGAGCTGAGAGCCGGGCAACCCCCGCTGCGCGCACTCCGGCACTGCGTCGAGGTGTGGCCCGAGCTCGAGCCGGTGGCGGCCGCGGCGGAGCTCGGCTCCGACGTCCCCGCTGCTCTGCGTCGCCTCGCAGAGCTCCCCGGTTGCTCAACCCTGCAGGACCTCGCGAGTGCGTGGCAGGTCTCGCAGTCGTCCGGCAGCACCCTGGCGCTCGCGGTGAGCCGTGCTGCCGACTCTGCACGGGCCCGTCGTGCGACCCAACGGCTGGTCGTCTCCGAGCTCGCCTCCGCCCAGGCGACGGCCAGGCTCGTGGGGCTCCTGCCGGTCCTCGTGCTCGCCATGGGGTCCGGGCTCGGCGGTGACCCGTGGGGGTTCTTGCTGGCCACCCCTGCGGGCCTGACCTGCCTGGGTTCCGGGCTCCTGCTCGCCTACGCCGGGCTGGCCTGGATCGAAGGGATCGCGGCGGGGGTGATCGACCCATGAGCAGCGCCTCGGGCATCCTGCCCAGCCTGGTCGCCGCCGGGCTGGCTGCCGGCGCGAGTGCCCTTGCGCTGACGTCGGGGGTCGGCCGCTCGAGCGCCCTGGCCGAGCTCGCCGGAGCGGATCCGGACGTGCGTGCGGCGGGTCCACAGCCGCCCGATCGCGACGACCTTCTCGGGCGTAACCGTCTCGGGGTCTCGCTCCTTGCCGGTCTGGCCCCGGTCCTCCTCGTCGGGGGAGCTCTCGGGGTAGTGGCCGGGCTCGTGGTCGCGGTCTTCGCGCACCGGATCCTCGGCTCACGCGAGCCGGCGCCCGTGCGACGAAGGCGCGAAGCCGTCGCGCGAAGCCTCCCCCTCGTCGTGGACCTGCTCGCGGTGACCCTCGCCTCGGGGGCCTCGCCTTCGGTGGCTCTCAGCACCGTCGCGGCGGCCGTCGAGGGACCCGTCGCGGAAGACCTGGCGGCCGCCGAGCACAGCCTCCGCCTCGGGCGCGATCCCGCCCGTGTGTGGCGCGAGGTCGCACAACGGCCAGGGCTCTCGGCTCTGGGGCGCAGCATGGCGCGAGCGCTGGAGACCGGTGCGTCAGTGCGCGAGTCGCTCCACCGGCTCGCCGAGGACCTCGACGCCACGGTCCGCCTGGAGGCCGAGAGTCGCGCCATGGCCGTGGGGGTACGCGCCGCAGCGCCGCTGGGGCTGTGCCTGCTCCCCGCGTTCATTCTCCTCGGGGTCGTACCCCTGGTCGCCGGCTCGGTCGTCAGCCTCCTGAACAGCTGACCCGATCGGGCGGGCGGACCGGTGCTCGAGGCCAGGTTCTCTCCACATCGGAGGCGTCGAGGACGGTCATCCCCTGCGTGCGGATCGACCGTCGAACGACGGACCGGATTCAAGAAGTCTCTGACCCGACAAGTTCGAGACCGTCGGCCACCGCGCCGGCCTCACCGTGGAGGTATCCATGACCACATCGCCCGTTGCCCGACTCCGCAGCCGCCTCAACGAGAAGGGCGCCACCACCGCCGAGTACGCCGCCGTCACCGCGGCCGGGGCCGGCTTCGGCGGCCTGCTGTACAAGTTCCTGACCAGCGACTGGGGCCAGGCGATGATCAAGACGGTCCTGGACTGGGCCTTCGGGCTCATCGGGATGGGCTGAGGGTTTGACCTCGTTCAACAGCACGGCCGGGAGAGCACGCAGGCGCGCTCTCCCGGCCGCGCCGGGTCCCTCCGACCGAGGCGCGGTCGCGGCCGAGACGGCTGTGGCCCTCCCCGCCATGGTGGGGGTCGCCCTGGGGCTCGTGTGGCTCGTTGCGCTCGCGGTCACCCAAGTGCGGGTGGTCGACGCCGCGAGGGAGACGGCTCGGGCACTCGCCAGGGACGAGTCGGTCCCGGCGGCCGTCGACTTCGGACGCCGGGTCGCCCCTGACCACAGCCGGTTCAGCATCGACGAGGCAGACGGCGCTGTGCGCGTGCATGTCGTCGCGGAGGTGCGTGGCCCGGGCGGCTTGTTCGCGTTCCTGCCGGCTGTCGAGGTGGACGCCCATGCGGTCTCCGCCAAGGAGGGGTCTTGACGACGCCGCGGGAGACGGGCCCTCGCCGCTCGGCCGGGTGCGAGCACGGTGGTGGGCCTCGTCGGAGGCGATCCGCGCCGCCGCTGCGTCGCGGGGAGGAGGGGGCAGCCACGGTGCTCGTGCTGGTGCTCGTGTCTGTGCTTGCCACGGTCGCGGTGGCAGGGGCAGCGGTCGGCGGCCTCCTCGTCGGTCAGCGCCGAGCCGCCTCGGCCGCCGACCTCGCGGCACTGGCC
The DNA here is from genome assembly GCA_035456965.1 of Nocardioidaceae bacterium. GTDB lineage: Bacteria > Actinomycetota > Actinomycetes > Propionibacteriales > Nocardioidaceae > Nocardioides_C. The sequence continues at coordinate 93,638 of DATICF010000071.1, forward strand.
GCGGCCGAGGCGATCGGCCCGGGCGGAGTCACCGCGGTCACCGGAGCGTCGGCCTGTCAGGAGGCGGGGCGCGTCAGCAACGCCAACCGTGCGCGGCTCACCGGCTGCCTCGTCGAGGGGGACGAAGTCGTCGTCGAGGTCGAGGTCGACGTACCGGGTCTGGGCGGGGCGGTCTGGGAGGTCCCCGGCAGGGCCCGAGCCGGCCCGTCGCCCGGGGCCGGGCCTACTGCTGCGAGCGGTCCTGGTCCGTGAGCGTGGTGTCTGTTCGGGTCTCGGTTGACCGAGTCGCGTCCTCGGCCCCGGTCGGCTCGTCCGCCTTCGTCTCGGTCGCCGACGGGAGGGTCTCCTGTGCCTCGCGCTTCTGGAGGCGGTTGAGCTCCTTCTTCTCCTGTCGGCGGCGGCGGGCGCGGCGCACACCCGACTGGATGAGGGCCACGCCGGCTACGAGCACGACGACCGTGATGGCCCCGGTCAGGAACACGGAGAAGGTGTTGGTCTCGATTTCGACCGCACCGAGGTCGAGGCCGGCGGGCTGCCCAGCCCCGCCGACAAGGGCCACGAGGACGATGGCGGCTGCGAGGAGTACGGCGATGATTCCGAGAACGAGCATGACGGGCCCTTTCGGTGGACTTGGGGCCAGGCTAGCCCGTCTCGCGAAGGAGTACGTCGAGCAGCGCCACTGCCGCATGTTTGTCGAGCGGGTTGTTGCCGTTGCCGCACTTCGGAGACTGCACGCACGAGGGGCAGCCGTCCTCACAGGCGCACGCGTCGATCGCCTCGCGGGTCGCGGTCCACCACTCCGCCGCAGCGTCGAAGCCGCGCTCGGCGAAGCCGGCGCCGCCGGGATGTCCGTCGTAGACGAAGACCGTCAGCTGTCCCGTGTCGGGATGGAGTGCCGTGGAGACTCCGCCGATGTCCCACCGGTCGCACGTTGCGAAGAGGGGGAGCAGCCCGATCGCGGCGTGCTCGGCTGCGTGAGCGGCTCCGGGGAGGTCCTTGTCGTCGAGGCCTGCCTCCTCCAGCAGCGCCGGGGGCAGCGTCCACCAGACCGCCTTCGTGTCGAGTGCCCGCTCGGGGAGGTCGAGCGGCTCCTCGCCCAGCACCTCGCCGGAGGGGACTCGGCGCTTGAGGTACGACACGACCTGGTGGGTCACCCTGACGTCCCCGAAGCTCACGCGCGCCGGCCCCCAGGCAGTGTGCTCGCGCTCCTGGGTGATCGCGATGTCGGTGACCTCGCGCGCGAAGGTCGAGTAGTCCGGGTCGGCACGGGTGACGACCGCAACGTTCTCGTCGAGGTCGAGCGTGAGCACGAGGTAGGTCTCGCCGAGGTGGAGGTACACCGCCCCTTGGTGGACGCTGCCGTGGGCCGAAGAGTTGTCGACCGTCCCGAGCAACCGGCCCGTGCCTTCCTCGACCAGGCGCACCGGGGCGCCACCGGTCGAGCGGATGTCGGCGAGGTCGCATGCTCGGCTGCGGTCGGTCCAGAACCATCCGCGTGGGCGTCGGCGGAGCATCCCGGCCTCGGTGAGGGCGCCGACGCCGGCCGGTGCCATGGGTCCGAACAACTCGAGGTCGTCCTCGGTCAGCGGCGACTCCTCGGCGGCGGCGCACAGGTGTGGCCCGAGCACGTACGGATTGTCGGGGTCGAAGACGTTGGCCTCGACGGGCTTGCCGATCAGCGCCTCGGGGTGGGTCACGAGGTAGGTGTCGAGCGGGTCGTCCCGGGCTACGAAGATCCCCAGCGCGTCCTGACCGCCCCGCCCGGCCCGCCCGATCTGTTGCCACAGAGCAGCCCGAGTCCCGGGGAAGCCCGCCATCAGCACCGCGTCCAGGCCCGACACGTCGATGCCGAGCTCCAAGGCGTTCGTGGCGGCGAGCCCGAGCAGATCGCCCGAGCGGAGAGCGTTCTCGATGGCTCGGCGGTCCTCGGGGAGGTAGCCACCCCGGTAGGCCGCGACGCGCTCGGCGAGCCCGGGGGCGACCTCGTCGAGCAGCCGCCGTGTCGTCAAGGAGACCGTCTCTGCTCCACGGCGCGACCGGATGAAGGCAAGCGAGCGGACGCCGTCGACGACGAGGTCGGCGAGCAGGTCGGAGATCTCGGCGGTGGCGGAGCGCCTCACGGGGGCGCCGTTCTCGCCGCCGAAGGAGGTGAAGGGTGGCTCCCAGAGCGCGAGTGCGACCTGGCCGCGCGGCGAGCCGTCCTCGGTCACGGCGGCGAACGGCAGCCCGGTGAGGCGCTCGGCAGAGGTCTCGGGCTCAGCGACCGTGGCCGAGGCCAGCACGAACGTGGGGCTGGCGCCGTACAACGCGCACACCCGCCGGAGTCGACGCAGGATCTGCGCAACGTGGGCGCCGAAGACCCCGCGGTAGTGGTGGCACTCGTCGACGACGACGTAGTCGAGCATCGAGAAGAAGCGGGCCCAACGCGCGTGGGCCGGAAGCATCGACCGGTGCAGCATGTCGGGGTTGGTGAGGAGGTACTCCCCGTGGTCGCGGGCCCAGTCGCGCTGCTCGCGGGAGGAGTCCCCGTCGTGGGTGGTGGCGCGAAGGTCCGGAACGCCCAGGCCGAGGAGGCTCGAGAGCTGGTCCTGAGCGAGGGCTTTGGTCGGCGACAGGTACAACACTGTCGACCCCCGCTGACCCTGCGGGCGCCGCTTCTTCAGCACCGAGGTCAGCGCGGGCATGAGGTAGGCCAGTGACTTGCCCGATGCGGTGCCGGTCGAGATCACCACGTGCCTCCCGGCGTACGCCGCCTCGGCTGCCGCCGCCTGATGCGTCCACGGGAGGTCGATGCCTCGGGCGCGCCACGCCTCGACCAGGCGCGGGTCGGTCCACGCCGGCCACTCACAGGGTCGGCCCGATCGAGGCGGGAGCACCTCGAGATGGGTGAGGCGGTCCTCCCGGTCCGGCCCACTCAACCTGTGCAGGATGTCCGCGACGGACTGCTGCGTTCGTGGGGCCACGTCTGGCATCCTCGCAAACGACTGTCAGTCGATGTCCGTACCGGTCGAAGGTGGACGCCTGACCCCCCTGCCAAAGCGTGACCTGCAGGGTTAAGAAAGGCATGATTGAATGACAGTTGCAGGGGAGGGGTGTCGCTTGACGCTCTTCCAAGACTCCGCGTACGCGGCATCGTTGGGAGAAACCACGTGGATCTGTCACTCGAGACGCGCAACGAGGATGGGCACACCATCATCGAGGTCGGCGGGGAGATCGATGTCTACACCGCTCCGCGGCTCCGGGACAAGATCACCGAGCTCGTCGGGGAAGGCCACTACAACCTCGTCATCGACATGGAGAAGGTCGACTTCCTCGACTCCACCGGCCTCGGCGTTCTCGTCGGTGGCCTCAAGAAGGTCCGCGCACATGACGGCTCGATGCGCCTCATCTGCAACCAGGAGCGTCTGCTGAAGATCTTCCGGATCACTGGTCTGGCCAAGGTCTTCACGATCCACGGTTCGCAGGCCGAAGCGCTGGCCGATCTCTGAGGGGAAGCATGCCGTCTGGCTCTGATCGTGCGGCTGCCACCGTCTCCGTCACGATCGCACGCGACCCTGCTCTAGTCCGCACCGTCCGGCTTGTGGCAGCTTCCGTTGCACGCCGCACCGGGAGAGATGAGGAGTTCGTCGAGGAGGTCCGTCTCGCAGCCGGTGAGGCCTGCGCACTGTTCCTCGGCGAGAGCGCAGGCTCGGATCTTTCGGAGCAGCCCGTCTCCGTGACCATCTCGTTCGACGAAGCACTCAGCGTCGACGTCTCCACGCCTGCACTCGTCGATGTCGAGGACCACCCCGACAGCGACCTCGAAGGTCTCGAGGCGTGGGCGTTGCTCCGTGGGCTGATCGCGGACTTCAAAGTTTCCCAGGATGCCGTCTCCACCACGGTGTCCATGCGCTGGCCGCTCTCCTGACCCGGCGCAACCAGCGTCACCCGCTGCCTGCTCCGCCCTCCCGGCGGACGCTTCTTCCTGACTGAGTTCCCGTCATTCCGGACGTCGGGACCCCTACATGGCCGAACGTTCTCAGAAATGTGGCCTGCACCACACTCCAGGGTCTTCCAAGTCGCGTGGGGCTCAGTAGACTCCGGGCCACATTGGTGTCAGGCAGGTCACACTCTGCCTGGCCGCTCGCGGGGGACACCGCGGGTTTCGGCGCAATCTCGACGGGCCGGCACGGCCCACCGGAGGAGGACTCACATGTCCGGACCCACCCTCGCCGCTACTGGCGCGGATGTGTCTTTGTCCGGGAGCAACCAGACCTTGATCATCGTGGTCGGCGTCATCGCCGTTATCGCCCTGGCGATGGCCATGATGTTCCGCGGTCAGGTCCTTGCTGCCCATGACGGCACAGAGAACATGAAGAAGATCGGCCAAGCGGTGCAGGAAGGGGCATCGGCGTACCTCACGCGGCAGTTCAGGACGCTCGGCGTCTTCGCCGTGCTGGCCTTCGCCCTGCTGTTCGTGCTTCCTGCCGACGACGCGGCCGTCCGCATCGGGCGCTCGGTGTTCTTCCTGGTGGGTGCGGGCTTCTCCGCGACGATCGGCTACATGGGCATGTGGCTGGCGGTACGCGCGAACGTGCGTGTGGCTTCTGCGGCGCGTGAGCACGGTCGCGACAACGCCATGCGGGTGGCCTTCCGCACCGGCGGCACGGTCGGCATGGCCACGGTGGGCTTGGGTCTGCTGGGCGCGGCCGTGGTCGTGCTCATCTACAAGGGCGACGCTCCCGCGGTGCTCGAGGGCTTCGGCTTCGGCGCCGCACTGCTCGCGATGTTCATGCGAGTCGGCGGCGGCATCTTCACCAAGGCTGCCGACGTCGGCGCCGACCTGGTCGGCAAGGTGGAGCAGAACATCCCCGAGGACGACCCGCGCAACGCGGCGACGATCGCCGACAACGTGGGCGACAACGTCGGTGACTGCGCCGGCATGGCTGCAGACCTGTTCGAGTCCTACGCAGTGATGCTGGTCGCGGCCCTGATCCTGGGCACGGCCGCCTTCGGCCAGGAGGGCCTGGTCTTCCCGCTGATCGTCCCCGCGATCGGTGCTCTCACCGCGATCCTCGGCGTCTACATCACGCGCCCGCGGGCCGGTGAGAGCGGCCTGCGCACGATCAACCGCTCCTTCTACATCTCCGCCGGCGTCTCGGCGGTGCTGTCGACGATCGCAGCATTCGTCTACCTTCCCAGCTCGTTCGCGGGGCTCACGGATGTCTCGGACTCCGGCAGCCTGCTGGCCCGCATCCTTGGCGACAACACGGCGGCGACCGGTGACCCGCGGTGGATCGCGACCGGCGCCGTCCTGATCGGCATCGTGCTGGCAGCGCTGATCCTGGCGCTCACCGGGTACTTCACCGGCACCGAGCACCGCCCCGTCAAGGACGTGGGCAAGACCGCCCTCACCGGTCCCGCGACGGTCATCCTCTCCGGCCTCTCGGTCGGCTTCGAGTCCGCGGTCTACACCGCTCTGGTCATCGGCGCGGCCGTCTACGGCGCGTTCCTGCTCGGTGGCGGCGTCACCGTCGTCTCGCTGTTCGCGGTGGCGCTCGCCGGCACCGGCCTCCTCACGACGGTCGGCGTGATCGTGGCGATGGACACCTTCGGTCCGGTCTCGGACAACGCCCAGGGCATCGCGGAGATGTCGGGGGACGTCGACGAGAAGGGCGCTGCCATCCTCACCGAGCTCGACGCGGTCGGGAACACCACCAAGGCGATCACGAAGGGCATCGCGATCGCCACGGCGGTCCTCGCCGCGACCGCGCTGTTCGGTTCGTTCACCAACGCCGTCTCGGGCGCTGCAGAGGACTCGAACGCGCAGCCCTCGACCGCCGAGGAGCTCATCGGTCTCACCGGCGTGCTCAACGTCGCCAACCCCGCGAACCTGGTCGGCCTCCTCATCGGAGCCTCCGTCGTGTTCCTCTTCACCGGCCTGGCGATCAACGCCGTCGGTCGGGCGGCCGGTGCCGTCGTGTTCGAGGTGCGCCGCCAGTTCAGGGAGATCCCCGGGATCATGGAGGGCACGGGCCGTCCCGAGTACGGCCGGGTCGTGGACATCTGCACCCGGGACTCGCTGCGCGAGCTCGCCACCCCGGGCCTGCTGGCGATCCTCGCGCCGATAGCCGTGGGCTTCGGGCTGGGTGCTGCGCCACTGGGCGCCTATCTTGCAGGCGCGATCGGTGTCGGAACCCTGATGGCGGTCTTCCTCGCCAACTCCGGTGGAGCCTGGGACAACTCGAAGAAGCTGGTCGAGGACGGCTACCACGGCGGGAAGGGCTCGCCGGCCCACGAGGCGACCGTGATCGGCGACACCGTCGGTGACCCGTTCAAGGACACCGCAGGCCCCGCGATCAACCCGCTGCTCAAGGTGATGAACCTGGTCTCGCTGCTGATCGCACCGGCTGTGGTCTCGATGTCCTTCGGCGAGAACGCCAACGACCCGCTCCGGATCGGGATCGCCGTCGTGGCGGTGCTGATCATCGCGGGCGCGGTCTACATCTCCAAGCGGCGTCCGGTCGCGATCGGTGACTCGGAGCCGGAGCCGGTTCCGGCCACGGAGACGGTCGGGGTCTGACCCGCTCCAGGAGCACACGCAGGGCCCGTCGGCGCACGCCGGCGGGCCCTCGTCGTCTCAGGGGTGAGCCACGTCCCGGTTTCGAGAACGCGCCCACGGGGGACTCTGGGCGGTTGGGGGCGGGCGTCGTGCTGCTCACTGCGCGGGCGGTCACCCCCGAGGACGCTGGTACCGTGACCCGCGTCTGAAACGGACCCTTCCCCATCGACGAGGACACGCCTTGACTGACACCGTCGCCATGCCTTCCGCCGGGGGCTCAGTGGAGATCGAGACCGACCCGAGCTTCCGCGTCGTGCACCGCACGATCCTGCGCCCCGACCAGGAGATCGACATCCGGCCGCTGTACGTCGCGGGCGTCTCGGGCTTCGGAGCGACCCAGTCAGAGTCCTCCGCAGGCGCCCTGGGTGACACCTCCGACGACAAGGGCGACGCGGTCAACTACACCAACGCCGACAAGTCGGGCGCCACCGAGGCGGTCAGCCTCAGCGGCTTCGGCAAGATCACCGGCGAGGGTGCGGTGATCCAGCCCGAGCGGCGGCTGACCTTCGGCACCTACTTCAACGCGTTCCCCGCAGGCTACTGGCGCCGCTGGACGGAGTTCTCCACCGTGCGCCTCCAGGTCACCGTGCGGGGCGAGGGCGCGCTGACCGTCTACCGGTCGACGGCCAAGGGTCACGTGCAGCGCGCCGACGGCGTCACCTTCGACAGCCCCACGGCGAAGACCTACACCTTCGACCTGCCGCTGAAGCCGTTCATCGACGGCGGCTGGTACTGGTACGACGTCGAGGCCGGCGAGAGCGAGGCCCTCGTCCTGTCGGGCGTGTGGGGGTTCGAGACCGAGAAGACCACTCCTGGCCTGGTCTCCATCGGGATCACCACGTTCAACCGGCCCGACTTCTGCGTCGACCAGCTCGTCGCCCTCGGCAACGAGCCCGATGTGCTCGACATCCTCGACGAGATCTACGTGGTCGACCAGGGCACCCAGAAGGTCAAGGACGAGCCGCGCTTCGACGACGCCGCGGCCAAGCTCGGGCCCAAGCTCCGCGTCGTCGAGCAGGGCAACCTCGGCGGCTCGGGCGGCTTCTCCCGTGCCATGGACGAGACCGTCGCCAAGGGCGACGCGGACTACGTCCTCCTCCTCGACGACGACGTGGTGGCCGAGCCGGAGGGCATCCTCCGTGCCCTGGCCTTCGCCGACCTCGCGAAGCGACCCACGCTCGTGGGCGGGCAGATGTTCAGCCTCTACGACCGTTCGGTCATGCACGCCTACGGCGAGACCGTCGACCGCTGGCGCTGGTTCTGGGGCGCGGCTCCCAACACCAAGCACGGCCACAACTTCGCCACCCGCTCGCTGCGTTCGACGACGTGGCTGCACCGGCGCGTGGACGTCGACTACAACGGCTGGTGGCAGTGCCTGATCCCGACCAAGGTGGTCAAGGAGATCGGGCTCTCGCTGCCGATGTTCATCAAGTGGGACGACGCGGAGTTCGGCCTCCGCGCCGGCGAGGCGGGCTACCCGACCGTCACCCTGCCCGGTGTCGCCGTCTGGCACGTGCCGTGGCACGAGAAGGACGACACGATCGACTGGCAGGCCTACTTCCACCGCCGCAACCGGATCGTGGCCGCGCTGCTGCACTCGCCCTACGAGCACGGCGGAAACCTCATCTTCGAGAGCTTCCAGACCCAGGTCCGCCACCTGCTGTCGATGCAGTACAGCCCCGCGGAGATGGGCCTGATGGCGATCGAGGACATCCTCGAGGGGCCCCAGCGCATGCACCGCGACGTGCGTGAGCGGCTCGGTGAGCTCCGCGAGCTCCGGAAGGGGTACGACGACTCCCGGTCCCAGCCCGAGCTCGACGCCTACCCCGTGCCGCGGCGCAAGAAGCCCCCGCGCAAGGGGCGCGACGTCGCCGCCCCCGTGGGCCCGGTCGGCCGTCTCAAGACGGTCGCCAAGGGTGCGCTCAAGCAGGTCGTCCCGCCGAGTGACCTGTCGAAGAAGCACCCGCAGGCCACCGTGCCGCACCTGGACCTCAAGTGGTGGAAGCTCATGCAGCTCGACTCCGCCCTGGTCTCCTCGGCCGACGGCACCTCGGTGTCCTGGTACAAGCGCAACCCACAGCTGGCCAAGGACCTCCTCAAGCGGTCCATCGCGCTCCACAGCCGGCTGGCCAAGGAGTGGCCGCGGCTCGCGGAGGAGTACCGCAAGGCGCTGCCGGAGCTCGTCGCCCCCGAGACCTGGCACGAGACCTTCGAGCAGTCCACGAAGAAGGGCTGAGCCTCGGACACGATCAGGCGGCTGCGTGCCGCGCTCGAGAAGGCCGGCTACACCTACGACGGTGTGGCCGGCCTTCTCGGCTCGACCGCACATGCCGCCCTGTCCCGCAACGAGACGACCCCGGGCCTGCGGGCGACCCGCGACGGGTCACCTCTGGCCACGCTCACCCGGCTGTGGCTGCTCCAGGCGCCCGTCGACCTCCGGGCCGCCGAGACGGCCCTTCCCGGCCTCGTCGGGCCTCTCGAGGAGGTCGGCATCGTGCAGCGCTCCGGCGGCGAGCTCAGGGCGCTGGTCGACGTACGACCGTATGCGGACGAGGACCACGACCTGTGGGTCCTCAGCGACCTCACCCCGGGGCTCGACGGGCGCAACCTGCGTGTCGGGGGCGATCACGTCCTCGGCATCAGCTCCGCCTCCACGTCGCTGGCGCAGCTGACCGTCCGCGAGCCCGTCGAGCGGGCGCTCGACCTGGGCACCGGCTGTGGCGTCCAGGCCCTGCACCTCGCCTCCCACGTCCGCGAGGTCGTGGCCACCGACGTCAACCAGCGCGCGCTGTGGATGACCCGGCTCAACGCCGAGCTGAACGGCGTCGAGGGCGTCGACGTGCGCGAGGGGAGCCTGTACGAACCGGTTGCCGACGAGCTATTCGACCTGATCGTGACGAACCCGCCGTTCGTGATCTCGCCGGCGACGGGGGAGCGCCTGGTCTACCGCGACTCCGGCCTGCCGGGTGACGAGGTGGTGCGCCGGGTCGTCAGCGGCGCACCCGCACACCTGCGCGCCGACGGCTGGTGCCAGGTGCTGGCGAACTGGGTCATCGAGAAGGACCGACCCTGGGGCGAGCGGCTGAGCCCGTGGTTCCAGGGGTCGGGGTGCGACGCATGGGTTGTGCAGCGCGAGGTCGCGGACCCGGCGGAGTACGTCGAGCTGTGGCTCAAGGACGCCGGGCTGCACGGCACCGACGAGTACGCCGAGCGGTACGACACCTGGCTCGGGTGGTTCGAGGAGCAGGGGGTCGAGGGGGTCGGCTTCGGCTGGCTGAACCTGCATCGCACCGACCGCGACGAGCCGGTGCTGAGGTTCGAGGAGTGGCCCTACGAGGTCGAGCAGCCCCTCGGTCGGGAGATCGCCGACTGGGCGAGCCGGGTTGAGCTCGAGCGGTCGCTGGACGACGCGGCGCTGCTCGCGGCCCGCCTGGTGGCGCGGGTCGACGTACGCCAGGAGACGTTCGGGGAGCCCGGCGCCGAGGACCCCGAGCAGATCGTCCTGCGCCAGCAGCGCGGCCTGCGCCGGGCCCGCACTGCCGACACCGTCGAGGCCGGCCTGGTCGGCGCCTGTGACGGCGACCTGAGGGTCGGGCAGATCCTCGACGCGCTGGCCACCTTGCTCGATCGCGACGAAGCCGCGGTGAGGCGGGAGTATCTTCCAGTGGTCCGCGAGCTTCTGGTCGAGGGGTTCCTGACCGGCGGGTCGTGAGACTCGTCCGGCGGGACGGGGTCTGGAACCTCACCAGGGGGCGGTTACCGTTACCGTGGCGTGCTAGCCCCGCCGCCTCTACGGCGGGTCGAGGGACGCTCTGATCGAGGAGTAGCGAACAAGTGGCAGTCAAGAACTCTCAGAACGGCGCCGGTCACAAGCTCGTGATCGTCGAGTCGCCTGCCAAGGCGAAGACGATCGCGGGGTATCTCGGCCGGGGCTACGTCGTGGAGTCCTCCATCGGCCACATCCGCGACCTCCCGCAGAGCGCCTCGGACATCCCGGCGACGATCAAGGGCCAGCCTTGGGCCCGCCTGGGCGTGGACATCGACAACGACTTCAAGCCTTACTACGTCGTCTCGTCGGACAAGAAGAGCCACATCACCAAGCTGAAGAAGCTGCTGAAGGAAGCCGACGAGCTCTACCTCGCCACCGATGAGGACCGCGAGGGAGAGGCCATCGCCTGGCACCTCTACGACGAGCTCAAGCCGAAGATCCCCGTGAAGCGGATGGTCTTCCACGAGATCACCCCGCAGGCGATCAGCGCCGCCGTCGAGAACCCCCGTGACATCGACCAGGACCTCGTCGAGGCGCAGGAGGCACGGCGCATCCTCGACCGGCTCTACGGCTACGAGGTCTCGCCGGTCCTGTGGAAGAAGGTCATGTCCGGCCTGTCCGCGGGCCGCGTCCAGTCGGTCGCGACCCGGCTGGTGGTTGCCCGCGAGCGCGAGCGCATGGCGTTCCGGGCCGCGTCGTACTGGGACCTCGAGGGCAGCTTCGACGCCGGGGCCAAGCACGACGAGCGGATGTTCCCGGCCAAGCTGCACTCGGTCGACGGGTCCCGCGTGGCCCGCGGCAGCGACTTCACCGCGCAAGGGCAGCTCAAGGACGGTGCCCAGGTCGTCCACCTGGACCGTTCCCGCGCCGAGGCCCTCGTCGCCGCGCTCCACGACACCGACTTCGCGATCCGCTCGGTCGAGTCCAAGCCCTACAAGCGCTCGCCGTACGCTCCGTTCCGCACCACGACGCTGCAGCAGGAGGCGTCCCGCAAGCTCGGCTACGGCGCCTCGCGGACCATGCAGATCGCGCAGCGGCTGTACGAGAACGGCTTCATCACCTACATGCGTACCGACTCGATCACGCTGTCGGAGTCGGCGATCGCCGCTGCTCGTGAGCAGGTCCGGGAGCTGTTCGGGGCGGAGTACCTCCCCGACAAGCCGCGGGCGTTCGCGTCGAAGGTCAAGAACGCCCAGGAGGCCCACGAGGCGATCCGGCCCGCGGGCGAGCGCTTCCGGACCCCGGCCGAGACCGGCCTCTCCGGCGACGAGTTCCGGCTCTACGAGCTGATCTGGATGCGCACCGTCGCATCGCAGATGAAGGACGCCGAGGGTCGATCGGTGTCCATCCGTCTCGGCGGCACCGCCGCGACCGGCGAGGACTGCGTCTTCGCCGCGTCCGGCCGCGTGATCACCTTCCACGGCTTCCTCAAGGCGTACGTCGAGGGCTCCGACGACCCGAGTGCCGAGTCCGACGACCGGGAGACCCGCCTGCCCGCCGTGGCCGAGGGGGACCCCGTCTCGGCGGCGGCGCTCAAGGCAGCGGGCCACGAGACGAAGCCTCCTGCTCGCTACACCGAGGCCACGCTGATCCGCGAGCTGGAGGAGCGGGAGATCGGCCGGCCGTCGACGTACGCCTCGATCATCGGCACCATCCTCAACCGCGGCTACGTCTACAAGAAGGGCACCGCGCTGGTGCCGGCGTGGCTGGCGTTCTCGGTGATCCGGCTGCTGGAGGAACACTTCTCGCGGCTGGTGTCCTACGAGTTCACCGCGCAGATGGAGGACGCGCTCGACGAGATCGCCGCCGGGCGGCGGGAGCGGAACACCGAGCTCGCGGCGTTCTACTTCGGCACCGGGGACGTCGAGGGGCTGCACAAGCTGGTGACCGAGCTGGGCGAGATCGACGCCCGCGAGCTGGCCACCTTCCCGATCGTCGACGGGATCGACCTCCGCGTCGGTCGCTACGGTCCCTACATCGAGACCCAGGACGGCAAGCGGGCCAACGTGCCCGAGGACCTGCCGCCCGACGAGCTGGGCGAGGAGAAGGCCAAGGAGCTCCTCGCGAACCCGGCGGGCGCCGAGACCGAGCTCGGAAAGGACCCCGAGAGCGGCAACCTGATCGTGGCGAAGAACGGCCGCTACGGCCCGTTCGTCACGGAGGTGCTCCCCGAGGACGCGCCGAAGAGCGCGAAGCCCCGCACCTCGTCGCTGTTCAAGACGATGTCGCTGGACACCATCACGCTCGACGACGCGCTGCGCCTGCTGACGCTGCCGCGGGTGGTCGGCAAGGACCCCGAGTCGGGCGATGAGATCACCGCCCAGAACGGTCGTTACGGGCCGTACCTCAAGAAGGGCACCGACTCCCGCTCGATCGAGGAGGAGGAGAAGCTCCTCACGATCACCCTCGAGGAGGCCCTCGAGATCTACAAGCAGCCCAAGACGCGGGGCCGCGCGGCGGCGAACCCCGGTCGTGAGCTCGGCGATGACCCGGCGACGGGCAACAAGGTCACCGTGAAGAGCGGGCGGTTCGGGCCTTATGTCACCGATGGGGAGTACAACGCGACCCTGCGCCAGGGCGACGACGAGGCCACGGTGACCCTGGAGCGGGCCGCCGAGCTGCTCGCCGAGAAGCGTGCCAAGGGCCCGGCGCCGAAGAAGCGCGGCGCCAAGAAGACCGCGAAGAAGACGGCCAAGAAGAGCACGGCGAAGAAGAGCACGGCGAAAAAGGGCACGACGAAGAAGGCCGCTACCAAGAAGTCGACGTAGGTCTCCTCGTAGGGTAGGCGCTGTGAGCGACCAAGAGGCCATGCATTCCTCGGCCTCCGGGGTCGAGGAGCTGAGGCACGCCCAGACGCACTCGCTTCTCGCGGTGATGCGGATCCACGACTTCCGCCTGCTGTGGGTCGGGCTCGGGCTGTCCAGTCTCGGTGACTGGATCGGTCTGCTCGCCCTGACCGCCCTGGCCAACGAGTTCGCCGCGCAGTCGAGCGGCGGGTCCTACGCCGCGCAGAACTTCGCGATCGCCGGCGTCCTGTTCCTCCGCGTGCTCCCTGCCCTGGTCATGGGCCCGGTCGCCGGCTACATCGCGGACCGCATCGACCGCCGCTTCACGCTGATCTGGGGCGACTACATCCGTGGCGCGCTGTTCGTGACCATCCCGATCGTGGGGACCCTGTGGTGGGTCTTCGTGGTGACGGTGCTGGTCGAGATCGTCAGCCTGGTGTGGCTGCCCGCGAAGGACGCCACCGTCCCGAACCTGGTGCCCCGCCACCGCCTCGAGTCGGCGAACCAGATCAGCATGGCCACCACGTACGGCTCGGCGCTGCCCGCGGCGGCGCTGTTCACGGCGCTGACGATGGTGGACAACTTCTACCGCAACGTCTTCGTCGACTGGCTCGGCCCGATCGACCTCGCGCTGTACTTCAACGGCGTCTCGTTCATCGTCTCCGGCATCGTCATCTCCCGGCTCACGCACATCCCGCGTGGTCCTGCGACGGGCTCCGAGTACGCCGGCAGCCCGGTGCGTGTCGTGCTCGACGGCTGGAAGTACGTCGGCGGCACGCCCGTCGTACGCGGGCTCGTGCTCGGCATCGTCGGGGCGTTCGCGGCCGGCGGTGTCGTGATCGGCCTGGCGCGCACCTTCGTGGCAGACCTCGGCGGTGGCGAGCCTGGCTACGGCGTGCTCTTCGGCACCGTCTTCCTCGGCCTCGGGGTGGGCATGTGGTGGGGGCCGCGGCTGCTGATGGGCCTGTCGCGGCGCAGGATGTTCGGCCTCGCGCTGATCGGCGCGGGGATCACCCTCTTCCCGCTCGCCCTGGTCCAGCAGCTCGAGGTCGTCACCGGGCTCACGCTGGTGCTCGGCTTCCTCTCGGGCGTCGGCTGGATCACCGGCTACACCCTGCTCGGGCTCGAGGTGCCCGACGAGATCCGCGGACGAACCTTCGCGTTCGTCGGCTCGATGATCCGCCTTGCCCTCGCCCTGGTGCTGGCGACCGCACCGGCCATCGCCGGTCTGATCGGCGCCCACGACTACGAGGTCCTGGGCAAGTCGTTCACCTACAACGGTGCCGCCTTCACCTTCCTGATCGCCGCGGTCGTGATGACGGTTGTCGGTGTCGCCTCCTATCGTCAGATGGATGACCGAAAAGGGGTCCCCTTGGTGAACGACCTGCGCAACGCCTTCACCGGCTCGGCGGGGGTGTACTCCGCGACCGGCGTCTTCGTCGCTCTCGAGGGCGGCGAGGGAGCGGGCAAGTCGACGCAGGCGCGCGAGCTCTCCCGGTGGCTGCAGGGCGAGGGGTACGACGTCCTGCTGACGCACGAGCCGGGCGACACCGAGGTCGGGCAGACGCTGCGCAGGATCGTGCTCGACCCCTCCACCGGGAACATCTCCCACCGCACCGAGGCACTGCTCTACGCCGCGGACAAGGCAGAGCACGTCGAGCGCGTCGTCATCCCCGCGCTGGCTCGTGGCGAGGTCGTGATCACCGACCGGTACGTCGACTCCACGCTTGCCTACCAGGGCGCCGGCCGTGACCTGGCCGACCGCGAGGTGGAGAGGGTGGCGCGCTGGGCCACCGGCGACCTGCGCCCGCACCTGACCGTGCTTCTCGACCTGCCGCCCCAGACCGGGCTCACCCGGTTCGACGAGCGCGACCGGATCGAGGCCGAGTCGCTGGAGTTCCACGAGCGGGTGCGCCAGGCGTTCCTGCGGCTTGCCTCCGCGCACAGCGAGCACTACCTGGTCGTCGACGCCCGCCGCCCGGTCGAGGAGATCGCCGCGGTCGTGCGAGCGCGGGTCACGCCGCTGCTGGAGCAGGCCGTGCGGCGCCCCCGGATCGAGGCCGGCGCGGACCGTTCCGGCCCAGGGCTGGAGCCTGACGCCACTCAGCCGCTCACGGTGGAGCCGGAGCACGGGGCGGCGCACGAGCAGCCGGAGCGCCGCGCATGAGCGCCCCCGCCACTGCGCCCGCCGTCTGGTCGTCCCTGGTGGGGCAGCAGCACGCGATCGCCACGCTGCAACGAGCGGTATCGGGTCACGGCATGACCCACGCCTGGCTGTTCACCGGCCCGCCCGGGTCCGGCCGCTCCAACGCCGCCCTCGCCTTCGCCGCTGCCCTCCAGTGCGAGCGCGGCGGCTGCGGCGAGTGCCACACCTGCCACACCGTGCTGGCCGGGTCGCACCCCGACGTGAGCGTCTCCCGCACCGAGACAGCGGTGATCAAGGTCGACGGGATCCGCAACCTCGTGATGCGCGCTGCGCTCACTCCGGCGCAGGGACGCTGGCAGGTCATGATCGTGGAGGACGCCGACCGCCTCAACGACAGCTCCGGAAACGCACTGCTCAAGGCGGTCGAGGAGCCCGCCCCCCGCACGCTGTGGCTGCTGTGCGCACCCACGGTCGAGGACGTCCTGCCGACCATCCGGTCCCGGTGCCGCAACATCGTGCTCAGCACGCCGACCGCCGCCGAGGTCGGTGACTTCCTGGTGACCCGGCACGGCGTCGACCCGGCGCTCGCCGCCTACGCGGCACGGGCCAGCCAGGGGCACATCGGCCGGGCCAAGGCGCTCGCCGCCGACGAGGGCACCCGCAACCGCCGCCGCGAGGTGGTCTCGATCCCGGCCGGGCTGACCTCACTCGGTGCGTGCATGAACGCCGCCGCCAACCTCGTCGACATCGCCAAGGTCGAGACCGAGGCCGTCGGCGAGCAGATCAACGCCCGCGAGCGCGAGGACCTCGACGCGCTGTTCGGCAGCGACCGCAAGGCCAGGAGCTCCCGCTCCTACAAGGCGGCGCTGTCGCAGCTCACCGAGAGCCAGAAGCAGAGGGGGAAGCGCCGCACCCTCGACGTGGTGGACCGCTGCCTCATGGACCTCGTGTCGGTGTACCGCGACGTGATCGCGGTGCAGACCGGGGCGCCCGGCGACCTCGTCAACGAGGAGATGCGCCGCGAGATCTCCGGGCTGGCGAGGCAGTCCACCCCTGAGCAGAACCTCCGTCGCATCGATGCGGTCTTCGCCGCCCGCGAGAAGATGCTGGAGTTCCAGGTGCCACCCCTCCTGGCCCTGGAGTCGATGATGCTCTCGTTGCGCCTTTAGACAAGGTTCCTGGCTGCTGCGCATAGGGTGGAGGGCGTGCCCACGACTCTCACCCGCCCCGCACGGAGGCGCTTCAGCGCAGTCGCCCTGACCGTCGTACTCGCGACCGCAGTGAGCGGCTGCCTCTTCGCGGGTGGCGAGGAGAAGCCGGAGGCGCTGCCGTCACCGACGCTGTCCGCGAAGCCGGTGCCCACGACCCCCGCGGGCGACGAGGGGGCTGCCGACCTGGAGCAGTACTACTCGCAGGACGTGGAGTGGCGCACGTGCCGGGGTGACCTCGAGTGCGCCGAGATCCGGGTGCCGTTGGACTACGAGGAGCCCGACGGGGAGACGATCGAGATCGCGCTGCTGCGCGTGAAAGCGGCGAACGACAAGCAGCGGATCGGCTCGCTGGTGGTGAACCCGGGTGGCCCGGGCGGGTCCGGCATCGGCTACGCCGCGAACGCGAGCACCTACTTCGGCTCCGAGGTGCGCCAGGCCTTCGACATCGTCGGCTTCGACCCGCGCGGCGTCGGCGAGAGCACGCCGATCGACTGCCTCCCCGACGAGAAGCTCGACACGTTCGTGGCCAGCGACCCTGACCCGGACACACCCGCGGAGGTAAAGAGCGCCGACGAGATGATCCGTGAGTTCGGTGAAGGCTGTGTCGCGCAGAGCGGCGACCTCGCCTCGCACGTGTCCACCGCTGAGGCGGCCCGTGACATCGACATCATCCGCGAGGTGCTGGGAGACCGGCGGTTGAGCTGGTTCGGCGCGTCGTACGGCACGTTCCTCGGGGCGACGTACGCCGAGCTCTTCCCGGAGCGCGTCGGCCGGATGGTGCTCGACGGGGCGATCGACCCGAGCCTGTCGAACGAGGAGATGAGCCTGGTCCAGGCGCGAGGGTTCGAGGTGGCGCTCCGGGCGTACGTGAAGGCCTGCGTCGACCGCGGCGACTGCTTCCTGGGCGACAGCGTCGACGCCGGGACCAAGCGGATTCGTGAGTTCCTCGACGAGGTCGAGCGCCGCCCGCTTCCGGCCTCCAACGATCGGCAGCTCGAGGTGGGCAACGCGGTGCTCGGCATCTGGGCCCCGCTCTACAACGAGGGCTACTGGCCGCTGCTGGACCAGGCGCTCCGGTCCGGCTTCGACGGGGAGGGCCAGGCGCTGATGACGCTGTCCGACGCCTACACCTCGCGCGGCCCCGATGGGTATCTCGACAACTCGCTGGAGGCGTTGTACGCCGTGAACTGCCTCGACCACGACGACACGATGCCGTCGTCCGAGGTCGCCGACCTGGTGCCGAAGTTCGAGAAGGCCTCGCCGACCTTCGGAGCGATCTTCGCCTACGGCCTCTCGAGCTGCGAGCAGTGGCCGGTCGACGGCATGCGCAACCCGGGGAAGCTGACCGCCGAGGGCGCCGAGCCGATCCTGGTGATCGGCACGAGCCGCGACCCCGCGACGCCGCTCGAGTGGGCCGAGGCGCTCGCGTCACAGCTCGACTCGGGTGTGCTCGTGGCGCGCGATGGTGACGGCCACACCGGCTACAACGCCGGCAACCAGTGCGTGGACGACGTCGTGGAGTCCTACCTCGTCTCGGGGGAGGTCCCGGAGTCCGACGTCAGCTGCTGATCCGGGGGCATGATGAGCCCATGACCCGTTACGGACCGCAGTTCGGCCCCGACATCACCTTCCTCGGCGTCGAGCGCTGCGACCTCGACGAGCCGGACACCTACACCGACGCCGATGTCGTGATCATCGGGGCGCCGTTCGACGGGGGAACCTCGAACCGGCCGGGCGCGCGGTTCGGGCCCATGGCGATCCGGCAGACCTGCTACCTGCCCCAGGACGGTTCGCGGCCGCACCTCGCGCTGCGTGTCGACGCGTTGCAGGACCTCGCCGTCGTGGACGCAGGCGATGTGGAGATGTACTCCGGCGACGTGATGGAGTCGATCGGCTCGCTCGAGGAGGCGGTGTACAAGGTCAGCGCCGCGGGCGCCGTACCTCTCGTGCTCGGGGGCGACCACACGATCGCGCTGCCGGACGCCACCGGGGTCGCGCGGCACCACGGCTACGGCCGGGTGTCGATGCTGCACTTCGACGCACACGCCGACACCGGGGACATCGAGTTCGGGTCGCTCTACGGGCACGGGCAGCCGATGCGCCGGCTGATCGAGTCGGGGGCGCTGCGCGGCGACCGTTTCCTGCAGATCGGGTTGCGCGGCTACTGGCCCGGCCCGGAGACGCTGTCGTGGATGGCCGAGCAGCGGATGCGGTCGTACGAGATGACCGAGATCGGTGCGCGCGGGCTCGACGCCTGCCTCGACGAGGCGTTCGAGATCGCGCTCGACGAGTGCGATGGCGTGTTCCTGTCCGTCGACGTCGACGTCTGCGACCCCGGGCACGCGCCAGGCACGGGTACGCCGGAGCCGGGTGGACTGTCGGCACGCCAGCTCCTGGACTCCGTACGCCGGATCTGCCTGGAGCTTCCCGTCGTGGGGATCGACATCGTCGAGGTCTCCCCGCCCTACGACCACGCCGAGATCACGGCCTACCTCGCCAACCGGGTCGCCCTCGAGGCGCTGTCCGGGATCGCCGCCCGACGCAAGGGGCTCCGTCACGACCCGGCGGGGCCGCTGCTCGAGGGCCGCTGAGCTCGGCGCCGGTTGCTCAACGGGGGCGGACGGGCTCGCAGATCTGCTGGATGCGCTTGGTGGCGAGCTCGATCATCAGGCGTGCCGCCGCCGAGAGCGTGGCGTCGGCGCGGTGGACGATCGCGAGCGTGTCGTACTGCCGGGGCCGCAGGGAGACCCAACCGGCGTCGGGCGCGAGGCGGGGGAGGAGCTCGTCGACGACACCCTTGGGTACGACGGAGTCCACGAGCCCCATGCCGACGAGCTCGACGGCGGTCTCGACGTCCTCCACCTCGACGCGGGTCTGCGGGTTGTGCCCGGTCTCGTGGAGCATCTGCCGGAGCACGATGCGGGTGGAGTCGTCGGCGCGCCAGGTGGTCTCCGACATCACCAGCGACGCCTGGGAGAGCCTGGCCGCGGTGACGGGGGACGCGACCTTCTCGGGGTCGCTGCTGATGTAGACGAGCTCGTCGCGCGCGACAGGGGTGACGGACATGGACTCGCTGCTCACGGCCGGCACCGCGATCATCGCTGCCTCGATCCGGCCACGGCGCAGGTCCTCCTGGACGTCAGTTGAGTTCTGACCCACGAGCTCGACCCGGACCCCGGGATGGCGGGCCAGTACGTCGGCGACCAGCCCTGCCCCGGCGTACAGGCGAGCGGTGCCGAACATGCCGAACCGGACGGTCCCTGTCTCGAGCGCGGAGACGTCGCGGGCTGCCCTGCGCGCTTCCTCGGCGGCGGCGAGGGCGCGCTCGGCGTGGGGGCGCATCTCCTCGGCTGCGGGGGTGGGGACCACGCCGCGACCCAGGCGGGTGAAGAGCGGGGTGCCGAGGGAGCGCTCCAGGGAGCGGATCTGCTCGGAGATCGAGGGCTGGGCGTAGCCGAGGTCGTCCGCGGCGGCGGTCAGCGAGCCGTGCTCGTACGCCGCGAGGAAGCAGCGCAGCTGGTGCAGCGAAAGCATAGGTATCCCCTATGACAGATCTCGGAAAGTGAGGCTACCCCTATGCTATGAAACCCGACATCCTTTGTGAGAACGCTGATCCAGACTCTTCGAGGGAGGTCGCCATGTTCGACCGCATCTGCACGTCCTGCCACAAGCGCCAGCTGATCTTTCCGACCCAGGTGACCTCCATGGTCAACACCGACCACGGCATCCTCGTGACCTACACCTGCTGGTGTGGGGCCGAGCAGGAGTGGCTGACCGGCCGCGCCGCGAACGAGCGCCGCGAGGCTGTTGTCGCAGCCTGACGCGCTTGGGGCTGCCTCCGGGCCGACGGGGGAGGGCCCGGGGGCAGCCGATTCGTCCGAGGGCGCGGCTATCCGTATACTTCCCTGGCGTGCTCGCGCGCGGGCACAGGCCGCCTTAGCTCAGTCGGCAGAGCGATTCACTCGTAATGAATAGGTCGTCGGTTCGATTCCGACAGGCGGCTCCACACAAAAGCCCAGGTCAGCGCCACTATGGCGATCACGGCCTGGGCTTTCTTCATGCCCAGAGACCGCTTCGTGGCCGCATTTTGGCCGTATGTGGCCATGGGTGCCCCCGGAATGCCCCCGCGCCGGATAGACCGCTTGTCGGTACTCTCACGCGGGTGATCACCAGCCGCGGCACCAACGGATGGACCGGCACCGAGCCGGCCGACATCGACGAGTACCTGGCCGGCTACAGCGAACAGGGGTATCCCGTCCGACGAGTTGCCCACGCCAGGTGCGGTGCGTGTGGCTCTGTCACGTTCCGCATCCGTGCCGACGACGAAGAGGGATGCGCCGAGCGGACGTGCGACGCGTGCGGAGCCACCGTCCTCATGCTCGACTCGGCAGACTACGTCGAGGATGCCGACATGGGGCCCGCCGAATGCCCATGCGGCGGCGAGACCTTCAACGTCGCAGTTGGCTTCGCTTTGTACGACGACGGGGACCCCCGCTGGGTCTATCTCGGGATGCGCTGCACCGAGGACGGGACCCTGGGTGTGTATGCCGATTGGAAGATCGACTACACCCCCAGCACTCACCTGTTCGAGAGCGTCTGACGTCACCACTCCGGACGGCTGGCAATTGTAGAGGCTCATTCGCCGCGTCCGATCCGGTCGAGCGCGGCCGCCACGCTGTCGAGCTCGTCGTCATAGAGGTGCGCGTAGATGCGCGCCGTCGTGGTGATCGACTCGTGGCCCATCGCCTTCTGGATCCAGCGGAGGTCCGCACCGGCAGCGCGAGCCAGGGTGCCGAACGTGCGACGGAGGTCGTGCGGCGTCACGACCAGTCCGAGTTCCTTGGCCGCCTGGTCGAAGCCTGACCGCTGCCGCCAGTTCCGGTTGCGCAGGTAGCCGCCGTTCGGCGCGGTGAACACCAACGCGTCGGGTGCCTTGCCCTCGGTGCGCTCGGTCAGCATCGGCAGCAGCAGTTGGGGGATGGCGACGTACCTGTTGGACGCAGGACCCTCGCAACACCATCTCTATCGCCAATGATCCTCGCGACCCCGATTCTTTTCCGGGCTCCGCAACACTCACTGCGAGTCGCTACCTTCAGCCGCCGTCGGGCGGGGCAGGCACATTGCGCAAGGTGCCGATCTTCACTCCCCCGAGTCTCGGGACAGTCCAGCACTCCCATCCGTTGTAGTTGCCGCCGACGAGCAGCACGGCAGCCATCGACAAACTCGCGGAACTGCGGCCGTCTTGCAGCCGGACCTCGCCATTTGCGCCGATCGTTGCGTGATGGACCTCGCCCACTTGCGGCCGACGCCAAACGATGGGCTCGTCAGGTTGCAGAACCCCCCGCTCAAGAAGGTCCGTCAAAGTCACCCCAGAACTTGCTCGCACGGAGGAGCTCGATGATCCGTTCGTGGGTCGGGGGGTGGAGCCGGTGCGCACCGCTACCGGTGACAGGCTGGGGCCCTCGAGGTCACCGTTGTTGACGTCGACGACGCGCTTGCCATCCATGTCTTCATAGAAGACGACCTGGATCAACTTCCATGGCACTCCCGTCTCCTTGAGATATTGGAGGGCCGAGTCTGTGCGGGGATCGAAGGAACGGGCAACAAGGATCAGCCTTGGCACGCGGTCGAGCAGGGTTGGCGTCGTTGTGCCTGTGAAATCCTGCCAGTCAATGAAGAACCG
>DATICF010000072.1:0-38708 GCA_035456965.1 Nocardioidaceae bacterium
ACGTCGACGCCGGCTGCCAGAGCATCGAGCTGGGTCTCGTAGCCCACGCCGCCATACACGGTGAGGATCCGCGTGCCACGGTCGGCAGCAGCGGTCTTGAGGTCGTTGGTGACTTGAAGCGCGAGCTCGCGAGTCGGCGCGATCACGAGCGCCTGGGGCTTGTCGGGCGCGGCGAGGTCGGCGTGGTCGGGGTCGTGCGGAGCGAGGGTCCGCTGGATGACCGGGATGCCGAACGCCAGCGTCTTGCCGGTGCCGGTGCGTGCCTGGCCGATGAGGTCGGTGCCCATCAGGGCGACCGAGAGGGTCATCTCCTGGATGGGAAAGGGGGTCGTGATCCCGGCGCGCTCGAGGGCGTCTGCGATCTCCGGGAGCACCCCAAGTTCTCTGAAGGTAGTCAGGGGTCTTGCCTGTCTCTCTACGTAATGTCCACCTGAGTCTATCGGTAGGCTGCGCGCATGACCGACATGCCGCTGGAGAGTCCCGCGTCCGCACCCGAATCGAGTGGCAAGTCAGAGATGCCGCTCGCGTTCGAGGACCCCACGTATCTCGCGGCGGTCGTGGACCTGTTGGGTGCGATCGCGTACGGCGAGATGTCTGCCTTCGAGCGGCTGGCAGAGGACGCCAAGATGGCGCCGGACCTGGAGGACAAGGCAGAGCTGGCTGCCATGGCCTCGCGCGAGCTCAGCCACTTCCTCGGGCTCAAGGATCGGCTCGCCGAGCTCGGGGCGAACCCGTTCGATGCCATGAAGCCGTTCCAGGCGCCGATCGACGCCTTCCACGTGCACACCGCCCCCCGCGACTGGCTCGAGGGCCTGGTCAAGGCCTACGTCGGGGACGGTCTCGCGGCCGACTTCTATCGGGAGGTCGCGGCGTTCGTGGACGCCGACACGCGCGAGCTGATCATCGACAGCCTCGAAGACTCGGGGCAGGCCGAGTTCGTCGTCGACCGGGTCCGCAAGGCGATCGAGGCCGACCACCGCGTCGGCGGCCGTCTCGCGCTCTGGGGACGGCGGCTGATGGGGGAGGCGCTGTCGCAGGCCCAGCGGGTCGCTGCGGAGAGGGACGCCCTGTCGGCGTTGCTGTCCGGTGGCGTCGACCGACCCGGCATGGACCTCGCCGCGATCGGCCGGATGTTCACCCGGCTCACCGAGAACCACGCGCAACGCATGGCCGCCCTCGGCCTGGCCGCCTGAGACCCGGGCACCTCAGCGTGCGGCGGTGTTCCGTCCGGTGAGCGTCGAGGCGATGATCACGAGCACGACGGCCGTGATCACGGCGACGATGCCCTGGGTCCAGTCCAGGCCCGGGCTGCCGTCGCCGCCGAAGGACTCGTAGATGTACCCGCCGATCGCCATGCCGCCGATGCCGCACAGCACGGTGAGCCAGAGCGGGATGTTGTCCTTGTCGCCGGGTGCGAGGAACTTCCCGACCAGGCCGACGACGAGTCCGACGACGAGGTAGAAGAGCACCGTCCCGGCCATGGGAACCTCCTGCGGTGGAGTGTCAGCTCCGGAAGCCGACCTGGCCGATCGTGGGGGAGCCGAGCTCGATGTAGGCGAGCTTGTCGGTGGGGACCAGGACCTTGCGGCCCTTGTCGTCTGTCAGCGAGACAACAGGGTCGTCGCCGGAGAGGGCCTTGGCAACGGCTGCCTCGATGTCCTCACCGGACTGGTCGATGTCCAGGACCAGCTCACGGTTCACGTTCTGGACGCCGATCTTGACCTCCATAGGAGGACCTCCTCGTTGCATTCGGGGCCGGTTGTCCGGCGGGCGTCGTGACACACCAGGGCAGTGGCACGCGTACGACGCCGACCCTACCCGGCTAGGGGGTGCCTTCGGACCCCGCGGGCTCTAGGTGCGGGGGAACCCTCGGATGCCGCGCCAGGCAAGGCTGGAGACGAGGTCGGCGGCGTCGTGCTGGCTGATCCCGCGCCGGTCATCGAGCCAGAACCGGGCACTGACCTGGGCCATGCCCACCAGGGAGACCGCGAGCAGTCGGGAGGCCTCGTTGGGTAGGCCCGTGTCGTCGTGGATCACACCGGCGATGAGGTCGGCGGTCTCGGCGGTCACCCGGTCGACGCGCTCACGCACGGCGGGCTCGTTCGTGAGGTCGGACTCGAAGACGAGGCGGAAGGCGCCGTGGGCGTTCGCGACGTAGTCGTAGAAGACCTGCATCGTCGCGGCGACGCGCTCCTTGTTGTCGTCGGTCGCCTCCAGAGCCTTGCGCGTGGCCTCGATGATCGTGTCGCAGGACTGATCGAGGAGGGCGAGGTAGAGCTCGAGCTTGCCCGGGAAGTGCTGGTAGAGGACCGGCTTGGAGACGCCGGCGCGATCGGCGATGTCGTCCATCGCGGCCGCGTGGTAGCCCTGGGCGACGAAGACTTCGAGGGCCGACTCGAGGAGCTGGGCCCGACGCGCGGTGCGGGGCATCCGGCCCCCGCGCGGCCTCTGGTCATCCAACGTGCTCACTGATCGCCTCTCACTCGGTCTGCTGAGGGCAAAGCCTACTCCGCGGTAAGTCCCTCGTCGCCGAGGCAGGGCGTCTCTCGGTCGGCGAAACGACAAGTTCTGGGCCTGGCTCGTGAAGTCGCCCCCGGGCGTCCGTTCCGACGATGCGGGTCGAAAACTTGTACATCGTCATCCACGACACACCGTTTCAACGCTTGCCATTGGTGGCACATCAGGGCAAGAGTGCATGTTGGGGGTTACAACAACCAACAGGACCCATGTCCTGAAGGTCAAGGCCGGGGGGCCGTTATGAACCGTGGCTTCGGTTCGGGGGGTTCGATCGGGCACGTCGTGCCCCGGGGGAACCAGACCACGCCGTCGCGCGCGTCGTACTGCCATGCCCGCCCAGATCTTCCGGGTCCCGAGAAGTGGGGTGGATCAGATGCGTGGATCAAGACTTCGGGTCCGAGATCGGATGACGAAGGTGCTGGCAGGGATCGGCGTTGCCACGCTGTTGTCCGGGGTCGTCGTGATGGGGACCTCGGGATCGGCTCAGGCGGCCGGCTCGGAGCCGGAGGGCAACCAGGTCCGCGTCACGATCTGCCACAAGAACCAGGGCGCCACGGGGTACGTCGTCCAGTCCCCTGAAGCGAGCTCGATCCTCTCCCAGGGCCACACCGAGCACCAGGACCGACAGGACATCATCCCGCCGTTCGCGTGGTGGGAGAAAGTCGGCGCCGGCCCCGACTCCGCCTGGGTCAGGCACGACGAGGCCGGACAGAACACCGACAAGCTGTCCTGGATCGGCAACGGCTGCAAGCCCCCGAAGCCCAGCGACGTCCGTGAGACACGGGACCTGCCCGGTGTGCTCGACTGCGGGGCCGACACGTTCACCGTCGACCACCAGGAGCGGACGCTGACCCACGACTGGGACGGCGAGGAGTGGGTGGCGGTCTGGAGCGAGTGGTCGACGTTCGACTCCACGGTGACGACGCCGACGATCCAGCAGTGCCCGACGGACGGGGAGGACCCTTGCCCGAACAGCGACCACAACGGCGCCGGGTCCGGCTGCGGCACATCCCCGCCGCCTCCGCCGTCGACGGACCGTTGCAAGAACATCCCTGGCGACCAGGTGGAGGTTCCCGCCGGGCACTCCGAGAGCAAGGGCGTCTGCACCAAGGGCGCCGTCCTCCCGACCGAGACCGAGAAGCCGAAGCCGACCAAGACGCCCGAACCCGAGGTCGCGCCGAGCGAGAAGCCGAAGCCGACCGAGGCAGCCGACCCTTCGCTCGCGCCGGCCCAGGTTGCCGGAACGGCCACGGCACTTCCCCACAAGGTCGCCGGAACGGCTGAGGCGGTACCGACCGCGGTTGCCGCCGGGCTCGGCGGACCGTCCGGCACGGACCGACCGACGGGCAGCGTGCTCGGACAGGGTCTTGTCGGGGCCGGGATGCTGATGCTGCTCCTCGCCGGGGCCTTGAGGCAGGGACGGCGCGAGCGCGGTGCTCACCAGGTCTGACCGGTCGTCCGGGCGCGGAGGCCTGACCCTGACGGTCTCCGCGCTCGGGCTCGCCCTTGCAGTCTCGGGAGGCGTGATGGCCGCGCGAGTCGCAGCCCACACCCCCCATCCCGACCGCGTGCCGACGGAGCAGGCGACCTCGCCGTTCGTCGTCGAGCCGGCGGTCAGGTTCGAGGCGGCCGTCCCCCCAGGGCCGCCTCGAACCACCCCCTCCTCGCGACCTGCGGGCATTCCCTCACGAGTGGTCATCCCTCGACTGGGCGTGGACGCCAGGGTCATCGGTGTGGACGCACCGGATGGGGTCCTTCTCCCGCCGGACGACCCTCGGACACTCGGGTGGTGGCGGTCAGGGTCCAGGCCAGGCGCCGATCGTGGTTCCGCACTCATCACGGGTCACACGGTCAGCACGGGCGGCGGCGCCTTCGACGACCTCGAGACCCTGGAGTCCGGTGACCGGGTCCGGGTGCTCACAACGGGCGGCGTGGTCGACTACCGAGTC
Source organism: Nocardioidaceae bacterium (assembly GCA_035456965.1). Taxonomy (GTDB): domain Bacteria; phylum Actinomycetota; class Actinomycetes; order Propionibacteriales; family Nocardioidaceae; genus Nocardioides_C. The sequence continues at coordinate 4,467 of DATICF010000072.1, forward strand.
AGCGGCGTGGCGATCTACCGCAAGTCGACGCTCGCCCAGGATGCCGGGCGCGTGTTCAACCAGTCCGTCCCGGGTCGCCTGGTGCTGATCACCTGCGAGGACTGGAACGGTTCGGCGTACCTGAGCAACGCGGTCGTCTTCGCCGAGCCCTCTCGCTGACCCGAGCCTGCCGGCGTACGCGCCTGGGACCGGCCCTTGGGGTGTTCCAGATGACGGGACCGCGCGGCTGCCCCCGACCTGCTCCGGGAACATGTGAGGCACACCCGGTGTTGACACATGCGCGGCCACAAGTCGCAGACGCTTATAGACCCCGAACATGGACCGAGGAGCAAGCGTGTCCCTTCCACCCCTGGTCGAGCCCGCTGACGAGCTGACCATCGACGAGGTTCGCCGCTACAGCCGGCACCTGATCATTCCCGACGTCGGGATGACCGGCCAGAAGCGACTGAAGAACGCCAAGGTCCTGGTCATCGGTGCGGGCGGTCTCGGGAGCCCGGCGCTGCTCTACCTCGCCGCTGCCGGGGTCGGCACGATCGGCATCGCGGAGTTCGACGAGGTCGACGAGTCCAATCTCCAGCGCCAGATCATCCACGGGCAGAGTGACATCGGGAAGTCCAAGGGCCAGTCGGCCAAGGAGTCGATCCTCGAGACCAACCCCTACGTCAACGTCGTGCTGCATGAGGAGCGCCTCGACACCGACAACGTGATGGGGATCTTCGAGGACTACGACCTCATCGTCGACGGCACCGACAACTTCGCGACCCGCTACATGGTCAACGACGCCGCCGTGCTGCTGAAGAAGCCCTACGTGTGGGGCTCGATCTACCGCTTCGACGGGCAGGCGTCGGTCTTTTGGGCCGAGGAAGGCCCCTGCTACCGCTGCCTCTACCCCGAGCCCCCTCCGCCGGGCATGGTCCCTTCCTGCGCCGAGGGCGGTGTTCTCGGCGTCCTGTGCGCGAGCATCGGCTCGATCCAGGTCAACGAGGCCATCAAGCTGCTCACGGGGATCGGTGAGCCGCTCCTCGGGAAGCTGATGATCTACGACGCGCTCGAGATGGAGTACCGCAAGATCAAGGTCCGCAAGGACCCCAACTGCGCCATCTGCGGCGACAACCCGACCGTCACCGAGCTCATCGACTACGACGCGTTCTGCGGGGCGATCAGCGACGAGGCCGCCGACGCAGCAGCCGACGCGACGATCTCGGTGAGCACGCTCGAGAGCATGCTCAAGGAGCGCGAGAACGGCGAGCGTGACTTCGTCCTCGTCGACGTCCGCGAGCCCAACGAGTACGAGATCAACCGGATCCCGGGCTCGATCCTGATCCCGAAGGGCGACTTCCTCAACGGCACCGCCTTCGAGCAGCTGCCGCAGGACAAGCAGGTCGTCCTGCACTGCAAGTCCGGTGTCCGCTCGGCCGAGGCGCTTGCCGTCGTCAAGGGTGCGGGCTTCGCCGACGCGGTCCACGTGGGTGGCGGCGTCGTCGCCTGGGTCAACCAGATCGACCCCTCGCAGCCGTCGTACTGACATCTCCTGCTTGCCCGGTTCGCCACGTTTGACGTGACCTTCCGGGGGCATCTTCGTTGTGCAGGTCACAACCCCTGATGTCCCCGGAAGGAACTCACATGGTCTTTCGCTCCCGGGCCGCTGTCGCAACCCTTGCCAGCGCCGTCCTCGCCGCCGCAGCGGTCACCGCCACGATCGCGCCCGCCGAGGCCGCCAAGGGTGGCGGGCGCGTCACCACCGCAGCGCCCACGTGGGCTCCCGCGGACACGGCCACCATCCACCCGGGCATCCAGATGTACACCGACGGTGCCCAGTGCACCGGCAACTTCGTGTTCACCGACGGTGCCGGGAGCGTCTACCTCGGCTACGCGGCCCACTGCGCCGGCACGGGTGCTGCGACCGACACCAACGGCTGTGACGCCGGCTCGCTCCCGCTCGGGACGAAGGTCGACTTCGTGGAGGGCGGCAGCCTCGTCACCTCCGGTGAGAAGGTCGGCACCGGCACGCTCGTCTACAGCAGCTGGCTGGCGATGCAGGAGGCCGGTACGACGGACGCCAACGCCTGTGACTACAACGACTTCGCGCTCGTGAAGGTCGACTCCGAGTACGTCGGCGACGTGAACCCCTCCATCCCGTTCTGGGGCGGGCCGGTCGGCATCAACACCGATGGCACCGCGGCCGGCGACACCGTCTACTCCTACGGCAACTCCAGCCTCCGCGGCGGCGTCGAGGAGCTTTCGCCCAAGCAGGGCACCAGCCTGGGCACGGGCGGTGACGGCTGGACCCATCCGGTCTACACGGTCAGCCCTGGCGTCCCCGGTGACTCGGGGAGCGCCTTCCTCGACGCTGAGGGCAACGCGCTCGGGACCCTGTCGACCCTGGCGATCGCGCCGCTGGCCGGCTCGAACGGCGTGGGCGACCTGAACCACGAGCTCGAGTTCGCCAAGGCCAGCTCCGGGATCTCCGGACTCGCTCTCGTGCCTGGCACCGAGCCGTTCTCGCCCAGCCTCTGACCTGAGTCGAGAATCCGGGTAGGGCCCGCCCCACGGGGGCGGGCCCTACGCGTTCCACCACAGGGAGATCATCGTGCGCACCCCACGACCACTCCGCAGGCGTCGCCCGACGCGGCTGCTCGTCGTCGTCCTGGCCGGTCTGATGGCCGCCGCACCCGCCCTCACCTCGGCAACCGCCGAGGCGGCGGGTCGTTGGGCACCGGCCGCCCGGGCGAAGATCCGGCCAGGTGTGCAGATGTACACCAAGGGCGCTCAGTGCACCGGGAACTTCGTCTTCACCGACCGCCGGCGACGCGTGTACGTCGGCTACGCAGCCCACTGCGCCGGCAGGGGTGCGGCGACCGACACCAACGGTTGTGCGGCGAAGTCCCTGCCTCTCGGGACCTGGGTCCGCTTCGCCAAGGGCGGGTCGCTCTCCGGCGGCGGCACCACCGTTGGTCGCGGCCGGCTCGCCTACAGCTCGTGGTCGACGATGCGGCGCCTGGGCACGCGCAACGCGAACGCCTGCGACTACAACGACTTCGCGCTGGTGCGAGTCGGCAGGGCCCATGTCGGCAAGGTGAACCCGACGGTGCCGTTCTGGGGCGGCCCCGTCGCGCTCGGCCGCGGTGGGACCGAGCCGGGGGAGACTGTCTACTCCTACGGCAGTTCCAGCCTCCGCGGTGGCGCCCCTGCGCTCTCCCCGAAGCAGGGCAGCAGCATGGGGACGTCCGCCGGGGGCTGGAGCCACCTCGTATACACCGCGACCCCGGGGGTCCCGGGCGACTCCGGCAGCGCGTTCCTCGACTCGAGGGGCAGGGCGCTCGGCACCCTGTCCACGCTCACCATCGCTCCGCTCGTCGGGTCCAACGGGGTCAGTGACCTGCGCCGTCAGCTCGTGTTCGCCCAGCGGCACTCGGGCATCCCCGGCCTGCGACTGGTCCGGGGGACCAAGGCTTTCTCCCCGCTCCTGTGAGAGGAGGCGGCGAGCCGCTCCGGCTCAGCGGGCTCCTGAGCACGGAACGCACCGCTGCTTCGACGGATGGCAGGCACTCGAGACCCGACGATCCGGAGAAGCAGCACTTGTGGGGAGAGGCGGTGCGAGCCGGTTAGCGTGTCCTCGTGGATCGCGAGGAGTACGTCGAACGGGTGCTTGCCCTGGTCGAGCAGATCCCGCGTGGCCGGGTGATGAGCTACGGCGCCATTGCTGAGCTCATCGGGGTCGGTGGTCCTCGTCAGGTGGGCCGGGTGATGGCCCTCGAGGGTGGGGGCGTGCCCTGGTGGCGGGTGGTCCGCGCCGACGGCGGGTTGCCCGAGTGTCACTCCGGGGAGGCCATTCGGCGCCATCGCGGGGAGGGGACCCCGCTTCGCACGTCGGGGCGAGTCGACATGGTGGCTGCTGCGTGGTGGCCTGACGTGGGCGACGGGGCCGCTGGTTCTGTCGGTCCGCTCTGATGCAATTGTCCGCATGACGTCGTACCGCCTGGTCCCTTCGGCCCCCGGGCGTGCCTCCGCACCCGAGCTGGACTCCTTCCAGCAGTCGGTCGTTGACCACGAGGCGGGGCCGTTGCTCGTGCTGGCGGGGCCCGGGACCGGCAAGACGACGACGCTGGTCGAGGCGATCGTCGACCGGATCGGGCGGCGTGGAGTCGCGCCCGACTCGGTGCTCGCCCTGACCTTCAGCCGCAAGGCGGCCGAACAGCTGCGCGACCGGGTGACCGCGCGGATCGGGCGCACCCTGTCGACGACGCTCAGCTCGACGTTCCACTCCTTCGCCTACGGCCTGATCCGCGCGCACGGCCCCACCGGCCTGTACGACGAGCCACTGCGCCTGCTGAGCGCACCCGAGCAGGACGTCGTGCTCCAGCGTCTTCTCACGCACGAGCCCGAGTCGGTGCGCTGGCCCAGGGAGTTCGGGCACGCCGTCGGGACGCGGGGGTTCGCGCGGGAGGTCCAGGCCGTGCTTGCCCGGGCACGTGAGAAGGGGGTCGAGCCGGAGGACCTCGTCAGCCTGGGAGAGGGCGCGGACCAGCCGGCTTGGCGGGCCGCCGGGCTGTTCATGGCGCAGTACCTCGACATCCTCGACCACGAGAGCGCGATCGACTACCCCGAGCTCGTGCACCGCGCGGTGGCGATCGCGGAGTCGCCAGATGTCCGCGAGCGCCTGCGCCGCCAGTACTCCTGGGTCTTCGTCGACGAGTACCAGGACACCGACCCGAGCCAGGTCCGCCTGCTCCAGGCGATCGCGGGAGACGGCCGGAACCTGGTGGTGGTGGGGGATCCCGACCAGTCGATCTACGCCTTCCGCGGCGCAGAGGTGCGGGGCATCCTCGACTTCCCCGAGCAGTTCCGCACGGCCCGGGGACGACGCGCGCCGACGGTCGCGCTTCGGGTCACGAGGCGGTTCGGGCCCGTACTTCTCGAGGCGTCGAGGTCGGTGGCGGGCGCGATTCCCACCACGGGCTCGATCGATCCCGAGCTCTTCCAGGCGTTCCGGAACCCTGAACCGACCCGGACTCCCTTCGGTCCGGGGCGGGTCGACGTCCGTACGTTCGACACCGCTCGGGCGGAGACCGAGCACATCGCGGACCTGCTGCGCAGAGCTCATCTCGAGGACGGGGTGCCGTGGTCACAGATGGCGGTGCTCGTGCGCTCCGGCCGCACCTCCATCCCACCGCTGCGCCGGAGCCTCGCGGCCGCCGGTGTCCCGGTCGAGGTGGCCAGCGACGACACCCCGCTTGTCGGCGAGCCGGCCGTCTCGGCGCTGCTCGACGCGCTCCACGCCGTCGTCAACCTCGACAACCCGGATCGGGACGACCTCGACTACCTCAGCACCTCGAGGATCGACGCGTTGCTGTCGTCGCCGCTGGCTGGGCTCGACGCGACCGAGGTCCGAGCACTGGCCCGGGTCCTCCGTGCGAAGGAGCGGGCGGCTGCGGTCGTCGAGGACCGCGGCCCCAGGTCCTCGCCCGAGCTCATCCGCGAGGCGTTGCTCCATCCCGAGACGCTCGCGGACGTGCCCGGTCGACCGGCAGCCAAGCTGTCGCGGCTCGCGAACCTTCTGCGCCAGGCGCGCGCCCGGCTCGACGACGGCGCCACCGCGGAGGAGGTTCTGTGGACTCTGTGGAGCGGGACCAGGTGGCCTGTGTGGCTTCGCGGACGGGTCGACGAAGGGGGTGCGTCCGCGAGGATGGCCCATCGCGACCTCGATGCGCTCTGCGCGCTCTTCGAGGTCGCAGCCCGCGCCGAGGAGCAGCGCAGCCACGGCGGAGTGAGGAACTTCCTGGCCACGCTCGCCGCTCAGCAGATCCCTGCCGACACCCTCGCCGAGGAGGGCGTCCGCGGCGAGGGGGTGCGCATTCTGACTGCTCACCGGTCGAAGGGCCTCGAGTGGCGCTTCGTCGTCGTGGCCCAGGTCCAGGACGGCGCCTGGCCTGACCTGCGCCGCCGCACGAGCCTGCTCCAGGCCGACCGCATCGGGTCCGACGGTCCGCTGCCACCGGTGACCACCGCGAGCCTGCTCGCCGAGGAGCGGCGACTCTTCTACGTTGCGTGCACCCGGGCGAGCGAGCGGCTCCTGGTCACGGCGGTCCAGTCGCCCGAGGAGGACGGTGACCAGCCCTCGCGTTTCCTCGACGAGCTCGGCGTCGAACCTTCGACGGTCAAGGGTCGACCGCCGCGGCCGCTCTCCCTGGCGGGCCTGGTGGCGGAGCTGCGTCGCACGTCGTCGGACCCTGAGGCGTCACCCGGACTCCGTCGCGCGGCCGCCCGGCGTCTTGCACGCCTGGCAGTCGAGACCGCCGGGGGGCATCCGCTGGCTCCGCAGGCCGACCCCGCCAACTGGTGGGGCACCCGCGGCCGCACCCTCGCCGACCAGCCGATCCGCAGCCTGGACAGACCGGTCAAGATCTCGGCGAGCGCCCTCGAGTCGATCCTGGCCTGCCCGGCGAAGTGGTTTCTCGAGCGTGAGGCCGGCGGGACGAACCCCTCCACGGCGTCCCAGGGCTTCGGCCTGGTCGTGCACGCGCTGGCCGACAGGATCGGCAAGGGAGAGCTCACCGACACCGACGACCTCATGGCCTACGTCGACCGGGTCTGGGGACAGCTCAGCTTCCGCACGCCGTGGTCCCGCTCTCGTGAACGTGAGGAGGTGCAGGCCGCGCTGGCAAGGTTCGTTGCCTGGCACAACCGGCCCGGGGCGCGCACCGTCGTGGCGACGGAGCAGCACCTCACCGCTCAGGTGACCCTTCCCGACGGGCAGCAGGTGCGCCTCAACGGCTACGCCGACCGGCTCGAGCTCGACGAGGCGGGCCAGGTCGTGGTGATCGACCTCAAGACCACCAAGTACCCACCGCCCGACAAGGACCTGCCTGCGAATCCTCAGCTCGGCCTCTACCAGTACGCCGTCGCCAACGGCGCCGCCGACGAGCTGCTCTCGCGCCGCGCGGACCATCCCGGGGGGCCGGCGAAGCCGGGCGGCGCCGAGCTCGTCCAGCTGCGCCGGGAGGTGCGCGGAGGTGCCAAGGTGCAGGGCCAGGACCCCCAGGAGCCCGACGAGGAGGGGCACCTGCCCGTGGAGAAACAGCTGATGGAGGCGGTGCGCGTGGTGCGCGGCGAGGAGTTCCCGGCCCGAGCCGGGAGCCATTGCGACCATTGCTCCTTCCACGCGATCTGTCCGGTCAAGGGCGCCGGGACGGTGCTGTCGTGAGCGCATCGTTCGTGCCCCGTCGGGTGGAGACCCCCGAGCAGCTGCGGCTGCTCATGCACGAGAAGTTCACCTTCAGCGACCAGCAGTTCGCCGTGGTCACAGCACCGCTCTCGCCTCATGTCGTCATCGCAGGAGCAGGGTCGGGCAAGACGACGGTGATGGCGGCGCGCGTGGTGTGGCTGGTCGCCACGGGCCGGGTGCGTCCGGACCAGATCCTCGGGCTTACCTTCACCACCAAGGCCGCCAACGAGCTCGCGGTCCGGATCCGATCTGGTCTGCGGGCTGCAGGCATCCTTCCTGCCCCCGGCCCGAGACAGCGGCACGTGACCGACGAGGACGGCGAGGAGCCGGAGGAGCCGACCGTCGCGACGTACAACGCCTACGCCGCTGGGCTGCTCACCGAGCACGGGCTGAGGATCGGTCACGAGCCGGACACCCGGGTGATCGCCGACGCGTCGCGCTACCAGCTCGCCGCCCGGGCGATCGAGCGGTACGACGGGCGGGTCGAGCTGCTCAGCGACCATCCCCCCACGGTGATCAACTACCTCCTGGCCCTCGACGGGGCGATGGCCGAGCACCTGCTCACGCCGGACGACGTCCGAGCCTTCCACGCCACGCAGCGGCCCGTGGTCGAGGAGGCGAAGGCGGCCGAGTCGCTGAAGACCAGGATCGCGGAGGTAGACAAGGTCCTGAGCTCGATCGACCGCCGTGAGGAGCTCCTCGGCCTGGTCGGGACCTACCGGCGGCTCAAGGCCCACCTCGGGCTGATGGACTTCTCCGACCAGATCGCGCTCGGCGCCAAGCTCGCCTCGGAGCAGCCGGAGGTCGGGACGGCCGAGCGGGAGAAGTACCGCATCGTGCTCCTCGACGAGTACCAGGACACCTCCGTCGCTCAGGCAACGATGCTCAGCCGGCTCTTCTCGGGGGAGTCGCCGGCGACCGGTCGTGGCCATGCCGTCACGGCGGTCGGCGACCCCAACCAGGCGATCTACGGCTGGCGCGGCGCCTCGGTCTCCAACATCCTCGGCTTCGGTCGTGATTTTCCCCGGGCAGACGGGTCCCCCGAGGTCGGCACGTTCTCGTTGACGGTCAACCGACGCTCCGACGCGCGCATCCTCGAGCTCGCCAACGACCTCGCGGCGCCGTTGTACTCCCGGATGCCCCAGGTGCGCCCGCTCGAGGCCAAGCCTGATGCCGCCCCGGGCGTCGTGAAAAGCGCGGTGCTCGAGACCTACGCCGAGGAGCTGGCCTGGCTCGCCTCGGAGGTCAAGCAGGCCCACGCGCAGATGACTTCGCCGGCATGGTCCGAGATCGGGGTGCTCACGCGCGACAACGCACACGCCGCGGACGTCTTCGACGCCCTGACCGAGGCGGAGATCCCCGTCGAGATCGTCGGGCTCCAGGGGCTGTTGCGGCTGCCCGAGGTGGCCGAGGTCGTGGCCACTCTCACCCTGCTTCACGACCTCACGGCCAACGCCGAGCTGCTGACGTTGCTGACCGGCCCGCGCTGGGCAGTCGGGGCCCGAGACCTGGCCCTTCTCGGTCGGCGCGCCCGCGAGCTTGCCGAGGCGGACGGTCCCGCCGCTCGAGAGACCGTGCGCACCGTGGAGGAGGAGCTGGCAGAGGCCGTCCAAGGCGCCGACCCGACCGAGGTGGTCTCCCTCAGCGACGCACTCGACGACCCGGGCGATCTCGCTTACTCACGCGAAGCGCTCGAGCGCTTCGCCCTGCTCTCGAAGGAGCTTCGCGACCTCAGGTTCCACGCGGCCGAGCCGCTGCTCGACCTGGTCCGGCGCATCATCGACGTGACCGGGATCGACGTGGAGCTGGCCTCCTCGATCAGTCCCACCGCACAGGCCCGCCGTGACAACCTCGACCTCTTCGTCAAGGCGGTCTCGGACTTCCAGGCGCTCGACGGTGACGTCACCCTTCCGGCGTTGCTCGCCTACCTCCAGGCCGAGGACGAGTACGGCGCCGGGCTCGACGTGGCCACTCCGACGGAGGCGGACTCGGTCAAGCTGCTCACGGTTCACCGGGCCAAGGGCCTGGAGTGGGACGTGGTCTTTCTGGTCGGGGTGGCAGACGAGAAGTTCCCGACCGGCCGCACCCGCACCAAGTGGACCTCGGGGCCGGGCGTGCTGCCCTACCCGCTTCGAGGGGACTCGCGCGACCTGCCGGTGCTGAGGGGCTACTCCTGCGAGGAGCTGAAGGCCTTCGCCGACGAGTGCAAGGCACACGAGCTCGAGGAGGAGCTGCGACTCGGCTACGTCGCCTTCACCCGGGCACGCCACCTCCTCGCGGTCTCCTCCTACTGCTGGTCACCGTCGCGGAAGAGGCCGCTGGGCCCCTCGGCCTACCAGCACGTGGTCCGCGAGAAGCTCGCTTCCTGGCGTGAGCCCTTCGAACCGTGGCTCGACAAGCCCGCCAAGGGCGAACCGAACCCGCTCCGCGCCGGGGACGACAGCCGCCCCTGGCCGGTCGAGGCGCACACCGCGGAGGTGACGCGGCGCAAGGAGGCGGCAGCATTGGTGCGCGAGGCGATCTTCGAGCTGACCGCCCACCCGCACGCCGCCGAGACGCCGGCCGACGACGGGCTCGACCTGGTGGAGGCCGCGAAGCTCGAGGAGTGGGACGCCGAGCTCGAGCGGCTGCTGGAGGAGGCGAGAGCCGGCCGGTCAGAGGTCGTCGAGGTGCCCTTGCCCTCCAGCCTTTCGGCGACCTCCTTGGCTCGCCTCCGCGACGACCCCGAGGCGCTCGCCGCCGACCTGGCCCGACCGATGCCCCGGAAGCCGTCGCCCGCGGCGCGCTTCGGCACCCGCTTCCACGCCTGGGTCGAGTCCCGGTTCGGCCAGCAGCAGCTGGTCGGTCTCGACGAGGTTCCCGGTCGGGGCGATGAGGGAATCGAGGACGAGCGCGAGCTGAAGGACCTCATCGACCGGTTCACCGCCGGGCCGTTCGGCGACCGGGTTCCTTACTCGGTGGAGCCGCCGTTCGCGCTCGTGCTCGGCCGGCAGGTCGTGCGCGGTCGGATCGACGCGGTCTACGAGACGGCTACCGGCTTCCTCGTCGTCGACTGGAAGACCAACCAGCACCAGACCTCCGACCCGTTGCAGCTCGCGATCTATCGCGTTGCCTGGGCGGAGCTGATGGGCGTACCCGTCGACGAGGTCGAGGCGGCGTTCTACTACGTTCGCACCGGCCGGCTCGACGAGCACCACGACCTGCCCGGCCGGGCCGAGCTCGAGGCGATCATCGCGGGAGGAGACTGAGCTCCTTCGGCCCGCGTGTCAGACGGACGAGGCGAGCATGGCGTCGAGCGCGATCTCGACCATGTGACCGAAGGTCTGCTCCCGCTCCTGGGAGGTCGTCTCCTCGCCGGTGAGGATGTGGTCCGAGACGGTGCACGCCGTGAGGGCGCGACGGCCGAACTTGGCGGCGATCGTGTAGAGGGCGCTGGCTTCCATCTCGACGGCCAGGACGCCGTAGTCCGCCATCCGGGTCGTCAGCTCGGGGCGTGCGCTGTAGAACGAGTCGCTCGAGAAGATGAGCCCGACCTTCGTCTGCACCGGGAGGTCCATCGACTCCGCCGCGTCGTAGGCGGCGCGAAGCAGGCCGAAGTCGGCGACAGGGGCGTAGTCGAGACCTTCGAAACGGATCCGGTTCATCGACGAGTCGGTGCACGCTCCGGAAGCGAGCACGATGTCGCGCAGGCCGAGGTCTCGGCTCAACGCGCCGCAGGACCCGACCCGCACGATGGTCTGCACGTCGTACTCCGAGAAGAGCTCGTGCGCGTAGATCGACAGTGACGGCAACCCCATGCCGGAGCCCTGAACGGAGACCCGCTCACCCCGGTAGGTGCCGGTGAAGCCATACATCCCACGCACCTCGGAGTAGCACTGTGCGTCGTCGAGGAACGTGTTCGCGATCCACTTGGCGCGAAGCGGGTCGCCCGGCATGAGGACATGCGGGGCTACCTGGCCAGGGGCTGCTGAGATGTGGGTGCTCATGACCCCGGATCCTAGGCGTCGATCGGTCCGCGGGTTCGGCCAGGCATAGAGTCTGCCGCGTGATGCGGAACGACAAGGACGGATCCACGCCTCCCCAGATCGCCCTCTCGGTCCGAGCGCACGACCGGGTCGGCCAACGGCGTACCGACGATGCCTGGCTCGAGGAGACCTGGAAGGACCCGCGCACCAGGGTGCTCCTCCTTGCCCACGGGCGGTTCCCGGTCCAGGACGGCACGTCGATCGCGTGGCGCAGCCCGGTCGATACGCCGGAAGGACAGCGCGTCTTCCTGGGGATGGAGAGCGGGGTGGCCCACTTCGCGGTCCTGCTCGAGGATCCGCTGGATGAGACCTGGGCGAACCTGCGCCTGGTGGGCCCGGGACTCTCCGCGGCCGATGCCAGCCTCCTCGTGCACGCAGTGGCGCTCGCCGAGTGGCATCGCGCCCACCGTTTCTGCTCGCGGTGCGGGAGTGCGCTCGAGGTCGCCGCCGCGGGACACGTGCTCACCTGCTCGGGGTGCGGCCGCCAGCACTTCCCCCGGACTGATCCCGCGGTGATCATGCTCGTCGTCGACGCCGACGACCGCGCGCTCCTCGGGCGCCAGCCGTCGTGGCCCGAGGGGAGGTTCTCCACCCTTGCGGGCTTCGTCGACCCGGGAGAGTCGCTCGAGGACGCGGTCCGGCGCGAGGTGGCCGAGGAGGTCGGCGTCGAGATCGGAGAGGTCACCTACCTGGGCAACCAGCCCTGGCCGTTCCCCGCAAGCCTGATGGTGGGCTTCTTCGCGGAGGCGCTGACGACACAGATCGAGGTGGACCGGGAGGAGATCAGCGTCGCGCGCTGGTTCACCCGAGAGGAGATGCGCGCCGAGGCCGAGGCAGGCACGCTGCTGCTGCCCGGCGGCATCTCGATCTCACGCACCCTGGTCGAGACCTGGTACGGCGGACCGCTGCCTGGCCAGTGGTGAACGCTTCTAGTTGAGCGAGGCCAGCTTGGCCTTGACCTCCTGGAGGGAGGGGTTGGTCTGCGCGGAGCCGTCGACGTAGATCATGGTCGGCACGGTCTGGTTGCCGTTGTTGACCTGCTCCACGAGGAAGGCGGCATCGGGGACCTTTTCGATGTCGACCACGTCGTAGGCGATGCCCTCACGGTCGAGCTGCTTGCGCAGCCGGAAGCAGTAGCCGCACCACTTCGTCGAGTACATCGTCACGGCGGCTCCCGAGCTGGCCGCTGAACTGGCAGGCATGAAGTGTCCCTTCCGACGTCTACCCTGGTTTGTCTGTCGTGTCCGGGACGGGTATGACCCTCCTGGACTACGGCCACCGCGCATGTGGCGCGGCACCTGCAAGGCACAACAAACGATCTGAGGAGATTGTTCCGCTTGTTCTCGATGGACGGAGCCGCAGTACCACCACTCGGGCAGCAGCCCGGCTCCGCGGAACGCCTCCTGGAGGCGCTTGATCCCGAGCAGCGCGAGGTCGCGCTCGCGCTTCGCGGCCCGGTGCGAGTCCTTGCGGGTGCCGGGACCGGGAAGACTCGCGCGATCACGCACCGGATCGCCTACGGCGTGGCCACGGGGGTCTACAACCCGACCGAGGTGCTCGCGGTGACCTTCACGACGCGAGCCGCGGGGGAGATGCGGGGCCGGCTGCGGGCGCTCGGCGCCGGCGGAGTGCAGGCGCGCACGTTCCACTCCGCGGCATTGCGCCAGGCGCGCTACTTCTGGCGTCGCGTGTACGGCGGCGAGCTGCCCGTGCTCACCGAGTCCAAGCTGCCTCTGCTGGGCAACGCGGCCAGGCGCAACCGGGTCGAGACCGACCAGGCCACCCTCCGCGACCTCGCCGCTGAGGTCGAGTGGGCCAAGGTGAGCAACGTCCGCCCCGACGACTACGCCCGGGTCGCAGATGCCCGCGGTCGTAGCGTGAGCGGCCAGGATCCCGCCACCGTCGCCCGGGTCTTCGCCACCTACGAGCAGGTCAAGCGCGACCAGGGCAGGATGGACATGGAGGACGTCCTGCTGATCACGGCCGCGCTCCTCACGGAGGACGAGCGCGTTGCAGCGGAGGTCCGTCGCCAGTACCGCTGGTTCGTGGTCGACGAGTTCCAAGACGTCAGCCCGATCCAGGCGGCCCTCCTCGACCTGTGGCTCGGCGGCCGCGACGACCTGTGCGTGGTCGGCGACCCGGCCCAGACCATCTACTCCTTCGCCGGAGCCAGCGCCACCTACCTCACCGACTTTCCTCGGCGGCACCCCGGGACGACCTCGCTGGAGCTGGTGCGCAACTACCGGTCGACGCCGCAGGTCGTATCCGCGGCCAACCAGCTGCTTTCAGGCACGCCCTCGGCCGGGGTCTCCTTGCGGTCCCAACAGGAGCCAGGCCCGGAGGTGGTCTACGCCGAGCACTCCGACGAGGTGGCCGAGGCGGAGGCGGTGGCCGCTCGGATCCTTGAGCTGCGGCGCTCTGACGCGTCGATGCGCGAGGTCGCCGTGCTCTTCCGGGTCAACGCCCAGTCCGAGGCGTTCGAGGAAGCTCTCGCCGCCCGGGGCATCCCCTACGTCGTCCGGGGCGCAGCCCGCTTCTTCGAGCGGCCCGAGGTCCGCCAGGCCGTCACCTTGCTGCGCGGCAACGCGCGCGGCAGCGGCGGCTCGGACGAGGGGCTGGTGGCCGACGTCAAGGCGGTCCTGTCAGGGATGGACTGGAGCGAGAAGGCGCCGAGCGGGCGAGGCAGCGTCCGTGACCGGTGGGAGTCGCTCCAGGCGATCGTCTCTCAGGCCGAGGAGTACGCCGCGTCCCACCAGGGGGCCGACCTCGGCACGTTCGTCGACGAGCTCGACCGGCGGGCAGCCGAGCAGCACGCCCCGGTCGCCGACGGTGTCACGTTGGCGACCCTCCACGCCGCCAAGGGCCTCGAGTGGGACCACGTGTTCCTGGTCGGCATGCACGAGGGCATGATGCCCATCGTGTACGCCGAGGGCCATGCTGCCGTCGAGGAGGAACGCCGGCTGCTCTACGTCGGCATGACTCGCGCTCGACTGCGACTGGCCGTCTCCTGGTCTCTTGCGCGTTCTCCTGGCGGGCGCGCAACGCGCAAGCCCTCGCGCTTCCTCACCGGGCTCCGGCCCGAGGTCGCCTCCGACCGGGCGAGGGAGGAGCGGTCCCGTTCACGGGCGAAGCGAGGGGTCGCCCACTGCCGCGAGTGCAACGCGCCGCTGTCGACGACCGCAGAGCGCAAGATCGGCCGCTGCGAGGGCTGCCCCGCCAGCTACGACGAGGAGCTCTTCGAGAGGTTGCGGGCCTGGCGGGTGGCCCGCGCCTCTGAGGAGAAGGTCCCGGCCTACGTGGTCTTCACCGACCTCACACTGCAGGCGATCGCCGAGGTCTGCCCCTCCGACCGTGCAGCGCTCCTGCGCATCAACGGTGTGGGTCCGGCGAAGATCGACAAGTATGCCGACGACGTACTCGCGCTGGTTGCGGGCGAGGGCGCCGGATCCGGCGGTGGTTCCGGGGAGTCGCAGTAGCCCTTTCGAGCCATGCGGTTGATGCGGCCGGAAGATTTTTGGGAAATACCCATTAAATCGTTTGCCGCTTACAGCCCGCTGCCGCTACCTTTCTCTCACCGCACGAGAACTGCGCACACTCGGCCCTGACAAGGCCGGCGCCCTACGCATCGAAGGAGGTGCTCACAGTGATCAACAACATCCAGACCAGCAACCAGGTCGGCATCGCCATGCCCATTTCGTGGACCGACGCCGTCGCCGCTGCTGCTGTGCGCACCCTCCCGGCCATGGGTGGAGTGTCGATCAAGGCGGCCGTTGCTGGCAGCAAGCGTCGTTTCGTCGACGTGGCATCCGTGTGCACCTACACGCGCACCGCCGATGTCTTCGTCCTCGAGGGCGCCTTCCCGGGTACCTCCGCCTGGAGTCCACCGATCTAGATTGCGATCTACATCGGCAGCCTCCAGGCCGCGGAACCCGAAACCCGGGATCCGCGGTCTTTTTGTTTCTCGCAACACCAAAGCGACAAGTCACAAGGAGGTGACAGATGAGTATCAGCGTCCTGGACCCGCAACGGGTGAGGCACGACGAGCAGCTTCCCTGCCACAGGGAGAGCCCTGAGCTGTTCTTCGCCGAGAGCCCGGCCGACGTGGAGACCGCGAAAGCCCTCTGCCTCGAGTGCCCAGTTCGCGCCGAGTGCCTCGCCGGCGCTCTCGACAGGAGAGAGCCCTGGGGCGTGTGGGGTGGCGAGCTGTTCCTGCAGGGAGTGGTGATCCCCCGCAAGCGCCCCCGCGGCCGGCCCCGCAAGAACGAGGTCGCGGCCTGAGGTCCCGCCAGGAGACCTGCGACTCGCACGACCCGCACGACCAGCAGCATCCAAGCAAGGCCCAAGCAGCACCCAAGCACCAAGCATCACCGTCAGTGAAAGCAACTCGAAGACAACGGAGTCTCACCATGTACTACCTCCACGAAGATCTCGCTCGGGCGCAAATGTCCGACCGCCTGGAAGAGGCGCGTCACCTGCGTCGCGGCCAGCAGCTGATGCTGGCGAAGCGGAAGGCCCGTCGGGCCGAGCGCTCAGCAATGCAGGCCCGACTCGTGCTCTCGCGCTCGCTGTAGGCAGACCGTCCTTCGTCCTCGACGGGGCGAGAACCACAGCAGCCAGGCACCCGAACCAGAAAGCGACAACAACCCACCATGACGAACTCGACGAACCGGAGCACGAAGATGAACTTGATCAACGAAGATCTCGCCCGAGCGCAGATAGCCTCGCGCCTGGGAGAGGCGCAGGACCTGCGGCTGGGTCACCGGATCACCCGCGCGCGACGGCTCAGCCGCCGTGCTGACCGGGCAGCGCAGCAGGCGCGTCTCGCACTCGCCCGCGCTCTGTGAGTGAGTGACCCTGTCCTAGGCAGATGACAGAACCCGGACCCCCGGCAGCCACCGATGGTTGCCGGGGGTTCGTACGTCTCACGCGTAGGCTGGGGAGTGTGGCAGTGACCTGTGACTTCTGCGGCAAGGCGGCCCCGGGTGACGAGGTCCCGTTGACCTGGACGAGCGCGGTTGAGAACGGGCGCACCAGGTATTTCTGCGAGACTTGTTCGCGGGAGAACCTCCGCGCCATCGAGAGCAAGCTCGACAGCGAGTGGTGGTAGGCACCACCCTCCGGCTGAGGCATCATCCCAGTCCGGCCCGCCTCCCCGAGACCTCGTGGGTCAGGGTGCGACGGCGAAGCCTGGCAGGGACTCCTCGAGGATCTGGCGGAAGGGAGCCTCGGCCCCTAGCTGGCACAGGACGCCGATCCCGCCGATCCACACCCGGTGGATGAGCAGGTAAGACGGGGGCATGTTGAGCTTCAGCGTCAGGGTGTAGCCGGGCTCCCGAGGGTCGTTGACGCGGGTGAACTGCTCGCGCATCCACTCGCGCGAGTAGCGGAAGCGCTCGACTCGCGCCGGCTCGATGAAGGGCGCGAGGTAGTCGCGCAGCTCCTCGGGGTCGACGTTGATCCTCGGCTTGATGAAGCCTTCCGTCCGTAGCTGCTCGACCACCTCGTCGTAGTTGTCGTTGAGCGCGATCCGCATCAGGTTCCCGATCGCGAGCGGGAGATGGCGCTCCGGCAGCCTTGCCACGGCACCGAAGTCGAGCACGCCGAGCCGCCCGAGCCCGCCGTCCTCCGCCGGGATCACGCGGTAGTTCCCGGGGTGCGGGTCGGCGTGGAGCATCCCGGTGCGGGCCGGGCCGGAGAAGAGGAACCGGACGTAGAGCTCGCCGTAGTAGTCGCGCTGCTCCTGGGTCCCCTCCGCGATCATCCGGGCGAGCGAGGCTGGACTGTCGAGCCACTCGGAGACCAGCACCCGGGGGCTTCCGTCGACGACGTGGGGTACGACGAAGTCGGGATCGTGCTCGAACTCAGCGGCGAACCGGGCCTGCGCCTCCGCCTCGAGGGTGTAGTCGAGCTCCTCCACGACCCGCGCCTGGAGCTCCTCGACGAGGGGCTTGATGTCGACGCCCGGGACCATCGAGCCGAAGGTGCGCGCGAGACGACCGAGCTGCTTGAGGTCGGAGGTGAGCGCCTCGTCGGCCCCGGGGTACTGCACCTTGATGGCCACCTCGCGACCGTCGTGCCAGCGCCCTCGGTGGACCTGGCCGATGGACGCGGCCGCGGCCGGGTTGTCGTCGAACTCCACGAGCTTCTTGCGCCAGGAGACACCGAGCTCACGACGAAGCACGTCGTGCACGGTCGCCGCGGCCATCGGGGGCGCGGAGTCCTGGAGCTGGGTCAGGTGGGCACGGTAGGGGGCCGCGATGCTCTCGGGGAAGGCGGACTCGAGGATCGAGAGCGCCTGCCCCATCTTCATCGCCCCGCCCTTGAGGTCGCCCAGAGTGCGGAACAGCTGCTCCGCCGTGCGCTGCTGAACGTCGGTCATGACCGCCTCGGCCGGAGCGCCCCCGATGCGCCTGCCAACGCCCATCGCGGTCCTCCCGGCGAACCCGAGGGGGAGTGCGGCGAGCCGGGCCGTGCGCGATGCGGCCTTGCGAGGGAGGTCGGTCATGCCCCCATTGTCGCGGAGGGCACCAAGAATGTGCCTCATCGACCTGGTTGACTACTCCCAAGCGCAGCCACAGGCTGGGTGACGCGGCCAGGTCTGGGTCTCCAGCGCGGTCAGGTGCGGGTCGAGGCGGACCGTTGTGGCAGTGGTGGCGGGTCGCCGGCCCTCGACGAAGGAGACGACCTCCCGCGCCGCCCAGGCCGCCGCTAGCGTCGCAAGCAGCGAGTCCACCGGCTCGGGCAGGCTGTCCTCGCGCCCCCTGTTCACGGCAGCGGCCTGCTGGGTGACCAGAAGCGGCCAGCCAGGGTCGACATCGGTGTGGTGGGCGTCGATGCAACGCAGGCAGGCGGTCTCGCCCGGCACGACAAGTGGGCCGACCAGGGCAGCGCCTTCGGTGACTCGGAGCACAAGGTGGGGGAGACCGTCGCGGATCCACCCGTCGAGCGCCTCTCTGTCCGGCTCGCCGACCGCCACCAGGACCCCGATCCGGGCGCCTGCCGCAGGACCGGCCGCCGACCCGCTGGTCGTCTGGCGGTGCTCGAGCAGGGTGGGGCTGGTGCCTGCACGTGTGAGCAGCTCGCCCAGACCCGCGGCCACCGTCGTCGCCTCCACGCTTCCGCAGGTGGCGACGTGGATGCGCGCGGACCCGCGGTGGCTCAGAAGATCGACCGCGCGATCGCCGGAGTGCGCAGCGAGCGCAGCGACGTCGGCTCGCGAGATCGAGGCACCTGCAGGGGCGGTGCCCTTCGACAGGCTCGGGGCGGGAGCGAGCGGGATCAAGAGGTCGGCGTCGACGAGGAGCCCGCTCGCGTCGAGCAGCTCCAGCGTGCGGCCGTCGTACTCCTCCTCGGCGAGCGAGCTTGCGGGGCTGCGTAGGCCGTCGAGCAGGACTCGGACCTCGGGGCGATCGGGCAGAACGACGGCGCGGCGAGGGTCGAGGCCGACCTGCAGCTCGTCAGCACTGCGGCGCAGGACGTGGGTGCCGGGCCGGAGGACGCGGCGCCTGGATCGTTGGGAGGGAGCATGGGGTGTCTTGGTACGCACGCCCCGAGAGTGCCCGAGTTGCGCGCCGGGCGTCGGGCTTCGTCCACAGGTACAGACGACGGCGGGGCCTCCCGTAGGAAGACCCCGCCCGTCGACGTCAGCTGGTGGTGCGGGCTTTCAGGCCTTGCCGAGGATGCGGTTGAGGTTGGTGCCGCAGACGGGGCAGACGGCCTTCGCCATCCGGGTGCCCTTCTCGTTGACCTTGACCTCGCCCTCGGCCTGGCGCTTCTCCTTGCACTTCACGCAGTAGAACTCGCCGCTCCAGGTCTCCGCCATGACGGCCTCCTTGCTTCTGTCGTACTGGTCGTCGCGGCGGGGGCTCTTGCGGAGACCCGCCGGGGCCACCGGAAGTCGGCAGCCGTCTCGCACCCTACGTCAGCGAGGCCCGTGTGCAGGGGAACGCAAGGCCTCAGAACCGGGTTTCACGCTCGTCCCGAGCCCGATATGACTTATTTGTCCCAATTGTTCTGCTGTCGACTGTCTGGCGGCCCGGGTCACCGAGGCCCGGAGGTCTCACCGCCCGACGGGTACGTCGGCCGGCATCAGGCGCTTGGGTAGTCTCCCGCGCATGTCTGAGACCCCCCATCTGCGCATCGAACGGCCCTCCGACGGCGTCGTCCTGCTGACCCTCGACAACCCCGACCAGCGCAACGCCATGTCTCAGGAGATGACCTCGTCCTGGGTCTCGGCGGTCGACGAGCTGGCCGGCGACCGCTCGGTCCGCGCCGTGGTCGTCACCGGCGCCGGCTCGGCGTTCTGCTCCGGAGGCGACACGAGCTGGATCGCGAGCGAGCCCGAGGCCGGGGTGGACCACCTCCGCGCGCGGATGATCGCGTTCTACCGGGCGTGGCTCTCGATCCGGAAGCTCGAGGTTCCCACGCTCGCTGCCGTGAACGGGCCCGCCATCGGCGCCGGCCTGTGCATCGCCCTGGCCTGCGACCTGAGGTACGCCGCCGCCTCCGCGAAGCTGGGTGCGCCCTTCGTGAAGCTCGGAATGCACCCGGGCATGGCCGCGACCCACCTGCTGCCCAACGTGGTGGGCGACGCCCACGCCCGCGACCTGCTCCTCACCGGACGCATCGCCGACGCGGAGGAGGCGCTGAGACTGGGGATGGTGTCGCGGGTGATGCCGGACGAGACCTTCCGCGACGACGTGTTGGAGATCGCTGCCGGAGTCGCCGCCAGCGCGCCCATCCCGTCTCGCTACACGACGCTGGCGCTGCGCACCGGCGGCCACCAGGACTTCGAGAGCGCGATCCAGTGGGAGGCCCTGGCTCAGCCGATCACGCTCGCCACGGCGGACCTGCAGGAGGGGATCGCTGCGGCAAGGGAGCGGCGCCCCGCCCAGTTCACCGGCCGCTGACCTCGGCTCGCAGCCTGGGTCCGGCGAGCACCAGGGGTGGACGCCGACATCCGGTGTGAACGGAGAGGCCCCCGCTCGAGCGGATCGGCGCTTGCCTTCCCCTTGCGAGCGCCGTCCACCGTGACCGGGGGCCTCCTCGGCGCTCCACGCTAGGAGGCACCGCGGAGGCGGTCAACGGGAACGGTGAGAATCGTTTCCACGTCTGTGGACAGTTCTGTGGACAGAGTGTGGAACCCGCGTGAGTGGCTGTGGACCGGGTCGGCGTGCCGGTGTACAAGACTGTGGGAGACACGCCCGGGGGCCGTCCCCGAAGGGCGGCTGACCAGCCAAGACGTGGGGAGACGCGCTGTGGACGAGACGAAGTCGGCGGATCCGGTTGCCGTCCTGCGCAGAATCGCCTTCCTGCTCGAGCGGAGCCGCGCGGAGACCTACAAGGTAAAGGCGTTCCGCACCGCGGCCGCGACCCTGCTGAAGGTCGCTGACAGCGAGGTCCGCACCCGTTCGGAGCAGGGGACTCTCCGCGACCTCCCCGGCATCGGGGCGTCCACCGAGAAGGTGGTGCGTGAGGCGCTCGCGGGGCTGACCCCCGCATACCTCCAGCGGCTCGAGGCGAGCGCGGGACCCCTCGCCGAGACCGGCCGGGAGATGCGGAGCCTGCTCCGCGGTGACCTGCACACCCACTCGGACTGGTCCGACGGTGGGTCGCCCATCGAGGAGATGGCGATGACCGCGATGGAGCTGGGCCACGAGTACGTCGCGCTGACCGACCACTCGCCCCGGCTGACCGTGGCCAACGGCCTCTCCACGGAGCGTCTGACCCACCAGCTCGAGGTCGTCGCCGCGGTCAACGAACACCTCGAGGGAAGCTTCCGGATGCTCACCGGCATCGAGGTCGACATCCTCGAGGACGGCGCGCTCGACCAGACCGATGCGATGCTCGGGCGGCTCGACGTGGTGGTGGCCTCAGTTCACTCCAAGCTCCGCATGGAGTCGGCTGCGATGACCCGACGGATGGTCGCCGCGGTGGGGCACCCGCGCACGAACGTCCTCGGCCACTGCACCGGGCGGCTGGTCACCGGCGGGCGAGGTACCCGCCCCCAGAGCACCTTCGACGCCGAGCAGGTCTTCGCCGCGTGCGCGGCCCACGACGTGGCGGTCGAGATCAACTCCCGCCCCGAACGCACCGACCCGCCCGACGAGCTCGTCGGCCTCGCGCTCGAGGCCGGATGTCTGTTCTCCATCGACAGCGACGCCCACGCCCCGGGGCAGCTCGACTTCCTCGACCACGGCTGCGCGCGGGCCGAGGAGCTCGGTGTCCCGCCCGAGCGCATCGTCAACACCTGGCCCGTTGAGCGCCTGCTCGAGTGGTCGTGCGGGTAACCTGCGGATATGCCCACCCGCGCCCCCGACCCAGAGGGGCCCACCGTCGAGGTACGACGCAGCCGCCGGCGCCGTCGGACCGTCTCGGCCTATCGGGAGGACGACCGGGTGATCGTGATGATCCCGGCCCGGCTCAGCGCCAAGGAGGAGCGAGAGTGGGTGACCACGATGCTCGAGCGGCTGGAGCGCTCGGAGAAGCGGCGCCGCCCGAGTGACGCCGGCCTCAAGAGGAGGGCGACCGAGCTCAGCAACCGCTACCTCGGTGGACTGCCACAGCCGGTGACGGTGCGATGGGTCGCCAACCAGAACAGCCGCTGGGGCTCGTGCACGCCCTCGGACCGCTCCATCCGGCTCTCCACCCGCCTCAAGGGCATGCCGTCCTGGGTCATCGACTACGTCCTGGTCCACGAGCTGGCACACCTGATCGAGGCCGGGCACACCCCCGAGTTCTGGGCCTGGGTGGACCGCTACCCGAAGGCCGAGCGCGCCAAGGGGTTCCTCGAGGGCGTGGCCTGCGCGAGCCACCTCGGCCTTGTCGCGGGCCAGCCCGACTGCTCCGAGGAAGGCGCGGCCGGCATGGTGGCAGCGGACGAGGGCCTCTAAGCGCGCGAGCGGACCCCCAGCCCGAGGCGGGCGCGGGAGAGCCTGACCAGTTCCTGCATGTCGTCGTCCTGCGTCGGCAGGTTGTCCCGGGGCCACCACCGGACGTCGAGCGACTCCTCGCTGACCGCGTGCGCGGCGCCCTCGGGTGCGAGGGCGACGAAGCGTACGTCGAGGTGGTGCACCGTGCCGCGTGGGTCGCAGAACGGCACCGGATGTGCGTTGAGCTGCACAGGCTGCGGGTCCAGCCTCAGGCTGGGTACGCCGGACTCCTCGGTCGCTTCGCGCAGGGCCGCACCCGCCAGGGTGGTGTCGGTCTCCTCGCAGTGGCCGCCCATCTGGAACCACGCGTTCGCCTTGGCGTGCAACGTCAGCAGCACCCGCTCGCCGTCCTCCGACATCACGAGCGTGCTCGCCGTGATGTGGTCGGGGAAGCACCCGCGCCGCAGGCCGTCGGGATGGCTTTCGAGGTGTGTGACGTAGCGACGCCGTACCGCCTCCTGGGCCGCGTGAGGCGGGGACCAGGCACGGAGCAGCCTCAGGGCGTCCTCGTGAAGAGCGCTCATCCGTTGTCGCGGTCGTCCGAGCGGTCCTCGCCGTCGTCCTTGTCCTCACCGGGACCGCCCGACGACCCCGAGTCGAGCAGGTCCGCGAGGGCAGCGTCGAACTCCTCGTCGGTGAGCGCCTTGGGCTCCTCGACGTGCTCGCGGAAGCCGAGCGGGTCGTCGAGGTCCTTCGAGGTGGGCAGAAGGTCGGGGTGGGCCCACACTGCGTCGCGCGCCTCCTGGCCCTGCCGGTTGCGCAGGGAGCCCCACAGCGCGGAGGCGTCACGCAGTCGGCGGGGCCGCAGCTCGAGGCCGACGAGGGCGGCGAAGGTCTCCTCGGCAGGACCGCCCGCGGCCCTGCGCCGGCGCACCGCCTCCTGGAGCTTCGCGGCGCTCGGCATGCGGTCGGCCGTGGCCTGTCCGACGACCTCGTCGACCCAGCCCTCGACGAGGGCGAGTGTGGTCTCGAGGCGGGTCAGCGCGGCCTCCTGGGCCGGGGTCTTCTGCGGCTCGAAGAGTCCGCCCTCGAGCGCCTCCTGGATGGCGGCGGGGTTCATCGGGTCGAGGTTGCGCATCGACTCCTCGATCTTCGAGACGTCGATGGTCGTGCCACGGCCGTAGTCCTCGACCGCAGAGAGCAGGTGGCCGCGCAGCCAGGGCACGTGGGCGAACAGACGCTGGTGAGCAGCCTCTCGCAGCGCGAGGTAGAGCAGCACGTCCTCTGCCGGGACATCGAGTCCGTCGGCGAACTCCTCGACGTTCGCCGGAAGCAGGGCGGCCTTGCCCGACGGGCCGAGCGGCAGGCCGATGTCGGAGGCGGTGAGGACCTCTCCGGCCAGCCCGCCGAGGGCCTGTCCGATCTGGGCGCCGAACATGGCGCCGCCGGCCTTGCTGAGCATGCCCATCAGGGGGCCGGCCATTGCCTTGGCCTCCTCGGGAAGCGCGTCGCCCATGGCAGACACGACGTGCTCGGCGACCGGTTCGACCAGTCGCTGCCAGACCTCGACGGTCTCCTCGATCCACTCCGCTCGGCTCCAGACCGCGGAGTTGCTCACCCCGGACGGCAGGTCCGTGACCTGGTCGAGCCAGTGATCGGCCAGGCGCAGGGCGTCCGAGACCGACTCGCGATCCTTGTCGCTGGGGGAGGGGTCCGGCTCCTGCGCGACCGTCTTGCGCGCGACGTCCTTGGCGAGATTCCAGTTCACCGAGCCCTCGTAGGGCGCCATCATCGCCTGCATCTGGCTCATCAGCATCGACAGGTCCGGCATCCCGGCACCGCCGCCTGTTCCCCCCGGAAAGGCGCCTCCGAGTGAGGAGAAGAGCTGTTCGAACGGCGTGCCCTTGAACGGGTTGTTCTCGTCGTCGGGGCGGTCGCTCGGATCGTTCGTCATGCCTCCCAACCTACTCGCGACATCAACCTCTACGCTCGTGGGTGTGAGCCCGCTTCCGCCCGTCGTACGCCTCGTCGACATCAGGGACACCCCGCTCTCCTCGGACGAGGTTCTCGCCGCGGTCTCCGACGCCGCCGCCGGTGGTGTGACCCTGTTCGTCGGGGCGGTCCGCGACCACGACGAGAACAAGTCGGTGACCGGTCTCGAGTACACCGCCCACCCCACCGCGCTGGACCAGCTGGAGGAGGTGGCCGAGGAGGTCGCCCGGGAGTACGACGTCCTCGCCGTCGCCGCCGTGCATCGGGTGGGCGAGCTCGCCATCGGCGAGGCGGCCGTGGTCGTGGCCACGGCTGCTGCCCACCGCGGAGAGGCGTTCGAGGCGTCCCGCGCGCTGATCGACCGGCTCAAGCAGCGAGTGCCGATCTGGAAGCACCAGCTCTTCGCCGACGGCACCGACGAGTGGGTCGGCACGCCCTGAGCACCGTGTTGCTCCCGCCCGTGGCGCTGCCGCAGCCCTAGCCTTGACCCGTGGAGATCCTGCTCTGGCTCGTGCCGACCGCCGCGGTGGCCGTCGTGATGATGGCGTGGGCGGCGTGGATGGGCCGGCCGCGCCGGGAGCAGTCCGAGCGGTCGGAGGCGGCTTATGAACGCTTTGCCGCCGCCATCACCAAGGAGCATCCTGGGGCGTCGCGGCCCCGGCCGATGGTGGCCCGCGACCGCAGCACCGGGATCGCAATCCGACCCTCGCGAAGCGGTCGATCGGCGGCAGCACGCGCCGCGTCGGGACAGACCCGCCGCTCCGCCTAGTTGGGCGTGGGTGAGAAGGTGACCGCATGAGCACCCCACCGCGCTGCTCGCTGCGTCCGCGCCACCGCGGGGAACGCGTATGAGTCGTCGCACCATCTCGAGCATCCTCGCCAGCGTGATGCTCGCCGTGCTCTTCTATGTCGCGGCCACCGTGCCCGTGCCGTACATCACGATGAGCCCGGGTCCGACCGTCGACGTGCTCGCCGAGAGCCGTGGCGACGAGATCGTCCAGGTGAAGGGCCACAAGCGCTACGAGACCGACGGCCGCCTCGAGCTCACCACGATCAAGCTGACCGGCCCGACGCAGGAGGTCAGCCTGGGTGAGGCGCTGACCGCGTGGTTCGACAAGTCGCGGGCGGTCTACCCGCGGGAGGCCTTCTACGCGCCGGACGAGTCCGAGTCCGACGTCGACACCGAGAGCGCCGTCCAGATGGTCAGCTCGCAGGACACCGCCGTCGCCGTCGCGCTCACCGAGCTCGGCTACGAGCTCGACAAGATCACCGAGGTGCTCGCGGTGAGTCCCAAGAGCCCGGCGGAGGGCGAGCTCAAAAGCCGCGACCAGATCGTCGCGGTCAACGGTGAGCCGATCAGCACCGCCGAAGACGTTGCCCGGATCGTCCGCAGCACTCCCGAAGGAGAGGCCGCGACGTTCGAGGTCGTCAGGCAAGGCAAGGAGCTGACCGTCGAGGTCGTGCCCGAGCCCTCCGAGGACGACCCCGAGGTGCCGGTGGTCGGCATCGTGGTCGGCCCCAGCTACGACTTCCCCTTCGAGGTGTCGGTCAGGATCGACGAACGGATCGGTGGTCCGAGTGCCGGCCTGATCTTCTCGCTCGCCGTCTACGACACACTCACACCCGGCGCTCTCACCGGCGGGGCCGCGGTGTCCGGCACGGGAACCATTGCCGAGGACGGACGCGTTGGACCTATTGGAGGGATCCAGCAGAAGGTCATCGCTGCCGCCGACTCCGGAGCCGAGATCTTCCTGGTGCCGCCGGGCAACTGCGAGTCCGCGATGGCCGTCGGGCTCGACGAGGAGGAGATGAGGCTGGTGAAGGCGCCCACCATGCACAGCGCGGTGGAGTCGATCCAGACGCACGTCGACGACCCTGATGCCGAGCTTCCGAGCTGCTAGAGAGGACCGACATGGAGCGCGAGCCGATGCTCGACGACAACAGCCCCGAGGCCGACCCTGTGCTGGCGGCGGCGGTGCGCGAGATCGAGGAGCACGCCGCCGAGGCCGGATGGGACCAGCCGTCGCGGTTGTACGCCCTCGTGCCCACGGCGGACCTGCTCACCCGTGAGCCGGGACTCGCCGCAGCGATGGGCATCGACGAGGCCTCGGCCGCCGGGTCGCTGACCCCGGTCGAGCAGGACCACACCCCGGTCGACCGGTCGCTCGAGGAGGTGCTCGGACGGATCATGTGGCCGGCCGAGGTGTTCGGTTGTGCTGCGGTGGTGGAGCGGTTGGTGCTCCCGCCGGAGGCCGACGACGACATCCCCGACGACCCCGAGGCGGCGGAGGAGTTCGCCGCCTCGCACCCCGATCGGCAGGAGGTGCGGATCGTGGCGGCCGCGACCCGGGCCGGGTCGACGTACTGTGCGCTCAGGTTCCGGTCGCATGACGACCCGATCTCTGTCGTGGAAAGCCCCGACCTCGTGCCTGCTCTCCTAGAGTTGCTGCAGAGCACGCTCGACAACTAGACAGACGAATACAGAGGACAGCAGTGAGCGGATTCTTCGACGAACCACCCCCGGCCCGGCCGCGTCCGGCTGCCACCGCCCAGCCGCCGCAACGCTCGCGGGCGCTGCTGTTCACGGGGATCGTCCTGGTGATCTCGTTCTTCGCGATCTCCGTCTTCACCGGGATCTGGACCGACCGGCTGTGGTTCCGCAGCGTCGACTACGGCTCGGTGTTCACGAAGATGCTGGGCACGCGCGTCCTGCTCTTCGTGATCTTCGGCCTCCTGATGGGCGTCTTCGTGGCGCTCAACATCTTCCTCGCCTACAAGTTCCGCCCGATGTTCCGGCCGGCCTCCCTCGAGCAGGCCAGCCTCGACCGCTATCGCGAGGTCGTCGAGCCGCTCAAGCCCTGGCTGCTGCTCGCGGTCAGTGTGGTGCTCGCCCTCTTCGCGGGCGCCTCCGGCGCGGGCAAGTGGCGTGAGTACCTGCTGTGGCGCAACGCCAGCGACTTCGGCCAGACCGACCCGTACTTCAACAGGGACATCGGGTTCTACGTCTTCGACCTGCCCTGGCTGCACTACCTGGTCGGGTTCGGCATGGCCGCGACCGTGCTGGGGCTGATCGCCGCCGTCGTCATGCACTACCTCTACGGCGGGATCCGGCTGCAGGACAAGCACGACAAGCTTTCGGGTGCTGCCCAGGTGCAGATCTCGGTCCTCGCGGGCCTGTTCGTGCTCTTCAAGGCGGTCGACTACTGGCTCGACAGGTACGACATCACCTCGGACACCTCCGGGCTGATCACCGGAGTGACCTACACCGATGACAACGCGGTCCTTCCGTCCAAGGAGATCCTCACCTTCATCGCGCTCATCTGCGCGGTGCTGTTCTTCGCCAACGTCTTCCGCCGGACGTGGATGCTGCCGTCGGTCGGGCTCGCACTGCTCGTGCTGTCCGCGATCCTGCTCGGGGTGCTCTGGCCGGGCGTCGTGCAGCAGTTCCAGGTCTCGCCGTCCGAGCCGGACAAGGAGGCGCCGTACATCAAGCGCAACATCGAGGCCACCCGGGCGGCGTACTCCATCGACGGCGCGGAGATCACGCCGTACCGTGCCACCGTCTCGCTGAGCACGGAACAGCTCAGGGCGGACGCACAGTCCATTCCCGGCATCCGGCTGCTCGACCCCGCGCTGGTCTCCGACACGTTCGAGCAGCTGCAGCAGGTCCGCGGCTTCTACAGCGTGCCGGGCGTGCTCGACGTGGACCGCTACCCGGTCAACGGCGAGCTTCGCGACATGGTGATGGCAGTCCGGGAGCTCAACCAGGCCGGCCTCCCCGAGGACCAGCGCAACTGGGCGAACCTCCACACCGTCTACACACACGGCTTCGGCGTGGTCGCCGCCTACGGCAACCAGCGCAACAGCGAGGGGGCCGCGGTCGACAACGACGGCGAGCCCGTGTGGGCCGAGCAGGACATCCCTCCGCGGGGCGAGCTCACCCAGATGACCGGCGAGGGCTACCAGCCTCGCATCTATTTCGGCGAGCAGAGCCCGAACTACTCGATCGTCGGTGGGCCCGAAGGCGCCCGCGCCGTCGAGTTCGACATCCCCGAGGGCGAGGGTCTGGGCAGCGGGGCGGAGGAGAACACCTACGACGGCGAGGCGGGCGTCCCGGTCGGCAGCCTGTTCAACAAGATGCTCTACGCGATCAAGTTCAGCGAGCCGAACATCATCCTGTCGAACCGAGTGAACGAGAACTCCAAGATCCTCTACGACCGCGAGCCCCGGCTGCGGGTGCAGAAGGTGGCACCCTGGCTCACCGTGGACGGTGACACCTACCCGGCTGTCGTCGACGGTCGCGTGGTCTGGATCCTCGACGCCTACACCACCACCGACAAGTACCCGATGTCGGAGAAGCGGTCGCTGTCGGAGATGACCCGTGACAGCCTCCAGCCGGACACGGCCTACACCACCTTGCCGACCGACGAGATCAACTACATCCGCAACTCGGTCAAGGCGGTCGTCGACGCCTACGACGGGACGGTGACGCTCTACGAGTGGGACGAGGCCGACCCGATCCTCCGGGCCTGGTCCTCGGCGTTCCCGGGCGCGGTGCAGCCCAAGGAGTCGATCCCCGAGGACCTGCAGGCCCACATGCGCTACCCCGAGGACCTCTTCAAGGTCCAGCGCAACATCCTGGCGCAGTACCACGTGACGCAGCCCAAGACCTTCTACGAGGGCAGCGACCAGTGGGAGATTCCGGAGGACCCGGCCAACCAGTCGCAGAACCAGCCCCCGTACCGCCTGTCGGTCAGGACCCCGTCGGGTGAGTCGGCCGAGCCGGTCTTCTCACTCACCTCGGTCTACGTCCCGAAGAACCGCCAGAACCTGGCTGCGTTCATCTCCGTCGACGCCGATGCCGGGCAGAGCGACTACGGGAAGATCCGGATCCTGAGGCTGCCCAGCAGCACCCAGATCCCTGGCCCCTCGCAGATCGCCAACCAGTTCGGTGCCGACCAGGAGATCCAGGAGAAGAGGCTCGCATTCACCAGGACCGGGTCCAAGGTCATCGACGGCAACCTGCTGACGCTCCCGGTCGGAGACGGGCTGCTCTACGTGCAGCCGCTCTACACTCTTCGCGAGTCTGGTGAGGGTCGCTACCCGGTGCTGCGGTACGTGCTTGCCTCGTTCGGCAAGGAGGTGGGCATCGGCCCCACCCTGACGGCTGCGCTGGACGACGTACTCGGCGAGATCGACCCGAGCAACGAGCCGGTAGACATCCCCGGCGAGCAGCAGCCGCCTCCGGACCAGGGCAGCGGCGGGGAGCCGTCCACACCCAGCGACGTCCAGGCGCTGCTGGAGGAGGCCGAGCAGGCGTTCCTCGCAGCCGACGCCGCGCTGTCGAACGGCAACCTCGCGAGGTACCAGCAGGAGATGGAGCGGGCCCGAAGCCTCGTCGAGCAGGCGTTGCAGACTGCAGGTGTCAGTACCCCCGAGTCGGGCGGTGGGGCCTCTGACGGGCAGGCCTCCGGTGGCTGAGTGACGGGCGCCACTCCCGCTCGATTTGGAATGATCCTCCGGCCTCCCGTAAGGTGGTGTTCACCGACGCGGGGTGGAGCAGCTCGGTAGCTCGCTGGGCTCATAACCCAGAGGTCGCAGGTTCAAATCCTGCCCCCGCTACTAGTAAAACCGCAGGTCAGAGGCCCCTTCCGTCTCAGGAAGGGGCCTCTTGCTTTGCCCACCGTGACCAGATCCGTGACAGAACCGGCCCCGAGTCACCAGCTGACGGTGATACGCGCGAGAGCGGATACGACCGGCTGAGACGGCGCAGGGCCGTCGAGACGGTCGCCTCTGGGTC
Organism: Nocardioidaceae bacterium; assembly: GCA_035456965.1. Taxonomy (GTDB): domain Bacteria; phylum Actinomycetota; class Actinomycetes; order Propionibacteriales; family Nocardioidaceae; genus Nocardioides_C. The sequence goes on from DATICF010000072.1 coordinate 34,380, forward strand.
GGATTCCCGGAGGGCCCGCAGAGGAATCTCTCCCTGCTGCACCTCGATCTTCCGGCTCTGATCTTCTCCTTGCTTGGGGAGGTGCGGGGGGAGGTGAGCTCGATGCGCCGCGGCGGGGGCGCAGCGTCTGTTGCGGGCGCTGCTCCTGCGCTGTCAGGGTTGCGATCGCTTCTGCTCGCTAGTCCCTCGCTGGCTGCCAGGTGCGGAATACGCTGAACTATGACCAATGAGCAGACGCAGCCCGACTCGCCCGGGGCATCCGACAGGTCGGAGGGGTTCGGGGAGAAGTTGCTTGGCTCGCTGTTGGATCGGGCGCACACGATGCCACCGCAGTTGATCGCTCCCTTGATCGCCCAGGAGATCGCGATGATCGGAGGGCGGGACGTGACGGTCCTGTTGCAGGACTACGACCAGATGACGCTGGTGCCTCTGTCCGGCGAGGGGCTGGTCGTCGGCCCCGCCCAACCCATCGACGACTCCCTGGCCGGGCTCGCCTTCCAGACCGATGAGCTCGTCGAACGGCCGTGGGGCGACGTGGTTCGGCTGTACTCGCCATTGCTGGACGGCACGGACCGGGTTGGTGTTCTGGTCTTCACGTTGGATCACCTCGACGAGCACGGCCGTCGGTTGGCCCGTCGATTGGCTGCGGCCTCAGCGCCGTCGCCGTGCGTGGCGGAGGTCGGCGCCCACCGCGTGCAGGTGGCGGAGCGCGGCGGCATAGGACGCGCGGGCGGTGGTCTCCTCGTAATGGACGGACCGGTCCTCACAGAACCTGCGGACGACGACCTGCGCGTGCCGCAGGTTCGGCCGCGGCATGCTCGGGAACAGATGGTGCTCGATCTGGTAGTTCAGCCCGCCGAGCGCGTAGTCGACGAAGATCCCGCCCCGCACGTTGCGGGAGGTGAGCACCTGACGTAGCAGCGGGTCTGCTGCCTGGTCGGGCTCGAGGACGGGCATGCCCTTGTGGTTGGGCGCGAACGAGCACCCCAGGTAGATGCCGAACACGGCCTGGTGCACAGCGGCGAACACGACCGCCTGCTGCCACGTCAGAGCGGTCACCAGGAGCGCTAGGTAAGCCGCGGCATGCACTACGAGGAGCATCGCCTCCAACCTGCGGTGGCGCGCCCCGGGCCGCATCAGCGCTCGTGCGCTGGACACGTGCAGGTTTATCGCCTCGAGGCTCAGCAGCGGGAAGAACAGCCAGGCCTGGTGCCCAGTCAGCCATCCCGCCACGCCTCTTCTGCCCAGGGTCTGGCCTGCGTCCCACACCAGGGTGCCGGGGTGCACGTCAGGGTCGGAGGTCAGGTCGTTCGGGTGGGCGTGGTGGGCGTTGTGCTTGTCGACCCACCACGTGTAGCTCAAACCGTTGAGCAAGTTGCCGCTGAACAGCCCCAGCGCCTCACTGGCGCCGCGCCGGCGGGTGATCTGGCGATGGCCGGCGTCGTGGCCGAAGAACGCGATCTGTGTCGACACCACAGCAAGGACCGGCGAGAGCAGCATCGCCCACCAGGACTCGCGGAGCAGCAGCAGCCCGGTCACGGCTGCGGCCAACGCGAGCAGATCCACGGCCAGCAGCGCGGCGTAGAAGCCTGGCCGGGGGCGGAGCAGGCCGAGGCGGCGGATCTCCGCGGCCAGGTCGACGTATCCGCCGGTGGGAGCCGGGGGACGCGAACTGTCAACCACGGACATGGGCGCGACCCAACAGTCGAAGTGGTGCCGCTGAGGTCCTGAGCAGCCGGTCCAGACAGCGTAACCGGTCAGGGGCCGCGGGCGCACCTAGTCGGCGCGGCCGCGGATGGCGTCGAGGGCCTCGTCAGTTGCGAGCGGTGCCTCGCCTGATCCGGCGGGCGTTCATCCGAAGTTGGGTGACCCGGGCCACCCCGGCGATGCCTACCACCACGCCGCCTCCCACGGCAGCGATCAACAGGGCCATCCCTAGTGGGATGGTTCCAGTCACACCGAGGAAGTGGACTTCGACCTTCGTCGAGTTCTGCAGTATGAAGACGATGAGCAGGATCAGGAGCAGCAGCGCGGCAGCGACCGCGACCCACACGGCGCTCGCACGGGTCATCCGTGGCGGTCGACCGCCACTCGGCGCTTCAGCCGATCCCGACTGGGACTGACGCGAGGACGAATCTGAAGTCACGGTCTCCCTCACCTCCGCTCGAAATGGCCGAGCCAGCAACTGACCGGCTACCCAAGCACCGTCCTTCCGCCCCGACCGGGCGGGTCAGCTCCAGTATGGTCACGACGCCAACGGTCTGGGACGACTATCGACCTTTCCACGCGCCTCAATAACCCGCTGGTGGGCATGACAAGCACGCGCAGAGCAGGCGTCACATAGACAAGACGGTGGCTCCTCACCGCAGATGCCCGATGACGGGGTCCCAAGCGGCGCTCCGGCCGCTGGATCACTGTGGGTCCGGTCGAGGCGACAGGCGTTCCAGGGCGAGCCGCGAAACGAAGTCCGCGGCGTCCTCGCGCTCGAGGCGCTGCTCAGCCAGCGCAATCGACGCTCCCCGAGCATTGCTCCGAGCGACGCCCTGACCGATGGGCCGCCACCGCCAGACCTTCCACCTCGCAGCCGTCAGCCCAACCGCGCGTCCGCGCAAGGAAACCGGGTTCGTTCTCGTCGACATGACGTTCGCCTCTCAACCGACTCAAAGAAGAGTCCCTCATGGAGGCTTCCCGAACAGGTACCCGCACCCTACCCCTGCACAGAGCAGGCGATCGGCTCAGCAATCAACAGCCAAACGCCGAATCGTGCGCATGCGTGGGTAGCCGGTGCGGGGCCGATGCCGACCCCGCTCAAGGCGGTGGACTCAGGAGGGTGGGAGTAGTGTCGAAGGTGCCGGACAGTTGAGCCGCCCCGTCTGGGCCGCTCTCATCGTCGGCGGAAAGGCGACGTCGTGATGACGTCCCACGACATATCCCTGGTTCCCGACATCCCTGGCAGCTCCCCGCTTCGTCGCCCGCTGCGTCTGCAGCTGTCCGGAGCGCCCGGTCAGCCAGCCCTTCACGGGGGATGGTGGCCCCAGTCACGCGACATCGACATCGAGCTCGCCGACCTCGTCGACCGATTCCCCGCAGCAAACGGACGAGTCGCCCGGGTGCTCTACTCACGGCCCGACTGGGATACGCAACCTCACAGCGTCCGCGTCACACGCGGCAAGCTCAAGACCGGATCGTTCCCGCGCGACAACACCCACATGATCGTGTTGTCCATGTCGACCGGGAACCAGCTCAGGCTGCTCGTGGTGCCGCCCGACCACCCCGGTGGGCAGCGGGCGATGGCGATCGCTGCCGACCCGTCGAACAGTCGGTCGGCCCCGGAGGTCCTCGCCACTGCGCTGGATGAGAAGCCGAGCGAGAGCCAGGATCACTGGACTGACGACGGTGGTAGCTGGTGGCGGCGAGAGGACGGGCCGCCCTTGTACCGGTCCGCGACACCTCTCTGACCCATGTTGGCTGCGGGACCCTGCCTTCGGCCCAGCCGACCATCCGGCACATGATCATCGATGAGGGGCACGTGCGGCGCCCAGCCATGACTCGCGCACCTGGTTGCCCCACCCCCACACCGGACCAGGTGCTCATGTCCTCGGGCGGCAAGGGCGTCTGGAACGCGGGCACGCACCGTCACCATCCCGTCCCCAATGACCGTCACTCAACCCAGCGGTGGGCAACCTTCGCAGCGCGACGTCCAGCGGCAAGCGGCGGACGGCCGCGTCATTGTGGGAAAGACGTGCTGAACGAGTGCACTAGAGAATCGGTGGATCGGTGGATCGGTGGAAGGTGACCGCCTCCGGGTGTATCCGTTCGTGTGGACTTGCGAGGACCGTCAGGGCCGCCAGCGGTGCAGCGCAGAGGCATCGGAACCCGTGACCAGAACCGTGACCAAGACGAGGCGAGACTCGTTGGCACGCGTGGCGATTGATGAGACGCCGGTTGGCATGAAACCGGTGATAGGCGGGGACGGGGGAGCGCAGGGGAGAGCGATGAGACGCCCGTTTGGGTGCTCATAACCCAGAGGTCGCAGGTTCAAATCCTGCCCCCGCTACAAATCGAAGGCCCGGACCGAATGGTTCGGGCCTTCGGCGTTTCTAGGCCTCTGACCTGCACGTTTGTGGTCGCGAGGCCGTTCTCGAGGGGCTGGCGCCGCCGCTTCGTTGGTCGCTCTGAGACGAAGCGAGACGGCTGAGAATCGGGTCAAATCGGACACCCGTGACCAGATCCGTGACAGAAACGCCTCGGAAGGCCTTCCGAGGCTGTTTCTGCGCCGCCCAGTCGGTGCTTGCAGCTAGCTGCTGGTTCGAACGCGTGTTCGATCAT
>DATICF010000073.1:0-30848 GCA_035456965.1 Nocardioidaceae bacterium
GACTCGACCGGACCCGAGATCGTCTCCCTGTCCGTCAGCCAGGCCACCGTCTCCCCCGGAGACACCTTCACCATCACCGCCCACGTCACCGACCCCGCCGGCGTCGACACAGCAGGCTTCTGGTTCACCGTCGACGGCGTCCAGAACGACTTCTGCGGACAACAACTCACCCTGACCTCAGGCACCCGCACCGACGGCACCTGGACCAACACCTGCACCGTGCCCTCGATGACACGCCTCGGCTCCTACACCATCACCCCGTACGCGCGAGACACCCTCAACAACTACACCAACACCAACGGCGGACGGACCGACAGCACCCGCGCGCACTTCGAGCTCGTAGAGTAGGCAACCTCTGACTTAGTTGTCGGCGCCCGATCTGTGTGCGGCCTCGACGTTCCTCACCGACTCGGTCACCAGCTCCTCCGCAACCAATCGGAGCTTGACGTTGCGATGCTGTGAGAGACGGGTGAGGAAGGCGAAGGCGCGCTCGTCGCTGAGCTGGTATCGCTCCATCACGATGCCCATGGCCTTGCCGATCGTCGTACGCGTCTCGAGCGCCTCCGCGAGGTTGGTGATCTGGTGCGCGTAGGCGATGGCGACGCATGCCTGGCTGCGGAAGAGGTCCGCGACACTGTCCAGGTTGTCGAACGAGCCCGTCCTCGCGGAGTACAGGTTGAGGGCGCCCTCGGTGCCGTTGCGCTCGAACAGCCGGAAGGCGGCCTGCGCGGCGACGCCCGCCTCGGCGGCCAGCGGCCCGTAGCCGGGGTAACGGTCGTCGTGCTCGATGTCGGGCGAGATGACCTGGGGCCGGTTGCTCGCCGCGTCGTAACAGGGCCCCTCACGCAGCGCGTACTGCTTCTCGTCGAGGATCTTCAGCGCCTCGTCGGTCGGGCTCACCGTCTCGAGACGACCGTCCCGAAACCGCACCGTGATCGACGCGTACGCCACATCGGGGAGCAGCTCGACCGCGGCGGCGGTGATGCGGTCGAGAGTCTCGTCGAGATCGCCGGGATCGAGTCTCTCGGCGAGGCTCCGGGAGAGCTGAAGCAGGTTGGGCTCGTCGGTCATCTGCGGGAATCTACCCCTTCGCACAGTCGCGGCAGGTCCCGAACACCGTCAGGTGACCGATGTCGGTGGTGAAGCCGTACTCCCGCTGCAGCGTCTCGGTCATCGGGCCGATCACCTCGGGTGCGACCTCGGTGATCACGCCACAACCCCGGCAGACGAGGTGTACGTGGTCGGGGGTCGCTGTCGAGTGGTACGTCGGGGCACGGTCGCTGATGTGGTTGTGCCGCACGAGCCCGAGCTCCTCGAGAAGCTCCAGGGTGCGGTACACCGTCGAGATGTTGACCGCCTGGGACTCCTCCCGAACAGCTGCCAGGACCTCGTCCGGTGTCGCGTGCCCGAGACGGTCCACCGCGCGAAGCACGAGCTCGCGCTGCGGGGTGAGTCGGTAACCCTTCTCACGCAGCGTGGTCTGCCAGTCCCGGGTCGTCACCCTGCCGAGTCTAGGTCGACCCACCGCCGAGTCGGCACGTCCGCCGCCCCAACATCGCCCAGTCGGCACAGCCGCCGCCCGAACATTGCCGAGTCGGCACAACCGCCGCCCCAACACCGCCGAGTCGGCACAACCGCCGCCCTCCTGCCGTGGCGGTCGCCCGTGGGCATGCACCCTCCGCGTACGACGTACCTCCACACTCCTTGAGCGCGCCCCGAGGGGTCCCGAGCGCATGTTGGGCCGGCCGCAGGCAAACGTGCCGACTCGACCCGCAGCCCACCCGCACAAGTGCCGACTCGAGCCGCAACCCACCCGCACACGTGCCGACTCGAGCCCCCACCCACCCGCACAAGTGCCGACTCGACCCCCAACCCACCCGCAGACGTGCCGACTCAGCGGCGCCAGGCGCGGACGACGTCCCTCGCGACGTGACCCTCGCGGACCCGTTGCGGGTGGTCCCCCACCTTCACCGTGGCAAGTCGGGCCCCGTCGCGGTAGTCGATCACCACGACCTTGTCGTCGCCGCTGACCGAGACCCAGCACGTGTTGCCGGTGATCCCGTTGGTGGACCAGTACGGCTTGGGACCCACGTCGATGATCTTGCGACGCAGCGTCTTGCGGTTCACGATCGCGGCGTAGTCCGACATCGTGCCGGCGGCACACAGCTTGGTGCCGCGCGCGTTCATGGCGAGGCCGTGGTGGGCGGAGTCGAGGACGTACTGCTCGCGCGGCAGCCCGTCGGTGCGGTCGGGCAGAGGGACGACCCGACGTACCTTGCCGACCAGCGGCTCACCGTCGTACGTCCGCTTCCGGTCGCGGGCCTGGGTGTCGAACTCGACGATGCCGTGGAAGAACGACACCTGCAGGTAGATGAAACGCTCGTCGGGCGCGACTGCCATCGGGCGGACCGCCGAGCTCATGTTCGGGTACCCGGCCTCGGCGAGCTCCTTGCCCATGTCCCACCGCTTGACGACCTTCATGTCGCGGTTGCGGACGATCTGGAACACGCGCGAGCCCTTCGCGGTGTCGCGGGCGACGCCGAACTCGGCCCTGTCGACGGGCGTGTAGACGCGGCCGATGCTCGCGTGGAAGATCCGCTTTCCGTCGCGGGAGTAGTTGTTCTCGTGAGGGGTGTCCCCGCTGGGGAACTCGCGCAGTTTCTTGCCGGTGCGGAGGTTCAGCTCGTGCACCTTGTTGGCGGTGGAGTCGCTGACGAGGAGGCGGCGGCCGTCCGGGGAGACGCCCATGTGGTCGGCGCGGTAGCCCTCCATCGGGAATCGCCACAGGATCTTGCCGCTCTCGAGGTCGATCCCGACGACGTCGGCGAAGCTCGGTCGGCTGACAGCGACAAGACGGCCGTCGTTCGTGGTGAACATGTCGTCGGTGTACTGGTCGTGACCCTCGCCCACACCCTGCTGGATCGCGAGGTAGAACGCGAGCTTGTCGGGGTTGCCGAGGATCTCGGCCATCCGCGCGTCCTTGTCGGGGATGGTGTTGATGGTCTTGATCCGCCGGTAGGTGCGCGCGTCGATGACGGTCGCGGTGCCTTCCCAGTTGTTGCCCACGAACATCACGTCGCGCGTCTCGTCACTGGTCGGCAGCGGTGTGACCGCGGCTGTCTCTCCGGCCGAGCGCTGCGCGAGGGCGGCCGCCGGCGAGAGAGCGGCGAGGGCCTCACCGTCGCCTGCACCCCCCGTGGTCACCGCGCTGGCCAGCCCCAGGGCCGCACCTGTGGCTCCGAACGCGAAGACGGTCACGGCGAGGGCTACGGCGACGGTAGCGGCAGAGGTACGACGCATGCGGGACTCTCCTGGGTCGGTTACGGCATCTTCAACGCAGGCCGGCGGGCCCGGGTTACGGCCGTCGGAGCATGGGGAGTGCCCCATGGCGTTCGCTCTGGGAGTAACCCCTTCCCCTTCCTCGGGGCGCACCGCGGGAGCAGTCTGGGGATGCGCCCACGTCGAGGAGGCTCCCATGGCGACGTACGAGCACCGCTACTCGCACCCGCTGCGTGACACCGGCACCTGGCCGCCGGAGGTACCGCCGTTCCGGCCGCCCGGCCCGCCGACCGAGCCCCCTGGACCCCCGGGACCTCCCGGCCCGCAGCCGAGCCCGATCCTGCCCTCGTGGGAGGAGCCGGACCCCAGGGCCTTCGAGCACGACGTCGCCGACCGCCTCCTTGCACAGCGCGTCGTGACAATGTCCGGCCGGCTCGACGACGCGACCGCCGACCACGTCACCCGCCAGCTGCTCCTGCTCGGACGCGACGACCCCGAGTCACCGATCTCGCTGCATCTGTCCTGCAGCGACTCCGAGCTCGGTGCGGCGCTCGCCCTGGCCGACGCGGTGGACCTGGCCGGAGCTCCCGTGCACGCCGTGGTGCACGGGACGCTGCGAGGGCCGGCGGTGGCGGTGCTCTGTGCTGCCACCAGACGTGCGGCGCACCGCCATGCGCTGGTGGTGCTGTCGTTGCCCGAGGTGTCAGGAGCGGGTACGGCGGCGAGGTTGGCGAGCCTTGCCGAGCAGCACGAGCAGCAGGTGGCGCAGCTGTGCGGGCGCATCGCCGAGGTCACGGGCCGCCCCGTCGACTCGGTGGGCTCCGACCTCGAGACGGGTCGGCTGCTCTCGGCGGAGCAGGCGATGGACTACGGGCTCGTGGACGAGATCGTCTGACCCCGCGCGCGGCGCCGTCCGGGGCAGCGGGGGCTGCACTTCCCGGTGGAGACCGTCACTCCTCTTGGGAAAACACCAGCCCGCCTACTGGCGGACGAGGCGCCCCCAGAGGTGGGGCTGGAGCTTCTGGCCGACCGCAGCCATGTCATAGGTCCACAGCAGGTCGCCCTCGACGAGGCCGTAGAGCCGGTGGCCTCCGGTGACCTCCTTGGCGGTCTCGGTGCGACCGACCGCGTCCGTCGTGAGCTCGATCTTGGCGCCCTCGGCGTTGCCGTACCAGATCTCGATGAAGCCGGTGTTGTGGGTCATCACGACCTCGAGGGTGCCGTCCGCCTTGGGCCGGAAGAAGCCGGTCTCGATCGCGGCCTCGCGCACCTTGTTGCCCTCGTCGTCGACGATCCAGGCGCGACTCATGTAGTGGAAGAAGGGACGGCCGTCGTGGGTGAAGATCACCTCTTGGCCGAACTGGAAAGGCTCGATCGTCGGGTAGTCACCGTGGCCGTTGCCGCGCCAGGTGCCGAGCAGCCACGCGATGGGGGCGCACTCGGGGTTCAGGTTGTCAGGCAGCTCGAAAGGCATGCTTAGGAGTTGTCTGCCTTGAGCAGCTTGTAGAGGACCAGCAGGGAGACGAATCCGCTCAGCAGCACGACCGCCACCATGAGCGCGATGAACACAGCTTCCATGCGGGCGAGTCTATCGGCGCTTGATCTGCAGCAGGTCGCGGGCTTCGTCACACGACATGGGCTCGCGCTGGGCGAGTCGACCCAGGGCGACAGCGCGCTCGACCAGCTGGGAGTTGTGCTCCACCGGCACACCCTTGGCGAGGGTCAGCACGTCCTCCATGCCCACGCGCAGGTGGCCACCCTTGCTCAGGCTCGCGAGTGCAACGGTCAGTGTCGACCGGCCGATCCCGGTCGCGGACCACGACGTGACCGCGTCGGGCAGTGCGTTCACCGCGGCAACCAGCGCGTCCGTCGTACCAGGCATGCCGCCGGGGACGCCCATGACCAGGTCGCAGTGCACGCGTCCGCCGTAGGGCAGGCCGTACTTGTCGAGCAGGCGGTGCAGCGCGTGGACGTGGCCGAGGTCGAACAACTCGAACTCGGGCACGACCTCACGCTCCTGGGAGAGCTTGTAGAGCTCGGTGATGAACGGCCACGGGTTGGAGAACACGTCGTCGCCGAAGTTCGTGGTGCCCATCGTCAGCGAGCACGAGTCGGGCTGGGCGTCGAGGACCTTGAGGCGGTTCGCTAGCGGGTCGTGGACCGAGCCACCGGTGGAGAGCTGTACGACGAGGCTCGTCTGCTCGTGCAGGGCGTCCACCGTCGCGGTGAGCCGCCCGAGGTCGAGGGTCGGCTTGTGCTCGTCGTCGCGGATGTGCACGTGGACCATCGCCGCGCCGGCAGCCTCACAACGCTGGGCCGTCTCGACGAGCTCCTCGAGGGTGGTCGGCAGCTGCGGGCAGTCCTCCTTGGCCGTCTCCGCACCAGTCGGGGCGACCGTGACGAGAAGCTTGTTCGAGGCGAGGGACGGGTTGCTCATGGCGGCCATCGTGTCAGACTTCGTGCGGCCACGTCGATCCGACCGACAGGAAGATTTCCCGATGCGCGCGGTTGTCCAGCGAGTTCTTTCCGCTTCTGTGTCTGTGGGCGGGAATGTCGTCGGCTCCATCGAGGGGCCGGGCCTCGTCGTACTCCTCGGCGTGACGCACGACGACGGCGACCGCGAGGTGGCTTGGATGGCGCGCAAGATCTGGGACCTGCGGATCATGCGCGACGAGAAGTCCGCCGCAGAGCTCGATGCACCTGTGCTGGTCGTCAGCCAGTTCACGTTGTACGGCGACGCTCGCAAGGGGCGCCGACCCACCTGGAACGCCGCCGCACCAGGCCCGGTCTCCGAGCCGGTCTACGAAGCGGTCTGCGAGGAGCTCGAGCGGCTCGGGGCGAAGGTGGCTCGAGGCAGCTTCGGCGCGAACATGCAGGTAGCTCTCGTGAACGACGGCCCGGTCACCCTGATCCTCGAGTCCTCGTGAGGCGGGCTATCAATTACCAAGGTATGCAGGCGATCTGTACGTTCCCACGGTGAACTTGCCATGGGAGGCAACAGTTCCTCTGCATACCCTGGTAATTGATCCACTCAGCCCGCAGGCGTCGCGACGCGGATCTCGCTGATCGCGACGGTGTTGCGCGGCCCAGGCTTGGAGCGGAGGATCTCGATCACGAGGGTCGTGGTGGAGGTCTCGGGAATCCTGATCGTCCGCATGCTCCGGTCGGCCGCGCTGCCCTTCATCCGCTGCACAAAGGTGGTGCCGTCGTCGAAGCGCCAGCGCACCTTGGTGATCCGGTTGTTCTCGGCGTACCGATCCGCACCGCTCACCGGGTCGGTCTTCGCGTAGCCGGGAACCATCCCCAGCTCGGCGACCGTCGTCTCCTGCGGCAGCGTGATCGTGAAGCGCTGGCCCTTGCCCGAGCCGTCACAGCGCCAGGCCGTCGACAGGTCGGAGTCGAAGGCCTTCGCGGGCTCGTAGGTCGCCGGAGTCCCCGCAGCGTCCACACTCTGCGCGGCTTGGCAGGTGGCGTTGCCGCCGGCGATCGGTACGGCATCGACAGGACCGTCGTACGGCGCCTGCTGCCCCTGCGAATCGCCGCCCCCGGAGGAGTCGGCGCCCGAGGAGCTCGCCGAGGACCCCTCATCCGAGTCGCCGTCACCCGCGAACAACCGGCCGACCCCGAACGCGGCCAGGATCAGGACCAGCGCGACTCCGGCGAGCGCGAGCAGCGGCACAGGCAGCCAGCGGCGTTCCTCGCCCGCATCCGGCCCCTCGTCGTACGGCGGCGGAGCGGCCTTGACGGCGGGAATCGTCACGGTCGGCTCGTGACCTGCCGACGCGGCCGCACTCTCCTCGCGGGGCTGCTCTCGGACCTCGACGAGCGCGGTCGACTCGGCCGCTGCGGCGGGATCCTCGGGCTCGCGCGACACGGCTGGCTCGGGTGCGCTGTCGACCTCGTCGTCATGAGCGGGCTGCGCCCGATCTGTCTCGAGCGACGCGGCGAGCTCATGCTCCAGGGCGACCGTTGCCTCCTCGCCGCGGCGAGCACGCTCGTAGCCACGCCGGAACGCCTCGAGGTACTCAGGCGGCAGCCCTGCGGGGACCCAGTCGGCCGCCGCGAGGTCGGACTCTCCAGAGTCGGACTCGACCGAGTCGGGCTCGGTCGGACGAGGAGCGTCAGTGTCGGGGTCGACGGGGTCTTCGAAGGAGCCCATCAGATCGTTGAGGCTGCCGTACTCGTCGTCGCGTTGTCCGTTCATGACGCGGGCCACCCTATTGAAGCCGCCTGCTGCCTGGCCACGTGAGACGCCTCTCCTATGGACCAGCCACAGCCTTGCGCGACCGGCTGAGCGCCAGCGAGCCGGGGCTCGACCCCGACACGAGCCGACCGGTCTGGACCAGTGTTTCCGGATATTTCGGGGTGGAACCCTTGTCCCTGTGTGAACAGTGGGGCGGAGCCCTCCACTCCGGCCCAGACGAAGAAGGCCCTCGCGTTGGCTGCGTAAGCATCGCGAGGGCCCCGTCCGCCTGAACCTGTGACAGCAACAAGACGGCCTGAGACGGCAGTGCCCCACGTCACACGTCCTAAACCTGCCCTGACGCGATTTCTCCCGTGACGCGCGCCGGCGCCTCGTCCGACCCACGCAGACGAGGCGCCGGTGCTGTTTCCAACCGACTCGAAGCGGCGTCAGATGGAGACGGTCACCTCTGCGACGATTCCCTGCTGCGCGACGACCTTCCGGTCGACCGGCTCAGCCTTCGGCGCCAGGGTGCGCAGCGTCCAGGTCCCCGGCGATGCGAAGAACCGGAAATGCCCCGTGGCCGAGGTCGGCACCTCCGCGGTGAACTCGCCGCTGCTGTCGAGCAGTCGGACGTAGGCGTTACCCACCGGCTCGGCGTTGTCGTCGGCCCCGCGCGTCACGATGCCCTGGATGATCGACTCCTTGGCGACATTGATCCCGTCGAGGGAGGGGCCGCCCACCTTCGCGCCGCACATCAGGCGTCACCCCGCTCGTCGCCGAGCGCGATCGGGACACCGACGAGCGAGCCGTACTCGGTCCACGAGCCGTCGTAGTTCTTCGACGAGGTCTCCCCGAGCAGCTCGTGCAGCACGAACCAGGTGTGCGACGAGCGCTCGCCGATCCGGCAGTAGGCGATCGTCTCCTTGCCCCAGTCCACGCCCGCCTCGGTGTAGAGCTTCTTCAGCTCCTCGTCGGACTTGAAGGTGCCGTCGTCGTTGGCCGCCTTGCTCCAGGGCACGTTGGCCGCGGTCGGGATGTGGCCGGCGCGCTGGGCCTGCTCCTGCGGCAGGTGAGCCGGGGCGAGCAGCCGGCCGGCGTACTCGTCGGGGCTGCGTACGTCGATCAGGTTCTTCGTGCCGATGGCCTCGACGACCTCGTCGCGGAAGGCACGGATCGCGAGGTCCTGGTCCTTCGCGACGTAGCTGGTCTTCTCGCGGGTGGGAAGGTCCTCGACGAGCTGACGGCTGTCGAGCTCCCACTTCTTGCGGCCGCCGTCGAGGAGCTTGACGTCCTGGTGGCCGTAGAGCTTGAAGTACCAGTAGGCGTAGGCGGCGAACCAGTTGTTGTTGCCGCCGTAGAGCACGACGGTGTCGTCGTTGCTCACGCCTCGCTCGGAGAGCAGCTCGGAGAACTGGTCCTTGTTCACGAAGTCGCGACGGACCTGGTCCTGCAGGTCGGTGTTCCAATCGAGCTTGATCGCGTTGCGGATGTGGCCCTTGTCGTAGGCGCTGACATCCTCGTCGACCTCGATCAGCACGACCTTCGGGTCGTCGAGGTGCTCCTCGACCCAGTCGGCAGTTACGAGTGCTTCACTGCGGCTCATTCTCATTACCTCTCTGTGGCGACGGAGACGTCTCCGGTGCCGGTTGTGGTGTGCGGGTCGGTGGTGGGACGGGACGCGGCGGTCGGCAGCGCCCGTCGTAGGAGCAGGTACATCTCGCAGCCCAGGCAGAACCCGAAGGCGGCGTTGAGGAACGCGGCGGCCAGGGCGAAGCCGGTGGCGACGAGCCCCAGCGGCGTCACGCCGGTGAGGAAGCCGGCCAGGGCGATGAGGGCGAACACCAGGCCGACGGTCTGCGCGAACCGCGGCGGCGCGGCGTCCTCGAGCTCGGTCGGCGGTGCCAGGCGAGGCCGGACGAAACGCTTGAACAGCCAGGCGTACGGCGTTCGCTGGACCCCACCGAGCGCTCCGGCGGCGAACAGCGCCGTCTGTACGACGAGCAGGGCGGTTGCCGTGGGTGATGGCGCGGCAAGGAGCACGACCGCGAGGAGCACGGTCGTCAGCGTGGCTGCAAACCGTGGGCCTCTGGGATCGATGCGCGTGGGACGTGACCCGGGATCGGGCATGGGAAGCTCCTGATGGACGGCATGCCGCGAGCCTTTGCAGCAATTCGAACACTGCAACGCCCCGAACGGAAGGGCAGCTGGGCATGCGGGGAGGTACGGCCGAGGAGGCACGGGTACGTCGACGGACAGCCTGCGCGATGGCCCAGGCGGCCGGGTCCGACAGAGGGGACCTAGACGGGGGACGTACCCGTCAAGACATTCGACACAGGGCTGAACGCACCAGGCAGTGGTCCACTGCGCGGCGCTTGGTCAGCATGGTCGAGAACATGGGATGAGCGTAGGGGACGGATTTCGGACCAGACAGCTGGTGTCCGTTGAATGGACAGGTGGTCCGCCATTCGAGATGCGCTGTCAGCCGACCGGCGCGAGCACCTTGGTCCAGACCCGGCCGATGGTGTCACAGGCCTCGCCGATCCGGTCGGCAACCTCCCGGTGCTTGCGGCGCGATGCGCCGAGCAGGTCGGCCACGTCGTACTCGCCCGCGCCGACGGCCCAGCGGCGCGAGGCGGCCATGGCGACGAACCCCGCCGGCGAGTCCTCCGGGTCGAGCACCCGGCACAGAGCAGCGAACTCCCGCAGGCTGAACGTGCGTCGCAACGCCGCCGGCTCGTCCTCGAGCACGCGCGAGCGCAGCGCCCTGGTCGCGGTCAGCACGAGGTCCGCCTCCTGCATCAGCTCCCGGGTCAGCTGGCGAGCCGCGAAGCGGTTGGGCGTGCCCCCCAGGCGCTCGAGCTCGAGCGCAGCCGGGACGGACATGGTGGCCCCGCTCACGGCCCTGACCCCAGCGCTGGAGATCTCGAAGGCCGCGGCGGCGTCGCCGAGCAGGTCGTCGAGCCGGCGGCGGAGGTAGCGCTCGGCCAGCGGAGAGCGAGAGATGTTCCCGACTCCGACGACGAGGATGTGGAAGGGGTCGGTCATCTCGACTCTCCAGATCTGGTGATGAGCCCGAGATCGTGCAGGTGACGCAGGTAGTCGTGAACGTCGTCACGAACCGCTGCCGGCCGGACGTCGAAGGCCTCGGATACAGCCGCCACGAGGCCGGTCTCGGAGACCTTGCCGTCGATGAGGCGCCAGATCTCGGCGGCGCTCCCCTCGAGCACGACGGGCGGTGACGAGAGCCGGTTGAGGTTGAGGAGCACCACGCGGTCACCTCGGTCGACCACGGCAAGGTCCTGGGTGCGGCAGTAGGTCTGTCCGACGAGCAGGCGGATCATGCGTGCACCGCCTCGTCGGTCCGGCGCTGCCCCTGCCGGACGATCCGGGCGGCGCGCGGAAGGTCGCGGAGCGCCCACCTCAGGCGACGCGTCCGCGCCTTCAGGAGCCCCCACGAGCCAGGCGCGGCGTCGGGTTGCGCCTTGCGGATCTCGGCCTCGGTCAGGACCAGCGCGTGCCAGAACAGCGGCAGCTTCTCGCGCATCGGCGCCCGCCCGAGCTGGTAGAGGTACGGCACCGTCTTCACCCCGCTCGAGGTGGTGCGGATCCGCCAGGCCTGCAGGTCCTCCACCGACGTGGACCCGACCCCGATCGCGGGCGCACCCAGCTCATCGAGGAACGGGCGAAGCGTGTCCGCGGCACCCGTCTCCGCCGCGAGGTCGGCGAGGTCACGCAGGCTGCTGTCGTCCAGCCGCTCCTTCAAGGTCTCGGTCATGTACGCGAGGTCGCGGCGGCTGCGCTCGTACGACGGGTCGCGAAGTGCGTGCAGCGCCGCGATCGACGCGTTGCCGAGCACGTCGGGACAGGGCACGTCGCGTCCGGCGATCGTGGTTGTCGTACGTCGAGCCCACAGCGCCTCGAACACCACTTGCGGCTTGGCGAAGAACCCCGGGAACCGGTCGTGCACGTCGATCTCGCACGGCCAGTTGTCGTGGCGGTACGTCTTCGAGTGGAACGTCATCACGTGCGCACCCGTGCTGGGAACCTCGATCCGCCAGCCGTGCTCGCGCAGGATCGCCTGCGCGACCTCGAACATGGACGGGTCCACCAGTACGTCGACGTCGACCGACTGCCGTTCCGGACGGAGCCCCTGCATCGCCAGGATCGGGCCCTTGATGAACAGCGCCCGTACGCCACTCTCCCCGAGAACCCTCGCCACGAGCGTGTGAAGGAGCCCGACTGCTTCCGCCAGCTCGAGGCCGCCGCGCACCGTTCTGTCGCTGACCTCGACATCCCCCCTGGCCACGGTTACTTGGTCCGAGCTGTGATCGGGATCGCTGTGGCTGTCGATGCGGCATTGGCCGCGTTAGCCGTCACCGAGATGTTCGTGGCGAAGCCCTTGCCGGTCGTCGAGGCAAAGGTGAAGCTCAGCGTCGTGCTGTCGCCTGCTGCGAGCTGTGTCGTCGCCGTGAACACGTAGGTCTTCGTCGTGGCGTTTGCACTCGGAGTTACCGTCCAACCCGGCGCGCTCGCGCTTCCACTCGTCCATGCGGCATCGAAGTCCATCGTCACCTGCAGCGAGGTCGTGGCCACGGACCCTGTGTTGCTGATCGTCACCGCACCATTCAGGTTCGACGAGTTCCCGCTCCAGGACCCATTTGCAGCCGGCAGACCAAGGGTTGAAGTGCCCGACACCGCCGCCATCGCCGGCGCGGCGGCGACGACCTGCACCAACGGCACGCTCCACGCCGCGACGGCGCCCGCCTTCACAACAGAGCGGCGCGAAATCCCCCCGGCCCCGCTCGGCATGCTGTTTTCGGCGTCGCCAGAATTCGGCTCGAACGTCATCCACTGCCTCTTTCGAAGAGGGGTCCCCACCCCAGATGAAAGAAGAAGCACGCCCCCCTTGGATGTGCCCCCCGAAAGTCGCTCCCCCCGGAGCGGCCTCCTGCGCCGATCCCCCCGGACTGACGCTGAAAGCAGGTTAATCAGTGCCGAAACAGAATCGGGGTAGCAAATCGGAACAAAACAGCGCGCTATGGCGGCACGCTTTTACATTTTGTCCCCCTAAAGGGGATACGTGAGTAGCCCCTGATCGCTGAGCTCTCGAACCGCACTCTCCGTCGCGGCGACGAGATCGGACCCCTCTGGCGGGGGCCCGAACGCCTCACCCAGCACGGTTGCGACGTCCGCCAGCTCGACAGTCGACTCCCCGATCGCGGCAAGGATCGTGGTCGCGAGCTCGGAGAGCACGAAGACCTGGTCCCCCACGAGCACAGCGGACTCGCCACCCTCGACGTGCTCGTCGACCCACGGGACGCGTCGCACCTTCACGAAGCGCCTCCCTGACGAGTCGGCACTGTTGTGGATGACGAGTCCTCCATCAGGCCGCCGACGATCTCGACGAGGTCAGCAGCCTCCCGGTACGAGACCGTCTGCAGCCCCCCACAAGCGTCGAGCAGCGACACGATCCGCTTCAAGGGCTCGGGACGGGCTCCGACGAAGGAGACCTGGGGGCACAGCAGCCCGAGCGCCTGCACGTTCCGGGCAGCGGTGAGCGCGGGTGACGCCGGCGCGTCGGCACGGCGGTCCAGGTAGAGCACGGCTACGGCGCGCGGGATCGCATGAGGCCTCCGGAGACCCAACGCCGCCGGCGAGACCTGCTCCTTGATGCCCGCCGCATCTCCGGTGACCAACGACAGCGGCTTGGGGAACGGCACGATCGTGTGGTCGTCGCGGAGGGCTGCGCACTCGTCGGTGACGTACCCGAACTCGGTCCCCAGCGTCCGCGCGAGGGTGGTCTTCCCCGCTCCTGACGGGCCGATCAGGACGACCGAGGCCCCGGACACGGGATCGCTCACGACACACGCGTGCATCATCAGCAGCGAGCTCGCGCGTGAGGTGATCGCCCGGGTCGTGACCAGAGGGGTCAGCCAGTGCATCAGCTCCTCGGTCGACGTACTCGCGGTGAGACCTTGCCCCTGGGCGATCCGGACCGCTTCGCCGTCTTTGTCCAGAAAAGCCTCGATAACGACCGAGTCTGCATCAGAATGTTCGCCAGGGGGACCGTCCAGGCACCACTCCCAGGCCGACTCGAAGGCCCGGGCGAGGTCGGCCGAGCGATCTCCTGACGCGCGCAGGACGACCGGGACGCCGAGTGCCGAGAGGTGCACGGCGACCGTTTCGCCCGAGATGTCCTGGCGCATGGGGGCAGTCTAGGAGGCCGGGGGGCCTCCACTGACGATTCGCCGGCACCGGCTGTCGGCGAGCGACAAGGGGGCGTCACGTGGAACTGACCGACTACCTGCGCATTCTCCGCGCGCACTGGCTCGGCGTGCTCCTGCTGACGCTCACCACCGCCGCCGTCGCCCTCGTGTTCAGCCTCACCCAGCCCAAGGTGTACGCCGCGAACGCGAACGGCTTCGTCAGCTCCGGCCTCAACGACAACCCGGCCCTGGCGTCGGTGAGCGACAGCCTCGCCAAGTCGCGCGCCAAGTCGTACGTCGACATCGCGAAGAGCCGGGCGACCGCGCAGAGCGTCATCGACGAGCTGGGGCTCGACGCCGCACCCTCGTCGTTGATCGGCAACATCGAGGTCGAGCAGCCGATCGACACGGTGCTGATCAAGGTGACCGCCCGGTCCGGGACACCGGTGGAGGCGCAACAGCTCGCCGACGCGTGGATCGCCGCCCTCGCCGACCAGGTCGACCAGATCGAGGACCCCAAGGGCCGTAACAAGGCCGGGACGCTCCAGGTCGTACCCGTCGAGTCGGCAGAACTGCCGACCTCCCCGGTCTCACCGCAGACCGAGCGCAACGTGCTCCTCGGTCTCGTGCTCGGGCTCCTGCTGGGGCTGGGCTACGCGGTCGTCCGTAGCCAGCTCGACCGGCGCATCCGGTCGGCCGCCGAGGTCGAGCAACGGTTCGGGGTCACCGTCGTGGGTGCGATACCCGGAGATCCGGGTCTGCAGCACGACCCGGATCAGCCCGCAGGCATCGCCGTCTTCGAGGAGAGCGAGACCAAGCAGCGCACCGGGTCGGCCGAGGCGTTCCGGAAGCTGCGCACGAACCTGCGGTTCATGGACGTCGACAACCCGCCGCGCGTCATCGTGGTGACCAGTCCGCAGCAGGGTGACGGCAAGTCCACGGTGGCGGCCAACCTGGCTGCGGCGATCGCCGCCTCGGGCGAGCGAGTCACCCTCGTCGACGGCGACCTTCGGCGCTCGAGCGTCGCCCAGTCGTTCGGGCTCGTCGAGGGGGCCGGCCTCACCGACGTACTGGTCGGGCGGGTCGATGTCGCCGACGTCACGCAGGTGCCTGACGGCCACGCGAACCTCTCGATCCTCGGTGCAGGGCCCACCCCGCCCAACCCCAGTGAGCTTCTCGGGTCCCAGACCATGCGGGCGCTCCTGCGCCAGCTGGCCGCCGACTCGATCGTGATCGTGGACGCGCCTCCTCTGCTGCCTGTGACCGATGCCGCGGTGCT
This sequence comes from Nocardioidaceae bacterium, assembly GCA_035456965.1. Classification (GTDB taxonomy): domain Bacteria; phylum Actinomycetota; class Actinomycetes; order Propionibacteriales; family Nocardioidaceae; genus Nocardioides_C. The sequence goes on from DATICF010000073.1 coordinate 14,951, forward strand.
GACCGCGGTGACCGACGGAGCCTTCGTCGTCATCTCGACCGGCAGGACTCTCGACACCGAGCTCGAGGCGGCTCTCGGCCACATCGAGGCGGTCAGCGGACGAACCCTCGGCGTGGTGTTCAACCGGGTGCCGAAGCGCGACTCCGACGCCGGCTACTACAGCGGCTACTACCGCGCCGACGCCCCTTCGCCGGCCGCGCGCCCCGACGACTCCGAGGTCGAGGCCCCGACAGAGGCGTCAGTAGTCCGGCTCGAGGTCCACTGACCCACCCGGGCAGCGCAGCGCCACCGCCCTGTCTCTCGTGGGATCGAGGTTCAGGGAAGGACGGATCCAAGGGTCGCGATGACCTCGTCTCGCTTGGGGGCTCCGCTCGCCCGCGAGACCTCGCGACCGTGCTCGTCGAGGATCAGCGTCGTGGGAGTACGAGAGACGCCTAACCGACGAACGAGCTCGAGGTGGTGCTCGGCGTCGACCTCCACGTGCACCACCCCCGGCACGACTGCGGCGACCTCGGTCAGGACACGTCGGGTTGCGCGGCACGGGGCGCAGAAGGCCGAGGAGAACTGCAGCAGCGTGGCGCGCTCACCGAGCTCGTGCTCGATGTCCGCGCCGTGAAGCACGCTCACGGGCCGCTCCTCTGTCGAGTCGGGGGTCTCGACTCCGCGCACCTGATGCGTCCCGCGGAACCTTCCGTCGCTCGCGGCACGCCAGAGCCCGAAGGCGCTCGCACCAGCGAGCACCACGACCAACACCCAGGCTCCGTCCATCACGGCTGGATTCAACCACCTGGGGCGACCTGACATTCCGACCGTCTTGCCCACCGGTTGCGCCGGCGCATGGGTGCGACGCCAGCTTGTCAGCGGTCCCGGCGGGACCCTTGTGTCTGCAGGACCGACTCATCACGCGCGACGAGCCCCGCCGGACCTGGTGGTCCGACGGGGCTCGGTGCTGTCTTCGTCTGGCTACCGAGAGATCAGCGGCCGGCCTGAAGGCGCCTGCGCACGAGCAGCGCGCCACCTGCAGCGAGGAGGCCGGCGCCCGCGACGAGGGCGATCGTGTACTCACCAGCGCCGGTCGCGGGCAGGATGCCCGAAGCCGGTGCAACCGCGGCAGGCGCACGGTTCGCGGCGGGGCGCTCTGCCTCGACGCCGAGCACGGCAGCCTCCTCGGATCCGGCGACCTCAGCCTCGGCGGGAACGGCCGGGACGACGCACTCGCCGTCCTCGTCCATGGTGGCCTCGACGGGACAGGTGCCGTCCTCCTCGGCCTCGACCACACACTGGCCCTCGGCGTTCATGGTCGCGTCCTCGGGGCAGGTCTCCTCGACCGGCTCACCGTCGGTGCAGCCGGTGTGAGCGGGGTTGCCCTTGGCGATGCCGTTGTTGCCGTCGCACTCGTAGCCGTTGTTGCCGTCGCTGGGCCCAGGCTCCTGACCCTTGGGGTTCTTGTTGTCTGCCTTGCCGACCGTGCCGGCGCCCGGACGGCCCTTGGCCTCACCGTCGCCCTCACCGTTCGCGGAGTCCTCGGTGCGCTCGGTGCCGCAGTAGGGACCTTCGGGGCCTTCCTCGCAGTCGTAGGAGTTGGCTCCGCCGTCGTTCTCGTCGGCGGTGCTCTCCGGCTGCTCGCCGTCGGGGTCGCCCTCGGTGGCTGCAGTGCCGTCCGTGTGGTCCGGGCTCGTGGTCTCCTCGGACTCCTCGCCCTCGGCGTCACTCTCGGCGCCCTCGGCGTCACTCTCAGACTTCTTCTCGTGGCCGACCCGCTTGCCCGATGTCGTCTGGTCGCCCGAGTCGCCGGTGTCCTCCGTGGCGTACACCGGGCCCATGGCACCCACGCCCATGAACACGACTGCGGTCAAGGCTGCTGCCACACGCAGCGCACTCTGTTTCATCCCGATCACTTCCCTCACGTTGTGCCCCCGGCCCCGAGAGGGTCCGAGCGAAGACGGCGCGCGCGGTTGGACGCCGCCACAGGCAAGAACGTGGATGGGCATAGGGGCGTTACGCCCGGAAGGTAAAGGAACGGTAACTTTTTACCTTGTAGGTAAAACCGCAGGTCCGACGGCAGTTTTTACCGTCTCGGGTCGTTTGTGGAGACCGGAGCAGGGGACCTCGAGGGGTTCGAGCGCCCGGACCGGATCGGGCTCGGAACGACCGGGTCAGCCGCCCGCGAACGGCGGGAGCAGCTCGACGGTGTCCCCGGGCCGGAGCACGACGGTCGCCGGGTCCGACGTACCGACCGGGCGGTCGCCGACCAGCACCGAGCAGACGGACACCACGTCCTTGAGCCTCGGCCTGTCCGGATGGCGCAGGACGACCTCGTCGAGGAGCTGGGCGAGGTTCAAGGGCCCCGGCACGGACTCCTCGGACACCCCTGCCGCGGCGCGGGCACCCGCCCAGTAGCGCACGAGGACGCCCGTCTCGGCGGCCTCGTTCCCTCGGGTGGCTGCATCCATGTCCGGTATCCTGCCTCATCGGGCCAACCCCGCGACGACATGACCGGACCACGTCGCCGGCCGAGGCCGGGTGACGTAGCGGCTCAACGGCGAGTCGGAGAGACCCCCTCACTCGAGGAGGTGCCATGGGCACCCTGCTCCTCCTGACGAACGCGCTCCAGCCGTCCGCCGAGGTGCTCCCTGCACTCGCCCTGCTGCCCCACACCGTCAAGGTTCTTCCGGCCGAGGGCAGTGCGCTGCTCGAGGCTCCCGACTCCGACGTGCTCCTCGTCGACGGCCGCAAGGACCTCGCGCAGGCCCGCGACCTGTGCCGGCTGATCCGAACCACGGGCTCCGACCAGCCGGTGCTCCTGATCATCACCGAGGGCGGCCTCTCCGTGGTGGCCGTCGACTGGGGGATGGACGATGTGCTGCTGTCCACCTCCGGACCGGCCGAGGTGGAAGCGCGGCTCCGGCTGGCGATCGGGAGGATCACCGAGCAGAAGCAGGCGAAGGAGCCGGATGCTCACGTCATCCGGTCCGGAGAGGTCACGGTCGACGACGCGACGTACACCGCGAAGCTCGGCGGTCGCGCGCTGGACCTGACGTTCAAGGAGTTCGAGCTCTTGAAGTACCTCGCCCAGCACCCGGGGCGGGTCTTCACGCGGCAGCAGCTGCTGCAGGAGGTGTGGGGGTACGACTACTTCGGGGGCACGCGCACGGTCGACGTCCACGTGCGGCGGCTGCGCGCCAAGCTGGGCCCGGAGAACGAGTCGTTGATCGGGACGGTCCGCAACGTCGGCTACCGCTTCGTGCTGCCGCCGGCGGACCGGAGCGCGAGCACGGAGGACGAGAGAGCGGACCAGGAGTCGGTGGTCTCCGACTGAGCTCGCCTGGAGTCAGGCGGCGGGGGGCTTGCGGTGGAGCTGGGTCAATCAGGCGGCGGATACCGGTGCGGTCTCGGCGGCCGCGGTGGCGGGAGCCTTCGCGGTGACCGGCTCGAGCGTCGCCTTGGGGCTCTCCAGTCCATCACCCAAGGTGTCCTCGAGCCGGGCGAGCCACATCAGCAGACCCAGGCACAGGAACGGGACGGTTACGGCGAACGTGAGCATCCACGCTTCGTTCATGACGGAAACTCCCAATACCTCGACAGGGTGCATATGCCCCACGGTTCCCCGCGGGTCCGGCTTCATGCGTTGGTTCCTAGAGTTGAGGCGTGATGCTCATCTCGCGGGTTCCTTCTGACCAGTACGACGCGTCGGACACCGTATCGGTTGCCTTTACTTTGGCGGAAGGGGTGTCCGCGGTACGGCGCGTGACCTCCGATGCCGCGCGCGAAGACGGCCGCAGCCCCCTCAACGAAGCCGCCCTCCTTTCGCTGCAGCACCGCGGCCTGGAAGGCCAGTCGTTGTGGCTCGCGCACGACGAGGCGGGCGAGGTCGCGGGCTTCGCGCTGGCGAACGCCGAGCCCGAGACGGCATCGGGCGAGCCCGTCGAGGTGAACCTGGTCGTCGCCCCCACCGCCAGGCGAGCAGGAGTGGGGAGGGCGCTCGCCGAGGCGGTGCTCGGGTCCTTCGCGGACGCCCCGGTCAGCGCCTGGTCCCACGGCAACCACCCGGCAGCACAGCGGCTGGCCACGGCCCTCGGCTTCGAGCGGGTCCGTGACCTGTGGGTGATGCGCCGCCCGATCTCCCCGGAACACCCACTGCCCCCGGTCGAGCCGGCGGGCGGGGTCGTCGTACGCCCGTTCCAGCCGGGCCGCGACGAGGAGGCGTTCCTGGCGCTGAACGCCGAGGCGTTCCTGGACCACCCCGAGCAGGGGACGATGACGCGAGCGGACCTCGACGAGCGGATGGCCGAGCCGTGGTTCGACCCGGCCGGGTTCTTCCTCGCCGAGGACGCCTCCGCTCCTCGCGGCAGAGCGGATGCGGTGGAGAGCCCCTCGCTGCTCGGGTTCCACTGGACGAAGGTGCACAGCGACCAGGATCCGCCCGTCGGCGAGGTGTACGTCGTCGGGATCTCCCCCGTCGCGCAGGGGCGCGGGCTCGGCAAGGTCCTGACCCTGACCGGGCTGCACCACCTGCGCAACCTCGGCCTCGACGAGGTGATCCTGTACGTCGAGGCGGACAACGCCGCGGCGATCGCGGTCTACTCGGGCCTGGGCTTCACCCATGCCGCGGCCGACACGGACGTGATGTACGAACGTCGTCCGACGGGGTCCGGCACCTAGCCGGGCGGCGCCTGCGCGGGCTGGGCCCAGCGTGCCGACGCATGCCCGGCCGCGCAGACTACGTCAGCGCCCGCCTGAGGCAGGTCGCGATCTCCTGCATCGCCGAGCGGTTCGACCTGCCGACCCCGACGATGTTCGCGAACCCGTGGATGAAGCCGGGGTACCTCTTCACCTCCACCTCGATCCCGTGCTCGGCCAGCAGCCGTGCGTAGGCCTCCCCCTCGTCGCGCAGCGGGTCGAAACCGGCCGTGGCGACGTAGGCAGGTGCGAGGTTCGGGGGGAACTTCTCGTGGAAGTACACCGAGACCATCGGGTCGTGACGGTCACCGTCATGACGCAGGTAGGACGCCTCCGCGAGGTCCATGAACCCCGTGGTGAGGAAGAAGCCCTCGCCGAAGAGCCTCCGGCTCTCGCTCTTGTCGACCATGTTCGTGACCGGGTAGATCAGCAGCTGGTACCTCAACGGCAGTCCCGCCTCAGCAGCCCGGATCGCCGTGACCGCGCTGAGATAGCCGCCGGCCGAGTCGCCACCCACGGCGATCCGCTCCGGGTCGACGCCGAGCTGCTCGGCGTACTCGCTCACCCACTGGAAGGACGCCCAGCAGTCGTCGACGGCGGCCGGGAACCGGTGCTCGGGCGCGAGCCGGTAGTCGATCGATAGGACGCGCACGTCCGCGCGCTCGGCGAGGAAACGGCACACCGCGTCGTGGGAGTCGAGGTCGCCGTACATCATCCCGCCGCCGTGCACGAAGAACAGCAACGGCGACGGGCCGGGGCTCGCGACCTGCCCGCGGGGGACGTAGAGCCGGGCGGGGACCTCCTCGTCGGAGCCCGGGATCATCAGGTCGCGGACCAGGCCGATCGGCTGCTGTCCACCGACGAGCCTGGACTGGCGGAGGATGGCCGCGCGAGCTTCCGGGAAGGGCAGCGTCTCCGCCGCCGGCTCACGCAGGATCTTCTGCAGCCGCAGCATCCACTGGGTCTCGGTGTCGAGCACCTGCCCGTCCACGACGACCCGGGAACCGGCCAGGACGCGCATCACCGGCCGAGGCAGGCCCATGAGAAACCGGAAGACGGCGGGCTCGACCTTGTCGAGCAGTGGATGAGGCATGCGCGCAACATACTCCGGGCATTGTGCGTTGGTATCTTCGGCTACCGCCGTGTTGGTGCCGGTGGGAACATGAGGCCATGGACACCGCGACCGAGATCACCGTGCCGAACCTCGTTGAGGACAGGTTCCTCGATCGCGAGCTCTCGTGGCTCCACTTCAACACCCGTGTCCTCGAGCTCGCCGAGGACGACACCCTGCCTCTGCTGGAGCGGGTGCGCTACCTGGAGATCTTCGCCTCCAACCTCGACGAGTTCTTCATGGTCCGTGTGGCCGGCCTGAAGCGCCGCATCGCCGCCGGTGTCGCCGTCCGCGCAGCCTCCGGCCTGATGCCGCGCGACGTGCTCGAGCAGATCTGGAGTACGACGGGCGCACTCATGGCTCGCCAGGCCTCGCTGTTCCGCGACGAGATCGTCCCGGCGCTCGCCAAGGAGAACATCGAGCTGCTGCGCTGGGCCGACCTGTCCCGCGAGGAGCAGAAGCAGCTCAAGCGGCAGTTCAAGGAGCGCATCTTTCCCGTGCTCACGCCGTTGGCTGTCGACCCGGCGCACCCATTCCCCTACATCTCAGGCCTGTCGCTGAACCTCGCCGTCCTGGTCCGGAACCCCAAGACCGGCAAGGAGCACTTCGCCCGGGTCAAGGTGCCGCCGATCTTCTCGCGGTTCGTCGCCGTGGGCGAGCAGCGGTTCGTCCCGCTCGAGGACGTCATCGCCGAGCACCTCAAGTCGCTGTTCCCGGGCATGGACGTGCTCGCCGTGCACACGTTCCGGGTGACCCGCAACGAGGACCTCGAGGTCGAGGAGGACGACGCCGAGAACCTCCTCGCAGCCCTGGAGAAGGAGCTGCTGCGGCGCCGCTTCGGGCCTCCCGTGCGGCTCGAGGTCGAGGACTCCATGGACGACCACACCCTCGAGCTGCTCGTCTCCGAGCTGGGGGTCTCGCCCGCGGAGGTGTTCCGCCTCCCCGGACCGTTGGACCTCCGCGGCCTCGGGGTGATCGCGGACCTGAACCGGGCCGAGCTGAAGTACGCCGCCTTCGTCCCGTCGACCCACACCGACCTGGCGGAGGTCGAGTCCGCCTCCCCCGTCGACGTGTTCGCGGCGTTGCGGCGGCGCGACGTACTCCTGCACCACCCGTACGACTCGTTCTCCACCTCGGTGCAGAGGTTCATCGAGCAGGCCGCCGACGACCCGAACGTCCTCGCGATCAAGCAGACGCTCTATCGCACCTCGGGCGACTCGCCGATCATCGACGCCCTCATCGACGCCGCCGACGGGGGCAAGCAGGTTCTCGTGATCGTCGAGATCAAGGCCCGCTTCGACGAGCAGGCCAACATCCGCTGGGCACGAAAGCTCGAGCAGGCCGGCTGTCACGTGGTGTACGGGCTTGTCGGGTTGAAGACCCACTGCAAGCTCGCCCTCGTGGTCCGCGACGAGCCCGAGGGGATCCGCCGCTACACCCACATCGGCACGGGCAACTACAACCCCAAGACCGCGCGACTCTACGAGGACTACGGCCTCCTCACCGCGAACCCGGTCATCGGCGAGGACGTCGCGCACCTGTTCAACAACCTGTCGGGGTTCTCGCGGCACACCGAGTACGAGCAGCTCCTCGTCGCGCCCGACTCGGTCCGCTTCGGACTCATCGAGCGGATCCGCGCCGAGGTGGCCAACCACCAGGAGGGCCTGCCCGCGCGGATCCGGATCAAGGCGAACTCCATCGTCGACGAGGCGACCATCGACGAGCTGTACCTCGCCTCACAGGCCGGCGTCCCCGTCGACCTCCTGACCCGCGGCATCTGCGCGCTGCGACCGGGCGTGCCCGGCCTCTCCGAGAACATCCGCGTCTACTCGGTCCTCGGCCGGTTCCTCGAGCACAGCCGGGTCTTCTGGTTCGAGAACGCCGGCTCGCCCGTCGCCTGGATCGGCTCGGCGGACCTGATGCACCGCAACCTCGACCGGCGGGTCGAGGCCCTCGTGCAGCTTCCCGGCGAGCAACAGGTGCAGGAGGTCGGCCGGCTGCTCGACCTGGCCTTCGACGAGGGCACCGCCGCCTGGTGGCTGCAGCCGTCGGGCGAGTGGGAGCGGCACGCCTTCGACTCACAGGGGGCTCCGTTGCGCGACATGCAGGAGGTCCTGATCCAGTCCCGGCGCCGTCGTAGCCGGTAGGAGCCAGGCTGACTGGTGAGTGGCGCGTTCGGCGTACCACCCGCTCCCGGTAGTTCGTGAGCTAACTGTGCTTCCCGGCGCCCCGGGAGAGCAGGTGGCTCACGGACTATCGGCCGTTGCGAGCGCTGGCTGTGGATGGACGAATGCAGAGTCGTGCCCGCTCGACCATGCTCTGGCCATGCCCCCACGCCGTCACAGGTGGGATCCACGCTGCGACCCACCGCGGAGCCTGGTGCGCCCTGTGCCGATCGACCCGTCGGGCCAGGCCGGACCTACCCCTGGACAGGCCCGGGGCCCTCACTGGAGACGAACCTCGCGTGGCCTGTATGTGCCGGCCGTCGCCTCGAGGGATGTCCCGGAGCAGTGGATCCTCGAGCAAGCGGCTCGCCTGCGCCCTGGCGGCGCCGTGACCGGATGGGCGTCGCTGCGCCTTCACGGCGCGAACTTCTTCGACGGACGTGCGGGTGACGGCAGGACGCGCCTCCTCGTGGCTCTCAACCCGGGACACGGCCACCAGCTGGCGGAGTCAGCCGCTGCCACAGTGTCTCGGGACCGACTGTTCTCCCCCGAGATCGTCGCCCGCCAGGGAATCCCCTGCACCGTCCCGACCAGGGCGTTGTTCGACGAGATGCGCTACGCCCATGGCGTGCGAGCAGCGGTCGTCGCCGCGGACATGGCTGCGGCCGCGGAGCTCGTATCCCTGCTGATGCTGGATGGGTACGTCGCCGAACACCCCGGCTGGACGGGAGTCGAGCAGGTACGCCGCGCGTTGGCGCTGGCCTCGGAGCACAGCCTCTCACCCAAGGAGACCCGGATGCGGCTCATGTGGATCCTCGACGCCGGCCTACCGACCCCCGTGTGCAATCAGCCTGTCTTCACAAGGGACGGACGTTTCGTCGGCCGACCGGATCTCCTCGACCTCGAGGCCGGCGTGGTAGGTGAGTTCGACGGGGCAGATCACCGGACCGCAGAGCGGCATACCCGCGACGTGGAGCGCGAGGACCGCTTCCGAAGACTCGGTCTGGAGTACTTCAAGCTCACCGGACGGGACCTGTCGCGAACGGCCAAGGTGGTGGATCGCATGCTCGCTACCCGAAGCCGTGCCCTGTTCCAACGCCCCCACGACCGTTCCTGGACCATCGAGCCGCCTCCGTGGTGGACGACCGACTCCACCCTTGACGAGCTGATCGCCGAACGTGCCTGGGAGGCGGAGCGCCGCAGACAGTGGGACGCCGAGCCGCTGCCCGAGGTCCACGAACTTCAGACCATGGCACCGAGCAGCCCCGTCCTGGATAGTTCGTGAGCAAACCGTTGTCCGGAGGGTCTTCCGACAGCACATTGCTCACGAACTACCGGGCCCCCGGCTGGGGCTGGGGCTGGGGCTGGCACTGAGGCGGGGGCTGGGGCTGGCGCCGGGGAGGCCCAGGATCAGCAGGTCGCGAAGAGGAGGGGGCCCTGGGTGAGGTCGCTGAGCAGGGGCAGGTCGTCGGAGGCCGGCTCGAGGTCCATCACGATCTCCTGCCCGTCGGCGGCCGCCTCGACTACACGGAAGCGCTCGCCGAACATCCCGCCCTGCCCCACCGCCTCCCCGGAGGCGAGCTCGACGCGGGGACGCAGGTCGTCGGAGGCTTGGTCGTCGCTCTCGAAGTGCATGCCGACGACCATCGACCGGTCCGGCTGCATCGCCACGACCACCCCGGCCAGCGGTGAGACCCCTCCCGCCGAGTCGACCAGCTCATCCGCGACCGCCTGGTCCTCCTCGTCGGCGTTGGCCATGCTCAGCGCCTCGCACGCGAAGTCGGAGGCGAACAGCACCGCGCTCGCGGGCTCCTCCGCCGACGACGCCAGAGCGGACACACCCTCGACCGAGTCCAGCCCCTCCGCATCACCGACCGCCACCTCGGCCGACGACGAGGCGTAGGACGAGCCGTCCGACAGCAGGACGATCCCTTCGTCGGGGAGCACGACGACGTTCTGCATGACCGGGGTCAGCGTGGCGTCGATGGTGGCGACCAGATCTGGGGAGCCTCGCCAGACCTCGCCCGACCCGGCACCTCCGGCCGGGACCGTGTAGCCGAGTCGCCGCAGGTTGCGTTCCACTCCGGCGAGGTCGACGGAGTCGTCGAACTGCAGGGCGACCACCGCGCCCTCGCGCGACTGCCCGTACATCTCCCACTGTGCGTCGATCGGCGAGAAGCCGTAGCGGCGGTTCATGGCGTAGGTGGAGTCGACGACAGCCGAGGTAGCGGTGAGGTCGAGGTCGTAGGCCCGGGAGACGAAGTTGGACACGTCGCGCGTGGACGAGGAGGAGTCGAGGCCCGAGCCGTCGGCCTGCGAGCGGACCGACTCCCAGTCGGTGTAGGTGGCCCGCAACGTCGAGGCCGGCATCATCGCGACGGCCTGCTCGTACGACGTACGGCTCAACGCTCTCCAGCCGAACCAGGCCCCGGCGGCAGCCACGACGACGACGGCCAAAGCGACCGACACGACAACGACACGACTCGGCACGGGGATTCGCTCTCTCAGATCGCAGGCAGTGGTGTGAGACTAACGCCATGGCGCAATCTCCCCGTCGCCCTCCTGATGTGATCGCCGCCGGCGCTGTCGTCACGCGCAAGGGCGGGGATGTGCTGCTCGTCCACCGTCCGAAGTACGACGACTGGTCCTTTCCCAAGGGCAAGCTCGACCCGGGAGAGCACGTGACCACGGCCGCGGTGCGGGAGGTCGGGGAGGAGACGGGGCTCGACATCCGGCTCGGCCCGCCGCTGCGGACGCAGCGCTACTGGGTGACCAACGGCGAGCGCCGCGTCAAGCGGGTGTACTACTGGGTGGCCCGCGTCGTGGGCGACGACGACGTGTCGACGTACCACGTCAACGACGAGATCGACGAGGTCGCCTGGGTCCCGCTCGAGAAGGCCCGGGAGAAGCTCGACTACGACTACGACCGGGCCACGCTCGAGGAGCACGAGCAGGTCCGCAAGAAGTCCTACCCCCTCGTGATCCTGCGCCACGGTCGCGCGAAGTCGCGCAAGGCGTGGCACAAGGACGACCGGGAGCGGCCGCTGACGAAAGCGGGCACGTTCCAGGCCGAGCAGGTGGTCCCGGTGCTCGGGGCGTACGGCGTCTCGCACATCCTCACCTCGAGCAGCCGGAGGTGCTGGGCCACGGTCGCCCCGTACGCCGACGTGACGGGCCTGGAGATGGAGGACACCGACGACCTGTCGGAGGAGGACGCGACCCCCGAGACCGTCGCGGAGCAGGTGCGGACGCTGCTGGACCTGAAGGAGGCGAGCGTCCTGTGCACGCACCGCCCGGTGCTGCCCTGGGTCTTCGAGGCGCTCGGACTCGAGCCCCAGCACCTGGCGCCCGGCTCGGTGTTCGTGGTCCACCACCGCAAGGGACGGATCCTCGCGACCGAGCACCACGACGTCAGCTTCCGGTAGCCCCCGGCGTCCGGCCCCGACCCGCGGGAAAGCATGGGGCCAACACACCCTTGTACGCCGAGCAGCGGGACGTTGACCAGACCGCCGGGCCCTTGTTCACGTGACGGTCGTCATACATCAAGCCGGATGTGACCCCATCGCCCGCCATCGTTCACCTGCCGTTCACCCACGCCGACAGATCGCTTCACCTGACCTCCTTACGTTCGATTCGACAAGGCACGAGCCCGATGTCCCGAACACAGGAGAAATGCAGTGAAGCGCACTTCCTTCCGCCGAGTGGCCGCCCCCGGGGCAGCTGCTCTCGCTCTCGGTCTCACTCTCTCCGCCTGCGGCGCAGCCAACGAACAGCAGGCGACCAACTCGAGCGCGACCGTCGAGGGCCTCTCCGGCACCCTCAACGGCGGTGGCGCCAGCTCTCAGGAGGCGGCACAGAACGCGTGGCGCGCCGGCTTCCAGCAGGCCAACCCCGAGGTCACGGTCAACTACGACCCGATCGGCTCCGGCGGCGGCCGCGAGCAGTTCGTCTCCGGTGGATTCGCCTTCGCCGGGTCCGACTCCTACCTCGACAACGACGAGGGCGAGCTCGACAAGGCCACGGAGCGCTGCGGTGAGGCCCCCATCGAGGTCCCGGCCTACGTGTCTCCCATCGCGGTGATCTACAACCTCGAGGGTGTCGACAACCTCCAGCTCTCCCCCGAGACGCTCGCGGGCATCTTCGCCGGCGACATCAAGAAGTGGAACGACCCCGCGATCGCGGAGGACAACCCGGACGCCGACCTTCCGGCTGAGACGATCAACCCTGTGCACCGCTCGGACGAGTCCGGCACCACGGGCAACTTCACCAACTACCTCGGGACCGCGGCTCCTGACGCCTGGACCTACGGCGAGATCGAGGTCTGGCCGAAGAAGGCAGGCGGCGAGGGCGGCAGCGGCACCTCCGGCGTCGTCTCGGCGGTCAAGAGCTCGGTCAACTCCATCGGTTACGCGGACGCCAGCCAGGCGGGCGACCTGGGCGTCGCGTCGGTCGGCGTCGGCGACGAGTTCGTCGACCCCAACCCCGAGGCCGCCGCGAAGATCTTCGAGGTCTCCCCGCGGGTCGAGGGGCGCGCCGACACCTCGATGGTCTACGACCTCGACTACGACACGGAGGAGTCGGGCGTCTACCCGATCGTGCTCACCTCCTACCTGATGGCGTGCCCGTCGTACGACGACAAGGCCTCGGCCGACCTGGTCAAGGCCTACATCGACTACGTCATCTCCGACGAGGGTCAGCAGACGTCGGCCGAGAACGCCGGGTCCGCGCCCCTCAGCGAGTCGGTTCGCTCGGAGGCCCAGAGCCTCGTCGACCAGATCCAGGCTGGTTGATCGAATTCGACGCAAACCACGGGGACCTCAGCACCGGCCTTCTGCGGGTGCTGAGGGCCCCTGTGGTGCGTTACGGTCACCGATCGGTGCATCCTGTACCCAGCCGAGGCCGCTGAACCCATGAGCTTGAGAGGTACTCCTTCGTGGCAATGACCGAGCCTGCCAGGTCCCCGGTGAGACGAAGAGGCGACGTCGTCTTCTCCTCCCTCGCCAAGTCGGCCGGCGTGACGATCCTGGTGGTGCTCGCCGGGGTCGCCATCTTCTTGACCATCGAGGGCGCACCTGCCATCACGGCGCCGGACGCGGCACGCGAGGGCGAGCCGAACATCATCCTGTACGTCTGGCCGCTGCTCTACGGCACGCTTCTCGCGGCCTTGCTCGCGATGCTCATCGCGACCCCCTTGGCCATCGGGGTGGCCCTGGTCATCTCCCACTACGCCCCCCGGCGCGTGTCGAAGACCCTCGGCTACCTCATCGACCTCCTCGCCGCGATTCCGTCGGTGGTCTACGGCCTGTGGGGCATCGGATTCCTCGCCGAGCGGATCATCCCGTTCTACAGCTGGCTCGAGGAGAACCTCGGTTTCCTGCCGTTCTTCAAGGGCCCGGCCACCTCGGGCCGCACCATCCTCACCGCCGGCATCGTTCTGGCGATCATGGCCCTGCCGATCATCACCGCGATCACCCGCGAGGTGTTCGCCCAGACGCCCCGGCTGCACCAGGAAGCCGCGCTGGCCCTCGGCGCGACCCGCTGGGAGATGATCCGGATGACGGTGTTCCCCTACGCGCGCTCGGGCATGATCTCCGCGACCATGCTCGGCCTCGGTCGCGCGCTCGGCGAGACGATGGCGGTGGCCATGGTGCTCTCCGCGACCGGGATCATCACCCTGAACCTGATCTCGACACAGAACCCGTCCACCATCGCGGCGAACATCGCCCTGAAGTTCGGTGAGGCCTCCGGCCTCAAGATCAATGTCCTCATCTTCAGCGGCCTCGTCCTCTTCATCGTCACCTTCGTGGTGAACTTCCTCGGCCGCGCGATCGCCGCACGTGGCGTGAAGGGAGAGCGGTGATGAGCGCCACCACCCCCACCCGCACCGACGAGTCCAGAGGCAGCCTCCCCCTGGTCCACCCGACACTTCCCGGCTGGTCGCCCTACCTCTCAGGCGTGGTCGCCGCCGCGGCCGCTCTGCTGCTGGGCATGGCGGTCGGCTGGAGCATTCCGGTGACGGCCTTCTTCGCAGTGGTGATCTTCGCCGTTGCCTGGCCGACGTGGGCGCTGCTCGTGGAGGGCCCGCGCGGCGCCAAGGACAAGCTCGTCACGACGCTCGTCTGGTCGGCGTTCGCCACGGCGATGATCCCGCTGACCACGCTCGCGTGGACGGTGATCTCGCGAGGGCTTCCCGTCCTGTCGGTCGAGTTCTTCACGTACTCGATGCGCAACGTCGTCGGCGAGGGCGGCGGCATCTACCACGCCATCATGGGCACGATCGTGGTCACGCTCTACGCCACGTTGATCTCGGTCCCGGTCGGTCTCATGACCGCGGTCTACCTCGTCGAGTACGGCGGTCAGGGCCGCCTCGCGCGGTGGGTGACCTTCCTCGTCGACGTGATGACGGGCATCCCCTCGATCGTCGCCGGCCTCTTCGCCTACGCCCTGTTCGTCCTCATCGCCGGACCGGGTGTGCGCATGGGCTTCGGCGGCTCGATCGCCCTCTCGGTGCTCATGATCCCGATCGTGGTCCGCTCTGCGGAGGAGATGCTCAAGCTCGTGCCCGACGAGCTCCGTGAAGCGTCGTACGCACTCGGCGTGCCGAAGTGGCGCACGATCACGAAGGTGGTCATCCCCACCGCGCTCGCCGGCATCGTCACAGGCGTCATGCTCGCGGTGGCCCGCGTCGCCGGCGAGACGGCGCCGCTGCTCATCATCGCCGGGGACACGGACTCGGTGAACTTCAACGCGTTCTCGGAGCGGATGGCCACCCTTCCGGTGTTCATCTTCTACAGCTACACCCAGCCAGGTGTTCCCCCAGAGTTCGGCCAGAACCGCGCATGGGGAGCCGCCCTGGTGCTGATCTCGATCGTGATGGTCCTCAACCTGATCGCACGGTGGGTCGGCAGTCACTTTGCCCCCAAGACCGGCCGCTGAACACCGAAAAGAGAAACTACTGTCATGGCGAAGAGCATCGACGTCTCCGACCTCAACATCTACTACGGCGACTTCCTCGCAGTCGAGGGTGTCTCGATGACGATTCCCGCGCGGTCCGTCACCGCCTTGATCGGTCCCTCCGGTTGCGGCAAGTCGACGTTCATCCGCACCCTCAACCGCATGCACGAGGTCATCCCCGGCACCCGCGTCGAGGGAAAGGTCGTCATCGACGGGCAGAACATCTACGACCCCGACGTGGACCCGGTGCAGGTGCGCCGCCAGATCGGGATGGTCTTCCAGCGACCGAACCCCTTCCCGACGATGACGATCTACGACAACGTGCTGGCCGGCAACAAGCTCAACAGCAAGCGCATGCCCAAGTCCGAGGCCGACGACATCGTCGAGAAGTCGCTCAAGGGCGCCAACCTGTGGACCGAGGTGAAGGACCGGCTCGACAAGCCCGGCAGCAGCCTCTCCGGCGGCCAGCAGCAGCGGCTCTGCATCGCGCGGGCCATCGCCGTCGAGCCACAGGTCCTGCTGATGGACGAGCCGTGCTCGGCGCTCGACCCCATCTCGACCAATGCGATCGAGGACCTGATCCACGAGCTGAAGTCCGACTACACGATCGTGATCGTCACTCACAACATGCAGCAGGCCGCACGGGTCTCCGAGGACACGGGCTTCTTCAACCTCGCGGGGGCCGGGCAGCCGGGACGGCTCGTGGAGTTCAACCCGACGAAGAAGATCTTCTCGAACCCCGAAGACCCCTCCACCGAGGCCTACATCTCCGGTCGCTTCGGCTGATCTCGCCGAGTCGGCACGAACGCCGGCCTGTGGGACGCCGAGTCGGCACGAACGCCGGCCCCGTGGGACGCCGAGTCGGCACGAACGCCGCTCCCGCCCAGTCGCAGGGGCTGGTCCACGTGAGCCTGGGGGCGCGCAGGTTGCCCCCACGTAGCGGCAGTCCGACCCCAGGCAGCGCCCGTGCCGCCGCCACGACATCCCC
>DATICF010000074.1:0-93933 GCA_035456965.1 Nocardioidaceae bacterium
TCAGACCGCGGCTGTGGCTGCGCCGACCGTCGACGGCGACGATGATGACCCGGTTCAGGTCTGTGTCGATGCCGATCGCCGTGCGCGGGTGCATCTCCGCGTCGCCCGGTGCGAGCACTTCGCCGCCGCGGAGGAGGACCACGTTCCCGCCAACGGCAACCCGGGTGGCTGCCCGGTTCAAGCCGTACTCGACGCTGACCCGCGTCCCCTTCTTGAGCCGGGCAAGCCGTCGAGCGCCCTCGCCGGTGCCGACGAGGTGGAGGGTGCCGGCCGGGATCGGGCCGCTGCTGAGGCGCTTGCGGTTGGCGCGGACACGCCCGCGGCGGACCACCACCTCGCGCCTCCGGTCAGCGGTGGGGAGCACCCGCGAGCGGGCAGCGCCACCCCACGCTGCTGTGTAGATGCCGATGCCGTGGGCGTGGAGCTGGGGCGCGTTGAGGTTGGTGACCGTGACCGGCGGCTTCCCCTTGCGCGTGATGCTCGCCTCGAGATAGGTCCGCGCGATCGCCGCCACCTTCTCGCGGTTGAGGGTGAACGAGTTGTTCCAGCCTGACCGCGACCCGTGGACCATCCCGCGCTGACGGTCGACGCCGATGCCCAGAGGAGCTCCGGTGTCGTCGATGTCGAAGAAGTCGCCGTTGACGCCCGCGATCGCGCGGTCGCGTCGCATGGCCTCGCTCAGCGGCCCAGGGGAGGAGACCTTCCCGGGGGCGGCGTAGTCGAGGCGAAGTCCGGGCGTGGAGAGGTCGGCGGTCAGCGTGTTCACGCGGATCCACCCACGCACGTCGTACCGGTCGAACCGCGTGTGCTCGAGGCCGGGGGCCACCGGGCGCGTTCGCTGGTTCATCGTGAAGTGCGCGTTGCTGCCCAGGTTCGCGCGGCGGGCGGTGAGAACCGGCCCCGTCGCGTCGGAGCTGTGATCGGTCTCGCCTGTCGTGATGGGCACCGGGCTCGGGCTGGGTGCCTCGACGGCGGACACAGGCAGGGCCAGAGACGCGGAGAGCCCGACGGCGATGGTTGATGCAAGGGGCAGCATGCGGCGGTGAAGCATGCGGTGAGGCTAAGTCTTTACTTTTCATGCTTTTGGCGGAATGAACGATTCGATGCGAATCTGCGACTCACGACCACATGCCCGATGGATGAGTGTCAGGATCGGCCGACCAGCGCATCCACAGCCTCCGCGAAGAGCCGCGTGTGCAGGGCTACGTCGTCCTCACTGGTCTCGGGACACATCAGCGCCATGTTGTGGAACGGCGTGATCAGCACGCCCCGGTTCGCGAGATAGAGGTGGAGGTACTCGTCGAGCTGCTCGTCGGCAGCGGCGGCCGACTCGCTGCCGGATCGAGGGGCGGGGGAGGCGAAGCGGTACTCCGACCTGGCCCCGAGCTGGCTCACCGACCAGGGGACACCGGTGCGCTCAATGGTCTCGCGCACCCCACGGGTGAAGTGGGTGGACAGCGCGACCATGCGCTTGAAGGCCGAGGTGGTCAGGACGTGCTCCAGCGTCGCCCGCATTGCAGCGACCGACAGCGGGTTTCCGGCCAGCGTGCCGCCCACCCCGCCGACGTCGACGAGGTCGGCCTCGGGGTGTTCCTCCACCATCCGGGCTACCTCCTTCGAGATGCCGTAGGCGCCGCTCGGGATGCCCCCACCGATGCTCTTGCCGATCACGAAGATGTCGGGCTCGAGTCCCCAGTGGCTCGTCGCCCCGCCGGGGCCTGCCGAGAAGGTGTGGGTCTCGTCGATCATCAGCAGGGCGCCGTGCTTCGTCGCGAGCTCGCGCAGCCCTGACATGAACCCCGGCTCCGGGAGCACGATGCCGATGTTCGTCAGCGCCGGCTCGGTGAGGATCGCTGCTACGTCGCCGTGGGCGAGCTGCTCCTCGACGCCGGCGAGGTCGTTGAACTCCGCGACCCGGGTCGTCTCCGCGAGGGGCACCGGAGCTCCGACGAGGCCAGGCCGGGCGATCGCACTACCACCCTCGCCCGGCACCGCGAACGCCTCGTCGACCGACCCGTGGTAGCAGTAGGCGAAGGTCAGGATCTTCGAGCGGCCGGTGGCAAGACGGGCCAGGCGGATCGCCCAGCGGTTGGCGTCGGTGGCGGTGAGCGTGAAGGACCACAGCGGCAGCCCGAACCGGCGGGTCAGTTCCCTGCCGACCCACTCCGCATCCGCCGTGGGCAGCATCGTGGTGATCCCCCCGAGGGCGCCGATCCGTTCGTTCACGGCCTCGACGGTGGCCCGCGGGCTGTGACCTGCCATGGCGCCGGTGTCGCCGAGGGCGAAGTCGACGTACTCGCGCCTGTCGACGTCGGTCACGCGGTTGCCGCGGGCAGAGTCCAGGTAGAGCGGGAAGCCCCCACTCCACATCGCCATCCACGTCATCGGCACCCGGCCGAAGAGGTGGTCGGCCTCGCCGAACAGCTTCGCGGAGG
Organism: Nocardioidaceae bacterium; assembly: GCA_035456965.1. Classification (GTDB taxonomy): domain Bacteria; phylum Actinomycetota; class Actinomycetes; order Propionibacteriales; family Nocardioidaceae; genus Nocardioides_C. Next base: position 2,436 of record DATICF010000074.1, read on the forward strand.
TGGGATGGTCCTCGGCGTACGTCGAACGCTCGTCCTCGATCAGCGACGCCAGGCGCTCGCGATCGATGCTCACCATGTCAGGGACTCTGTCGGGGGGCGCCGACGGCGTCAACGTGACGCAGGTCTCGGTGTGCTGATTTTGCTTTGGTCATGGGCAGGGGGTCCGGTTTCATACAATTCCTCCTGCGATCAGTCACGTGTCACGGCAGACAAGCAGGACGGCGGACCGACGCTTCATCTGCCCACCCCTCGCTCGAATGTGCTCGCCCGTGTCTGTCGTCGTGCTGGTCGGCTCTGCCGCATCGGTTCTGTCCATCTTCGCCACCGTCCCCCAGGTCCTCCGCGCCGCTCGGACCCGCTCCGTCGAGGGCGTCTCGTGGAGCTCGATCCTGCTCAGCCTCGGCACCATGACCCTGTGGTGCGTCTACGCCTTCGCGGTGCGCGACGCGCTCCAGATCATCAACAACACCCTCGCGCTCGTCTTGCTCGCGGCCCTGGCCGTGGTCGTCATGCGCGCCGGCGTGCCCCGGAACTCCTGGGCGCCCGTCGCCGTCGTGTTCGCCTCGGCGCTCGCGTCGGTATGGCTGGTAGACGTTGCCAACTCGTTCACCCTCGCGATGGTGGGTACGACGGCCAGCTCGCTGCGCATGCTCCCTCAGGCGCGGATGGCGGTCTCGCGGGCCCCGCTGTGGGGGCTGTGCCCATGGGCGACGATCCTCGCCTGGGCCGGGACAGCTCTGTGGCTGGCCTACGGACTGCTCAACACGGACCTTGCTCTCTCGATCTGCTGCTCGCTGCTGCTGGCAATGCAGTCTGTCGTGCTCGCCTACCGGCTGCCGCTTCGGCGCACGCTGGCCTCGCTGGCGCGCGGCAGGCTGGGGCTTCAGGTCGCCCAGATGGTCGGGCCGCTCTCGGCGCGGCTTCCCGAGCGCCGCGACGACGTCGAGCTCGCCGCCTGACACGGCGCGTCTCACACCGCCCGGATCGTCCACTGGGCGAGGTGCTCGGCGCCGGGCTCGAGAGCGACCAGGTCCGTGCCCGAGTTGAATGCGTCGGGCGGACAGCTCATCGGCTCGACCGCAAGGCCTCGCCGGTTGTCCGGGCCCGGCAGGTCGGTCGTGAACACCTGGACCCAGGGGAGGTCGACCGGGTCCCAGGCGCAGGCGACGCCACGCCCGTCAGGTCCGGTGACCCGAGCCTCCACCAGGCGGTCCGTGCCGGGTCGCAGCGAGGTGAAGGCGTGGTCGAGCTCGGTGGCTTCGATCTGCCGTGCGCGGCCGAAGTCGAGGCCTGTGTCCGAAGTGGGGGCGAGGCCTGTCGGGATCAGCCGGTCCGCCGTCACCTCGAGCACCTCGTCGGCTGCGAGCTCCAGCGTCCAGTCGTCGACCCGTCCCGGACCGGCGACCAGGTAGGGGTGGGACCCGACGCCGTAGGGCGCCCGCCGTGACCCCGTGTTGCGCGCGGTCACCGAGCATGTGAGGCCGCGGTTGTCCAGGGCGTACCGGACCGTCAGCTCGATCCTGAACGGGTACCCCGTCCGTGGGACGAGACGATGGTTGAGCGTCACCGACGACTCGTCGAGGTCGACCAGGCCGAAGCGCGACCAGGCGACGAGCCCGTGGATCGCGTGGCCGCGCTCGGGCTCGCTGAGGTCGAGGCGGAAGGGCACGCCGTCGAAGGTGTAGGTCCCGTCCACGACCCGGTTGGGCCACGGAGCCAGCAGTGCGCCCCGGTAACGAGGACGGACCTCGCCGGGTGCGTAGCCGAGCAGAAGGTCACGGTCGCCGTGGCGGAGCAGACGCAGCCCAGCGCCCACCTGTGTCGCCACGGCGGTGTAGTCGCCGTGCCGGAGCGGGTACTCCTCGCCACCCAGGCTCATCGGGCGTCCTGGTCCAGCTCGGTCAGAGTCGGGTCGGGGGTGTGTGCGGCATGTCTTGAAGCAAAGCACCAAGGGACCTCCGTGTCGATCCGCCTGGGCCAGTTGGACCGGGGTGTGTCGGAGGCTTCACCTAGGCTCTCCGTGGTGGACCTGACGCTGCTGCTCGACGAGGCCGACCTGCGCCGCAGGTTCGGCTCACCGACCTACGACCGGGCCGTCGACTACGTCCGGCAGGGCAAGGTGCTCGCTTGCCGGCACCAGCTCGACGAGGACGGCGACCTCGACATTCGCGGCAACGTCGAGGGCTCCGCAGGAGAGGTCTACGGCTGCAACGTCAGCGTCGGGCAGAGCGGTCGGGGCGTGTGGACCTACGGCCGATGCAGCTGCCCCGTGGCGGAGGGGTGCAAGCACGCAGTCGCCCTGCTCCTGACCGTCCGCGCGCGCCAGGCCCAGGAGTACGCCGGCGGCGCAGGTCGACGCTGGGAGCGGCAGCTCAGCTCGGTGCTCGACGAGCTCGACGCGGTCCCGGACGCGTCGCAGGAGACCAAGGCGCTCGCACTCCAGGTCGAGGTCAACCAGCGCACCTCGAGCAGCGGCTACCGCGGCTGGAGCGAGCCCACGCCTCGCCGCGGAGCGCTGCGGATCAGGCCCCTGCAGCGTGGCGCCCGGGACAACTGGGTGCGCTCCGGGGTCTCATGGACCGACCTCCAGCACGTCGATCCACGGCGCCGGCGCCACCCCACCGAGCAGGTCGCGCTGCTGAGTGAGCTGCTCGCCGCCTACCGGGCAGCCCAGCGCAACCTCTACTTCGGCGGCGCGGACACCCACCTCACCTTGGGCTCCTTCGGGGGGTCGCTGTGGAGCATCCTCACCAGGTGCGTCGAGGCAGGGATCGAGCTCGTCCCGGGCGCCGGGCTCGAAAGCGTGCGGGTCCTGCCCGAGCCGGTTGCGGTCGAGGTCGACGTGAACGCCGTCCCGCAGCGTGATGCCCACCTGCGTCTCGGCGTCAACGCCGGTGGGTCGTGGCACGGCGCCGGCGCGATCGACGTACTCGGTGAGAGCGGGCACGGGGTGGCGCTCTGGTCGCCGGGGGAGAGCGAGCGGACGTGGTCGGTGCTCCTCGCGCCGTTGGTCCGACCTGCAGGGCCTGAGGTGCGTCGCCTGCTCAGCCTGAGCGAGGAGCTCGTGGTGCCGGCTGAGGACCGGGCCGACCTGGTGGCGGAGTACCTCCCCCGGCTGCAGCGGCACGTCCCTGTCATCTCCTCCGACGGCTCGGTCGCGGTGCCCGGGCCGGCCGAGCCTCGCCTGTGCCTGACCGTGGAGTGGAAGGCGGTCGATGAGGTCGCCTTGACCTGGACCTGGCGCTACCGGGTGGGCGAGGACGACCGGATCTACGGGCTCGACGACACGCGGGGGATGCGCGGCGTGAGGCGCGGGGAACGCGAGCGGGAGCTGCTCGAGGAGCTCGGGGCCTCGCTCACCGACGAGCAGGCCCACCGGCTCTACGGCCGCCACCGCCGTGACGGCGGCCTCTTCGCGGCACCCGTCTACCACGGCGTCACCGCGATCGCCTTCGCCGAAGACGTCCTGCCCGGGCTCGAGGCAGGCGGGCTCGTCGAGATCGAGGAGATCGGCGTGCGGCCCGAGTACCGCGAGGCGAGCGAGGCACCGGTGATCCGCTTCGCCGCCGCCGGGAAGGCGGAGGAGGGCGCCGACGAAGGTCGCACCGACTGGCTCGACCTGGAGGTCGTGATCAGCGTGGACGGCCAGTTCATCGCTCTCGCGCACCTGCTCGAGGCACTCACCCGGGGGGTCCCGCGGATCATCATGAAGAGCGGCGTGCACATCAGCACCGACCACCCGGAGTTCCGCAAGCTCGCCGAGCTCGTCGATGCGGCGGGGCAGCTGCACGACCAGCCGCAGGACGGGGTCCGGATCCACCACCACGACCTCGGGCTGTGGGACGAGCTCGCCGAGGTCGGCATCGTCGACGCCCAGGCGGATCATTGGGTCCGAGCTGCCCAGGCGCTCCGTGGTCTCGAGACGCTGCCCGACGTGGAGCCGACCGGCTTGAAGGCGCAGCTGCGGCACTACCAGCACGACGGCTTCCGGTGGCTGGCGTTCCTGTGGACGTCGGGTCTCGGCGGGATCCTCGCCGACGACATGGGGCTCGGCAAGACCCTGCAGACGCTCGCGCTCATCGCCTACGCCCGCGAACGCGGTGCCGGTCCCTTCCTCGTCGTCGCACCCACCAGCGTCGTGTCAACGTGGGCGCACGAGGCGGCCGCGTTCACGCCCGGGCTGGCGGTGGAGACCGTGGCCGAGTCCCACTCCCGCAGGGGTACGTCGATCGCCTCGCTCGCCGAGGACGCCGACCTGGTGATCACCTCCTACACTCTCTACCGCCTCGAGGTGGATTCCTACGCCGCGCTCGAATGGGGCGGGCTGGTCCTCGACGAGGCGCAGATGGTGAAGAACCACAACGGCAAGACCTACCAGTGCGTCCGCCGGCTCGACGTACCCTTCCGGCTCGCGCTGACCGGCACTCCGCTCGAGAACCGCCTGATGGAGCTGTGGTCGCTGCTGTCGATCGTGGCGCCGGGGCTCTACCCGTGGCCGCAGCGGTTCGTCGAGAACGTCGCCAACCCGGTCGAGCGTCTCGGTGACAAGCAGGTGCTCGACAGGTTCCGCCGCCGGATCCGGCCGTTCCTGCTGCGACGCACCAAAGAGCTGGTCGCGGCCGACCTGCCGCCGAAGCAGGAGCAGGTCTTGGAGGTGCGCCTGACTCCGCGGCACCGCAAGGTCTACGAGACCCATCTCCAGCGGGAACGGCAGGCTGTTCTGGGGCTGGTCGAGGACTTCGACAAGCACCGCATCGCCATCTTCCGCTCGCTGACGAAGCTGCGCCAGCTCAGTCTCGACGCTGGCCTTGTCGACGAGGAGTACGACCAGATCGGGTCGGCCAAGATCGACGTCCTGGTCGACCACCTGCTCGAGCTCGAGGCCGAAGGCCACCGTGCTCTGGTCTTCAGCCAGTTCACGTCGTTCCTTCGTCGGGTGAGGGCTCGTCTGGACCGCGAAGGGATCGACTCGACCTACCTCGACGGCACGACCCGCAGGCGTGGTGAGGTGATCGAGGAGTTCAAGGGCGGCGACGCCGCGGTGTTCCTGATCAGCCTCAAGGCCGGGGGAGTGGGCCTGACGCTCACGGAGGCGGACTACGTCTTCGTCCTCGACCCGTGGTGGAACCCCGCCGTCGAGGCGCAGGCGGTCGACCGGGCCCACCGTATTGGCCAGCAGAGCCCGGTCATGGTCTACCGGCTCGTTGCGGCCAACACCATCGAGGAGAAGGTGATGGAGCTCAAGGCCCGCAAGGCCGCGCTCTTCGCCAAGGTCGTCGACGGCGACGGCTCGATGGGCGCCCCGATCGACGCCGAGGACGTCCGGGCGCTCTTCGAGGGCTGAACGGATCGGGCCGTCGCGGTGGGGCCGTGGCTTTACGTGGCAGGTATTGAAATAAATCTTTCGAAAGACTACTTTCGAAACATGCCAGAGCTCGAACGCCGCACGATCACCGAGGCAGCCGCTTTGAAGGCGCTTGCCCACCCGCTGCGCATGGACCTGCTGGAAGCTCTCCACGTCTTGGGGCCGAGCACCGCAACCCAGCTGGCCAACCACCTGGGCGAGTCGCCCTCGAACTGCTCGTGGCACCTGCGCAAGCTCGCCGAGCACGGCTTTGTGACCGAGGGCGAGGGAGGCACGGGTCGAAACCGCCCGTGGCAGGTCGTCCCGGCGAGCCTGCACTGGGGAGAGGGCGACGTGGAGTCCGAGGCCGGCGACGCAGGCCACGCGCTCACAGAGGTGATGCTGGCGCGCGAGGTGCAGCGGCTGATGGCGTCACAGCGCGCCGAACACGCCGAGCCGCAGGAGTGGCGCGACGCCAGCTCGATCGCGCAGTCGGCGATCTGGCTCACCGCCGAGGAGGCGAAGGAGATCTCCACGCAGATGCAGAACCTCTTGATGCGGCACGTGGACCGGTTGCACGACCCCGAACGTCGCCCCGAAGGAGCCCGCCTGGTCTCCGCTGTGGCGTGGCTGGCCCCGCGTCCCGAGGCAGGGGCCACGGCCGGCGTACCTGGGGAGAAGGACCAGACGAAGGGGCGCAGACGATGAAGGCCGCTTTCGGCACACGAGGATTCACACGACTGTTCGTCGGCGTGACCGCCAGCATGTTCGGCGACGCACTGATGCTGATCGTGCTCAGCATGTGGGTCAAGAAGCTCACCGACTCCAACGGCGCGGCAGGGCTGACGTTCCTGTGGCTGACCATTCCCGCGCTGCTCGCGCCGCTCTTCGGCTACGTCGTGGACCGGGTTCCGCGGCGGACGTTCCTGGTGGCCGCTAACCTCGGCTCGGCGCTGATCATGCTGCCGCTGCTCCTGGTCCGCGACGCCTCGGACGTCTGGGTGATCTACCTGGTCGCCTTCTTCTACGGAGTGTCGTTCGTCGTGATGCCCGCGGCGCTCAACGGGCTGCTCAAGGACATGCTCGCCGAGGATGTCCTCGTCGAGGCCAACGCGTCCCTGTCGGTGACCCGCGAGGCACTGCGGCTGGTCGGCCCCCTCGCTGGTGCCGCGCTCTTCGCAGTTGCAGGCGGATCAACGGTTGCCATGGTTGACGCACTGACCTTCGTGATCGCCGCCATCTCGATCGCCAGCCTGCGCGTAGTCGAGCAGCACGAGGAGCATGAGCCCCAGCACTGGCGGGCCGAGGTGGTTGCCGGGGTCACCCACGTGCGGCGTACCCCGCTCCTGCTGCACAGCACGCTCAGCCTGAGCATCTGTCTGCTGGTCGTCGGCTTCTCGGAGTCCGCGCTCTACGCGGTGATCGAGGCGTTCGACAAGCCGGTGGAGTTCATCGGTCCGATGCTGACCGTCCAGGGGGTGGGGGCGCTGGTCAGTGGTCTGCTCTCGAGCCGCGTGATCCGCCGACTGGGCGAGCCACGGACGATCACGGTCGGTCTGGGCCTTCTGAGCGCCGGTGTGGCCGGGGTTGCCGCCGCGGGTGCGGTATGGCAGCTCCTGGTGGCGACGGCGGTCCTGGGCACCGGGATCCCGCTGATGATCGTCGCGTACAACACGCTGCTGCAGAGGCAGACACCGGGCAGACTGATGGGTCGGGTATCCACCGCCACCGAGGTCCTCGTCACGACGCCGCAGGCACTGTCGATCGCCATCGGCGCACTGCTCGTCACCGTGCTCGACTACCGGCTGATCTTCGCGATCATGAGTTCGGGTACGGCGCTCGCAGCGGTGTACCTGCTGACCATGCTGCGGGGTCAGATCGTGCGGTCCACACCCTCGACTTCCGAGCCGGCCACTCCGGCGGAGCCTGTCCCGGTCTCGCGCGCGAACCCCTCAGCGGAGGACGCCCTCGAGCCGCCACGGGTCGCATCAGGTCTCGCCACGGATCCCGCCTGAGGATGTCGGGGCCGGCTGGCGACCAGGCAGGCCCCGACCTGGCTGGTTCAGCTCTGGAGCCGATCGGGCCCGGTGATGAAGCGACCCCGGTCGACACAAGACCCGGGCCTGCACCTATCGGCCAGTACCAGACGTCCGGGCCATTCCTCGCCGATCGCCTGCCAGGACGCTCGGGCCCGAGCATCCTGGGTCTGGGGAGGCGACGTGGGGGGCACCTGGGCGTCTGCGATCGTGTGCTGCGGCTTGCTGCTGGGCGGCACAGCACTGACCCCTGTCCCGCGGGTCCTGGTCCCGGCTGCAACCGCGGCGGGCGCCGCCTCGAGCGAGGTCACACCCTGCTCGTCCGGCTTGGTCGCCCTGACCTTCGACGACGGGCCCGGTCCGACGGTGACTCCGTTGTTCCTCGACCTGCTCCGTGACCGCAGGGTCCCGGCAACGTTCTTCGTCGTCGGGCAGCGGGTCCGGGCGAAGCCGTCGATGACCCGCAGGATCTCCCAGCTCGGGTTCACGATCGGCAACCACACCTACCGCCACGAGGACCTGCGACGTCTGAGCGGCGCTGCCGTCAAGCAGACGCTGTGGGGGACCCAGCAGGCGATCCGGGACGCCGGAGCGCGGCCCACGAGGCTCATGCGTCCCCCGTACGGCAGCATCGACGACCGCGTTCGTTCGCTGGTGGGCGAGGCAGGGCTCGTCCCGGTCATGTGGACCACGGACCCGCGCGACTGGGACGGACGCTCGGCGAGTGCCATCGCGCGCAGCGTGCTGGCGGGCCTGAAGCCGCGGGAGCCGAACATCGTCGTGCTCCACGACGGTGTCGCAACCTCCCTGCGTACGCTGCGCGCGCTTCCCCGGATCATCACCGGGACACGGAGCCGCGGGTACTGCTTTGCCGACCTCGACGACCGGGGTCGCCCGACACCACCGGTGCCAGTGGGGCGCGTCAGCGACGCCGCGGTCAACGAGCGGCCGGGCGGGACGACGGTGAGGCTGACGGTGACTCTCGACCGACCGACCTCGCGGAGAACGAGCGTCAGGGTCCGAACGATCGGGCAGGGGGCAACGTCTGGCAAGGACTTCGTGGCGGTCGACGAGCGGGTCGCGTTCCCGGTCGGGAGCCGGCGTCGAGTGGTCAGCGTCCGGGTCAAGGACGACCCGCGGGACGAGCGGGACGAACGGTTCGCGCTGAGGCTGTCGGCGCCACGGGGCTTGCGCATCGGGGACGGCATCGGCGCTGCCGTCATCCGGGACGACGACCCGCCGCCGCGGGTAAGCGTCAAGGGAGCGGAGGTGACCGAGCCCGGCACCGGCAAGGTGGAGGTCCCGGTCGTGCTGCGGCTCTCCGGACCCAGCGAGCGGTGGATCCGCCTGAAGGTCGCGACGCAGTCCGTCACCGCAGGGCTGGACGACTTCGTTTCTCGAACGGGCTACATCGAGCTCGCTCCCGGGCGGGTCTCGGCCGACTTCACCGTCATCGTCGTCGCAGATGAGCTCGTCGAGGACGTGGAGAGCTTCGAGGTCCGCGTGGTCGAGGGATCCAACGCCGTGGTCGACGGCTCCGTCGGCGTGGTGCGCATCCTCCCACCGACACCGACACCGACACCGACACCGACACCGGCGCCACCACCGGAGAACGAGGGCTGAGCGCTGCCCAGTCCCGCCCGGTGCGGCGCGAGTGGCTGGAGTGGCTGGAGTGTCCAAACTCGTCAGAGCGGCCAGACCGCACGGAGACTCCCGCCGCCCCCTCTTCGCACAACCGAAGCCCCAGCGACGCCACCTCCGCGAGCCAGGGACCAGGACGCCGTCGACGACGACCTCGACCGGGCCGAGGACGCGGAAGTCGATTCCCGAGACCGGGGCGGCGTTCGTGAGACGCCTTCGAGCCTGGACCCAGGACCTTTCACCGCGCCCACATCGCCCTTACACGTGCTGGCAGGACCGCCCGGATGGGGTGGGGCATGATGATCCGATGAGCTCGGACCAGGACAACGGCATCGTCTTCCCCCGGGGCGCCGACGGCCGGCGGAGCACCTCCGCGCTGGGTCGAGGTGTCGTCGCGGACGCGTTGCGGCAGGTCGATCCCGTGGGGTCGCGCAACGCAGCCCAGGACACCAACTGGCGCACCGGCTACCTCATCCACTTCCGGCGGCTGCTCGAGGCTGGACTCAGCAGCCGGGAGGCGGCGCTGACGATCGCCGGGGACGGCCTGGACTCTCTCCACGACCGGATGCAGGTCGCCTGCGACGGGGGCGAGGAGGTCGCGCTGCGAGCGTGGGCGACCTCGACTTCGGGGAGCGCCCTCGACACCATCGAGGTGCGCGGCGACGCCGAGGCCGAGACCGAGCTGTCCTTGCCGTATCACGGCCATCGGCTCCGGGGGGACGAGCTCCACCAGCGGCTCGACGACTGGATCGCCGGTGGCGTGATCGAGCCGACCGTGGCTGAGGCCGTCCGCGCGGTGATGGCCCACCCTGAGTGGCTGCGGCTCGAGGGCCGCACGGTCGCCGTCCTCGGGGCCGGGGCGGAGATGGGCCCGCTTCAGGCGCTGCTGCGCTGGGGGGCGACCGTGGCAGCGGTAGACCTGCCGCGGCCCGACATCTGGGAGCGGGTGATCGACACAGCGACACGTGGCACCGGGCGAGCGCTGATCCCCGTCGTGGCGGGCCACACCGACCCGGTGCACCACCACACCGGCGCGGACCTGATCAGCGATCTCCCGGCCGTCGGGGACTGGCTCGCTGAGCTTCCCGGCGAGCTCGTGCTGGGCAACTACGTGTACGCCGACGGCGCCACGAACGTAAGGGTGTCGATGGCCGTCGACGCGCTCACGACCCGGTTGGCCGGTTCCCGCGACGACATGGCACTGGCCTTCTTGGCAACGCCGACCGACGTGTTCGCCGTGCCCGGGGACGCCGTCGAGCAGTCCACGCGTGCCTACGAGGGACGATCGACCACCGCCAAACTGGTCGGACGTCCGCTGCGCGCGGTGAGTGCCGGGCGACTGCTCAAGCGTGCCTACGCGCCCGGCTCCGACCCCGGCATCAACGACAGCCTGGTCCCTCAGCAGGGGCCCAACTACGCGCTGGCCAAACGACTTCAACGGTGGCGCGCAGCCGTCGCCCGCCACGCAGGTACGACGGTCTCGCTCAACGTCGCGCCGCCGACCCGCACCCGCTCGGTCGTCAAGAACCGGGCACTGGCCGCCGCCTACGCCGGAGCGCACCGGTTCGGGGTGGAGGTCTTCGAGCCGGCAACCTCCAACGTGCTGATGGCGGCGCTGCTCGTCCACGACCTGCACACCGGTGGTGGTCCCAAGCACGACCATCCGTGGCAGGACGAGGCCTATGCCGCCGTTCACGGGGGGCTGTGGCGCACCGGCTATGCCCCGCGCAGTGCGCTGGGCCTCGCCGCTCTGCTCGGGTACGGTGCGGCGCGCGCCTGAGCCGGCACTTACCCTGGATGCCCGTGACCACTTCCCCCCACGTCGATCGCCCGGCCCTGCCGGTGACCGTCTCGATCACCCGGCACGTCCACCCCGAGCATCATGAGCAGATGATCGCCTGGGTGCGTGCGGGTTCCGCCCTGGCGGAGCGCTTCCCCGGCTTCCTCGGCACCGGGTGGGTGCGTCCGAGTGCCGACTCCGACGAGTGGCACATGCTCTACCGCTTCGACAGCGAGGAGAACCTCGCGCACTGGGAGGCATCGGAGCAGCGCGCCTGGTGGCTCGGCTCAGCTCAGGGGATCGTGGGGGAGTCCCTGCGCGAGCGACGCACTGGTATCGAGGGCTGGTTCGACCCACCGCAGGAGCACGACGTCGTGGATCTGCGGCCCAAGCCCAAGGCGCCGCCGCGATGGAAGCAGGCGGTGATGATCTGGTTCGCGTTCTTCCCGTTGAGCCTCGGGGTGACCCTTCTACTCGGCGCGCTGCTGCCCGGTCTCGCGACAGCGCCGCGCGTGCTGCTGAGCACGGTGCTGATGACGCCGATCATGACCTACGTGGTGCTGCCGTGGCTGACCAGCAGCCTGTCGTGGTGGCTCGAGGGCAGATCCGCGCCCTGGCGTCGCTGAGCCCGGATCAGGCGGGTGTGTCGTGGTGAGGCACCCGCTGCCGCGCCACCCGCAGCTCCTCCTGATGCGCGAAGATCGCCTCGAGCGACGACGGCAGCAGGTTCGCCCGGTCCGGGGCGGTCTCGTCCTCGGCGACCTGGGGGACCGCCTGCTCGGGGATGAAGGGCTGAGCCAGGTCCTCCAGCGGTGGTGCGCCCGCCGCCAGAGCGGGATCGGTCGTGATCGTCAGCGTGATCCGGGGCCACCACCGGGCGCGGTCCCGGCGCGCCAGGACCACAGGCTGCTCGAAACGCTCGCGTGCGTAGGTCAGCGCCGAGTCGAACGAGCCCGCTGTGACCTCCCATGTGGGCTCCTCGCCCGAGACCTCGACGCGGTCTCGCACGGCCTCCCAGAGCTCTCCGATCCCTTGCCCGAGTGACATCTTGTGGCCTCCCAACCTCGACTCCCGGTTGGAGGCTAGTCCAAACGGGCCATCTGCGGGACCCCTGGAGCTCGCGCTTGACCCCGAAAGCCAGGGCAACCGCCGCGAGAAGGCTGTGACTTGCATCTAAATGACTAGTCAGGCGGTTTCCGACATCGGACCCCGTGGAATGGCTCACCAAAAGCAATACACCGGCATGTTCGTCATGCCGTCATGCAGAAGGGTCGCCGCGCCACGAGCGCTGCGGCCTCCGAGCGAAGGAGACTGATGCCAGACCTGTTCATCGACGGAACCTGGCGAGATGCCGCCGACGGAGGGACCCGCGAGATCCGCTGCCCTGCCGACGGCACACTGGTGGCGACCGTCTCCGAGGCCACGTCAGCGGACGCGCACGACGCGGTTCGAGCAGCGCGCAGGGCGTTCGACGATGGGCCTTGGCGCCACACAACCAGCCCGGAACGTGCCGCGATCCTCCACCGTGTCGCGGACATGCTCGAGGAACAGAAGGCCGATGTCGCCCGCCTCGAGTCCCTCGACACGGGCAAGCGCCTCGTGGAGTCCGAGATCGACGTCGACGACATCGTCTCGGTCTTCCGTCACTACGCCGGTCTCGCGAATGGCGACGCCGGTCGAGTGGTCGACCCGGGGATGCCCGACGTGTCGAGCCGGGTCGTCTACGAGCCGGTGGGCGTGTGCTCGTTGATCACCCCCTGGAACTTCCCGCTGCTGCAGACCTCGTGGAAGGTCGCCCCGGCACTCGCAGCAGGCAACACGTTCGTGCTCAAGCCGAGCGAGCTGACCCCGTCGACCTCCATCTGGCTGATGAAGGCGCTCGCCGAGGCCGGCGTACCCAACGGCGTGGCGAACCTCGTCCTCGGCCCCGGCGCTGTCGTGGGCGCGCCTCTGACGGAGGCCCCCGAGGTCGACCTGGTCTCCTTCACAGGTGGACTCGAGACCGGCCGCAAGATCATGGCTGCCGCGTCCACGACGGTGAAGAAGGTCGCGCTCGAGCTCGGCGGCAAGAACCCCAACGTGGTCTTCGCAGACGCCGACATCGAGACTGCCCTCGACTACGCGCTGACCGCGATCTTCCTCGACTCCGGCCAGGTCTGCTCCGCCGGCGCCCGGCTGATCGTGGAGGACACCATCCACGAGGAGTTCGTCGCCGAGCTCGCGCGGCGCGCGGAGATGATTCGCCTCGGCGGGCCCTTCGACGAGAAGGCCGAGACCGGGCCGCTGATCAGCGCGGAGCATCGCGAGAAGGTCGAGAAGTACGTCGCCGAAGCGATCGAGGACGGGGCCACCCTCGTCGTCGGAGGCACCCGTCCCGACGAGCCGGAGCTCGCCGACGGCTTCTTCTACCGACCCACGATCCTCGACCACTGCGCAGCCGACATGCGCTGCATCCGTGAGGAGTCCTTCGGCCCGGTGCTGACCGTGGAGACCTTCACCGGCGGCAGCGACCAGGACCGCGAGAACGCCGCCGTCTCGGTCGCCAACGACACGATCTACGGCCTCGCCGGTGCCGTGTGGACCCAGGACGCCGGCCGCGCCGAGCGGGTCGCCCGCAGGCTGCGCCACGGCACGGTCTGGATCAACGACTACCACCCTTACGTCCCGCAGGCCGAGTGGGGCGGGTTCAAGCAGTCCGGCATCGGTCGAGAGCTCGGGCTCGCCGGTCTCGACGAGTACCGCGAGGCCAAGCACATCTGGCACAACACCAAGCCGGCTCCGCAGTACTGGTTCGCCAGCACCGCACAGGAGAGGAAGCCATGAGCGCCGCGAACAAGACCTACGACTTCGTGATCGTGGGAGGGGGCTCGGCGGGCTCGGCGCTCGCGAACCGCCTCAGCGCCGACCCGTCCACCAGCGTGCTCGTCCTCGAGGCGGGGCGCAGCGACTTCAAGCTGGACCCGTTCATCCACATGCCTGCGGCCCTGCCGTACCCGATCGGCAACCGGCTCTACGACTGGAAGTACGAGTCCGAGCCCGAGCCGCACATGAACGGCCGCAAGGTCTACCACGCGCGCGGCAAGGTGCTCGGCGGCTCGAGCAGCATCAACGGGATGATCTTCCAGCGGGGCAACCCGATGGACTACGAGCGGTGGGCCTCCGAACCGGGTATGGAGCACTGGGACTACGCCCACGTGTTGCCCTACTTCAAGCGCATGGAGACCTGCCTCGCCGGTGCCGACCAGTGGCGCGGCGGGTCGGGGCCGCTCGTGCTCGAGCGGGGCCCGGCCACGAGCCCGCTGTTCGGTGCGTTCTTCGAGGCGGTCCAGCAGGCCGGCTACCCGCTGACCGACGACGTCAACGGCTACCGGCAGGAGGGCTTCGCGCCCTTCGACCGAAACGTGCACCGCGGCCGACGGCTCAGCGCGGCGCGCGCCTACCTTCACCCGGTCCGCAACCGGAAGAACCTCACCGTGCACACGCTCTCGCACGTCACGGGGCTGCGCATGCGGGACAACCGGGTGACGGGGGTCGACTACCTGCGTGGAGGGAAGTTCAAGCGCAGCGTCGAGGCCCGCGAGGTGATCCTGTGCGGTGGCGCGATCAACTCCCCGCAGCTGCTGCAACTCGCCGGGATCGGCAACGCCCGCGAGCTGGAGGCGCTCGGGATCAAGAGCGTGGTTGACCTCCCGGGTGTGGGGGAGAACCTCCAGGACCACCTCGAGGTCTACATCCAGCACGCCAGCAAGCAGCCGGTCTCCATCGCGCCGTGGCTCAAGCACCGCCACAAGCCGAGGATCGGTGCCGAGTGGATGTTCCTGCGTCGCGGCGTCGGTGCCTCGAACCACTTCGAGGCCGGTGGCTTCATCCGGAGCAACGACGAGGTTGCCTACCCGAACCTGATGTTCCACTTCCTGCCCATCGCGATCCGCTACGACGGCTCGCAGCCGGCGGCCGAGCACGGGTACCAGGTCCACATCGGCCCGATGTACTCCGACGTGCGCGGCAGTGTGAAGGTCAAGTCGGCCGACCCGCTCGAGCACCCGGCGCTGCGGTTCAACTACCTCTCGACCGAGAACGACCGCCGTGAGTGGATCGAGATGGTCCGTGCGGCGCGCAAGATCCTGGAGCAGCCTGCGTTCGCGGCGTTCAGCGACGGCGAGATCTCGCCCGGTCCGTCCGTGCAGACCGACGAGGAGATCCTCGACTGGGTCGCCCGTGACGCCGAGACCGCGCTCCACCCGTCGTGCACCGCGAAGATGGGGACCGACGAGATGAGTGTGGTCGACCCCTCGAGCATGCGGGTCCACGGTGTCGAGGGCCTGCGCGTGGTCGACGCCTCGGTGATGCCCTACGTCACCAACGGCAACATTTACGCCCCGGTCATGATGCTCGCCGAGAAGGCTGCCGACCTGATCATCGGCAACGAGCCGCTCGTGCCTCTCCAAGCGCCTTACTACCGCCACCTCGACGGTATGCCGCTGTACCCGCCCGGTGACCCCCGCAACAACACGAGTGACAAGACTGGAGCCAGCGCATGAGTCAGACCGCTTCGCCGCCCTCGTCCTCCCCGCAACCCCCGGGTGAGGAGAACCCACGTTCGACCCTCAACATGCCCGTCTTCGTCGGGTCCGCAGTCGGCACCCTGGCGGTCACGCTCTGGTGCCTGATCGCGCCGAAGAAGGCGGAGTCCACGCTCGCGAGTGTGGTCGGCGTCGTCTCGGAATGGTTCGGTTGGTACTACGTCGCCCTGGCGACCGCGATCCTGGTCTTCGTCCTGTTCCTCGCCATCTCGCGGTACGGCCGGGTGCGGTTGGGCCCTGAGCACTCCCGCCCGGAGTTCAGCACGCTCTCGTGGGCCTCGATGCTCTTCGCCGCCGGTATCGGCACCGACCTGATGTTCTTCGCGGTCAACGAGCCGGTCGTGCAGTACCTCACTCCGCCGAGCGGCCAGGGCGAGACCGTCGAGGCTGCACGTGAGGCCACGGCGTGGACGCTGTTCCACTACGGCATCAGCGGCTGGGGCATGTACGCCCTCATGGGCATGGCGCTGGGGTACTTCGCCTACCGGATGAACCTGCCGCTCGCGGTGCGCTCGGCTCTCTACCCGCTGATCGGCAAGAGGATCGACGGACCCATCGGCCACACGGTCGACATCGCGGCCGTGCTCGGCACGATCTTCGGCGTCGCCACTTCGCTGGGCATCGGCGTCGTGGGCCTCAACGTCGGACTGAACCAGCTCTTCGGCCTGCCGCAGGGCCTGTCCACCCAGCTGGCGCTGCTGGCGCTCGCCGTCACCATGGCGACCATCTCCGCGGTCAGCGGCATCGACAAGGGCATCAAGCGGCTCTCCCAGCTCAACGTGCTGCTCGCGATCGGCCTGGCGCTGTGGATCCTGGTGACCGGCAAGACCGCGTTCCTGCTCAACGCAGCGGTGCTGAACATCGGTGACTTCGTCCGGCTCTTCCCGGACATGACGATGCAGACCTTCGCCTACGAGGACACGGGCGACTGGATGAGCTTCTGGACGCTGTTCTTCTGGGCCTGGTGGATCGCTTGGGCGTCCTTCGTCGGGCTGTTCCTTGCGCGCATCTCTCGGGGCCGGACCATCCGGCAGTTCATCGCCGGGACGATGATCATCCCGTTCACCTACATCGTCATGTGGGTCTCGATCTTCGGCAACGCTGCGATCGACGAGGTGCGCTCGGGCAACGGTTCGTTCGCCAAGCTGGCCTCGGCCAGCCCGGAGGGCGGCTTCTACGCGCTTCTCGCCGAGTACCCCGCGTTCACCGCAGTCGCGGCTCTGGCCACCTTCGTGGGTCTGCTCTTCTACGTCACCTCCGCCGACTCCGGTGCCCTGGTGATGGCGAACCTCTCCTCGAAGATGCGCTCGGTCGAGGACGACGGCGGTCGTCGCGTCCGGATCTTCTGGGCCGTCGCGACCGGTGCGCTGACCCTGGCGATCTTGAGCGTCGGTGGCATCTACGCGCTCCAGTACGCAACGGTGATCATGGGCCTGCCCTTCGCCTTCGTGCTGGTGCTGGTCATGCTCGGCCTCTACAAGGCGCTTCGTGTGGAGGCGTACCGCGCCGAGTCGGCCAAGCAGAGCATGCGCGGCATGCTGTCGGGCCGCAGCACCGGCCGCGGACCCAAGGCGCCGCTCACGTGGCGACAGCGGCTCACCCGTGCCATGGACTTCCCGACCGTGGCGGAGGCGAACGAGTTCCTCGATGACGTCGCCCTGCCTGCCCTTCAGGAGGTCGCCGAGGAGCTGCGTGACCAGGGCCTCGACGCGACCGCGTCGAAGGTCGCGGACAACGGCACGTCGTACGTCGAGCTGGCAACCGACCTGGGCTCGGACCACCCGTTCCAGTACCAGATCTGGCCGCACGAGATGCCGATGCCGGTCTACGGTCGCAGCACCCCGACCACGCACGACGTGTACTGCCGCCTCGAGGTCCACCTCGTCGAAGGCGGCCAGGGCTACGACGTCATGGGCTACTCGCACACCCAGCTCATCGACGATGTGCTCGACCAGTACGAACGTCACCTGGAGTTCCTGCACCTGCAGCAGGAGTCGACCACGACCACCTAGCGACGAGGCCGCAACGAGTGAGGCCCGCCCGCCCGGGGACCCCCTGTCCCGGACGGGCGGGCCTTCGTGCGCCTAGGTTGGACCCGACGGAAGGAGTGCGATGCTGCTGGCCGAGGACCTGTTGTTGCTGCTCACCGACGACGAGTCGGGGAAGCGCCAAGCGGACACGACCCGCCTGGACCTCGCCCTGGCCGGCGCGGTCCTTCTCGACCTCGTCGAGCTCGGGCGCCTGGACATCTCGGGGGCCGGGGAGGAGGTCAAGGAAGGTCGACTGGTCGTGCGGAACGCAGCGGCAACCGATCACCCTGTGCTCGACCTCGCGCTCGAGCGGGTCGCGGGGCGCAGGCCGCAGAAGCCCGCGCACATCTTGGGCCACCTCACCAAGGGGTTGCGGTCCTCGGTGTACGAGAGCCTCCAGTCGCGCGGGCTCGTCGACCGCCGTAGGAAGCAGGTGCTCGGTATCTTCCCGTCGGACCACTGGCCGGCGGTCCACTCAGCGCACGAGGAGAAGGTGCGCCGGGCGCTCCACGACGTACTCGTGGTCGGCAGGACACCGGATCAACGGGAGGTGCTGCTCACCTCGCTCCTGCAGTCCATCGATGCGCTGCCGAAGGTCCTGGGGGTGTCCGGTGCGGACAAGCGGCTGGTGCGTTCGCGCGGCAAGGAGCTCGCCGAGGGCGAGCCCGCCGGCGAGGCGGTCGGGCAGGCGGTCATGGCTGCCCGGGCTGCCGTCATCGCTGCGGTGTCAGCGGCTGTGGCAGCCTCATCGAGCGGCGGCTGAGGAGCCCAGCTGGGTGAGGCCTGGGGTGCGAACTGTGACCCGTGCCGAACTCCGTCTCAGGGGCTACCCTCGGTTCATGTCGGGGGTCTCTCCCGTCCGTGCTTCGGACAACGACCGTGACCACGTCGTCCGCGCCCTTCGCGACGCCGTGGTCGCAGGTCGCCTTTCGCACGAGAGCTTCGTCTGGCGGGTCGACCAGGCGTTGCACGCCCGTGACCAGCAGACCCTCGGCGAACTCGTCGCCGACCTTGCTCCGGCCACGCGACCGAGAGGGTCCGGCACTCGCTCACGGCTCGCGGCTCGCGTCCTTGGGCGTCGGTTGACGATGATTGGCCGAAGTCACCCAAGGCTCACTCTGCCCAACGCACGCCGCCCGGTTCTGGTGATCGGAAGACGCCCGAACTGCGATGTCGTTCTACGCGACCAGCGCGTCTCACGGGTGCATGCGGTCTTGATGATGCTCGATGACCAATGGTTCTTGGAGGACCTTCGGTCGACGAATGGCACGTTCGTGAACGGGAATCGGCTCCGTGTGGCCACGATGCTGCGGGAAGGCGACCGCGTGAGTTTCGGGGGACTGACGTTGCGCTTCGACCGGCCGCCTTCCGAAGGCAGGCCGTGACGAGTCGAGCGCCCCGGCTGGCAGTTCCGGGCAGGCTGCGACAGCTGGGTTGAGTGGTCGAGCCCGGGACGGACGCGGTCAGACGCCCGCAGCCTTCTCGAGGTCGGCGAGCTCGTCGTCGAGGTGGGTGAGGAGGCGCTGGAGGTGGGGGACCCTTCTCCGGCAGCCGGTGAGACCGAAGCCCATCTCCCCGTCGTAGCTGGTGCAGGTGATGTTGAGCGCCATGCCGTGGATCGGGATCGACAACGGCCACATGCCGGCCAGTCGAGCGCCGTTGAAGTAGTGCGGCGCCGTCGGGCCGGGAACGTTGGAGATGATCAGGTTGAACGGCGGTCGTGTGAGGCCCTGCAGCCCGAGCATGGCAGGAAGGACCGCGGGCGCCATCCCGATCGCGCTCATCGCCATGATCTGGGTCGGGGTCATCGTGCCGAGGGCAGCCTTGCCCGACTTCATCGACTGGTGGATGCTCACCAGCCGGTCGGCCGGATCCTCGAAGTCCGTGCCGAGCTTGACCATCACGCAGCCCACGGCATTGCCGCCGGACGCGGAGGCAGAGCCAGCCTCCTTCGCCTTGAGCCCGACGGGAACCATCGCGACCAGGGTCGACTCCGGCAGCTCGCCGAGCTCGAGGAGGTACCTGCGCATGGCGCCGCTGCACATGGCGAGGACGACGTCGTTGAGAGTCGTGCTCGTCGCGGCTCCGACCGACCGCATCCGTTCGATCGGCCAGCTTTGCGCCGCGAAGCGCCGGGAGCCGGTGATGGGCTTGTTGAGGACCGTTCGCGGCGCGTAGAGCGAGAGTGCCGAGGTGTCGTTGCGGACGCCTCGGGTGAGCGTTCTCATGAGGGCGGCGGGCATCCCGGCAGCCTCGGCGGTGATCGCGAAGGCGGACCGGAACGCGCTGACGGGAAGGTCGAACAACGACTGGTCGTGCTGACCTTGCGCCTTCGCCTTCTCGACCTGCTTCCTGCCCCACGGCGGTGGCATGTCGCGTTCGGCCGGGTCCTGGGACAGCACGCTCTGCAGCAGACGCATCGAGGAGACGCCGTCGACGAGGGCGTGGTGGATCTTGGTGTACGTCGCGAGACGACCATCCGCGAGACCCTCGATGATGTGGGTCTCCCACAGCGGACGCTCCAGGGCGAGCCGGGTCCCGTGCAGGCGCCCGCACAGGTCGAGCAGCTCGCGCACCCTGCCTGGTGCTGCGAGGGCGCTGTGCCGGACGTGGTAGTCACAGTCGAACTGGTCGTCCTCGACCCAGGTCCACTGGCCACCGGTGGCGATCGACCGGTGGGGGCGCCTGAGGAACAGCGGCGAGATCTCCTCGGAGGTGAGGGAGGCCGCGAACATCTCCCGAACGTAGTCGGGGCCGGCGTCCTCGGGTGGCTCGAACAGCTGGAGCCCGCCCACGTGCATGGGCTGCTGGCGGTTCTCCGCGAGCAGGAACGCCGCGGCTGTCGGGTCGAGCGGTGTTGGCATCGGTTCCCCCACGTGTCGGCCAGACCCGGGCGAGCGACCGGGTACTCCGGTCACCGTGCCCAGATCAGCGGATCTTCACTCCTCGACGACCGGCAGGTCCACTACGGCGTTCTCGAGGACCACCGCCCCCGGCGTACGACTGCCCATGCCGGCGAACGTGTCGCTCACCGGCGTCGCCAGTACGAACAACGACTCGCCCGCGGGTACGTCGACCGCCACCGAGGGCAGTTCGATGCGACGGGACTCGCCGAGCACCGGCTCGAGCTCGAGGATCGGCAGCACGTTGTTCTGCACGAGCCTGGCGTCGAGTGGGCTGGTGCCTACCGCGAGGCCGTAGAACGCGCGGTTGTTCACCCCTGCCGCGGTCATCAGCCCAGAGAGCCACGGCGTGCCCGCGACTCGCAGCGGACCATCGGCGACCTTGAACGCCAACGGCGCACCGCCCGCTTCGCTGGTCGCGACGGTCCCCACCTCGTAGCGCCGGTCGGCCCTGACAGAGCGCACCGTCGTGCAGGCCGCGCCTGCTGTTGCGAGGTGGTAGCGGCCGAAGCCACGCAGGCCCGTCCGCCTGCCCTTGAGCTTCTCGGTGAAGAACCTCAAGGCAAGGTCGCTGAACGAGCCGCCGGCCAGGTGCTTGCTGCACGGGTCGCCGGCGGCGCCGACCGCCTGGGGGAAGGCCGCGGGGAGAACGTGGCCACCGTTGTAGCCGACGAAGATGCTCTGCCGACGAGCCCGCGGGGTCAGCGCTCGGCGGAAGTTCTTCAGGCCCTGGTCGAGAGGGAAGAGCGTGTCCGTGGCGCCCTGGCCCATCAGGACCGGGATGTCGAGCCGGCGTCCGTGGGCTATGTGCCAGGCCGGACCGTTCTTCTCGAAGAACTTCGTCATGTTCGCGGCCCCCGGGACCTCGCCCTCCGGCCAGAAGCCGGTCGCCGCGCCCTGCCCGAGCGCGAGAAGAACCTCCGGCGGAAGAGCCTGCGCGCCGGCAGCCGAGAGGGCCAGTGCCCACGCGGTGCGGACGACGCCCTGCGGAGCGAGGCTCTCGTTCAGGTCGTGCCAGGTGATCTCGGGAGCGAGCGCGTCGAAGACCGGCTTGCCCTTGATCGACATGAGTCGGAACGCACCGAGGAACTGGTAGCCGCCGCCGTAGCTTCCGCCGATGGCACCGAGCCGCGGGTCACCCCTGCCGTCCTTGCGGACCCACGGCATGCGAGCCACACGGGCGACGAGCCGTTGGACGTCCTTGCCTTCGATCGCGGGGTTCTGCACGTGGGCCCTGCCGCCGCTCTCGCCGAACCCGCGCTGGTCGAAGGAGAGCACGCCGAAGCCCGCGTCGAGCCACGTGGCGAAAGCGGCCGGCTCCTTGGTTCGGGATCTGCCCCAGCCGTGGCTGTGGAGGATCATCGGCACCTTGTGGGCTCGGTCGGCACCCTGCGGTCGGAAGAGCGTGTAGCAGATCTCGACCTTCTCGGCCGTTCCCGGCTCCGGCACGCTCTCGAGGCACGTGTTGGTCACCTTCGGGCCGACCTCCGCTGCGGCGGGTGCGGGCGCAGCCGGGCCGGTGACAGCGGCGGCGATGATTGCTGCGAGAGCGGACGTGATCGCGATCCGACGGGCGGCCATGGCTCACCTCGGAGGTAGGTGCTGGGACACCCTGGCAAACGACCTGAAGAGCCGTCGGTTACGTGCCGGGGACCTGCAAGGGTGACGCCTCGTCCGGAGCCCGGGCACCACTCGAGCACCAGTCAGTGTGCTTGTCGTCACACCGTTAGCGGCATAGGTTCGGCTTCACCGGGCCGCTTTTTCATCGCACCAGGAGGCCACGTGCACGACACCTACGACTACGTCGTGGTCGGGGCCGGCAGCGCCGGCGCAGTGGTCGCGGCCCGACTCTCCGAGGACGCAGGCACGTCGGTGCTCCTTCTGGAGGTCGGCCCCGAACCCGACGCCGACGAGATCACGATCCCGGCTGCCTTCTCGTCGCTGTTCAAGACGAAGTGGGACTGGCAGTACAACACCGTGGAGCAGAAGCAGCTGCACTCCCGCAGGGCTTACTGGCCGCGCATGCGTGCTCTGGGCGGCTGCTCTGCCATGAACGCGATGATCTACATCCGCGGCAACCACGCGGACTACGACAGGTGGCGCGACGAGTACGGCGCGACCGGGTGGGGGTACGACGACGTACTCCCGTACTTCATCCGGTCGGAGGACAACACCTCTCACGCCGCGCCCTATCACGGTCGCGGCGGTCAGGTGCACGTCGAGGACCGTCGCTACACCCATCCGCTGACCTACGCATGGCTCGAGTCCGCGGCGGCCGGAGGCATGAAGCCCAACGACGACTTCAACGGCGCCGAGCAGGAGGGCGTCGGGCTTTACCAGGTCACCTGTCACAAGGGTCGTCGCTGGTCGACGTACGACGCCTTTCTGATGCCGGCGATGGACCGGCCCAACCTCACGGTGCGCACCGGCGCCCTCGCGACCCGGGTGCTCGTCGAGGGAGGTCGGGCGGTTGGTGTGCGCTACACCTACGGGCCGATCGAGCAGGAGGCCTACGCCGACGCCGAGGTCGTGCTCTCGGGCGGCGCCGTCAACACCCCACAGCTGCTGATGCTTTCCGGCATCGGGCCCGCGGCCCACCTCCGCGCGGTCGGTGTCGACGTGGTCGTGAACCTGCCCGGCGTGGGCGAGAACCTCCACGACCACCCCGCCGCCCCGCTGGTCTGGCACACCAGGCACATCAGCGACCTCGCGGACTTCTCTGGCCTCCTGAACTTCGCCAGGGCCAAGGCCGTCGGGAAGGGGCCGCTGGTGTCGAACATCGGCGAGGCAGGCGGCTTTTTCCACAGCAGGGACGGCCTCACCGCCCCTGACATCCAGGTCCACGTGGCACCCTCCGGCTTCTGGGACAACGGCCTCCACGAGCCGACCACCCGCAAGTTCACCATCGGACCCACCCTGGTCGACGTCGCCAGCCGAGGAAGGGTGAGGCTGCGTTCGACCGACCCGCGTTGGCACCCCCTGATCGACCCCGCGTACTACGACGACTCGCGCGACCTCGACGCGATGGTTCGGGGTGTGCGACGCCTGATCGAGACCGTCCACGCCGGCCGCATGGCTCACTACATCGCGGGGCCGTTCCTGCCCGGGAAGGACGACCCGTCCGAGGACGACCTCGTCGAGCACGTCCGGCAGACCACCCAGACGCTGTACCACCCGGTCGGGACCTGCGCGATGGGCCGAGGGGAGGGGGCGGTCGTGGACCCCGAGCTGAGGGTGTACGGAGTCGAGGGGCTCCGTGTCGCGGACGCGTCGGTCATGCCCGTGGTACCCCGAGGCAACACCAACGCCCCCACCATCATGATCGGCGAGAAGGCGGCGGACCTGCTTCGCGGCCGCGTTCACGCAGAAGGAGTCAGGCCATGAGCACGAAGGTCGAGTCGCTCAACCCGGCCACGGGGGATGTGGTGGGAGTGCACGTCGTCGATGAGGCGGCCGACGTCGAGGCCGCTGTCGCCCGCGCCCGCGAGGCGGCCGCGTGGTGGGCCGGTCTCGGCTTCGACGGCCGCAGGAGCATCCTGAACCAGTGGAAGGGCGTCCTGGCCAGGCGCATCGGCCAGCTGGCGAACCTCGTGCATCAGGAGACGGGCAAGCCGCATGCCGACGCCGAGCTCGAGATCGGCCTTGCGGTGGACCACCTGGGCTGGGCGGCAAAGCATGCCGAGAAGGTGCTCGGGCCACACCGGGTCTCCTCCGGACTGCTGATGGCCAACCAGGCCGCGACCGTGGAGCACCTCCCGCTCGGCGTCATCGGGGTCATCGGTCCCTGGAACTACCCGGTCTTCACCCCGATGGGGTCCATCGTCTACGCCCTTGCGGCAGGCAACGCCGTGGTCTTCAAGCCCAGTGAGTACACCCCCGGCGTGGGGGTCTGGCTCGCCGAGAGCCTGGCCGAGGTGGTGCCCGACCACGCTCTCCTGCAGACCGTCGTCGGGTACGCCGAGACGGGGGAGGCGTTGTGCCGCGCGGGCATCGACAAGCTGGCCTTCACCGGCTCGACCACGACCGGCAAGAAGGTCATGGCCGCCTGCGCCGAGAACCTCACCCCGGTGCTCATCGAGGCCGGCGGCAAGGACGCGCTGCTCGTGGACGAGGACGCCGACCTGGCTGCGGCAGCCGATGCGGCGATCTGGGGCGCCTTCTCGAACGCAGGGCAGACCTGCGCAGGCGTGGAACGCGTCTACGTCCATGAGCGGGTCTACGACGCGTTTCTCGACGAGCTCACGAAGCAGGCAGCAGGCATCCACGCGGGTGCGCACGCGGGCGCGCACTTCGGCCCCATGACGATGCCGTCGCAGCTCGAGGTCGTGCGCCGTCATGTCGACGACGCCCTTTCGAGGGGGGCGCGTGCCCTCGTCGGCGGGGCGGACTCCGTGGGGGACAGGTTCGTGCAGCCGGTGGTGCTGACAGACGTCCCGCACGACTCGGTCGCGATCACCGAGGAGACCTTCGGACCCACGATGACGGTCAACAAGGTGCGCGACATGGACGAGGCGGTGGCGCTGGCCAACTCCACCTCCTACGGGCTCGGGTCGACCGTGTTCTCGAGGACGCGCGGGCCCGAGCTGGCTCGACGGATCCGGTCGGGCATGACCGCGATCAACTCGGTGATCTCGTTCGCGGGCATTCCGGCGTTGCCGTTCGGTGGAGTCGGTGCCTCAGGGTTCGGCCGCATCCACGGTGCCGAGGGACTCAAGGAGTTCACCTACGCCAAGGCCGTCGCGCGACAGCGGATGAGGCCGCCGATGGTGCTGACCTCCTTCAGCCGGACTACCAAGCACGAGGCGGCGTTCAAGCAGCTCATCACCGTGCTGCACGGCCGCGCGTCACAGCTGCCCGAGCTGCGCCGACGCCCCCGCTGATTGCGGCGTGCCGGTCTGGACCGGGCGGCTTTGCCGGTTTTGGGCGCTGGCTCAGGGGGCATCTCTGACCTCCAGTAGTCCCGACAGAGAGGTCCGGAGATGCGAGGCGTACTGGTGTGGATGGTCGAACAGATGTGCCGTCCGCTCGACACGAAGGTCTGTGCGATCGCGAACTCGACCGACGACGGCGAACCTGGATTCCCGACCCTCTATCGGAGCGCGTGAGACCGACCCCGCTTCTCACCGGCGATATCCCGCCGCGACGCGCGACACGTCCTTCCGACGTTGCCGGGCTCGCTCGACGGCCAGGTCCACAGCCCAGAACGTTGCAGACAGCGGCTGTGCGTTGCCCTAGCCTTTGCGCATGACACGCCTTCTGACAGGGTTCGCGGTGTTCTGCACGGGTCTCATCGTGCTGGGCCCGCCCGCACATGCGCTTTCCGATCCCATGCCACCGGGCTTCGACGACGGTTTCGGCGCGTCGGTTGACATGGGGCCCCCGCCGGTGTTCGTCGCGTTCTTCGTCATCGCCGTTCTCGCCGCCGTCGTCACGGCGATCTACCGCGTGTCCCTCGCCCGCCAGATCGCTCGCGACGCCGGGATGGACCCTGGTCATGCGACCGCGATGACGCTGCTCAGCGACAATGGGCTCGACGCCGCCTACCTCGCCTCGAACCTCCGTGACCGGTCTGACCGGCAACAGTCCTCCGAGCGGGAGGGGGACACCGACAGGGGTGGCAGGTCCGTCAACGAGCGGCTGCGCGAGCTTCAGCAGCTGCGCGACGAGGGCCTAGTGACCTACGAGGAGTACGAGATCCGCCGCAAGGAGATACTGGACTCCTTGTGAGTCAGACCGGATCGACCGGCCGCTTCGAGGTCCGTCGCCTAGGCTGGTCGCGCCTCGGTCGTCGGCAAGGAGATGGTGATGGCACTCGGTTCGCTCCTGGGCGTCCTGCTCGTCCTGGGCTTCCTCGCCCTGATGGTCTACTTCTTCTCGGCGGGGTCGGCCTCGCGCGCCCTCAACCAGCGTGAGCGCGGCGAGCTCGAAGGGCTGCGCGCCCTCGTGGACGACCTCAAGGAGACCGCCTGGGACCACCGCGAGCTCGACTCGGCCCTGTCCACGATCGTCATCGACAAGATCCGTGAGTACGAGCGGCGCGGCCGCGAGCTCGGCTCCTGACCTAACCGAAGGACGCACAGTTGAAGAATGTCTCCAAGGCGCTGCCCGTCGCGGGCGGCGTCTTTGCTCTCTGCCTGCTCGCCCTCCTCGTCGCGAGGCCCTCGTCGATCTCGACCGGTCCCGACCAGGTGGCCCTGCACTACAAGGGCGGTGCGTTCTCGTCGAAGAAGTTCAGTGACTGCGTCGCCCCCTCCAACCGGGAGTTCGACGGACCGGGCGACCTCCACTTCGCCTACCCCGCCTCGCAGACCAACTTCGTCTTCGACGCCGAGGGCGGGGACTCGGGCCCCATCACGTTCGTGACCAAGGACGGCATCGAGATGACCGTCGAGGGAGTCACCAACTTCCTGCTCAACACCTCGTGCGAGCCCATCGAGATCGGCAGCAGCACGTACAGGGGCGGGGCGCTGCAGCGCTTCCACGAGCTGATCGGCAACCGGTACGGCGCCTTCATGACCGACGGCGGTGCGCGCTCAGACGGGTGGCGGCAGATGCTCAACGTCTACATCTTCCGCCCGCTCGACACCGCGACCGACCGGGCCGGCCAGAACTACACCTACGCCGAGCTCTACACCGATCCGAACAAGAAGGCGCAGTGGGAACGCGACGTGCTCTCCCAGCTGCCCGACCTGGTGAACCGGCAGACCGACGGCGACACGGAGTTCTTCCAGAACTTCGCGGTCACCTTCCAAAAGCCCGAGCCGCCACAGTCGATCAAGGACGAGCTGGTCAAGCAGCAGGCAGCGGTCGCGAAGGCGAAGGCTGCCGAGGCGGAGGCAGCAGCTCGTGAGGCAGCTGCCCAGGCTCAGATCGCGGTCGAGCGCGCAGAGGCTGCGAAGATCGCGGAGCGGGTGGAGGTCCTGGGCCGCGCGGGCTACCTGCAGCAGTACGCCATCGACCACGGGATCAACCCGTTCCAGCCCTCCGGCGGCAGTCTGATCGTCGACCAGAAGCGCTGAGCCTGGCGGGGGCTCATCCCTCGTACGGCACCTCGCTGCGCCAGTCCGCGTCGGGGGTGAGGGTCGCCTCGTAGATGGCGTCGGCGACGCGGTCGGTGGAGAAGGCGGTGTCGGGGGCGAGTGTTCCCCTCACCGTGAGCGACGTCGCGCGGATGCCCTCGGGCGCCAGCGTTCGGTCGAGGCTGAGCACGAGGTTGCGCAGGGCTGCCTTCTGGACGCCCAACGTGCATGCCTCGTGCCACGGCTGATCCGCAGCCATGCTGCCGGTCACGGTGATCCGTGCACCGCGCGGCATGGCCGGCCGCGCCGCCTGGACCGCGGTCAGCAACGCGGCGGTCCCGACGTGGAGGTCCGCGAGCAGGTCCGCAGCGCTCACATGGAGTGGGTCCGCGTGCCGGAAGCGGCTGGGGTTGAAGTGCAGGGCGTCGATGTGACCCAGGTGCTGCCCGAACCGCTCGATGGCTGCGGTGAGCCCCGCCTGGTCGGTGATGTCGACCGGGGCCCAGCCCGCGGTGACGCCTGCTTCCTGGAGCTCGGTCCCTAGCCGTTCGAGGGAGTCCTCGGACCGCGCGATGAGCGCGACGTCGTACCCCTCGCGGCCGAACCTGCGCGCGACTGCTGCTCCCACTCCCGGCCCCGCGCCCACGATGACGAGCACCTTGTTCTCCATGGGCCACGACCTTACGGCAGGCCGGCTAGGGCAATTGCTGACTTTCGCTCCCAAGACGGTTCGATCCGGACATACTCGGTCCGGAAAAGTAAAGGAGGTCCGCCTGCCGGGAGGGGGCGGACACGTCATGAGTGTCTGGGAGGCCACTGATGAACCGATTGATCCGCGGCTCGGTCGCGGCCGCGCTGGCTGCTTCTGTCGCCCTGGGCGTGGCGTCTGCGCCGGCAGCTGCCGCGCCGAAGGCGGCACACGTCAAGGCCGAGCACAAGGCCGCCAAGGCGGGGAAGGCCAAAGCAGCAAAGGCAGACCGCGCCAAGGCAGGAAAGGTCAGTGCGAGGAAGCAGGCCAGACTCACCAAGGCCGAGCGCCGGCTCACCCGTCACGCGAAACGCAAGCACGCCTACCTCGGCCGACTGCTCGACGCCCGCAAGCTCGAGCGGCTCGAGGACACGGTCGAGGCCGCTGTCCGCACGAACATCGAAGGCGACATCGCGGAGCTCGCAGGGCTGATCGAGGGTATTGCCCCTGCAGCTGGTGAGGACCAGACCAAGCCCGTCGACGTCCGTGCCTACCGGCCGGAGGTCTACCACGCCGTCATCAACCAGCTGCGGATGGCCACCCGGCTCACCGACCGGGCAGCCTCGGCGGAGCAGGCGGGCGCGCTGGTCGACCTGGTCACGACTCTGAGCGGCTTCGACGCGGAGACCAAGCGCGCGCAGCTGCGGGCCTCGAAGCGGATGCTGATCTCGGTCACGACAGCCGTCGAGGAGGCCGAGGAGACCCAGACCGGTGAGACAGGGACCGGTGAGACAGGGACTGGTGAGACCGGGAACGGTGAGACCGGGACGGATGCCGGGGAGACCGGCGCTGACGGCACGCCCTGACCGCCGGCTCGCTCCTGAGCGGGGGCCGTTCTCCTTCCGGAGGGCGGCCCCTACGCCTACCCGGTCAGGAAAATCGGGACTGCTAGGTTGCCTCCCGTGGTGAAGCCGGTCCGCGGCGACGTGCTCGCCGGTATCAGCGTGGCGCTCGTCCTGGTGCCGCAGTCGCTCGCCTACGCCGAGATCGCAGGCGTGGACCCCGTGCACGGTCTGTACGCCGCAGTCGCCGCTCCCATCGCAGGAGCGTTCGTGGGCTCCTCGCCCTACCTCCAGACCGGCCCTGTCGCCGTCACGAGCCTGCTGACGTTCGGCGCGCTGAGCGCGATCGGGGATCCGTTCACCGCACGGTTCGCGTTGCTGGCCGGAGTCCTCGCCATCCTCGTGGGCCTCGCGCGGCTGCTGATCGGTCTGGTCGGCGGCGGGCCGATCGCGTACTTGATGTCGCAGCCGGTGGTGGTCAGCTTCACCGCCGCCGCGGCGGTGCTGATCATCTCGTCCCAGGTGCCGAGTCTGCTCGGTGCGGAGGGTGGCTCGGGCAACCCCGTGGTTTCTGCACTTGAGGCCCTGGCCTCGCCTGCCGACTGGTCGCTGGTGGACCTTGTGCTCGGGGCCGGTGCGATCGTGGTCATGCTCGGGGGCCGGCGACTCTCACCGTTGTTCCCCGGCGCTCTCCTGGCCGTGGTCGCCGCGACCTTGTGGAGCTGGGCCACCGACTACGACGGCAGCGTGGTCGGCCGGATCGAGGTCGAGCTCGCCCTGCCGAGCGACGTGCCGTGGGCGGACCTGCCGAACCTGTTGGTGCCTGCTCTGGTGATCGCGATCGTCGGGTTCGCCGAGCCCTCGGCGATCGCCCGCAGGTATGCCGCCGAGGACCGCACCTACTGGGACTCCAACCGTGAGTTCATGGGACAGGGGCTGGCCAACATCGCCTCGGGTGTCGCCGGGGGCTACCCGGTGGGAGGGTCGTTCTCCCGTACCGCCCTGAACCGTCTCGGAGGAGCCCGCACCCGGTGGAGCGGTGCGATCACGGGGCTCTCCGTCGCGGCGATCCTGCCGTTCGCCTTCGTGCTCGCCCCGTTGCCCACGGCGGTGCTCGCGGGTCTGGTCATCGCTGCTGTCAGCTCTTTGATCGACGTGCGGTCGCCGGGTCTGTACTGGCGGTGGTCCAGGCCGCAGTTCGTGGTCGGTGTGGTCACCGTGGTCGGTACCTTGATCCTCGCACCGCGGGTGGAGCAGGGTGTCCTGCTCGGCGTGGGTACGGCCCTGGCCGTACACCTGTGGCGCGAGCTCCAGGTCGGTGTGCCGTCGAGGCTCGACGAGGACACTCTCCACGTCTGGCCTACCGGCGTCTTGTACTTCGGCTCGGCTCCCGGTGTCGAGCGGGCGGTCAGCCAGCTGGTCGCCGAGCACGAGGAGGTACGGCGGATCGTCGTCCACCTCGGCCGGCTCGGCCGGGTGGACCTCACCGGCGCTCTGATGCTGCGCGATCTGCTCGAGGAGGTCCGCTCGTCTGGGATCGAAGTGGAGCTGACCGGTGCGAAGGGGCACGCCGCCCGGATCCTCGCTCGAGTCCTGGGGGACGAGTCACTCCTCAAGTAGGAGTCGCTGTCCCCGAGTCGACGAGCCCGTGGTCAGAGACGACCAGGGGGTCACTGCTCCTTGACGACGTTGCGGCACCCGTCGATGAAGGCGTCGAGCTCGAGGTCGGTCTCGTCACCCTCGCGCCCCTTGGTGACGTAGCCCTCTTCCATGGCGCGCGCTCCGCAGAGCTCCTCCATCTCCTCGAGAGTCGCTCGCGAGCCGATCTTGTCGACGATGGCCTCACCGTACTGCTGGCCCGCATCGCGGGCCTCCTGCTCGGTCGGACCCTTGACGTCCGCGGAGCAGCCGGCCAGGGCGAGCACCGCCACCACCGCTCCCGTGGAGAGAGCGCGTCCGAGCTGGCGGGGGAGACAGATGTGCATGTCCGGATTGTCGCACCCTCATGCCGTACCAAGTCCAGTCCCAAATCGCACGAAGCCGTACCAGTGGTTCGATCCTGTTCGACTCATCTGTTTTCAGGATTTGAGATGCGGTCTCGGTGAGAATGGGCGAAACATGACAGAGCCGGGAGATGCCACGTGGGGAAGCGCCAAGGAGGCGGCACGCAGTCCTTTCATGCCGCATGCCAGCGCGAGCTCGCTGCGACGAAGGAGGAGCTCCGTCGCTCCCAGGAGCACCTTGCCCTCTTCGCGGGCCAGGTCAGCCATGACCTGCGGACTCCGCTGACCGCGATCCTCGCCCAGGCCGAGATGCTGGCTGCGGAGCCCGCGGTCAAGGGCGACGAGGACCTCGGCTGGATGGTCGAGGCGATTGCGCGGGCCTCGCGGCGCCTGAACACGATGATCGAGCAGATGCTCGACTATGCCCGCGGAGGCGGCGAGGTCGCGTTGGGCGTGACCGACCTCGGCCGGGTGGTGGAGGCAGTGATCCGCGACCTCACGCCGGCGATCGCGGAGGCCGACGCACAGGTCACCGTGCACGCCCTTCCGACGCTTGCCGCGGATCCGAGACAGATGCACGCGGTCTTCTTGAACCTGCTCTCCAACGCGATCATGTTCTCCCGACCCGATGTCCTGCCAAGGGTCCACGTGGGGGCCGAGCGGGTCGGTGAGCGCTGGCGGATCAGCGTCTCCGACAACGGGATCGGGGTCGCCCCTGAGCGCCGGGAAGCGATGTTCGCGCTGTTCGCCCGCGTGGACAAGCGCATCGAGGGGGCGGGAATCGGGCTCGCAGTCGCGAAGCGCGTCGTCGAAGCCCACGAGGGCCGCATCGGCATGGAGGACTCCCCGGGCGGTGGGACGACCGTCTGGTTCGAGCTGCCTGCCTGAGGACGGCGTTAGGCGCCGGAGGGCGCGGGCGGGCCCTCGGGGGTCACGACCAGCCACAGTCCGCCGTACTCCCGGATGTCGTGGCAGAGCACCTGGTACTTCCCCTCGTGCGCGTAGTAGTACAGCGGCTGCCCGTCGTAGGTCACCTGGGCGGAGCCGTCGCGGCGACGAACCGTGCCGAGCAGGGAACCGTCCGCGCCTGCCCTGGCGCGGGGTTCGCCCTTGGTCAGCACCGGCGGCCACGCCTTCGCGCAGGGACCGTAGCAGCGCGGGGTGGGCGAGGTCTCCTTGTCGAAGAGGTAGATCGCCTGACCGGTGCGGTCGTACAGCATCGGCCCGTACTGGCTGTCCGCGGCGATGATCACTGTGGCCTTCCCCGACGCCACATCACCCTTGCCCGTGGACTCCGCCGTGGACGGGCTGTCCGGGCTGCCCTCGGTGTCGGTCTCGGGAGGGGTCGACGTCGCGGTGGGGGACGGCGCTGCCGACGTCGCCTCTCTCGATTCCGGGGAGGCGGACTCGTCCGCGTCGCCGGAACCGCAGGCGGTCAGCAGCAGCGCCAGCGCGATGACAGCAGCAACACGAGACATGGCACGCGCTCCTTCGTCGGGACTTCGAGCCTAACGGCCGTGAGGCCGCTCCGAAGTCGACGTGGCCGTCGGTGCCCACGTCACCACCCCGGTCACCACCGGGGCGCGATGCCGTTGGTGAGCCGCACCGCGTAGAAGCCGGTGTTGCCATCGGTGTACCAGACCTGCTTGCGCTTCATGTCCCAGGCCGGCGCCGACATCGCGTGAGCGCCTTCCCGGGCCGGCTTCACGCCGGGCTCGAGCGGCTTGTTGAAGTAGCCGACCTCCCTCGGCTTCCTGGGATCGCGGATGTCGAAGATCCGCAGACCCGAGGCGATGAAGCTGCAGGCGACGAGCTTGGGGTCTCTCGCGCGGGGCACGGAGCAGTAGTGGCCGGCGTACCCCTGGACCTGGAGCTGGGCGCCCGGGTCGTGCTGAGCCGGCCCCCGCCGTGCCCGTGGCTGGTGCACCTGCAGCCGGATGTTCGAGACCACGGAAGGGTGTCGCTCGTCGGAGATGTCGATCAGGCGCGCTGCACCGACCTTGGCGTCCTCGTCGTACGTCGTGAGCTCGTCGGTGCCGTAGTTGGCGAACTCGTCGACCTCGAGGAGGTACTTCCGCCCGCGGATCGTGACCGGGATGGCGAC
The DNA here is from genome assembly GCA_035456965.1 of Nocardioidaceae bacterium. Classification (GTDB taxonomy): domain Bacteria; phylum Actinomycetota; class Actinomycetes; order Propionibacteriales; family Nocardioidaceae; genus Nocardioides_C. Next base: position 35,409 of record DATICF010000074.1, read on the forward strand.
CTGCGGGATCGAGCCGCTGCGCCAGGACAGCCTGCTCACCACCGGCACCCGTGGATCGGGCCGGCGTGACTGGATCTCGCTCACGTCGAGGATCGCCAGTCCGCCGTTGGAGATCACGCCGTTGCCGGGGTTGCCGATCTCGGCGACGTAGAGGCGGTTGCCGTCGGCGCTCACGCGCATGCCGTGGTAGACCACGCCGGTGCGGGTCCAGATCGGCCGTGGCACACGCGGATCGGTGAGGTCGACCGCCACCAGGGTCTGTGCGCTGGTCGAGGCGACGTAGAACGTCCTCCCGTCGGGTGCGAAGCCGCTCTCGTGCCCGAAGACGCCAGACGGGGTGCTCGACAGCAGTCGCGGGCTGCGGCAGTCGCCCTTCAGGTCGTAGACGTCGATGACGCCGACGTTCGTGGCGGGGTTGCCGAGCACGGCGACGAGCAGGCCCCGACGCTTGTTGAGGAGCAGCGACTCGTGCGGGCTCTGCATGGCCGGAGTCACGAGGTTCGCCGTCTGCCTGGGTCGCCTCGGGTCGGACATGTCGAGGACCACGACACCGGTGCCCTCACGCCCCACGTTGAAGGGCACGTCGATGGGGGAGAGCAGCGTCGAGTCGTAGTAGGCGCACGCCCGGCCGGTGCGGTCGACGTACCTCAGCACCTTGAAGCCGCCGCTTCCGCCGTGGTGACTGACCTGCCGGGTGTTGCAGGTGTAGCCCTTCTGCGCCCGCCCGGTCCGGTAGTCCCTGGCAGGAACCCGGCCCTGGATCGAGGTCTCGGGCCGAGAGCCAGGTCCGCAGTCCGCCCGCGGGACCGCTGCGAGCGAGGGCTCCCCTTCGGCGCTCGACGCGGTCGTCAGCAAGGTGGCGCCGAGAGCGACCGTCGCCGCCACCGCGAGGAGGCGTACGACGGTCGCACGACGAAGGTGCGAGGTGGGAGGGAGGGTCATGGGCATCCTGCGTCTCGGGGCTGGCTGGTGCTGCCTTCACGTTGCTGAGTTCAACGTGTGGCGTCGCTGTTGGTCACGCGCCCCACACCCCGGACGAGGCCCGTCCAGGAGGACGAGGCCCGCTCAACTCACGGAGAAGGGGTCGGCGACGTCGACGGCGACGAGCTCGGCGAGGTGCCTGCGCTCGAGGATCGGGTCGGGCTCGGACTCGGCCCTGCGTTCGCGGTCCCGGACGGGGTCGGCGAGGTGCTGGGAGAAGAGGACGCCGTCGCCGTCGCGCTGGAGGTGGCCTGTGGCCTGCTCGACGGCGACGACGAGGCCTCGGCGCCCAGGCCGGCCGATGGGCTGGACGTCGCGCTCGGGCTCGCCGGGGAGGTCGGTGAGGCCGTCGGGCTGCTCGACGCCGTGCTGATGCTCGAGGAAGTACTCGCCTGGCCTGTGAGGAGGTCGAGGATCTCGCGCTCGAACTCGGTGAGCTGCGCCCGTATCTCGGTCAGTGACCTGCCTTCGAGGGTGTCGCCGTAGGCAGCGATGCGCGTCCACAGCTCGGCGAGCTCGCGCTTGGTCTCGACGCTCAGGGGCCCGTCCAGGGTGAGCACGAGCTGCTGGGCCAGTGCGCCGGTCACGCACGAGACGCAGCTGTAGTTCACCGCAGCGGCGAGGTTCTGCGGCACCACGTCGCTCTGTCCGAGCACCAGGACCACCTGGAAGGAAACTGCGACGGTCGTGCAGCCGGTGCAGCTGGCGAGCGCGTAGGCGGAGTTCACGTTGTCTGCGACGCCGTCATCGGCCCACACGAGGGCGAACGCGACGTCGTAGAGGGTCGAGCCGTCCTCGGTGTTGACGGCAAGCGCCTGGTTGTCGCCCTCACCTGGTGCGGGCGGACGGTCGAAGGGGAAGACCCAGGTGCCCGGGTCGGCCACCTCGACGTCGCCGGTCGCGGCCGTGTCCGCGCTGCCCGTCGTACCCTCGGCGCGCTCGCGTGGGACGAGGACGACCGAGAGGACCGGCCTCTCCCGGGTCGGCAGCGGCTCGGAGGACGGCCACGCCGTCGTCGCGCGCGATACGACCCCCGGCTGCATCCCTGCTGGTGCGGCGATCGGGACCGCATCGAGCAGCGTCCCGCGCTCGTAGGACGCGATGGGGTGGTAGCGGCCGTCCTCGGGCCACCACGCCCAGGCGAGACCGGCCACGATGGCAAGCGCCGTGGCGACCGCGGCCGCCCGTTGCCCGGGCTTGCCTGCGGTGCTCCGCCACACGCCGGTCGTCACCTGACGCACCAGCCTCGTGACGATGTAGACCATGCCGAAGAGCGGCAACGCGATCGCCACGATCGAGAGGAGCCGCACCGCCATGTCGAGGACATCGCCCTGCGCGACGGAGGTACCCAAGCTGGCCCACTGCTCACGGAGGCTGTCCCAGGCCGTTCCCGCCACGCGCGGAAACGCGACCACCATGAGGACGAGGGTTGCCACGAGCAGAGGTACGACGACCAGCACCCACGTGCTGACCACGGCACGCGCCCACGGCTTGAGCACCTGGTGCTCGGGCTTGCGCCAGTTGCGGGGGAGCAGGCCGAGCAGGGTGGGCTTGATGTGCTGGTACAGGTCGGGGACGCCGGTGAGATCGGCCAGGACGTGGTATCCGTCGAAGCGCACCAGCGGGGCGAGCTGGCGCAGCATCTGGAGGACCTGGGCGGCGATGACGAGGAGGATCGCGTCCCAGCCCAGGAGCCACCACATCGCGAACATCGCCACGGCCACGATCGCGTTGAAGTAGAGGCCGCCGAGGTCGGTGCGCACGCGGCCGCCGCGGCCGAGCCGGTAGCTGTCGGTGACGTCGGTGTAGAACGCGGGCCAGATGAGATAGAGCCCGGTGCCCATCGCGCCCGGGGTCGCACCGCCGTACCTGGCTGCCGCAGCGTGCCCGAACTCGTGGAACCCCGCGGAGACCACCGTGACCGCGAAGACCGCGAGAAGCAGCCCCGGCTCGTAGAGCGCCTGGTGCGTGGCCGAGGCAAGGCCCTTCTCCAGCAGCACCCAGGCACACACGCCGACGAACGCCGCCAGCAGCAGTGCCACCACCAGAGGGTGGAACAGGCGGGCGAAGGGGGCAGTGATCCGGCGTGTCCGCTCCGGGTCGGTCACCACGTAGCGGAACCTCAGGCCCAGCAGCGGCGCAGCGCGCTTGACCTCCGGCTGGGATCCGTCTGCCAGGCGGAGCAGGCCCAGCGGAAGCAGCTGCTTGTCGACAAGGGTGGCGACGTCGTCGGCGGAGACGAGCCTGCCGGTGCGGTCGCTGACGAGCTCCGCGATCTCGGCGTGGTCGCGGCGGCCGTCGATCGCGGCGAGCACCTGGTAGAGCAGGCGAGTGAGCTGGATGGTCTGGCCGTCACCGCGACGCACCAGCGCGGGGGGTGTGCGGTACCCAGAACCTTCCATCTCCCCGATGAGGACGACGCCGTCGGCCGGCGCAGGCACGCCGACCGACGGGGGTGCAGTGTCCACCGTGGATTACTGCTGGATGTCGGAGGTCTGGTCGGCGTTGGCCTCCGCGGCGCCCTCGATGCTCTGGTTGATGACCGCGTCCTGCTGGGCGACGGCCGTGGCCTCCGAGCCGATCGATCCGACGTTCGCAGAGACGGCGGCGTCGATGGGGGCTGCGACGTTGGCGTTGGCCGCGACCGCACCGTCGATCGGGGCGGCGATGTCGGCATCCGCGGCGAGGTTGACGTCCACGTCGAGGAGGTCGCCACTGAGTGCGCCGTCGACGGTGGTGGGGGCGGTCTCGTCGACCGTGGTGGAGCCGCCGATCGCGCCGCCGTCGCCACTGGTGTTTCCGGAGGTCCCGTCGTCGACGACGTCGTTGCTCTGGTCGAGGTTGCTGTCCTGGGTGGCGTTGGCGGTGGCGTCGGCGGTGACGTCCTGGTTGATTGCGACGTTCTGGTCGGCCAGCGACTGAGCCGTTGATTCGTAGGAGAGGATGTTCGCACCGACCGCCGCGTCGATGGGGGCTGCGACGTTGGCGTTGGCTGCGACGGCCAGGTCGATCGGCGCGGCGGCGTCGATAGCCAGGTCGAGGTCGGCATTGAGGTCGAGCAGCGAGACGACCTCCTTGTCGGGCAGCGCGGTCGCGCCCTCGGCTGCCAGCTCCTCAGGACTCAGCGGCTTCTTCTCGGCGTCGCTCACGTGTTCTCCCCTTTGTCGCGATTACTAGGTCGAGACGGGATTACCCGGGCCGGCCAAGAGCAAACGCCGGTGCGGGGAGCCCTGCCCCGGAACGGCTTGGGGCAGGGAGCCGACGAGCTAGGAGCGCGGGGGCGTCGACACCTCAGCCGATCGCGCCGACCGGCTCCTCGACATCTTCCTCCGGGATGGCGGCGGTCGGCGGGCCGTCGTACTCCCGGATACCGACCTTGCGCCACAGCCGGTCCAGGAAGGCGGGCAGCCACCAGTTCAGCTCGCCCAGGAGGCGCATCGTGGCGGGCACGAGCAGGCCGCGCACGACGGTCGCGTCGATGACGATGGCGAGCGCCAGCCCGATCCCGATCATCTTGATGAAGGTGATCCCGCTGGTCGAGAAGGCGCCGACCACCACGACCATCAACAGCGCGGCGCTGGTGATCAGCCCACCCGTGCGCTGGAGGCCGGTCGCCACAGCGAGACGGTTGTCGCCGGTGAGGTCCCACTGCTCGCGGACCCGGCTGAGCAGGAACACCTCGTAGTCCATCGAGAGGCCGAAGGCGATCGCCAGCATCAGGATCGGCTGGGTGGCCTCCACCGTTCCGGTGGGCGTGAAGCCCAGTGTGCCCGCGAGGTTGCCGTCCTGGAAGATCCACACCAGCGCGCCGAACGAGGCGGTGAGCGAGAGCAGGTTCATCACGATCGCCTTGATCGGCAGCAGCAGTGACCCGAACGCCAGGAACAGCAGCAGGAACGTCGAGCAGACCACCCATGCGGCCATCGTGGGCAGCTGATCGCCGATGCTGTCGAGCACGTCGACGAGGAACGCGGTGGTGCCGGTGACCAGGGCCGACCCGGTCTCGGGGTCGATCTGGCGCAGGTCCCGGACCAGCTCCTTCGCGGAGGCGGAGTAGACCTCGTAGCCGTGCGTCACGTCGACGACCGCTTCCTCGCCCTTGTCCCCGGCTACCGTCACCCCCTTGACGCCCTCGACCTGCTCGAGCCGGTCGACGAAGGCGGCGGTGGTCTCGGCGGAGGTGCCGCTCAGGACCAGGCGGATCGGTTCCCCTGAGGTCGGAAAGTCGTTCAGGAGCGTCTCGGCGACCTCCCGGCTCTGTGTGCCCTCCGGTAGGGCCCGGTGGTCCACGCCGCCGAACTCCACCCGGAGGAACGGCGAGCCGAGGATGAGCAGGACCGGGACGATGACGGCGACGTACACCCACGGCCTGGCCATCACGGCTCCGGCGACGCGGGCCCATCCGCCCGACCGCTCGACGCTTCGTCGACCGCGCGCTGCCCGTCTGTTGAGCCGCGGCACCCGCCAGGAGTCCACGCGGTGTCCCAGCACGGCGAGCCCGGCCGGCAGCGCAGTGAGCGAGGTCAGCATCGCGACTGCCACAGCGGCCATCCCGCCCAGCCCCATCGAGCGGAAGAACACCTGCGGGAAGAGCAGCAGCGAGGAGAGCGCGACGGCGACCGTGAGACCGGAGACCGCGATCGTGCGGCCAGCGGTGGCCATCGTGGTGACCAGCGCGGACTCGACGTCGCCGCCGCGGTGGAGCTCCTCGCGGAAGCGGCCGACCACGAACAGCGCGTAGTCGATCGCGAGACCGAGCCCGAGCATGGTCACGATGTTCACGGAGAACACCGAGATGTCGGTGACAGCCGTCATCACCCGTAGCACCGTGAACGCCCCGAGGATCGCGACGGCGCCCACGGCGAGCGGGAGTCCTGCAGCCACCACGCCGCCGAAGACGACGAGCAGCAGCACGAGCAGGATCGGGAACGAGATCATCTCGGCCTGCGCGATGTCCTTCGAGACCTGCGCGTTGATGTCGGCGTTCATCGCGAGGTTCCCGCCGAAGCCCACCGCGAAGCCGTGGGGCGCCTGGTAGGTCTCGACGAGGTGCCAGTAGTCGGCGTCCGTGGTGTCCTCGGCGACCTGCACGGCAACGTAGGTGGTGTGCCGGTCGGAGGAGACGAACGCCTCAGACCCGGTCTCGGCGAAGCCGACGCTCGTCTCGACCAGATCCGCGGGGAGGGCGGCCACGATCTGGGCCACCCCGCCCGCGAACACCGGCTCGTCGACGGTGTGCTCCTCGTGCTCGACCAGCACGAGCAGGTCGTGACCGCCGCCCAGGACCTCCTCGGCCGCCCGTGCCGCGCGCGACGCCTCGCTCCCGGGGTCGTCGAAGCCCTCGTCGCTGAGCGCCCCGAACACTCCGGTGCCCCAGAGGGCAGCGAGGACGACGAACACAGCGGTAGCCGCCAGGACCCACCGGCGGAGTCGGAAGACGACCCCGCCCCATAGTCGGAGCATCACCGCGGCTACTCGACCGTCACCGCGCGCAGCACGTCCACGCGGCTCGCCCGGCGCGCCGGACCGATGGCGGCGAGGATGCCGACCAGCGCCGCGACCACGAGGTACACGGTGAGCGTCCCCACGGGGACGCTGAGCGCGCTGATCCCCTGGTCGTCGAGGGCGCGACTCAAGGCGATGCCGGCAGCCGTGCCGAGCCCGATGCCCGTGACTGCTCCGAGCACCGACATCAGGACGGACTCGCGGCGTACGACGGTGCGGACCTGTGCCCGGGTTGCCCCGACGGCGCGCATCAACCCGAGCTCGCGGGTCCGCTCGACCACCGAGAGCACCAAGGTGTTGACGATGCCGAGGATCGCGACGACGACGGCGAGAAGCAGGAGCGCGGTCACGAGACCGAGCAGCTGGTCGACCTGTGCCTGGGCGTCCTTGGTCAGGCCCGACGGATCGTTGACCACGATGTTCGGGTAGCCGGCCAGGGTGTCTTCGACAGCTCTCAGGGCCTCGTCAGCGGCCACGCCCTCTGCCGCGGTGATCAGCACCGCGACGTCGAGCCGGGAGGTGACGTTCTCCTCGAAGTCGTCGAGGGAGATCACGTAGGCCGAGCCGATGACCGCGTCGCGCTCGAAGGTGGCCGCGACCTCCAGCTCGACCTCGCCGGTCTCGGGGAAGGTGACGGTGATCTGGTCCCCGGCCTCGAGGCCGAGGGCCTCCGCCTGCCTCACACCGAGCAGCATGCTGCCCTTGCCGAAGTCCTCGACCGAGCCCGAGGCGACCCCGAGGTCGACGACCTCGTCGAGGTCCTGCCGCTGCAGGCCGGCGACGAAGGAGGGGTTGCCGTCCAGCATGGCGCCGGAGAAGCGCATCTGCACCACCGCGTCGACCTCGTCCTGCTCACGCACGAGCTCGGCCGCGGCGGGGCTCATCCCTGCGCCCTGCCCGGCCGGCTTGAGGATGATGTCGGAACGGTTCCCGTCGGCGACCATGTCGACGACCGATGCCTTGGTCGAGGCCGCAGTCACCGCGACTGCGCACACGACCGTGAGCCCGATCGTCAGCGCCAGGGCGGTTGCCGCGGAACGCCGTGGTGCCCGGGCGATGTTGCGTGCGGCCATCCGCCAGCCGCCACCGCGCCTGCCGCGGTCGGCGAGTCGCGCCACGCCAGTCGCGAGCATCGGGCCGGATGTGACCAGCCCGGCGAAGGCGACCAGTGTCGCGAGCCCGGTCAGCGCGGGCTGGTTGCCGACCGCCGCGCACGCGACGAGTCCGGCCAGGCCTCCGGCCAGCAGGAACAGCCCGACTGCACGTCGTGTGCGGCCGATGCCGCCGTTGACCGGTGTGGCCTCGCGCAGCGCCTCGATCGGGGCCACCCGGGTGGCCGCCCAGGCCGGGGCGACCGCGGCGACCACCGTCACCACGACGCCGACGAGCAGCGCCGCGAGGATCGTCCGGGGCTCGACCGCGGCGGAGGTGGTCGGCACCTCGAGGCCGATGACGGCGAGCAGCTCGCGGATCCCGACGGCAAGGCCGACACCGCTCAGCAGACCGAGCGCCGCGGAGACCAACCCGATCGCGAACGCCTCGATGACGATCCCGCCGAGCACCTGCGGTCTCGTGGCGCCGACCGCGCGCAGCAGCGCCACCTCGCGGCGACGCTGGGCGACGAGGACGTTGAAGGTGTTCCAGATGACGAAGGACCCCACGAGCAGGGACACCCCGGCGAAGACGAGGAGGATGTTCGTGAACACGCCGAGTCCCTCGCGCACCGAGTCGGAGTTCTTGTCGGCGAGCTCACGTCCGGTCATCGCCTCGACGCCGTCGGGGAGCACGGCGGCGATGTCGTCGCGCAGATCCTCTGCAGCGACGCCGTTGGCGGCCTTCACCGCGATCTGGTCGACGCGGCCCTCCTTTCCGAGCACCTGCTGGGCAGTGGCCGTGTCGAAGGCAGCCATCGTCGCGCCCGCGAGGCTGTCGGTCTCGCCGAAGCCGACGATGCCGACCACCTCGAACACCCCGCGGCCGTCCTCGAAGACGATCGTGGCGTCGTCGCCGACGGAGTAGCCGGCCTCCGCTGCCGAGGCGGCGTCGAGCGCGACCTCACCAGCGCCTGCGGGAGCACGCCCGTCGCGCATCGTGAAGGCACCGGCGAGCCTTTCGTCCGCGCTGGTGCTGGCGCCGAGGGTGGGCGCGCCGCCCGGCTGGACTGGCTCGCCGTCCTTGTCGAGGATCAGGGCGAACCCGGTGAGCGAGCCCTCGGCCACCTCGACACCCGGGACCTCACGGACCAGGTCGACGAGGCTGTCGTCGAGGGGACGCAGCTGCCCCTGGGTGGTGATGTCGGTGTAGGCGGGCTCAGCCTGCACCGCGACGTCGGTGCCTTCGGTCAGCCCGTCGTACAGCTCGTCGAAGGCCTTGCTCATCGTGTCGGAGAGCACGAACGTGCCCGAGACGAAGGCGACCCCGACCGTCACGGCGGCAACCGTCAGGAACAGCCGCAGCTTGTGCACCAGCAGGCTGCGGAGGGAGAGCTTGACCATGGATCAACCACCCAGCCGCTTCATGGTCTCGAGGACCGAGTCGCGGGTGGGGCCGGCGAGCTCGTCGACGATCGTGCCGTCGGCGAGGAACACCACGCGGTCGGCATACGACGCGGCGACCGGGTCGTGCGTCACCATGACCACGGTCTGGCCGAGGTCGTCGACCGCCGAGCGCAAGAAGGTGAGCAGCTCGGTGCCGGTCTTGGAGTCGAGGGCGCCGGTCGGCTCGTCGCCGAAGACCACCTCGGGCCTCGACACCAACGCCCTGGCCACGGCGACCCGCTGCTGCTGGCCGCCTGAGAGCTGGGATGGTCGGTGGTCGAGACGGTCGCCGAGCTTGAGCGTGGAGATCACCGTCTCGAACCAGTCACGGTCGAGGTTGCGCCCCGCCAGGTCGGCGGGGAGCGTGATGTTCTCCTCCGCGGTGAGAGTCGGGATCAGGTTGAAGGCCTGGAAGACGAAGCCGAGCCGGTCTCGACGCAGGAGCGTCCGCTGCTTGTCCGAGAGGGTGGCCAGGTCGGTCTCCCCGACGAAGGCCTGCCCGGAGGAGAGGGTGTCCAGCCCGGCCATGCAGTGCATGAGGGTCGACTTGCCCGACCCGGACGGCCCCATGATCGCGGTGAAGGCACCCGCCGCGAAGTCCACGGAGACGTCGTCGAGCGCGAGGACGCTGGACTCCCCGGTGCCGTAGGACTTCGTGGCCGCGACCACTCTGGCGGCGGTCCCCCTCGAGCTCTTGTCGGCCTCGGTCAGCAGGGCTTGGGTCATGGCAGAGGTCTCTCCCGGTGCGTAGGTGCGTTGTGCCCCAGATGCCCGAGAGAGGCAGGAAGGAGTGCTTCGACCCCCGTCCCCGGACCGGAAACTTACACGGCTGGAACTTCCTGCGCACCGGATTTCAGCCGACCGAGGCGGCGAGTGTGGTGGAGGCCACGAGATAGGTCCCCGCGCCCACGGCCAGCACCACCAGCGGAGGTCGCCCGCGCACCGCGCAGTAGAGGCCGACGGCCACGGAGACAAGCGCGACGGGGACGGCCCACGGGATCGAGTCGTCGCGGTGGTTGAGGACGCCTCGGACCACCACGGCTGCGAGCACCGATACACCGGCCCAGCCCGCGACACGGGAGACCTGGTCCGGCACCCGTGCTGCGCCCAGGAGCGGCAGCAGGCGGTAGGCGAGGCTTCCGGCTCCGACGAGCAGCAGCGCCACGAGGGTGGTGGTCATGCGGTCCTCCGGTTCACGAGTACGGCTGCGCCGGCTCCGGCGCAGGCGGCCAGCCCCAGGGCGAGGCCGCTGTCCAGGTGGATGGTGGCGACGGCGACGGCCGTGGCCGCGACCCCGGCGGCCAGGCCGGGACGGTTCTGGAGCTGGCGGATGGCAAGGGTCCCCAGCGTCAGGGACGGCAGCAAGGTGGCGACCGGCGCGCCGTGCACCCATCCGCCGACGACCACCCCGAGACTCACCAGCAGCGGCCAACCGAACCAGAGCATCAGGCCGGCTCCGAAGTAGAAGTGCCTCCGGGCCCGGGGCGTCTCCGCCGGGGTGTTGTGGGCCATGGCCCACGTTGCGTCGGTGAGCATCGCGGCCGCCGCGACCCGCGACCTCGTCGTGGCGTCTCGCCAGTGCGGGGCCAGCGAGACCGAGTACGCGATCATCCGGGCGTTGATGAGCAGACCGACGAGAACCGCGCCCACGACCCCCGCGTCACGCTGGAGCACGTCGAGCACCGCCAGGTGAGCGGCTCCGCCGTAGATCGTCCACGTCGAGAGCCACGCGGCCATCGGGCTGTCGCTGGCCGCGACCGCGGCCCCGACCAAGAGCCCGAAGGGGGCATAAGCCACGATCATCGGCGCCATCGCGCGCATTCCCGCGGCGAGCTCGCCACCACTCGTGACCACGTCGCGCGTGGCGACGGCGTCGGTCCTGCTCATCTCGACCTCCACAACCTGATGTGACGACGCCGTCGAGTCTCGGCGCGACCCCTTCCGCTGCCCTTCCGGTTGGTCGGCTGCGAGGGAAGGTCCGGGGAAGGTCCAGACCACAGAGTCGACGACATGAGCAGTGCAGCGGCCCCGGACACCGGCACGCTCCTCGGTGTATGGGCGCACCCGGACGACGACGCCTTCCTGTCCGCAGCCTTGATGGCCACCGCCCGCAGATCGGGAGACCGCGTGGTCGTCGCCACCGCCACCCGTGGCGAGGAGGGAACCCCCGATCCGGAGCGGTGGCCGCCCGAACGGCTGGGCGCCCTCCGGGCGCGGGAGCAGGCGCGCAGCCTCGCCGCCCTCGGCGTCACCGAGCACCGCTGGCTCGGTCACCACGACGGGACCCTCGCGGAGGTGGAACGGTCCTCAGCGATCGCCCAGCTGAGCGCCATCATCGACGAGGTGAAGCCCGACACCATCGTCACCTTCGGGCCCGACGGCATGACCGGCCACTCGGACCATCGCACGGTGTCCGCGTGGGTGACTCTCGCGTGGCGTGAGACCGGAGCCCCGAGCAGGTTGTGGTATGCGACTCTCACCCCGTCGTTCCACCGGACCTGGGGACGGGTGAACGACGAGGTCGGGTTGTGGTTCGACGGAGCTCAGCCACCCGTGACCGACGAGGCCGACCTGGCCGCCCAGGTCGTCTGCGACGAGACCCTGGCCGACCTCAAGCACGCCGCTTTGCGCGCACACGCCTCCCAGGTCGGCGGGCTGGTCCAGACTGTCGGTGAGGAACGGTTCCGGCAGTGGTGGTCAGTCGAGTCTTTCGTCGCCGCGTCCAGCGTCGCCCACGAGGAGGTGCGCCATGCAAGTCGGTGACCACGCCCGTCGTACCCGCGTGGTGTCGGCCCGCGACATCGAGCTGTTCACCGAGATCACCGGCGACCGCAATCCGGTTCACTACGACGAGGAGCTGGCCGCCCAGAGCCGCTTCGGGGGAATCGTGGTCCAGGGCGGGGTCACCAGCGGGCTGCTCAACGCCCTGGTGGCCGAGCAGCTTCCCGGCCCCGGCAGCGTCTTCCTGCGCACCGACTGGAGCTACCGGGCACCGGTGAGGCCAGGCGACGAGATCACAGCCGAGGCAAGAGTGCTGGAGGTCCGCGAGGACAAACCGGTGTCCACGTTGGCGACCATGATCACCAACCAGGACGGCGTCGTCGTCCTCGACGGCACCGCAGTGGTGTGGCGCGACCCCGTCGTCGCGCAGGCGGTGGATGGCTCAGCGAACGTGGACGGGGCAGGCGTCTGACGCTCGCCGTTGGAGATGATCGACGATCGCTCTCCCACATGTCAGCCGATGTCGAGGGCCTCGTCGCCTGCGCCCAGGCAGGCTGCCCTGACCACTGCCCCGCGGTCGACGACCGGCGGGTCCATGAGCCGCAGCGGCCCCTCGGCCTCGAGGAGGCCGTCGACCGGACGAAGGCTCAGGCCGAGGCGGCCGAGCATGCGTCGCGACGTGGCGTTGGACGGTGCCACCGTCGCCTGGACACTGCGTACGCCGTGAGCGGCGGCGACGGTCGTGATCGTGTCGAGCAGCACGGTTCCCAGCCCGCGACCATGGTGGCGGTCCACGACCTCGAAGGCGACCTCCGCGGTGGTGGGGCACCCGGGCACTCGCACGTAGCGGGCGATGCCAGCGGGCTCGCCGTCGGCCGAGGCGACCCATGCGACGTGCCGGTCCCCGTCGACGTCAGCGAGCATGTTCAGCATCTGGCGAGGTAGCCGGGGGAGGCCGGTGAGGTAGCGCAGGGCCCGCGAGTTCTCCGACATGTCCTCGAAGACCCTGAGGAGCGGCGCGGTGTCGCCGCGACCCAGCGGCCGCAGCTCAGCCTGGCCACCGTCGTGCAGACGGACCGCGATCCATCCTGCATCGCGTCGCGGGAAGGGGGTGGTCTGCAGCTCGGACATGGCGTCCTCCGGTGGTGTGGTCGTGCCCCGACCACGCCACCGTGGGCCCCGGGCCTTTCCCCGGCCTGTCGCAGACCTTCCTCGCTCGCCCCCGACTCGACAGACCTTCCCCGTTCCTTCCCCCGGGTGAAAGCGGAGGGGAAGGCCGCCGGAAGAACACGTTCGTAGGTTCCTGGCCATCGACAACGACTGCCGCAGATCGCGGCACGAAACAGATGGAGGAATCCATGAGCACCACCACCCACCCGAACCGCAACGGGGTCGACACCGCGAAGCTGTTCGCCACCGTCGACGCGATCAAGGCGCAGAACGAGATCGCCAAGTTCCAGTTCCGTGCCCAGAACACCTGGGTCAGGGGAACTCACAGCCAGTCGCGGATCTCCGGCTTCTACGGCGCGATGCAGGAGATGCAGCACGTACGCGAGACCGTCCTCGACGCCGACCACCCCGACATCCTGGTCGGCGAGGACAACGCCCCGACGCCGGTGGAGTACCTGCTCCACGCGCTGGCGGGCTGCCTGACCGCCGGGGTGGCGAACATCGCATCCGCGCGCGGCGTGGACCTGACCAAGGTGAGCTCGACCGTCGAGGGCGACATCGACGTACTCGGCATTCTCGGGCTCTCCGACGGCTCTGTCCGCAACGGCTACCAGGGCGTCCGGGTCACCTTCCACATCGAGGGTGACGCCGACGAGGAGACGCTGCGGGCGATCGTCGAGCAGTCTCGCAAGCGCTCGGCCGTCTACGACGTCCTGACCAACCCCACCCCGGTCTCCGTCGAGGTAGTGACCGGCTGACCGTCGGCGGACCACCGGTCGTCCCCGGGGCCGGTCGTCACGTCCAGCGACGCCCGGCCCCGGACCCTGACCTTGCCGACCAGAGGTCCACAAGCCTTTCGCAAGCGTGGCCCAACAGCGCCACAACACCAACAGAGGAACGTCACACCATGTTCATCACCGAAACCGTCGTCATCGGAGCCGGCCACGCCGGTCTTGCGGTCAGCCGCCTGCTCGCCGACTCGGGGCGCGACCACGTGGTGCTCGACCGAGGCCAGGTCGCCGAGCGGTGGCGCTCCGAGCGGTGGGACTCGCTGCACCTGTTGACGCCCAACTGGATGACCCGTCTCCCGGGATGGCACTACCGCGGCTACGACTCCGAGGGGTACATGTCGGTCAGCGACTTCGTCGACTACCTCGAGGGGTACGCCGACAGCTTCTCCGCCCCTGTGCGGACCGGCACCACCGTCCTCGAGGTCACCGCGACCGACCGGGGCTACCGGGTCGTCACCGACCAAGGGACCTGGAGGACCAAGAACGTCGTGGTCGCCACTGGCCCCTGGGGGAAGCCACGGGTCCCCGGCTGCCTCGACCTCACCGGCTCGGACCTGCGGCTGACCACCGCCTCGGCCTACCGGAACCCGCAGTCACTGCCTGACGGGGGAGTGCTGGTGATCGGTGCCTCGTCGTCCGGCGTGCAGATCGCCGACGAGCTGAGTCGAGCCGGCCGCGACGTGGTTCTTGCTGTCGGGCGGCACACCCGGATGCCGCGGCGCTACCGAGGGATGGACATCTTCTGGTGGCTCGAGCGCACCGGCCGACTCGCGCGCACCATCGACGAGGTCCGCGACCCCGTCGCCGCCCGGCAGGAGCCTTCGATCCAGCTGGTCGGGCGCAACGAGCCGGATCGGTTCACCGAGGACCTCGACCTCGCCGCGCTCGTGGCCCAAGGTGTGCGTGTCACCGGCCGGTTGGGCAGCCTGACCGAGGGGATCGCGACGTTCCAGGACAACCTCCAGGCCTCCGTCGCCGAGTCTGACCACCGGATGCACCGGTTCCTCGACAAAGTGGACGCGCACGTCGATGCGAGCGGTCTCGGCTCCGAGGTGTGGGCAGCTGTGCGCCCCCGGCCCTTCGTCGCAGGCGCGGCCCCGTCGAGCCTCGACCTGAGGGCCGAAGGCGTCGGCACGGTCCTGCTCGCGACCGGCTACGCCCCCAGCCACCCGTGGCTGCAGGTGCCCGTCACCGGGCGCGACGGCTCGATCATCCAGGACCGGGGCATCACGGCGGCGCCGGGCTTGTACGTCGTGGGTCAGCGCTTCCAGCACCGTCGCGACTCCGGCTTCATCGACGGCGCCCGGCACGACGCCGCAGCCGTCGTCGAGCACATTGCCTCCACCCGCGTCCTCGACCCCGCCCTCAGGTGATCACCATGGACAACACCTACGACGTCATCGTGGTGGGCTCGCGCGTCGCGGGCGCCTCGACGGCCTTGCTCCTCGCCCGGGCGGGCCTCGAAGTCGCCCTCCTCGACCGCGGTGCCTACGGCAGCGACACCGTCTCCACCCACGCGCTGATGCGCGCCGGCGTGCTCCAGCTCTCCCGCTGGGGCCTGCTGCCACAGGTCGTCGCCGCCGGCACCCCGCCGATCGAGAAGACCCTGTTCCACTACGCCGACGACGAGTCGGTCCAGGTCTCGATAAAGCCCACGCCGGGGGTCGACGCACTCTACGCCCCCAGGCGCCACCTGCTCGACCGCATCCTGAGCGACGCAGCCGCCGAGGCCGGCGC
Organism: Nocardioidaceae bacterium; assembly: GCA_035456965.1. GTDB lineage: Bacteria > Actinomycetota > Actinomycetes > Propionibacteriales > Nocardioidaceae > Nocardioides_C. The sequence continues at coordinate 50,851 of DATICF010000074.1, forward strand.
CGAGGTGCACCACGGGGTGAGCGTCACCGGCCTCGTCGGCGGCGACGGCGGACGCGTGGCAGGCGTCCGGACTCGGACCCGCGACGGGAGGGAGCAGACCTTGCGAAGCAGGTTGACCATCGGTGCGGACGGAGTCCGCTCGGTCGTCGCGGACCAGGTCGGCGCCGCTGTCGAGCGCGAGGCCGCGGCGGGTGCCGCGACGCTCTATCGCTACCACTCCGACTTCCCGGTCGCCGGCTACGAGTGGGCCTACGGCCTCGGCGCGGCGGCGGGCTTGATCCCGACGAACGACGGACTCACGATCGCGTTCGTCTCCACCACGCCCCAGCGGCTGAGGGCAGCCCGCAGGTCCGGTGCCGAGGCCGCGTTCGAGACCCTCTTCTCGGTCGCTGCCCCCGACCACCTGCACCGGCTCCAGATGTCGACACCGACGGGCCGCATGCACGGGTGGTCCGGCGTGCCCGGGTTCGTACGACGTTCCTGGGGCCCCGGCTGGGCGCTGGTCGGCGACGCCGGCTACTTCAAGGACCCCATCACCGCGCACGGGATGACAGACGCGATGCGTGACGCCGAGCTCCTCGCGGACACCGTCGTGGAGGTGGCATCGGGTGCTCGACCCGAGGCCGAGGCGATGGCCGGCTACCAGCATCGTCGGGACTCGTTGTCGCGGCGGCTGTTCGAGGTCACCGACCGGATCGCCGCCTACGACTGGGACATGGCCCGGATCCGCCGGCTCCTGCGCGAGGTCAGCTCGGCGATGACCGACGAGGTCGAAGCCCTCGAAGGGCGACCGGTTCGGGGGGGAGACCACCGTTCCGCCGCGTTCGTGACACCTGACAGAGCGATGGCCCGGGAGTAGCGTGACTGAGTTCCATCGAGATCGGGCCAGACGCATGCAGGTACGCATCGACATGCTCGGGAGATTCGCCGTGACGCTCGACAGCGTCGCGGTGACCGAATCAGCCTGGGGCCGGAGGCATGCAGCCAGCCTGGTCAAGCTCCTTGCCCTCTCTCGTGGCCGACGCCTGCACCGGGAGCAGGTCATGGACGCTCTTTGGCCCGATGTGCCGGTCGACGCGGCCGGGCCCCGCCTGCACAAGGCCGCCCACTACGCCCGCCGGGCGCTCGGAGGAGAGGCCCGGACTCTCGTCCTGCGCAGCGATCTCGTCTCGCTTCTGCCGGATGCGGATGTGAGCATCGACGCCGCCGAGTTCCGCGAAGCGGCAGAGGCCGCGCTGGCCGCGGGGTCGGCCGAGCGCGGGGCCGAGGCGCTGTCGACGTACCAGGGACCGCTGCTGCCCGATGACCTGTACGAGCAGTGGGCCGAGCCTGAGCGAGAGGCTCTCGGGACCCTTCACGAGCAGGTCCTCCGGCTGACCGGCAGCTGGGAGGAGCTGCTTCGGGAGAACCCGGCGGACGAGGAGGCACATCTCTCGTTGGCCCGCGCTCACGCAGAGCAGGGAGACGCGCGCGGCGCCCTGCGGCAGCTCGAGCGGATGGACCAGGTGCTGCGCCGCGAGCTGGGCACGGGCCCGAGTGCGGCCGCGGAGGAGCTGCGTCGCTCGCTGCTCGCGCGGCCCTCGGAGCCCGCACGGGTCCAGGCGCCGGCGAGGAGCAGCAACGTCCTGGTCGGACGGCGCGACGTGGGCGATGCCCTTCGGGAGCGGCTCGGCCAGGCCGACGCGGGTCGGGGAGGAACGTTGCTGGTCACCGGGCCCCCAGGTGTCGGCAAGTCGTCGGTGCTGGACCTGGCGGTCGCTCTCGCGACGCAGGCGGGTTGGAGGGTCGGCCGCGGCACCGCCTCAGCGGTCGAGGGATCCTGGCCCTACGCGCCGGTGCTGGAGGCGCTGGGCGACCTGTGCCGCAAGCACCCCGCCCTGCTCGACGGGCTTGACGACAACTACCGCCGAGAGCTCGACCGCGCGCTCTCTGCACGAGACGTCGGCTGGACCGGCGAGTCTGCTCACCAGCGGCTCTTCGTGGCCGCCGCCGAGCTCTTGCGGCTCGCATCGGCGGGCCACGGGCTGCTGCTGGTGGTCGACGACATCCACGAGGCCGACGAGGGCTCGCTGCGACTGCTCCACTACCTGGCCCGGTGCGCCCTGGGTGAGCGGGCGGTGCTCGCGCTCGCTCATAGGTCCGGTGGAGGCGAGGCTCTCGCGGAGATGCAGACCAGCCTGGTCTCTCGGGGGATCGGGACCCGGGTCGAGCTCGCTCCGCTGGGCGAGAAGACCACGCGCCGCCTGCTGAACCAGCGGTTCCCGTCGCTCGACGAGGAGACCCTCGAAAGGATCGCGACGTTGAGCGGTGGGCTCCCGTTCACCGCACTGGAGTTAGGGCGGGCAGCGGCGGAGGGACGGCCGGGGAGCGTCACCGCCGGGCTCCCGCCTTCGGTGCAGCGCACCTTCCAGCGCGTCGCGATGCTCGGCACCACGTTTACGACCGACGAGCTACTGGCCGTGGCAGCGGTTCCCGAGGTCGACGCCTACCAGCACCTCGAGGTCGCGCTGGCCGCGATGGTCGTGGAGCCTGCCGACAGCGGCTACCGGTTCCGTCACGCCCTGATCCGCGAGAGCCTCGCGTCAGCCCTACCCGCCCACGCGCAGGCCGCTGCCAGGCAGCACGTGGCCGAGCGACTCGCTGCGCTGGGCGCCGCACCTGCCCGGGTCGCCCACCAGTTCCTGGAAGCGGGGCTGCCCTCGCAGGCAGTTCCCTACGTCCTCCCTGCGGTGGAGACCGCGGGCGCGCTCGGGGCCTACCGCGACGCACTGGCCCTGGTCGACGCGGTTCGCGACCACGCCATGGGCGAGGACAGGGGGCGCCTGCTCGCGCGGCGCGGTGACCTGCTCATGGCGATGGGTGATCCCGAGGCGGTCCTTGCCTACCGGGAGGCGATCCCGGTGACCTCGGGTGTCGCACAGCGGCTGGTCCGCGCGCGGCTCGCGAGGGCAGCCTGTTTCGGCGGCGACTTCGAGACCGCGCGCAGCGCGCTGCAGGGTCTCGAGCCCCAGGGCGACGAAGCCGACGGGCCGATCCTGCTGGCCCGGGGCAACCTGGCGTACTTCACCGGTGACGTCGGCACCGCCTGGGAGGCCGCCTCCGCCGCCCGTCGGATCCTGCTGACCCCTGACGACCCGTGGCACTACGTCGACCTGGTGGCGCTCCAGGGCCTGATCGCCCATCAGCGCGGCGAGTGGTTCGAGCAGTTCCGGCTGGAGCTGCGACGTACCCAGGGGAGGGCGGGGCTCGCCACGGCCCTCTTCGACGCCCACCTGTGTGTCGCGGAGTACCTGCTCTACGGCCCCGTCCCCTACGCCGAGGTGATCGAGCAGGCTGAGGGGCTGCGCCGGCGGGCCGAGCACTTCGGTGCCCTTCGCGGCGTCGCTTTCGCCACGGCTCTGATCGGTGAGGCAGCCCTGCTCATGGGAGACCTCGACCTAGCCGAACGAGAGCTGCGTGAGGCGGTGGACCTGCACCGCGACGCGGATGCGTCGGCAGGGGAGGCGCACAGCCTCCAGCGCCTCGCCGAGGTCCGGCTCGCGCAGGGAGACCGCGGGGAGGCCCAGCGTCTCCTGCAAAGGGCGCTGCCCCTGGCGCGGTGGTCGGTGGTCAGCATGCACCTGCTGCAGCGGATCTACGGCACGATGATCTCGGCCGCCGCGGACCCGTGGGCCGCGCGCGCTGTCGTGGAGCAGGCCGAGGTCACGATGGGCGAGACCGACGACTGCCCGTTCTGCGCGGTGATGCTCGAGGTGCCGGCGACGATCGCCTGTGCCGACGCCGACGACACCGAGGGCGCCAGGCGGCACCTCGCGGTCGCCGAGAAGTCGGCCGCCCGGTGGGAGGGGAGTGCCTGGGACGCTGCGGTGCTCGAGGCCCGGGCACACCTTGCGCGTGCCGAGGGCAGGCACGGCGAGTTCTCGGCCTTGCTCGCCGAGGCCGAGCGGCTCTTCGCCGTCTCCGGACATCCGCTCGACGCCCAGCGCTGCCGTCAGGACGGGCAGGCGATGCAGGCCGCCGCGGCGCACGTCTGAGCCTCACCGGTCCCTACGGGGAAGCCCGTCCTCCGAGAGCGAGGGCTCACCGTGCCCGTGAGCAGGTGCGGCGAGCTCAGTAGCCAGAGGGCTTCTCGGGAACGTAGAGCCACACGCGGAAGAGCCGGTCGAGCTGCTTGCCCGAGATGCGCTCGGCGAGCCTGATGAAGTCCAGGGTGGAGACCGTGCCATGGCGGTTCTGGGCTGCCCAACGGCGCAGGATCGTGAAGAAGGCCTTGTCGCCGACCCGCTCGCGCAACGCGTGCAGGGTCATCGCGCCCCGGTCGTAGACGGGCGTGGCGAACAGCTTCGCGACGGTCTTCGGGTTGCCGGGCGGGGTGTCCCAGAACCCCGCCTTGGGCCCGTAGATCCGGTACAGGAACCGGAACTGCCGATGTGGGGTCCTCGGCCGGTCGTAGCGCCAGGCGTCGTAGAGCCACTCCGCGTAGGTGGCGAACCCCTCGTTGAGCCAGATGTCCTTCCAGTCCGAGGGCGTCACCGAGTTGCCGAACCACTGGTGGGCGATCTCGTGTGCGATGAGGTATCCGGGAGCGATGCCGGGCATGACCGGACGGCTCTGGGTCTCCAGCGCGTAGTCGATGTTCATCCGGTCGATGATCATCCCCGACGTCGCCATCGGGTACTTCCCGAAGCGGCGCTGCATGAAGTCGACGATGCGGGCGAGCTCTCGCCGGGAGCGGCCTTCCTTGCCGAGCGAGGCGTCGACGAAGGTCACGAGGGGGATGCCGGCCGCGGTCGCGGTGCGGTACATCCGGTAGCGCCCGATCGAGACCGTGGGCAGGTAGGGCGCCATCGGCCGGTTCTCATGCCAGTGCCACACCGTGCGCCGCTCGCCGACCTCGCGACGCACAAGCTTGCCGTTCGAGGCCGCCTTGAGGCGGTTCGGTACATCGACGGAGATCGTGTAGGTGGCCTTGTCGCGGATCGTGTTGTTGACCGGGAACCACGTCTCGGAGCCGAACGGCTCGGACAGGGCGGTCGCGCCGTCCTTGGTGCGGATCCAGCCGGTGCGGCCGAGCTGGGCGTGGCGGTACGGCGCCGGCGTCCCGCCGTAGGAGACCACCGTGTTGAAGCGGGATCCCTCTGTGATGGGCACGGTGGGCTTCACCGTCAGCTCGAACCCGTCGCGGGACCAGGTCGCCTTGACGCCGTCGACCGTGATGCCACGGACCTGGAGGCCCTGCAGCTCGAGGTTGAACGAGCTGAGGTCCTGGGTCGCTACGGATCGGACCGTCGTCCTCGCCGCGATCGTGCGGGACTCGGCCCGCCAGCGCAGGTCGATGTCGTAGTGCCTCACGTCGTAGCCACCGTTGCCTCGGGCCCCGATCACCGAGTCGCCCGAGGAGGGGGAGCCGGGGGTCGGCACCAGAGCATGGGCGGGTGCGGCGGCAACGAGCAGGGCCGCAGAGGTGAGCAGGCTCAGGGCCCTGAGGTGGAGGCGTGGGTGCACGCTGATCAGGCTATCCCGCGGTCGGCCACCGCGCCTGCAGACGGCCCGGTCCGTGGCCGGATGAAGCGCCACGGGAAGCGATGCCGCGAGCTGATGGATCGCTGCTCACGGCGGGGTCGTCCGGCATCGCATGGCCGCGTGACGAAAATAACGGGGCGTGGCTGGATTTGAGGTGGAAGGCGCCAGCCACAGCCGGGAGGATGGAGCGCGTGCTCGAGACCAGAGAGATCTACAAGACCCTGGACCTGTGCCTGCGCGTGGGTGAGGTCTTGCTGTCCTCTGGTGCCGGTGCCGCAGACGTGACGGCCACCATGCTTTCGCTCTCTCACGGCATGGGGCTTCGCAACGCCGAGGTCGACGTCACCTTCACCGCGCTCTCGATGAGCTACCAGGAGAGCTTCGACGACCCGGCGCTGATCCAGGTCCGCAACGTGCGCCACCGCGACATCGACTACGAAGACCTCACCGAGGTCGACCACCTGATCACCGCGGTGCTCACGGGCGAGCTCGACCGCGACGAGGCCCGCCAGCGGCTCGCGCGAATCGTGTCGTCAGGCCACCGCCTCCCGCGCTGGGCGGTCACCCTCGGTTGGGGCGTCAGCGGCCTGGGCATCGGCCTGCTTCTCGGCGGCGACCTGGTCGTCGCGACGATCGCGTTCCTGGCCGCTGCCGGGATCGACCTGCTCAAGAAGTCCATGTCGCGGCGGCGTCTGCCGGTCTTCTACCAGCAGGTCGCGGGCGGACTGCTCGCCACCTCGTTCGCCGTCGGGACCGCAGCGACCAACCTCGCGGTCGACCCGTCGCTGGTGATCACCGCGAACATCATCATGCTGCTGTCCGGCATCGGGTTCATGGGAGCGATCCAGGACGCTCTGAGCGGCTTCTACATCACCGCCGGGGCGCGGCTCCTCGAGGCGCTGCTCGCGACCGCCGGGATCATCGCCGGAGTCAGTGGCGGGCTGACCGTGGGGTCGATGCTTGGCGTCGAGATGGAGCGGATCAACCCGGGTGAGGCCGGTTGGCAAGCGCTCCCGGTGATGGCCTTCGGTGCCGGTCTCGCGGCGGCCGCCTTCGCCTTCGCCTGCTACGCGCCCCTGCGCTCGCTCCTGCCGATCGCTGCGACGGGGGCAGTCGGTGCCTCGATCTGGTACCTGCTGTTCATCCAGGACGCCGGGCCCGCCTGGTCCTCCGCCACGGCCGCGGGCGTCATCGGCCTGGTCAGCTACTCGCTGGCGGGCCGCGTGCGGGTCCCTCCGCTGGTCGTCGTCGTTCCGGCGATCGTCCCGCTGCTGCCGGGTCTGTCGATCTACCGCGGACTCTCCCTCATGTCCGCCGGCGACAGCTACGGCATCATCGCGCTCGCCACGGCAGCCGCGGTTGCCATCGCTCTTGCCTCTGGCGTGATCCTCGGCGAGTACATCGCCCAGCCGCTCAAGCGCGAGGTGCGCCGCCTGGAGGACCGTCTCGCCGGTCCGCGCCTGGTCGGTCCGATCCGCGCCCGTGCTGTCAAGCGGCAGGACAAGGGCGAGGACAAGCTGCAGAAGCAGGCGAAGAAGCCGAAGAAGGCGAAGTCGGAGAAGCAGGACAACGAGCAGGCCGCCTGAAGCACACGTGCGTCGGGAGTCTTAGGGCATGGTGTCGAGAGGGAACTGCAGCCCGGTGCTCGTGTCGATCAGGGCCGCCCTGTCGGCGGTGGTCACCAGCGGCAGCACGTCGAAGACCGCCGAGGCCACGGTGGGCAGCTTCTCCACCCGAGTGCGCGGTGCGAGCGTGCAGTGGGGAACCCAGACACCGGGGCGGTAGTGCTGGTGCAGGTCGGCTCCCGTCGACTCCACCGCCTCCACGACCCGCTCCTGGCGGCGAGCGATGTCGGAGGTCACCGAGGGCACGAGCCAGGTGCGGCTGCGCCGGAACATCCCGATCGCATCGAAGTGCAGCGTCATCGGGCCTTCGTCGGGCAGCAGGTCGAGCGCGTCGACGACCTTCGCCAGGTCGAAGCTGCGAAGAACGGCGTAGGACAGGTGTGGCACGTGCTGGCCGTGGGTGTGGGTCAGCAACGTCGGGATGCCGTCGTGCTCCAGCCGTCGCCACAGTCGGCGGATCGCGTGCTCGCTGCGGGAGTCGAAGAGCAGGCAGACCGCGAGAGCCATGGTCTCAGCCGAGCACGTCGAACGTCTGCGACCCGGTCGGACCCGCCTCCGCCACCTCGACCCGCTCGACCCGGGCGCGGGGAGGTCCCTGCCGGCACCAGTCGACCATGGCGACCACCGCATCGCGGGGCCCCTCGAACAGGGCTCCCACCGTGCCGTCAGGCTCGTTGCGCACCCACCCTGCCACCCGGGACAGCTCGGCCTGTCGGCGGCAGGAGTCGCGGAAGAAGACGCCTTGCACGAGGCCGTGCACGACGACCCGCCGCGCGATGACGTCACTGCTCATCTGGCCATCATCGCCTCGTCGACGAGGCTGAGCCACCGGGTCGCCGTGACCGGGTCGAAGGGCGCCAGAGCCTGCTCCACGTCTCGTCGTACCTCGGCACAGGTGCGGGTGGCGTGCTCCACGACGTCGTCGGGGTAGCCGAACGAGGTTCGATGAACCGCGAACTCGTCCTCGTCGTCGACCCAGATCCGTCCCGTCCACCCGCGCACGACGTCGAGGTCGAGGTCGACGGCGCTGATGCGCCGGTCGGTGATCTCCGCGACGGTCGTGATGTCGACGTACAGGTCGCACGGGGAGCGGCCGCCGGGTGCGAAGTAGGAGGCGACGAAACCGGCGTCGGGCACGAGCAGCACCTGGTGCTGGTCTGTCCTGAGGGTCGCGCCCGGGCGACTCATCGCAGTGCCTCGGGGGACGCCGAGCCAGGTGCCGTGCAGGTCCTCGCCGAGGTGGACCGCGTCGTACTCCCAGTGGGGGAGTCCACCCCATTTGGTGAAGGCCATGCGCTGGTGGCTCATGGCCTCATCCTAGGAAGATGTGGTGCAAGCCAGGTTTCGCCACGCGTGGCAGCGGGAATTCTCGACCCAAGACAACAGGCACGAGCGCCGCCCCTGGGAGGAGGGCGGCGCTCGTTCTCTGTCTCAGCCTTGGTTCTTGCCTGCGGGCTGTTCTTGGGGCACGGTGTCCGCCTTCACCGCGCCGCGCTGGCCCAGAGGCCGGGGCTCGCCCACGGTGCTGTCTTGGATCGTCTGCTGCTCGGCCTCGGCGTTGATCTCCGCGCCGAGCAGGACTACGAAGGCGGTGATCCACAGCCACAGCATGAGTATGGCTACTCCGGCGAGCGCGCCGTAGGTCTCGCTGTAGCTGCCGAAGTTGTCGACGTAGAGGGAGAACCCGAGCGACGCGACGATCCAGATCACCGTCGCCACAGAGGCACCGACCGACACCCACGAGAGCCTGGGCGCATCCCGGTCGGGTGCGTAGCGGTAGAGGATCGCCAGTGCGGCTGCCACAGCGATCAGGAGGCCTATCCAGCGCGCGCTCTCGATGAACACCCGCAGCGCCCCCTCGGGGATCACCGCTTCGAGGTAGACCGGTACCACCGCGATCAGGGTGACCGCGACGACCACGAAGACGACGGCGCCGAAGGTCAAGCCGAGCGAGAGGGCCTTGCGCTTGACGAAGCCACGGGTCTCCTCCTCGTCGTAGGCGATGTTGACGGCGGTGACGAGGTTGCCCACACCGCCGGCCGCGCTCCACAGGGCCAGTCCGACGGCGACGATCAGGCCGAGACCGAGAGCCTGCTGGGGTTGTGAGGCGATCGCCTCCATCTGTCCGGTGACGATGTCTGCCGCAGCCTCGGGCAGCGCATTGGAGACGGCCTCGGTCTGACGGGTGACCGTCTGCGGGTCGGCGACGAGGCCGTAGATCGTCACCGCCGCGATCATCGCGGGGAAGAGTGAGAGGAAGGAGTAGAAGGCCACGCCGGCGGCGAGGAGCGGGACCTGGTCGGCTTTCGCCTCGGCCCAGGCGCGCTTGGTCACCTGGAGCCACCCCGCCTTGGGGATCTCTTTCGGCACGCTTGCTGTTGCCCCGGGAACGGCTCGCCCGAGTGCGCTGTCTGGCTTCGACATGTCGACCCCGTACCCTCCCGATGCCGACGCTAACGGGCTCGTCACCAGGCAGCCGCGCGAGACGAATTACCAGGGTATGCAGGCAAACTGTCGCCTCCCATGGGAAACGGGCCATGGGAACCGACAGTTTGCCGTGGGAAGTCCTAGCGCGCCCCGACCTCAGGAGTACGCCGCCCGCCCGGCCGCCCGGCCCGCTGGGCCCTCGCGCCACCGGCGGGTCAGCCCGACTTCGGGGCGATCCGGGACGCGGCTCGGGCGACCGTGCGCTGGTAGCGGGAGCCGACGAGGCGGACGTAGGCGTCGAGGAACGCGGCGTCCTTCCCGACGACGATGCGCGGCTTGTTGCGCAGCACACCCTCGATGATGATCTTCGCCGCCTGCTCGGGTGTCGTCCTGGCGAGCTTCTTGTCGAACAGCCTCGCCACGCTTTCCTGGTCGTGGCTGGCCGTCGTCCGCGCGTTGCGGGCGATGGCGGTCTTGATGCCGCCGGGGTGCACGCAGGACACCTGCACCGGGTGCTTGGCGATCAGCATCTCCATGCGCAGGGCCTCGGTGAACCCACGCACCCCGAACTTGGAGGCGTTGTAGGCGGTCTGGCCGGGCATCCCCATCAGGCCGAAGAGGCTCGAGATGTTGACGAGATGACCGTCCCCGCTGGCGATCAGATGGGGGAGGAACTCCTTGGAGCCGTTGACGACGCCCCAGAAGTTCACGTCCATGACGCGCTCGAACTCGTCATAGGGCGTCTCCTCGAAGTCGCCGTGGAGAGCGATGCCTGCGTTGTTGAACACCGCGTTGACCCGTCCGAGGTCGGCCGCGACCGAAGCGGCGTAGCCGGCCACGGCGGTACGATCGCTGACGTCGAGCTTCTCGGCGTGCACCTCGCGGGCGTGCCGGGCGCTCGCTCGCTCGGCGGTCTCGAGAAGTCCCACCTCGTCCTTGTCGCAGAGTGCGAGCACAGCTCCGCGGGCAGCGAGGTCGAGCGCGAGAGCGCGGCCGATGCCCGAGCCCGCCCCGGTGATCACGGCCACCTTGCCGTCGAATGTCCTCATGCGGTCTGCCCCACCGTCCGGGTCGTCGATCGTCCGGCCGAGCCGTCCTGGGTGACGACGTACTGCTCGACGTCGAAGCGCCGCGTGAGCTGCCGGAACTTGAACGTGGTGCGCGGCCACAGCGTCACGTTGCGACCGTGAGCATCGAGGTACCAGCTCGAGCAGCCGCCGGTGCTCCACACCGTGCGCTTCATGCGACGTTGGATGTCGCGGTTCCACCGCTCCTGCGCTCGCGGCATGGGCTCGACGGCGGCGATGTCTCGAGCGTCCATGGTGCGCAGCGCGTCGAGGACGTAGGCGATCTGCGACTCGATCATGAAGACCATGCTCGAGTGGCCCAGGCCGGTGTTGGGGCCGACGATGAAGAACAGGTTGGGGAAGCCATGGGTGGTCGCGCCCTTGTACGCCGACATCCCCTCGCGCTCCCACTGGGTCGACAGGGTCTCGCCGTTGCGCCCGGTTATCTTCTCGGCGATCGGCAGGTCGGTCGTGTGGAAGCCCGTAGCCACCACGAGTACGTCGATCTCCCGCTCGACACCGTCGCGGGTGACGATCGAGCTGCCGGTGACCTTGTCGATCCCCTCGGTCACGAGGTCGACGTTGTCTCGCTCAAGGGCGGGGTACCAGTCGTTGGAGATCAAGATGCGTTTGCAGCCGATCTCGAAGGTCGGGGTGACCTTCTCGCGCACGGCAGGGTCGGAGATGCCCTTCTCGATGTTGGCCAGGGCCATCTTCTTGGCCGGGGCGGCGAGCTTCGGGTTGATGGTGAAGCCGGGGACGAAGGTCTCGCGACCCCAGTAGATCGCCGTCCGGTAGATCCGCTGCAGCCCCGGCACGTGCCGGAACGCGAACCGCTCGACGTCGGTGTAGGCGCGGTCACGGCGCGGCATCACCCATGGAGCGGTGCGCTGGTAGACGTCGAGGTGGGCCACCTGCCGGGCGATCTCGGGGACGATCTGGATCGCCGAGGCGCCCGTGCCGATGACGGCGACTCGCTTGCCGGTGAGGTCGTGGTCGTGGTTCCAGGCGGCTGAGTGGAACACCTCGCCCTGGAAGGTCTCGATCCCGTCGATGTCGGGCATCTTGGGTTCGGAGAGCGCTCCGGCGGCGGATACGAGCAGGTCAGCGGTGAGGGTGCCGGCGCTCGTCCTGACCCGCCAGTGCCTGGCCTCCTCGTCCCAGGTCGCATCCTCGACGGTGGTGTCGAACCGGAACCGGTTCATCACCGAGGACTGCGCGGCGACTCGCTTCAGGTAGGCCTGGATCTCCGGCTGTGGGGAGAAGGAGCGCGACCAGTCGGGGTTGAGGGCGAAGGAGTAGGAGTAGAGCTGCGAGGGGACGTCGCAGGCAGCGCCAGGGTAGGTGTTGTCGCGCCAGGTGCCTCCCACGTCCGAGCCGCGCTCGAGGACGAGGAAGTCCTGCTCACCCTGCTCGGCGAGCTTGATCGCCAGTCCGAGGCCGCCGAAGCCGGCCCCGATCACGAGCACGCGCGTGTGGGTGGGGAGGGCTGCCGCGTGAGCTGGGGCAGCGGTGGTGGTGTCCATGGCCTGTGACCGTACCGACGGTATTGAACATGAGTCAATAGGTCTGTTGACAACAATTCAGTAGAGTGCGGCGCATGAGTCACACTCGTGTCCGGCTGAGCCCGGACGATCGCCGCGATCAGCTGCTCGACCTGGGCATCGAGCTGCTGGCGACGCGGTCGCTCGACGAGCTGTCGATCGACCTCCTGGCCGAGGAGGCCGGAATCTCGCGCGGGCTGCTCTACCACTACTTCCGCAACAAGCAGGAGTTCCACCGGGCGGTGGTACGACGCGCGACAGACGAGATGCTGGCGGTGACCACCCCTGACGCATCGCTGGACGCACTCAGCAGGCTCACCACGGGCCTCGCAGCCTACATCGACTACGTCGAGTCGAACTTCGAGCCGTTCACGTCGCTGGTCCGCGGCGCCGCGAGCGGGGACCGTTTCCTGCGCGAGATCTACCAGGACGCCCGGGGCGCGATCACCGGCCGCATCTTCGAGAGCCTGGGCGAGCTCGGTCTCAGCGACTCACCTGCTACGAGACTGCTGGTCAACGGCTGGGCCGCCATGGTCGAGGAGACCGTGATCACGTGGGTGGCGGAACGCCAGGTCCCCAAGGCGGAGCTCCTGCGCCTCCTGGCCGCGGCCCTGCCTGCAGTCCTCGAGGCGACAGCCGGCGACACGGCTCGACCTGCTCGCTAGTCCCGCCGCCTGGGGCGGCGAGAAATCTCAGCCCACGAGGGCAGGTGTCTGCCCCGAGCCGATCATCACGACGGGGCAGGCGCAGCGCCGGGAGAGCCTCGCAGCCAGGTCGCGGCGCCGGTTGTTCTGCGGTGCCCCGACCACGACCATCACCGCATTCCTCGACGCCGCGACCAGAGCGTCCTCGACCGACGAGTCCGGAGTCTGCACCATCACCGGCACCTCGAAGCCGGAGTCGCCGAGGATCTCGACCACCCACGACTGGGTCCGGTACCTCGCGTCCCGCCTGCTGCGGTCCAGGTCGCGCTCAAACGCCAGGTCGGCTCTGCCCTCCAGGTCGAAGGCGTGAACCACAACCACAGTCTGCTGGTGGCGGGCGGCCTCCTCCGCTGCCCATCGCAGGGCCGCGCTTGCTGAGGGGGTCGTGTCGCCGCCGACCACGATCCGTTCCCTGCTCACCATGTCCGTGTCTCCTCGCCCTGGCCCCGATCGCCGACGGGCGGTCACTTGCCTCATTTGTCCTTGCTTCAGCCTCCCAGGAGAACGCGCGCGGAAGCAGGGCGTAACGGACGCAGCCCGCGGGACCTTCGACCCGTGCTGACACGTGCTTCGCCGCACATGATGGGGGAGCAGGAGGCGGTCGAGCCCGCAGGGTCGGCGGCGTCGAGGAGGAGTGTTATGAGCGAGCCGGTTGAGCTGACGGTCGAGGAATGCCTGGAACTGCTTCAGGGAGGTGTGGTCGGACGAGTGGCGCTGTCTACCCCGATGGGTCCGCGGATCGTACCCATCAACTACGCGATGTACGACGACGCGATCGTGTTCCGAACGACCCCCTACAGCGAGCTCGGCACCTACGGCTGGAACACCGACCTGGCCTTCGAGATCGATCACGTCGACTACGAGAAGCACCAGGGCTGGAGCGTCGTCGCCATCGGCCGCGCAAGCCTCATCGAGGACCCCGACGAGCTCAACGCCATCCGCGCCAACTGGGACCCCACACCGTGGGCGGGTGGCCGGCGGCACCTCTACATCCGGCTCGCCTGGCGTGACCTGACCGGTCGCCGGATCGGCACGGACTGGTCCCGAGCCAGCATGATGCCGGTGCGCCGGGTCCTGTGAGCCCAGGCTGTCTAGGCTGGTCGGCATGACCGACCAAGGCCTGAAGCACGCCTCAACCGACCAGGTAGGCCTCGAGCTGCCCGACAACGCCCGGGCTCTCCTCGACGCCGTCGTCGCGATCTCCTCAGACCTCGACCTGCACAGCGTCCTCAAACGCATCGTCGTCTCCGCCTGCCAGATCACCGGCGCGAGGTACGGCGCGCTCGGCGTCGTCGGTCACGGCGGTGGGCTGGTCGACTTCGTCACCCACGGTGTGACCCACGAGGAGCATGCCGCGATCGGCGACCTGCCTCGGGGCCACGGCATCCTCGGCCTGCTCATCGACCACCCCGAGCCGATCCGTCTCTCGCACATCCAGGACCACCCGAAGTCGTACGGCTTCCCGCCGAACCATCCACCGATGGAGCGATTCCTCGGGGTCCCGGTGCGGATCAGGGGCACGGTCTTCGGCAATCTCTACCTGACAGAGAAGGCAGGGGGAGGGGACTTCACGGATCAGGACGAGCAACTGGTCATGGCCCTCGCCTCTGCGGCCGGATTCGTGATCGAGAACGCCCGTGACTACGCCCAGAGCGAAAGGCACCGCCAGTGGCTCGAGGCAACCGCGCAGATCAATGACGCACTCCAGCCCCCGGTGCGGCTCGACGACGCCCTGCGCCAGATCGCGATCGGCGCACGACGTGTCTCGGGAGCGTCCGCGGTGGCGGTGGTACGACGGGCAGCCGACGGCTCGCAGGAGGTGGCCGCCTGGGACGGGCGGCGCAGCGAGGAGCTCGTCCCGCTCGTGCACTCCCTGGAGAAGCACATCGCCGGGGCCGAGGATGAGGTCACGGTCGTGGTCATCCCCCAGGGCGCCGAGCGGACCGTCGTACTCGTGCCGCTGCGTGCGCACCTCGCCACCGATGGCGTCCTGCTGGTGCTGCTCGAAGCCGGCCGCGGGTCGCTGGACAGCGACGAGGCAGAGCTGCTGGCGTCCTTCGCCGACCAGGCTTCGCTCGCGCTCGACCGGGCACAGGCCATCTCCGACCGTCAGGAGCTGATGCTCGTCTCCGACCGCGACCGGATCGCGCGGGACCTGCACGATCTCGTCATCCAGCGTCTGTTCGCGACCGGCCTCGGACTGCAAGGCGCCCGTCGGATCGCGACGAGCGAGGAGGTGCGGGAGCGCATCGACAGCGCGGTCGCCGACCTCGACGTGACCATCCGGGACATCCGATCGACCATCTTCGAGCTTCAGCACGGCCACGAGCTGTCCCTGCGCGCCGACGTACGCGGGCTGGTGAAGGAGTACATCCCGGTCCTCGGGTTCACGCCCATGGTGCGCACCTCAGGCCCCCTCGACACCGCTGTGCCGAAGAAGATCGCGGAGCAGCTCGTGGCTGTGCTGCGAGAGGCGCTGTCGAACGTCGCCCGCCACGCGGAGGCCGACGCCGCCGTCGTGGAGGTCGAGGCGCGCGACGACGTGGTGCTGCTGAGGGTTGCCGACAACGGCAAGGGCCTTCCCGCTGACCGCAACGAAAGCGGCCTGCGCAACGCCCGGCGCCGTGCCTCCGACAACGGCGGGAGGCTGCGGCTGATCCCCGAAGAGCCGAACGGCACCGTCCTGGAGTGGACGGTGCCGTTGCGAGGCTCCGAGGACTGAGGGCCGCGGCCCCCTGCTGCGGAACGCCTACCGGAGGACGGGGTACTCGCGAACCATGCGGGTCCTCGCCCAGGGCTTGCCTGCGCCCCAGGTGTCGCCGGCCAGGACCAGCGCCAGGACGATCACGGAGATCGCGCCGAGCAGGTGGTCGTCGACGATCGGGTTGTTCTCCAGAGGCAGTACCGCGGCGTACATCAGCATGTAGAGCAGTGCGCCGGCCGCGGCCGCGATCCGCATCGCGATGCCGAGGGTGAGCGCGAGGCCGATGCCGAGCAGTCCGATCATGAACATCCAGTCCGCCCAGGCTGCCCCGGCGAAGCTGCTGAAGAAGTCATGCATCCACTTGCCTTCGGTGCCGAACTGGAGGAAGCCTTCGGTCGGGCTGCCGCCGTTGATCCAGGCCGCGTCACCGAACCGGTCGAGGGTCTCGACGCCGGTCTCGGGGTTGGTGGTCCAGCCGGTGTGGAAGCCGAGGGCGAAGGTCTTGTCGAGGAACGCCCACAAGAACGTGAAGCCGAAGCCGAGTCGAAGCACGGCGAGGGCCTTGCGGGCGGCGGAGAACCGGACGACCTCGTCCTGAAGGACGACGTCTTCGACGGCCGGTACGTGGTGTTGGTGGAGGGTTGCCATGTCAGTTCCTTCCCTGGAGCAGCGCGGCATTTCTGAACTGCCGGTCTTGCTTGATGTGACAAGCATCGAACCGGGGAAGCAGGCGGCGTGAGGGTCGAGGGCACCCACCTCGAAGGTCCAAGGTCCCAGGACGAATTCGGACCATGAGCCTGCCCGGCGGAGACGCGCCGAGCGGGGGCCGACGCCGGCCGCGAGCGCGGCAGGTCGGAACCGAGGGACGCCCGGGGGACAGCGAGACCGAGCACCACACGGCCTTGGCTCCCTCGACCCGGAGTGGCCGGGGTGGCAACGGGGCTGGCGCTCCTGCCTGAATGCCACGAGATTTGCGACGAAGTAGTACAGAAGGAAGCCGAAGGCCGAGAAACCGATGACCCCGCAGATCGACGTGAGCACGAGGACACCCGCGGCCGACGCGACCGCGACCTCGGCGTGGTGCGGCACGGGGCAGCGAACATGCACCGCGGCGAACCAGCCCAGGAGGTCGCCGTTGCGCCCCTCTGCCAGGGCCGTTCGTCCTACACTCGCCACCAGAGCAGGCAACGCGCCGACCTCCTCGGCCAACGTGGCGATCCTGGCGTAGCCGGCGAGGCTCACGGCGCCACCGGTGGTGAGCGCCAGCAGCACCAACGTGACGATGATGCGGTTCAGCTGCGCGGTGCGGGTGATCCCCCGGGTCGTCGACCGCGGCGATCGTCACGACGGCGGTCAACGCCGCCGGCCGTTGCCGTGAGCCGCGGAGCGCCGGTCACCTCGACCAGGTCACCGCAGGAGCTTGGCGGCGAGCACCGCTGCCTGCGTGCGACGCTCGAGGCCGAGCTTGGCGAGGATGCTCGAGACGTAGTTCTTGACTGTCTTCTCCGCGAGGAAGAGGCGCTCGCCGATCTGACGGTTGGTCAGGCCCTCGGCGATCAGCGCGAGGATCTTGCGCTCCTGCTCGGTCAGCGCGCTGAGCTCCTCGTTGACTTCCGGACCCTTGCGCACACGTTCGAGGACACGAGCGGTGAGAGCGGGGTCGAGCAGCGACTGGCCTGCCGCCACGCGTCGCACTCCGTCGATGAGGTCGTTGCCTGTGATCTGCTTGAGGACATAGCCGGCGGCGCCGGCCAGGATCGCGGCGAAAAGCGCCTCGTCGTCGTCGTAGCTGGTGAGGATCAGAGCCTTGATGCTCGGGTCGATCGAGCGAACCTCGCGGCACACGTCGATGCCGCTGCCGTCGGGCAGCCGACCGTCGAGGACGGCGACGTCGGGGCGCAGGGCCGGGATCCGGGCGATGGCTTCCTTGACCGAGCCGGACTCGCCCACCACCTCGATATCGCCCTCGCTCTCGAGGAGGTCGTGCAGCCCTCGGCGCACGACCTCGTGGTCGTCGAGGAGGAAGACGCGGATCGGGGTGCTGGCCATGACGCATTTCTACCGTGCCGAGCCCCGGTTTGCACGCGAGGCAGGGCCGAAGGTCCCGAACCCGGTGGTCCTGATGCTCTGTGGCGCCTCCTGCCTGCACGTAAGCCTTGAGCCATGGACATGTCCGTGGTTCATGGCTCCGTCGTGGTCGGTGTCGACGGCTCGGAGTCCGCGGCGGCCGCCCTGGACTGGGCGGTGCGGCAGGTCTCGCTCGAAGGCAGGACCTTGACTGTCGTCCATGCGTGCGGAGTCCCCGGTGTGATGCGAGGCCTGGAGGACCGCACGTTTGACGAGGGTGGCTGGAGGACGGTCGGCCGCGCGATCGTGCGCGATGCCGTGCGCGACGCGCGGTTGGCCGATCCGACGATCGGCGTCGAGAGCGTGGTGACCATGGGGCATGCGGAGCAGGTGCTGACCGAGGCCGCGGAGAGTGCCGCCCTGCTCGTGGTCGGCGCTCGGGGCCGGGGGACCCTGACGAGCGCCCTGCTCGGTTCGGTCAGCACGACCCTGGCCAGGCAGGCGCACTGCCCCGTGGTGGTGGTGCGCCAACCCGAGGACCAACAGGCGGGGGCGGGTCAGAGGCGGGTCGTGGTCGGCGTCGACCGTACGCCGGCCTCCTCGGCGGCGGTCGAGTTCGGCTTTCGCATGGCCTCGATGCGGGGCGCACCGCTGACCCTGCTGCACGCGGTGTGGGACTCGCACGAGCGGGCCTCGTCGCTGCCGGGCCACAGCAGCAGCCACTCGGAGGACCCCAGCGAGGAGGAGTGGCTCGTCGCGGAGACGGTGGCTGGTCTGCGCGAGAAGTACCCGGACGTGCCGGTCGGCGAGAGGTATCAACCCGGTGAGCCGGTGCGCAGGCTCGTGGAGGCCTCTCACGACGCCTCGCTCGTCGTCGTGGGCAGCCGGGGGAGGAGGCTCCTCGGGACCAGCCTGCTCGGCTCGGTGAGCCGAGGGGTGGCCGAACGCGCGTTCTCGCCGGTGGCGGTGGTACGCCCCTAGAGATCTCTGCACAACGACGATGGCCCGGTCGAGAGACCGGGCCATCGTCGGGAAAGGGTGTTGCGGGTGTTACATCAACTGTGAGCCGGGAGCGATGAGCAGCCCGACCACGATCATCACGATCCCCCAGAGCATCCCACCGCGAATGAGGCTCACGACGCCGGCCACGATGAGGATGATGCCGAGGATGAGTAGAAGCGTTGCCATGGTGTTCCCTCCTGTTCGAGGACAAAGTGCCCTACGCCGGAGATCTCAAACCGTGGACTACCCAGGGAACTTCTGACTGAGTTGCGCAGGTCTCGGGTTCTCGTGTTCCAGTGGTAATTGTCACAAGCACAAGATATGGTGCGGCTCGTGGTCTACACGAGCGAGCACCCTATCTTCTACGTCACCGTGGACATAGTCGTGCTGACCGTCCGCGACGACAAGCTGTGCGCGCTGGTGGTCGAGCGTGGGAATGAGCCATTCCAGGGGCGGTGGGCACTTCCGGGCGGCTTCGTGGAGCCCGACGAGGACCTGCATGCCGCGGCGCGACGGGAGCTCGAGGAGGAGACCGGGGTCGGGACGGGGGCCGCCAGGCTCGAACAGCTGGCCTCCTACGGTGCGCCGGACCGCGACCCGCGGGGGCGGGTGGTCAGCGTCGCCTGGGTGGCCGTCGTACCCCAGGCCGACCCTCGGGCAGGGTCCGACGCCGCCAAAGCTGCATGGAAGCCGGTGAAGTCGCTGCTGCGTCGAGGCAGGCTCGCCTTCGACCACCGCACCATCCTCTCCGACGGGGTGGAGCGGGCGCGGGCGAAGCTGGAGTACACCGCGCTGGCGACCGCCTTCGTCGAGGAGGAGTTCACGATCGCCGACCTGCGGCGGGTCTACGAGGTGGTGTGGGGGACGCGCCTGGACCCAGGCAACTTCCACCGCAAGGTGACCAAGGCGGGGCTCCTGACGGCCACCGGCCACAACGTGCAGCGCGGACCGGGCCGCCCCGCGGCGCTGTATCGCCGCGTTGAAGGGGCCGACGAGCTGAACCCGCCGCTGACCCGGTCCGCGCTTGGGTGAGAGTGCTGGTCAGTCGGCCTGGACGGCGATGGTGAACTGCACCCCGCCGGAGGCGTCGACCTGGGCGTCGAGGACCTTGTCGTCGAGGGTCGCAGCCGCCGTCTCCTCCAGGAAGACGCGCGAGCCCGGCTCCTCCTCGAGGATCTGGTCACCGGGCTGAGGTGCCTCGGTCGGCATGACGTGGAGTGCGGGGCTGTCGGGGGAGTCCTGGCTGATCCGCAGGCCCGCCTCGGGGCTCTGCACGGCCTGCTCCACGATGCTCTTGACCACGTTGTTGGCGTTCTCGGTGAGAGTGAGCACGAAAATGTGCCTTTCGCTGGAGTGCGTCTGTCACCTCCACCGTGCACCGCACGGCCGCAACACTCAACCTCAAGGGGGACCACTGGGCGCTTTGGCCGGCCGGACAACTCGGTTGTCGGCGCCCCTAGACTCATCTCGTCATGACTGAGGGCGGTTCACAGAAGCATCGTCCCGGGGGGCGTCGACAAGGCCGGCCCCGGGACCGGTCGCCAGAACCTTCGAGACGGCGCAGAGGGCTCCGCCAGCCCCAGCGAAGCCGGAGCCTCACCCCGGAGCAGGTGGAGGCCCGCAAGGCACTCGTGCCGAGGATCCACTACCCGCCCGAGCTGCCCGTGGCGGAGCGCCGCGATGACATCGCAGCTGCCATCCGTGACCACCAGGTGGTGATCGTCGCGGGCGAGACCGGGTCGGGCAAGACCACGCAGCTGCCCAAGATCTGCCTCGAGCTGGGCCGTGGGGTCCGCGGGGTCATCGGTCACACCCAGCCCCGCCGGATCGCGGCCCGGAGCGTGGCCGAGCGGATCGCCGAGGAGCTCGGCACCGAGCTGGGCAGCACGGTCGGCTACCAGGTGCGCTTCACCGACAAGTCGAGCTCGGACACCCTCGTGAAGCTGATGACCGACGGCATCTTGCTCAACGAGCTCCAGCACGACCGCATGCTCTCTGCCTACGACACCCTGATCATCGACGAGGCCCACGAGCGCAGCCTCAACATCGACTTCATCATCGGCTACCTCAGGCAGCTGCTCCCCAAGCGACCGGACCTGAAGGTGGTCATCACCTCCGCGACGATCGACCCCGAGCGGTTCGCCCGTCACTTCGCGGACGCCTCCGGCAAGCCGGCCCCGATCGTCGAGGTCTCCGGGCGGACCTACCCGGTCGAGGTGCGCTACCGGCCGCTAGTGGAGGAGACCTACGACGACGACGAGGGCGAGACCGTCGTCCGCGACCAGACCGAGGCGATCGTGGACGCCGTGAGGGAGCTCGTCGAGGAAGGACCGGGCGATATCTTGGTCTTCCTCCCCGGCGAGCAGGAGATCCGCGACACCGCTGACGTACTGGCCAAGGTCAGGCCTCGCCGAGCAGTCGACGAGTTCGACGTCGTGCCTCTCTACGCACGTCTCTCCAGCGCCGAGCAGCACAGGGTGTTCGAGGCGCACACCAAGCGCCGGGTCGTGCTTGCGACCAACGTCGCGGAGACCTCGCTGACCGTGCCCGGCATCCGTTACGTCGTCGACGCAGGCTTCGCCCGCATCTCGCGCTACTCGTTCCGGACCAAGGTGCAACGGCTGCCGATCGAGCCGATCAGCCAGGCCTCGGCCAACCAGCGCAAGGGCAGGTGCGGCCGCGTCGAGGCCGGCATCTGCATCCGCCTCTACTCCGAGGAGGACTTCGAGAGCAGGCAGGAGTTCACGGACCCGGAGATCCTGCGCACCAACCTCGCCTCGGTCATCTTGCAGATGACCGCGCTCGGGCTCGGGGACGTCGCGCGGTTCCCGTTCGTCGACCCGCCCGACCAGCGCAACGTCAAGGCCGGCGTGCAGCTGCTCGAGGAGCTCGGTGCGCTCGAGGCCGGCAGGCTCACCAAGCTGGGGCGCCAGCTCGTCGTACTCCCGATCGACCCGCGTCTGGCGCGGATGGTGATCGAGGCGGACCGTTTGGGCTGCCTGCGGGAGGTGCTCGTCGTGGCCGCCGCCCTCTCGATCCAGGATCCGCGGGAACGGCCGGCGGACTTCCGGCCGCAGGCCGACCAGATGCACGCGCGGTTCCGTGACGAGACCTCGGACTTCATGACCCTGGTGAACCTGTGGCGCTACGTCCGCGAGCAGCAGCGCGCGCTCTCGTCCAGCGCGTTCCGCCGCATGTGCCGGGCCGAGTACCTCAACTACCTGCGGATCCGGGAGTGGCAGGAGCTCGAGGCCCAGCTGCGCCAGGTCGCCAAGCAGCTCAAGCTGAACGTCGGAACTCCCGCCGACCTGCCCGACGCCGACGCGATCCACCAGTCGCTGCTCGCCGGGCTGCTCTCGCACATCGGTCTGCGCGACCCTGACCGGCGCGACTACCTCGGGGCCCGCAACGCCCGGTTCGCGATCTTCCCCGGGTCAGGGCTGTTCAAGAAGCAGCCGCAGCTCGTCATGGCCGCCGAGCTCGTGGAGACCTCCCGGCTCTGGGGACGCGTCAATGCTGCGATCAAGCCGGAGTGGGCCGAACGCCTGGGCGGACATCTGGTCAAGCGCACTTACTCCGAGCCGCACTGGTCGAAGAAGCGGGCGGCGGTGATGGCTTACGAACGCGTCACGTTGTACGGCGTCCCGCTGGTGGCCGACCGTCTGGTCTCCTACGGCAAGGTCGACCCCGGGCTCGCCCGAGAGCTGTTCATCAGGCACGCGCTGGTGTACGGCGAGTGGCACACACGCCACACCTTCTTCCGCGAGAACCGCGAGCTGCTCGAGGAGGTCGAGGAGCTCGAGCACCGCGCGCGCCGCCGCGACATCCTCGTCGACGAGCACACGCTCTTCGACTTCTACGACGCCCGCGTCGGCAAGGATGTCGTGTCGGGTGCGCACTTCGACTCCTGGTGGAAGCGAGAGCGCCAGCGGCGACCCGACCTGCTCACCTTCGACCCGGAGATGCTCGTCAACGCGACGGTGGCCGACGTCGACCATGCCGACTACCCCGACGAGTGGCGTGAGGGCGAGCTGGCCTTCTCCTTGAGCTACCAGTTCGAGCCGGGATCCGCCGCCGACGGCGTGACCGTCGAGCTCCCCGTCGCGACGCTCAACCGCGTGGAGGGCGAACCGTTCACGTGGCAGGTGCCCGGCCTTCGCGAGGATCTCGTCGTCGCTCTGATCCGGTCGCTCCCCAAGCAGCTACGGGTGAACTTCGTGCCTGCGCCCAACCACGCCCGAGCGTTCCTCGATGCAGTCTCGCCGGGCGAGGAGTCGCTGCTCGAGGCGCTGGAACGCTTCCTCCGCTCGACCACCGGCGTCGTCGTACCCCGCGAGGCCTGGGACTGGACGAAGGTCCCCGACCACCTGCGGCCGACCTTCCGCGTCGTGGACGAGAAGGGTGCCGTCGTGGGCGAGGGCAAGGACCTCGAAGCGCTCAAGGCGCCGCTGCGGCCGACCTTCGCCAAGGCGATGGCAGACGCCGCCGAGTCCAGCGGCATGACGGTGACCGGCGAGACGACGTGGACCTTCGGCACCATCGAGCGGACGTTCACCCAGCAGCGGGCAGGACATGAGGTTCGGGGGTACCCAGCCCTCGTCGACGAGGCCCAGAAGCCAGGTGGGACCCCGACCGTCGGCCTCCAGGTGTTCGGATCGGAGACCGAGCAGGCGGCCTCGATGCGGCTCGGTCTGCGCCGGCTGCTCCTGCTCGCCGTGCCGTCACCGGCGCGGAAGATCGCAAGCGGGCTCGACAACACCCAGAAGCTGGCCCTCGCCGCCTCGCCCTACCCCTCGACGCAGGATCTGCTGGAGGACTGCGCCGCAGCCGCCGTCGACGAGGTCGTGGAGCAGCACGGACTGGTCTGGGACGAGGGTGGCTTCGAGGCGCTGACGGAGAAGGTGCGAGCGGAGCTCGATGAGCGAACCCGTGCCGTCATGCATCAGGTTTCACGGGTGCTGACCGTGTGGCGAGAGACCGACCGGGCGCTCAGCGGGTCGGCCGACATGCAGATGCTCCCGGCGCTCGCCGACATGAAGGCGCAGGTGGGTCGCCTGGTGTACCGCGGGTTCGTCGCCGACGCCGGGGCCGCCCAGCTGCGCGAGCTGCCGCGCTACCTCGCCGCCGTTCAGCAACGGCGCGAGAAGCTGCCCTCCATGGTCGGGAGGGACCGACTGCTGATGGACCAGATCTCCTCGGTCCAGGAGTCCTACCTGCATCGGGTCGATGCACTGCCCGAAGGGCGTCCGCCCAGCGCAGGCCTGCGCAAGGTTCGCTGGATGCTCGAGGAGCTGCGGGTCAGTCTGTGGGCCCAGCAGCTCGGCACCGCCTACCCGGTCTCGGACGCCCGGATCCGCAAGGCGCTGGACGCTGCCTGATCCCGCCGCTCACGCGGACGACCGACCGGTGCTGCCGCTCGCCGCACCGCGGGTTCGGACGGCGCGACGGCGTCGGGCGCATACTGGCGGCATGGGAACGGGGGAGGACATCGCGATCCGGACGCCTCACGGCTCCATGCCTGCATACCTAGCCACGCCGGCCATTCCCCCTCCGTGGCCGGGCGTAGTGGTGGTCCACGACTTCGTGGGCATGAGCCACGACCTGCGCCGCCAGGCGGACTGGCTGGCGGGCGAGGGGTTCCTCGCGGTCGCCCCGGACCTCTACTACTGGGGCAGCAGGCTCGGATGCCTGAAGGTGGTCATGCGCGACATCGGCGCGCGGCGGGGTCGGACCTTCGACGACGTCGAAGCCGCCCGGCGGCAGCTGGTCGAGACGTCGGGCTGCACGGGCCGCATCGGTGTGATCGGCTTCTGCATGGGCGGCGGGTACGCCCTGGCACTCGCACCGAGCGGAGGCTACGCCGCGTCCAGCGTCAACTACGGAGGCGGCCCCGCCGAAGACGAGGACGAGTGGCTCGCCCAGGCCTGCCCGATCGTGGGCAGCTACGGCGCTGCCGACCGAACCTCCCTGGGCGGGCGCGCAGGCACCAGGCTGGGACGAGCGCTGACTCGTCACGGGGTGCCGCACGACGTGAAGGTGTACCCCGGCGTCGGCCACGGCTTCATGAACGACCACGACCCGGCCGACCTGGGAGCCCCGCTGCGCCTGGTCGCCAGGCTGTCGGGCACGAAGTACGACGAGGCCGCGACGAGCGACGCCCGCCTGCGGATCAGCGATTTCTTCCACACCTACCTCGTGGACGGATAGCCGCTCAGAGGTGGTGGTGAGCGCGGACCTCTCGGATGACGGCGTCGAAGACCGCCTTGTCGAGCACCGCGCCCTCGCGGCGGACTCCCTGCTCCTCCAACCGCAGCAGGCGATCGAGCCGCACCTCGCTGGGTCGCCGCTGGTGGTCCCAGTCGCCGCTGCCGATGTCCATCCAGTAGCGGCCATGGCGCGCCTCGTCCTCGGCGTCGAGGTCGTGGTCCTTGCTGGTGAGCTGCAGTGCGAGCAGCCTGTTGCGGTCGCGGCCGATGACCAGCACCGGGCGGTCCTTGCCCTGCGACGGGTCCTCCTCATAGGCGACCCAGGCCCACACCACTTCGCCTGGATCGGGGCGTCCGTCGAGGTTGGGGGCGTACTCCACGGTGGTCTGCGCCCCTGTCCGGGCGGGCTCGTCAGAGGGGGTGCGCAGCGGGTGGGCTGTCCGCCGGACGAAGGTGCGCATCAGCTTCCCGACTCGGCTCATGGGTCACGACTCTAGCGATCCGGTCTCCGTGCCCT
Source organism: Nocardioidaceae bacterium (assembly GCA_035456965.1). Lineage (GTDB taxonomy): Bacteria > Actinomycetota > Actinomycetes > Propionibacteriales > Nocardioidaceae > Nocardioides_C. Next base: position 76,237 of record DATICF010000074.1, read on the forward strand.
GTCGCATGAGGAACACTTCCACCATGCCAACGACGGTGCGGGTCGCGACGTACAACCTGTATCTCGGCGCGGACGTCACCGTCGTCTTCGGCGTCTCCAGCCAGGTGGAGCTGGAACGGGCGGCACGCGTCGTGCTCGACCAGCTCGTCGCCACGGACTTCGCCGCCCGCGCCACGGCGATCGCGGCCCTGATGGTGAGGGAGCGCGTCGACTTGGTGGGGCTGCAGGAGGTAGCCCGGTGGTCACGGGAGATGGCGATGCCCGGGGGTGGCGCCGGCACGGAGGTCTGGCTCGACTTCCTGTCCGTGCTGCTCGACGCGCTCACCGAGGCCGGCCAGCCCTACGACGTGCATGCCAGTACGCCGAACTTCACCGGGGGCGCCCACATCGAGGGGCAGTTCGCCATGGAGGTGCTCGGCCACAACGTGGTGCTCGTACGTCGAGGAGGTCCGGTGACCGTCCTCTCCTCGCGCACGGGCGACTTCGATGCACGTCTCGACATCGTCACCGGCATGCCCGACCCGGTGCTCAGCATCGCGCGCAGCTGGGGCTGGGTGGACGCCGAGGTGAACGGTCGGCGCTTCCGGTTCGTGAACAGCCACCTGGAGGCGTGGGACGAGAACGTCCGCAACCGTCAACGCAACGAGCTGCTTGCTGCGATCGGCGATCCGGACCGTCCGGTCGTCGTGGTGGGTGACTTCAACGCGACCCCCGACCGGGTCGGCATGCCCCGCGAGTACGTCGATGCCTGGGCGGTCGCAGGACGCGGCGGGACCGGGAGCACCTCCGGTCAGAGGGCCGACCTGACGGGCGAGAGCACCCTCGATGCCCGCATCGACTACGTGTGGGTGCGGGGAGCGCATGTGGAGGGCTGCCGGGTCGTCGGAGACCGTCCCGAGGACCGGACCGCCTCGGGTCTGTGGCCCTCGGACCATGCGGCCGTCATCGCCGACATCACCATCTGACTGTCGAGTCGGCACGTGTGCGGAGCGGGATGGGGCCGAGTCGGCACGTGTGCGGGGCGGGATGGGGTCGAGTCGGCAGGTGTGCGGAGCGTCGTGCGTGGCGACCTCGGCTGTTGTGACGACTCGAGGGTGAAAGGGGCCGCGCACGTGACGACTCGAGGGTGAATGGAGCCGCACACGTGACGACTCGGGGTCAGGTGAGGTCGGGGCGGCGCCGGAGGGACTTGGTCTCGCTGCGTCGCTTCTTACCGGCCAGCCGGCGTTCCTTCGACCCACGGCTCGGCTTCGTCGGACGACGTTTCGGAGCGGGGGGAGCGAACGCCTTCTCCAGCAGCTCGACGAGGCGTGCTTTGGCGCTCTCACGGTTGCGGTGCTGCGAGCGGTACTCCGACGAGGTGACACTCACCCGCCCGTCCACGAGCCTGTGTCCCATGCGTGCCAGGGCTCGGCTGCGCAGGTGCTCGGGCACCGACGGTGAGCCAGCGAGGTCGAAGAGCAGCTCGACGCGGCTGTCGGTGGTGTTCACCGACTGGCCGCCCGGGCCGCTGGACCTGCTGAACCGCCACTCGAGCTCGTGCTCGGGCACGTTCACCCCGGCCGCCCTGATCCCGCGCACGCTCACGGCGGCTCCGGCAGAAGGGTCTGGGGCTGCGCTCCGACCTGTGCGACGCACCGGGCCGCCACCTCCATCGCGAGGTCGGGACCGCCGAGCAGGAAGCCTGCGGCGAGCGCGTCGCCGGCTCCGGTCACGTCTTGCACAGGCCCGGGTGTCGGGGGGCGATGGTCGGCGACCCCGTCGATGACGAAGGAGCAGCCACGCGCGCCCTGCTTCAGCACGAGCACGGTCCGCCCTCCGGCACCGAAGACGGGTACGACGCCGAAGTCGTGAGCGGCACCGGGAACGGGAGCTCCTTGGGTCGCCGCCCACTCCATCTCGTTGGCGAGGACGACGGCAGGCTGCAGCGCCTGCCAGAGCTCGCGAAAGCGCGCCGGGCCGTAGGCGTCGATCAACGCAGCCGACGACAGGTCCACCGCGACCTTCGTGCCTGCCGCGCGGGCCGTGGCCGCGAGGTCGACGAGCAGCTCGGGCCTCGGCGCGCGGAAGAGGGCGTAGCCCGACACGAACAGCCAGTCGGCACCCTCCAGCCAGGGGCCGGAACGGGCCTCCTCCAGCCAGGACGAGCTACCCGGGTCGGAGGCGAGGGAGCGAGCGCCTTTGGACACGACCGACACCACGGTGCCCGCCCGGCCGGTGACGGGGCCGTGCACCTCGATACCCGCCGCCTCGAGCGCCTCGTCGACGAACTGCCCGGGTCCTTGTGCCGCCCTGGGGCCGAACAGCCGGGCCTGGCCGCCGTACTCGTGCACCCAGCCGGCGACGTTCGCGGCCTGACCGCCGGCGGCGAAGGTGATCCTCGCGGCGGTGTCGTCGTCGGGCACCAGACCCTCGGGCACGTCGACGATCACGTCGAGCATGATGTCTCCAAGACATGCGACCAGCACGCCTGCAGCCCCTTCCCGTCCGGCACAATGCGCGGGTGAACCTTCCCCTCCAGCTTTCCGAAGAGGTCTCCGACGCTATTGCATCCCGCACCGGGGTGGTGGCATTGGAGTCGACGATCATCAGCCACGGGCTGCCGACCGAGACCAGCGCACGGACCGCGCGTGAGATCGAGGACGAAGTGCGCCGAGCCGGCGCGGTCCCGGCCACGATCGCGGTGGTCGACGGCCTGGTCCGGGTAGGCCTCGAGGACGACGACCTGGTGCGGGTCGCCGAGGGCGAGGATGTCGTGAAGGCCAGCATCCGTGACCTGGGCATGGTGCTGGCCAGGGGTACGACGGGCGCCACGACCGTGGCCTCCACGTCCTACCTGGCCCATCTCGCGGGGGTGCGCGTCTTCGCCACCGGGGGTCTCGGGGGCGTCCACCGGGGTGCGCAGGAGACCTGGGACGAGTCGGCCGACCTGGGCGCGCTCGCGACGGTGCCTGTGACTGTCGTGTGCGCGGGTGTGAAGTCGATCCTCGACGTGCCGGCCACCCTGGAGCGGCTCGAGTCGCTGTCGGTGACCGTCCTGGGCTTCCGCACGGACACGTTCCCGGGCTTCTACATCCGCGACACCGGCCTGCCCGTGCCGTGGCGGGTCGAGGGTCCCGCGGAAGTCGCCGTGGCCATGGAGAGGCGCGACTCACTCGAGCTGCGGCAGGGGATCGTGGTGGCGAACCCGATCGCCGCTGACCACGAGATGGACCAGGACCTGCACCAGAGGACCCTGGAGTCGGGGCTCGCCGCTGCCGAGAAGGCGGGGGTCTCGGGCAAGGACGTGACGCCGTTCCTGCTGGCGTGGTTCCACGAGCAGACCCGGGGGGCGAGCCTCACGGCCAACGTTGCTCTGGTGCGCGCGAACGCCCGGGTCGCTGCAGAGATCGCCGCGCACGTCGTCTGAACGACCGTGCTGTCACGAAGGCCCGCCGTCCCGAGGGACGGCGGGCCTTCGCTTCGTGCGTGCCGAACCGGGAGCGCCTCACGGCGCGTGGCCGCTCTCAGCGGCTTGTTTTGGGACCCGGGGCTGCCGCGGCCCGGCACGCGCTCAATTGTACAAGTCGGACTTCACGACGCCAGCCGATCACAGGGTCAGGACAACTTCCCGTCGACCTCGAGCCGGGCGGCATGCTCGAGCTGCTCGGCCATCGTCGCGAGCTTCGCAGCGGACAGGTCGTGCGCGTAAGACGAGGGTGCGTGGTCATGCGGCAGGTGGGCGCGGCCGGCGGCGACGACCCGGGCGAACGCCGCGGCTCGGTAGAGCGTGTCGGCGAAGTCGCCCCGCGCCACGCCGCGCAGGACCTGATCGACGAGCAGGCGCACCTCGTCCGGACCGGGAGGGTCGACCACGCCCGCGACGACCTCGTGCACCGGCGTGTGCCGACGGCCGGTGTCGAACTCGATGGCCGCGGCGGCGGGGTCGGCGTACACCCAGGCACGCAGGAGGTAGAGCCGCCACAGGCAGCCTGCCAGCGAGTCGGCCGGTGAGCCCGCCCACAGGTCCGCCAGCGTCTCGAGGCCCTCGGTCTCGGCCAGGGTGACCACCCGGGTGACGACCGCCTCATCGGCCTCGTCGCGTGCACCTCGCACGAGCAACGTGGCGCAACGGTCGGCCGCCTCGGCTCGAACTGCCGGGTCGTCGTCGACCGGGATCGCGTCGAAGTGGGCCGCCCCGGGGAGGGCTGGCCGGTGGTGGCGTGGTGTCTCGGGCATCGCCGTCCAGAGTACGACGGTCCGGCTCACCGCATGGGTGGCAGCGCGTCAGTCGCCTCGACGACGTCCAGGCCGGTGATCTGGAGCAGGTCGACCACGATCGAGCGAATCTGGGCGAGCACCACCTCCGCGGAGAGCTCGGACACGCGCTCGACCTGTGCCGTCCCCTCGCCGATCCGGATGAGCGTCAACCGCACGCCGGACGCCATTTCGTCGCGCTCGAGAGCGGCGGCCATCTCGTCGGTCGCGTCCGCGAGGTCCGCGCAGAGCAGCGCGTGTGCTCTGGGGAGGGCCTCGCTGCGGTAGTTGGCCACCGCCACGCGGCGGACCAGCACACGCGTGTTGCGCATCGCGCGGTCGATCGGCTCGATCAGCTGGGCGACCCGGCGCACCTGACCCCGTTGCCGTCGACGGAACGGGGAGGAGGCGACCACGGACATCCCTTCGTCCGCAGCCGCCTGGAGCTCGCGGAGCAGCGGCTCGGTCGTGCGAGCGTTGTCCAGTGCCTCCAGCGCGCGCTCCAGGTCGCCGTCCACGGCGCTGTGGGAGGCAGCCCGAAGCAGGGACGCGATCTTGCGCACCACGACCGCGGCCTGCTCCCGTGGGCGGCGCAAGGGCGCTCCCGGCACGACGGCAGCCGCCACGAGAGCCACCGCGCCACCTACGAGAGCGTCGGTCCAGCGGGTGAGAGCCTGGTCGGGATTGGGGAGCAGCGTGGTCACGATGATGGACTGGACGGCCGCCTGGGTCACGAGCAGCCCGCCGGTGTCGAGCAGGATGGCGGCCGACATGGCGAGCGCCACGATGAGGGCCAGCTGCCACCAGCCGTCGCCGAGTGCGATCACGAGCAGGTCGGCCACGAGCACCCCGACCGCGACGCCGACGGTGACCTCCGCCACTCGGCGAAGCCGCTGTCCGTAGGTGGTGCCGAGACTGACCACGGCCGCGATGGGCGCGAAGAACGGGATGTCGTGGCCGAGGACGTCCTTGGCGATCACCCACGCGAGCGCCGCTGCGACGGCGGCCTGGCCGATGTGCCAGGACTTCGAACGCAGCCGCGCGACCCGGGAGCGGGCGGAGACCCGACTGCGGTGCCAAGCACGGTCAAGAGTCTCCGGCAGGTCGCTCACGGCGTAGATGGTGCCAGAGGCTCACCTAGGGTGGGGGCATGGAGCAGCGACGTATCGGTGACAGGACGGTTGGGGCGATCGGGCTCGGGGGCATGCCGATGTCCGTGCGCGAGCACAACGACGAGGCGAAGGGGATCCGGACGATCCACGCTGCCATCGACTCCGGTGTCACCTTGATCGACACGGCTGACGCCTACTCGATCCATGAGGACAGCTTCGGCCACAACGAGGACCTGATCGCCCGCGCGCTGCGCGAGTACGGTTCCGACGCCGACGAGGTGCTCGTTGCAACCAAGGGAGGTCACACCCGGTCGGGCAGCGACTGGCACCTCGACGGGCGGCCGGAGTACCTCCGGACAGCTTGCGAGGGGTCGCTGCGCCGCCTGGGGGTCGAAGCGATCGGGCTCTACCAGCACCACCGACCGGACCCGAAGGTCGACTACGCCGAGACCGTCGGCGGTCTCAAGCAGCTGCTCGACGACGGGCTCATCGTGGGCGCCGGCATCTCCAACGCCGACCCGGACCAGATTCGGCTCGCTCACGAGATTCTCGGGGAGGGGCTGGTCGCGGTCCAGAACGAGTACTCTCCGCGCTTTCGCAGCTCGCAGCGAGAGCTCGACCTCTGCGCCGAGCTCGGCATCGCCTTCTTGCCGTGGAGCCCGCTCGGCGGCATGGGCGGCGCGGGCGAGCTCGGTGACCGCTTCGCCGTATTCGGGGAGGTAGCCGCGAAGTACGACGCCTCACCCCAGCAGGTCGCTCTCGCGTGGGAGCTCGCGCAGTCCCCGGTCGTGATCCCCATCCCCGGTGCGAGCCGGGTGGAGTCGGTCCGGGACTCCGTCGCCGCGGCGGACCTCAAGCTCGATGACGAGGACCTCGCCAGGCTGAACGCCTCCTAGAGCGACGCGGCGGCGGGGGCCCACGCGCGGGGTGTGCTCAGCGCCACGTCGCCTTGGGCGCTGTCCGCTCCGGGCTGTTGGACAAACGGCCGGTACGGTGTGTTGTTCGAGGCAAGCGATGCGCCGTTGAGCGGCAGGGGAGGCAGTCGACGTGGTGGTCGGGCCGGGGCTGAAGGCCCTCATGGGCGGCGTTGTGGTGTGCGCTGTGATGGCCGGTTGCACCACGACTGATCCCGAGCGGAGCGCGCCGGAACCGACGCCGAGCACGAGCTCGTCCGCCCCCGACCCGGCGACCATCAGCGTCGGCGTCTACGGCCCAGCGGCGATGCTCGAGGCCTACGACACGCTCGCCAAGGCTTTCACCGACGCCAACCCCCACATCACCGTCGAGCTCGAGACGCACGAGGACGCCGAGGGCGTCATGGCCGCGATCGAGAGCCGCGATGCTCCCGACGTCTTCCTCATGGACCACGACCATGTGCCGCGTCTTGTCGCCGACGAGCTGGTCCAGCCTGTCGACGGCTTGCTCGAGGCGCGGCAGGTCGACTTCGGAGACGGCTATCAGCGCGGTGGGCTCACCGCCTTCGCCGCGGACGCAAGGCTGCAGTGCATGCCTCACGACGTCTCGCCTGCGGTCGTCTACTACAACCAGGACCTTGTGAACCTCCGGCGTCTCGGAGGCGAGGACGAGGAGCCGCCGACGGCTCTCGACGGGTGGAGCTGGGAGTTGTTCACGACCGCCGCGCGTCGAGCCTCCCGGGGTCCCGGCCACGGCGTCTACATCGAGCCATCGCTGGAGTCGATCGCGCCGTTCGTCTGGTCCGCGGGCGGGGAGATCGTCGACGACGTCCAGGCCCCCACGACGTTGACGCTGAGCGACGGCGACTCTCGCGAGGCGCTCGAGCAGGTACTCGCGCTCGTGCGTGACCCGAAGTTCACCCCGACCCCGAGGCAGCTCGAGGAGAAGGACGCACTGCGCCGGTTCATCGACGGCGAGCTCGGGATGATCATCGGCACCCGGGCACTCACACCGGAGCTCCGGGAAGCGCCGGACCTCCGCTTCGACGTCATGCCGCTTCCCAGCCTCGGACGACAGCGCACGATCGCGGAGATGAACGGCTACTGCGTCTCCGCGGACACCGACGAGGTCGAGGCCGCCGGCGACTTCCTCGCCTTCGCGGTGGGTCGGCAGGGGGCGGCCATCACGGCCCGCACCGGCTACGTCGTCCCGTCCAATCTCGAGGTCGCCCACTCGGCCGTCTTCGCCCAGGAGTCACGACAGCCGGCGAGCTCGTTCATCTTCAACGAGGGCGTACGACGCGCGCAGACCTCGCCCTTCACCCCGGTCTGGCCCGAGCTCTCGGAGTCGGTCGAGTCCGCGTTCAACCGCATGTTCTACGCGCCCGTGATCGACCTCGACTCGCTGCTCGAGGAGATCGACACCACCTCGACCCGGGTCCTCGCTCCGAAGGAGGAGTGACCCACCGCTCAGCCTCAGCCGGGTGGGCTCGCCGGAGGTGCCGGCGTCCTGGGCGGGCGCACCCGACCAGAAGTCAGTCGGCTTCCGCGGCGGATGCGGCGACCTCGGCCTCAGCGACCTTCGTCGGCGCGGTGACGATCGCCCGGGTCAGCACCCCGAGGGTCAGTTCCACCTGCCACTCGCGCGCACCGAGCTCACGGAGCCGGCCAGTGACCGCCCCGGGGAGCTCGTGCTGATCGACGTTGGGCGGCTCCCACATCAACCGCCGCACGAAGTCGGGGGTCAGCAGGTTCTCCACGGGGAGGTTGAGCTTCTTCGCCAGGGCAGCGAGCTCTCCACGGGCCGTTGCCAGCCGCGCCGCCGCCACGGGGTCGCGGTCACTCCAGGCGCGAGGAGGCGGGGGACCGTCGTACCTGGCTGCGAGCGGGGGCAGCTCGTCCTCGGGAAGTGACCGGACGAGGTTCAGTGCCTCCACCCATCTGCTGGCGTAGCGCTGCGCGCCTCGGCCCTTGAAACCCTTGAGGGCGAGCAGCGAGGAGCGGTCGCGAGGCAGCGCGTTGGCGGCCTCCACGATCGCCGCGTCAGGGATGATGCGGCCCGGCGTCACGTCGCGTTGGGCGGCGATCGCATCGCGGGCCTCCCACAGCTCTCGGACGGCGGCGAGAGCGCGACGGCCTCGTGCCCGGTGCATCCCGGAGGTGCGGCGCCACGGGTCCTTGCGCGGGGTGTTGGGCACGGCGTTGACCAGGTGAGCGAACTCCTGTCGCGCCCACTCCGTCTTGCCAGTGCGCTCGAGCTCGTCGGCGAGTGCGTCGCGCAGCTCGATGAGCACTTCGACGTCGAGGGCGGCGTACTCCAGCCACGGCTCCGGGAGCGGCCTGGTGGACCAGTCCACCGCGGAGTGCTCCTTGCGCAGGCGCCTGCCGACGATCTCCTCGACGAGGGTGGCCAGACCCACGCGTGGGTAGCCCAGCAGCCTGCCCGCGAGCTCGGTGTCGAACAGGGATCGTGGCCGCATCCCGAGCTCGGTGAGGCAGGGAAGGTCCTGGGTGGCGGCGTGGAGGATCCACTCGGCCTCGCCGATCGCCTCGTCGAGTGCGGTCATGTCCGTGAACGGGATCGGGTCCACGAGCGCGGATCCGGCGCCCTCGCGGCGCAGCTGGATGAGATAGGCGCGGGCGGAGTAGCGGTAGCCGGAGGCGCGCTCGGCGTCGACCGCGACCGGGCCGGTGCCCGAAGCGATCGCCTGGACCACCTCCGCGAGCGCTGCGTCGGTGTCTACAACCGGGGGAAGGCCGTCGCGCAACTCGAGCAGCGGCGCCGGCGGGGTCTCCTGCTCCTCTGCGGTCGGCTCGACGTTCTCGGTTTCCTCTGGTGGCATCAGCGACGGCCGCGCTGTCCTCGTCGGCTCGGCAGCGGAGCGACACCCTCAGGCACCGGGGGCAGCCCCGAAGCCGTGCACAACAGCTCGCCCCACGCCTCGACGTGGTCGGCGATGTCTCCGATCGGGGTCCACGACGCCCGGATCTCGAGCTGGGCAGTCGCATCCTCCTCGGCCATCCCTCCGAAGCTCTCCGAGGAGACCTTGGTGACGGTGCCGGAGGGAGCGAGGTACTCCGCGCCGTGGGCGTCGAGCGCCTCGGTCAGCCACGACCATCCGACCTCGCCTAGGAGGGCGTCGTTGGCCATCTCCGGGTCGATCTCCGCCCGGGCATAGGCCACGCAGCGGAAGGTGCCCGCCCAGGACTCGTTGCCGGCAGGGTCGTGGAGGAGCACGATGCGGCCGGTGCCGACGTCGTCGCCATCGACGGTGACGTCGGCCGAGAGAGCCGCGGCGTAGGGGGCGATCCGCTGTGGCGCCGGCATCTCCTCGCAGAAGATCTCCGGACGTAGCCGGGCAGCGTGCATCCGGTCGACCGCCGAGAGAAACTCCTCAGGCATCGTCGGACCCTCCACACGGGACTCTTGTTGCGCGGCCATGGCCTCATGGTAAGCCGGATCACGCCGGGTGGACGCCCGACTCGCCGCCGCCACCTGCGAGGATGAGAGACGTGCCAGCAGCCTCGCAGACCGACTCCGCCGTCCACGACTCCGCCTTCCTCAGGGCCGCACGCGGCGAGGAAGTGCCCCACACGCCGGTGTGGTTCATGCGTCAGGCCGGGCGCTCGCTCCCGGAGTACCGCAAGATCCGCGAGGGCGTCGCGATGCTCGAGTCGTGCATGCGTCCGGACCTGGTGGTTGAGATCACGATGCAGCCTGTGCGTCGGTACGGCGTGGACGCGGCGATCTTCTTCTCCGACATCGTCTTGCCGCTCAAGGCGGTGGGCGTCGACCTCGACATCGTCCCCGGAGTCGGACCCGTCGTGGCCAAGCCGGTCGCCTCGCTCGCTGACGTCGAGGCGATCGAGGACCTGACCCCGGAGCACGTCGGGTTCATCACCGAGTCGGTCCAGCGACTGGTGGGCGAGCTCGGCTCGACGCCGCTGATCGGTTTCGCAGGTGCTCCGTTCACGGTCGCCTCCTACCTTGTCGAGGGCGGGCCGTCCAAGGAGCACGCGAAGACCAAGGCCATGATGTTCGGCAACCCCGAACTGTGGGATGCGCTCATGCGCAAGATCGCCGGCATCTCGGCTGCGTACCTCGAGGTGCAGGTCGAGGCCGGTGCCTCCGCCGTACAGCTCTTCGACTCCTGGGCCGGGGCCATGTCTCCCGAGGACTACCGGCGCTACGTCATGCCGTACTCCTCGCAGGTGCTCACCGCGGCCGGGTCGCTGGGGGTGCCGCGCATCCACTTCGGGGTCGGCACCGGCGAGCTGCTCGGGCTGATGGGGGAGGCCGGCGCCGACGTGGTGGGCGTGGACTGGCGGGTCCCTCTCGCCGCGGGTATCAAGCGGGTCGGCGGCCGCGCCGTGCAGGGCAACCTCGACCCGTCACTGGTGTTCGCGCCGACCGAGGTGATGCTCGCCCGTGCGTCCGAGGTGCTCGAGGCAGGCCGGACCGCCCCTGGTCACATCTTCAACCTCGGGCACGGCGTGATGCCCTCGACCGATCCCGACCAGCTCGCTCGGCTGACCGACTTCGTCCACGAACACTCCGCTCAGTGACAGCGCCGGCGGTGGTTGCCCGAGGGCTTCTCGACCACCACGACGTCGAAGTCGGTCCCCGGCGGTGCGCCCTCGCCGAACGGAGGCGGGAACCCGAGGTCGAAGCGCGCATTGACCAGAGCAAGCTTGCATCCGTAATCGGCCACCGTGGTCGGCACTCGGAACAGCGGGTCGGTCAGCCTCGCCTTCACCCGGGCCCACCGCAGGGTCTTCGACAGCCGTAGCTTCACCACGGCGTTCTCGGTGTTCTCCACGACCCACAGGTGTCGGCGCTCCAGCAGGATTCCGTCGAGCGTGCCTTTGACCAGCGACCCCTTCGTGATGGCGATCCGACGGCTCTTGCCGTTGCGCGGGTCGATCGTGAAGAGAGCGCCGAAGTCGGTGTGGTCCACGATCAGGGTTCTGCCGCCAGGGGTCGCGTCGATCCCGTTCAGGCCGAAGCCGTCGGTGGGTGCCGCGGCAGGACCCTTGACCGTGATCGCGCGGGGCCGTCCGAGGGACCCGTCAGCCCTGATGGGCAGCTTGTAGATCTTGGGAGCGAACGTGTCGGTGAAGTACGCCGCGTGCCTGGTGACGACCACGTCGTTGACGAGTGTCCGCTTCGCCCTCGTGAGCCTGATGTTCGCAAGCGTCCGCCCCTTCTTCAGGCCGTAGACGTAGGCGCGCCCGAACGGTCCCCCCGCTACGAACAACCGGTGCCGGTGCTTGTCCACCTTCAGGCCGAGTGCAGCCCTGCCGGACACGTCGACGAGCACCTTGCCGCTGCCGCTCCTCAGGTCACCGCGGTAGATGTCGCCGTCGTTCAGCGAGCCCACGTAGAAGGTCGAACCCTTCACCGCGATGCCCTCCGGCTGGAAGTCGTCGGGGATCGGGATGGACCGCGAGTCGGCCGATTCCGGGTGGGAGGCGTTGGTGGCGGTGGCTGCGGTGGTCGCGGCGACCATGATCGGTGCCAGCATGAGCGCTGCCAGAAGTCGGAGTCTGGCCATGATCAATCCCCTCGCCGAGGCTGCTCCTGCCTACGACTGTGCTCCCGCACCGGTTCGATGTCGATGGTCACATGTGCCCGGTTACTCGGGCGGTGACCGCCGGTCGCTGTCAGCCGGCGTCGGCGGGGGGTGGGGTGATGGGAGCCTGCTGCCGCCGCCGGGAGGCCGCCCGCAGGAGCAGCCAGGTCGGTACGCCGAGCAACCCGAGGACCACGAGGAACGGGAGTACCGCTCCGAACACGGTCGCGGCCCCGACCAGCACCGTCATGAGCGCGCCCCAGCCATCGGCCAGACCGGCGAGGAAGCCGCTCTCCTCCTCCCGGGGAGGCGGTGGGGGAGTCTGGGGCGTGCGCAGCCGCACCGTGATCGTCGACATGGAGGTGTTGTCGGTGAGGTACTTCTGCTGTGCCTTGAGTGACTCCAGCTCGGCCTGGCGGGTGGCGATCTCGGACTCGAGCCGGATCATGTCGTCCACGTCGGTCGCCTGACGCAGGAACCGCTGCAGCCGGGAGAGGCTGAGCTCCTGGGTGGTCACCCGCGAGTTGACGTCGATGACCTCGGTCGTGACGTCCTCGGACCGGCGATCAGCCTGCTTCGTGCGGCCGATCTTCGTGAGCTCGGTCATCGTCTCGTCGAACGCTGGCTCGGGAACGCGCAGCACCAGCACCGAGCGATCCGGCTGCCCGGTCCGGTCGTTCGAGGTGTCCTCGCTGGCGAGATAGCCGCCGTGGCGACCGAGAAGGTCATCGATCTCGACGCGTGCGCGGTTCATCTCCTTGGTGACGAGCGAGACCTCGCCCTTGCGGATCACGGCCCTCGTTTGCGGGGTCGGACGGTTCGCGCCGACCGTCCCCGTGCCGGAGGCGTCCCCGCGCTCTGAGTCCGGGGCGCCCTCCGGTGGTCGGGCCGCGTCGAGCGGCGCAGCGACCCCGCCGGTGTCCCTCGCACCGCCCTCCGAGGTCGCCTCGTTGTCGGCGCTCCCGACGCCACCGCTGCACCCTGCGGCCAGGGCGAGCATGGTCGTCGCCGCCAGGGGAACAGCCCATCTGCGGCGCGCTCCATCGGTGGTTCGCATGTTGCCTCCTCGAGTCGGGTGCGCGGGGCACCACTCGGGTGTGACGCGCCACGTCGAGTCGCGGTTCCGGCGGAGTTGGAGTTGGCGCGGCGGGTTTGGGACTCTTGGAGTCGTGACCCAACGCCCCAGCTCGTCCGAGCCTGCCCATGTCGTCGTCGTGGGAGGCGGGATCAGCGGTCTCGCGGCTGCGGCTTCGCTGAGACGGCGGGCGCCCGCGCTCAGGGTCACCGTGCTCGAGGGGTCACCGTCGATCGGCGGCAAGCTCGCCCGGGCCGAGGTCGCCGGGATCACCGTCGACGTGGGGGCAGAGTCCCTGCTCAACCGTCGCCCCGAGGCCACCGCGCTCGCCCGAGAGGTCGGGCTCGGAGATCTGCTCGTCCACCCCGAAACGATCTCCGCGAGGCTGTGGACGCGGGGCGAGATGGTCGCGATGCCGCGCACCCTGATGGGAGTCCCCGTCGACGCGCGGGGGCTCGCGGACAGCGGTGTGATCTCCAAGGCGGGCCTGGCTCGCGCAGCTCTCGACACCGTTCTGCCCGAGACCCGGATCGGGGAGAGCGACGTGAGTGTCGGATGGCTGATCGAGGAGCGGTTCGGCAAGGAGGTCGTGGACCGGCTGGTCGAGCCGCTGCTCGGCGGCGTGTACGCCGGACATGCACGTGAGCTTTCGGCACGCGCCACGGTGCCGCAGGTCGTCGCGCTGCTCGAGCGGGACAAGTCGATGATGCGGGCGGCCGCCGCGGCGAGTGCTGCCACGTCCGACGCACCCGTCTTCGCAGGCTTGGTCGGTGGGCTCGGACAGCTTCCCCAGGCGATCGTCGACCACGCCGACATCGACGTACACACAGGCGCCACCGTCAGGGACCTCGCCCGCAACTCGGAAGGTTGCTGGAACCTCGTCGTCGGTTCCGCCCACGACCCGCGGATCGTCAACGCCGACGCGGTCGTGCTCGCCACCCCGGCTGCCGCGACGGCACGCCTGCTCAGCGACGTCTCGCCGGAGGCGTCGCTGGAGCTGGCTCGGGTGGAGTACGCCTCGATGGCGGTCATCACGCTCGCCTTCCGTCGTCGCGACTTCCCGGCGACCAGCGGTTCGGGTTTCCTCGTGCCCCCGGTCGACCGCCGCGCGGTCAAGGCAGCGACGTACTCGTTCGCCAAGTGGGGCTGGGTCGCCGAGGCGGGTCAGGGTGCAGACGACGGCGAGGACCTGCTCCTCATGCGCTGCTCGATCGGTCGGCACCGCGAGGAGCAGGTGCTCCAGGTCGATGACGCGAGCCTGGTCGAGGTCGCCCTCGAGGAGCTCAGCGACGCCGTCGGTCTCTCGGTCCGCCCGGTGGACTGGCATGTGCAGCGGTGGGGCGGGAGCCTGCCGCAGTACGCCGTCGGGCACGTCGACCGCGTGCGTCAGGTGCGGTTGTCGGTGGCGAAGGTCGACGCGCTCTCGGTGTGCGGGGCGGCGTACGACGGGCTCGGTGTCCCGGCCTGCATCGCCTCGGCCGAGGGCGCGGTCACCCAGGTGCTCGAGGCCTTGTCCCTGAAGGGAGAATGGACCCATGACTGAGTCCGTGAAGCGTCCGAACCAGGGAAAGGTCGCCCGCGACCTCAACGACACCATCCGCTACACGATGTGGTCGGTCTTCCACCTGCGCGACGTGATCGGTGAGGGCGACCGGGCAAGCGAGGCCAACGAGGTCGAGAAGCTCTTCGAGGACCTCGAAGCCTCAGACGTGCGCATCCGGGGCCTCTACGACGTGTCGGGCCTTCGCGCCGACGCCGAGCTGATGATCTGGTGGCACGCGGAGGACTCCGACGACCTGCAGCGGGCCTACCACCGTTTCCGCCGCACGGCGTTCGGTGCCCGCCTCGACCCGGTCTGGTCCCAGATGGCGCTGCATCGCCCGGCGGAGTTCAACAAGAGCCACATCCCGGCCTTCCTCGCCGACGAGGAGCCGCGGCAGTACGTCTGTGTCTATCCGTTCGTCCGGTCCTACGAGTGGTATCTCCTCGAGGACGACGAGCGGCGTCGCATGCTCGCCGAGCACGGCATGATGGCGCGCGGCTTTCCCGACGTGCGGGCCAACACCGTCGCCTCGTTCGCACTCGGCGACTACGAGTGGCTGTTGGCCTTCGAGGCCGACGAGCTCTACCGGATCGTGGACCTGATGCGCCACCTGCGTGGCTCCGACGCACGCCGACACGTGCGCGAGGAGGTCCCGTTCTACACCGGCAGGCGCCGCACTCCGACCGAGCTCATCGGCGATCTGCCCTGACGTCGACCCGGGTCAGGCATCTCGGCCCCAACGAGACCGGGACGCCTGACCCGCGTGAGTCACTCGGTGGGCTCCAGGGTCAGGCTGATCGAGTTGATGCAGTACCTCTGATCGGTCGGGGTGTCATACCCTTCGCCCTCGAAGACGTGGCCGAGGTGTGAGCCGCAGGTGCCGCAGCGAACCTCCACCCGCTTCATCCCGAACGAGTAGTCCTCGAGGTATTCGACCCGGTCCTCCGCCAGAGGAGCGAAGAACGACGGCCAGCCACAGTGGGACTCGAACTTCGTGTCTGACCTGAACAGCTCGGCCTCGCAGGCACGGCAACGGTAGACGCCCGTGGTCTTGGTGTCGGTGTACTCGCCGGTGAACGCCGGCTCGGTGCCTGCCTTGCGCAGGACGGCGTACTCCTGAGGGGTGAGCTGCGCGCGCCACTCCTCCTCGCTCTTGTTGACCTGGTAACCCATGTCTCCCACGCTACTCAGCCACACCAATCACGCAGCGTGGGATGCTCGCCGCCTGGGGCCACCGCCCCTAGATTGGGCTCATGGCGAGCCCCGCGACCGAGATCGACGCTGCAGGCCGGACTGTGCGCGTGACGAATCCTGACCGCGTGATCTACCCCGCGACGGAGTCCACCGCGGAGGTCACCAAGCTGATGGTCGTGGAGTACTACCTCGCGGTGGCTCCTGGCATCATGCGCGCGCTCGACCGCCGCCCCACCACGCTCGAGCGGTGGCCCAAGGGGGTTCACGAGGGGATCAAGCTGAGCACGCGGACCGGTGAGCACGGCGAGGCGTTCTACCAGAAGCGGGTGCCCAAGGGTGCTCCGTCCTACGTCGAGACGGCGGTGATCACCTTCCCCTCAGGGCGCACCGCCGAGGAGGTGTGCCCGACCGAGCCGGCCGTCATCGCGTGGGCGGCCCAGATGGGCACGCTGACCTTCCACCCGTGGCCGGTGCGTCGTGAGGACGTCGACCACCCCGACGAGCTTCGCATCGACCTCGACCCTCAGCCCGGGACGAGCTTCGCCGACGCGGCTCGGGTAGCGGGCAAGGCGCGTGAGCTCCTCGAGGAGCTGGGCATGCGCGGATTCCCCAAGACCAGCGGCAACCGAGGCGTGCACGTCTACGTCCGGATCGAGCCGCGGTGGTCGTTCAACGACGTTCGGCACGCCGCGATCGCCTTCGGACGCGAGCTCGAGCGTCGGACGCCGGAGGTCACGACCGCCTGGTGGAAGGAGGAACGCGGCGAGCGGATCTTCGTCGACTACAACCAGAACTGCCGCGACCGTACGATCGCCGGTGCCTACAGCCTCAGGCCCATTGCCGGGGCACCGGTCTCCACGCCGGTGACCTGGGAAGAGCTGCCGGAGGTCGACCCGAGGTCGTTCAACCTCCACACGGTCCCGAGACGTTTCGGCGAGGTCGGCGATCCCCACGAGGGCATCGACGATGAGCAGTACTCGATCGAGCCTCTGCTCCAGATGTACGCCCGCGACGAGGAGCAGGGGCTCGGAGAGATGCCCTACCCGCCGGACTACCCGAAGATGCCGGGCGAGCCGCCGAGAGTCCAGCCGAGCAAGAAGAACCCAGCGAACTGGTGAGACCTCACCAGTCGAGGCGCGCCCAGACCGCCTTGCCGTCGAGCTGCTCGTTGACGCCCCACCCGGAGCAGACGGTGTCGATCAGGTGCAGACCACGGCCCCAGGTCGCGTCGACGGCGTAGTCGCTGAGGGTGGGCATCCGGTGGCTCTCGTCGAAGACCTCGATCAGCAGGGAGCTGCCCCTCGTCTCCAGCATCGCGCGCACCGTGCCGTCGCCCTGACGAACCGCGTTCGTGACAAGCTCGGACACCACCAGGACCGCCGTGTCACGGAGGTGGGGCGGGACCGGGGAACCTGCCAGCCAGCCCTCGGCCCACGAACGGGCCAGTGGCACCGACATTGCCTGAGCGGGCAGCGAACGGGTCGCTCGGTCGGCTGCTGCCCCAGGGGTCGACGGGACGAGCGCTGCGAGCACGGCGACGTCGTCGCCGCGGTTTCCCGCAGGCAGCAGGCTCAGGGCCGTTTCGAGGACCTGCTCGGGGCTGGACCCGGTCGGCAGCGTCTCGAGCAGGGCGCCGAGCAGGCCCACGCCGTGGTCGATGTCCCAGGTGCGGGTCTCCACCAGACCATCGGTGTACAGCAGGATGACGCTCTCGGGAGGAAGATGGGTGCTTCGCTCCTCCCACCGGTGCCCGACCCCGAGAGGCGGGCCGGTCTCGACCTCTACCGGCTGAAGGGCTGTGTCCTTCCCCGACGTGCCGAGGACGACCGGCGGCAGATGGCCGGCGCACGCGATGGTCGCCAGTCGCGCGTGGATGTCGAGGTGCACGACCAGGACCGTGGCGAGCAGGTCGCTCCCGAGCCGTTCGAGGTAGTCCGAGGTGCGCGCGAGGACACCGGCCGGCGGGTGCCCCTCGCAGGCAGTCGCTCGTACGACGGTTCGCAGCTGGCCCATGAGAGCGGCCGCCTTCACGTCGTGCCCCTGGACGTCG